>CAZCYD010000030.1:0-34542 GCA_964502735.1 uncultured Pseudobdellovibrionaceae bacterium
TGGCTCAGGTGGAGGGATTTGAACCCCCGACAGGGTGATTAACAGTCACCTGCTCTACCGACTGAGCTACACCTGAACAATTGAGGCACTATAATATGTTTTAGCCATATAATGTCAATAGGCGTGTTAATTTTTGCTCGGAGAGTCCTCGGTTTGACTCGAAGCCTCTGGATTTTTTTCTAAATTATTTATGACTTTCCCTCTAATTTCAGGGGGATCTGAGGCATCCACTCCTAAAGCGCTCTGGGTAGCCCGCCCAAGACCCTGAGATTTCAGATTATAGATACTGTAAACAACAATAACAAAGGCTACAATTAGTAAAAAAACTCTAACAAATAGGGCGAGCGGCTTCATGATGGCAATTCTACGCAAATAAGTCACCAAAGACAAGGTCTGTGCTCTTGCCCAAGCCAGCCAACTCTCTCTGAAGACAAAACAAAGCTCAAAACCTTACAGCCAAGACAAAAAACTTTGAGCCATATAGTGAAATTTGCAGATGAAATTACGATGGAAAGATATCTTTGTAAAAGATATATCTCGAGTCTAACTCCCGACTTTCTACAGTTGACCTTCTATAGGACTCCCAAGCGTGATAGGCTTGGTAATTTTTAAACTTATACTCCCAAACATACCACCCACGCTCTTCCTTGAAGAGTTTTGAAAGTATCTGCCTTGATTTTATAAAATCGTTCTCAAGAGAGGCCAAGCCCTCGTACTTCATAACCGAAGGAGGCTTGTTAGTTCGTATTCTTAAGCTCACCCCCTCCATCTCGATCTCGTTTCAGAAATCCAGGAACTAATGCTCCAAAAAGAGAACTGGGAAAATTTTTGTAAGAATGTAGCGACGCGAAATCATTGCTTATAATAATGATTGAAGCCCTTTAAGGAGTCAATTTTTTTTGATTTTTTGTTTCAAAATAAGCATAACCTGCTAGGATAATTTTCAACTTAAGTCTATTTTTTACTCGCTTCACGACTTAAGTTGAAACAGTTTTGATCAGATAACTTTGACCAAACAACTTCAGCGAGCTGGTTACAAAAACTTAGAGGTTTCTTATAAAGAAATTAATTGAACCAAATAATGAACTTCGATGGACCTCAGAGGATACAGTTCTTCTACTTAAATCCCTTCCTGCTGACTTCTCTATTTTGTCCGAATTGTTATTCAAATATGGTGTCATTGTGATTCGCCAGTCGAGGGCAACAGTCCACGATCTTAAAAAAATAAAAGAGATCTTTGGTAAGTCCCTACAATTTAAAAACTTGGATTTCTGCTATCAGCAAGATCCTGAGCTCATTTGGGTAAGTAGTGAAAAAACTGCGGAGGGAAAGCCTAGTGGATTTCTCGCTAATGAACCTTTGGATTGGCACAGTGATAATAGTTATAAAAATGAGGACTACTTTGGAACAGCTCTGTTGTGTCTAGACTCATCTGAAACTTTTATTGAATGGATTAACACCGGTCACTGGCTAAAACAGCTTGATGACCAATATCTCAAGCGCTTACGCGAAATGACTTGTGTTCACAGCATTGCAAAATTTATTGATTCTGGTGGTCTTGCCTCTTACCAAATGACAGATCAAGAGATTAAATTAATAAAGAAAACGGGCACAACCAAACATAAACTTATCAGGACTCACCCTGTGAACGGAAACGAGTACTGTTACCTCAGTCCCACCTTTGTTTCGGAGAGCAATTTTAAACCAAATGAATTTGAAGATCTCTTGGAAAAAATGATCTCCTGCTCTCCCATATATTCTCATTATTGGGAGCCTGGGGATTTAATTATCTACGACAATTTGATGACTATACACAGACGAAGTGCCTCAAGAAGTCACCGGAGCTTGATTCGAATTCAATTTAACTATGATAATTTAGATAAAAAGATAATTTAACCACCACTCCTTTTAACTTCAACAATTTAACTGACTTGATCTACCTGTGCAGGGCTATAACTTAGCTCTTTTCTCTTAAAATCAAAAAAGTAAAACCAAATCTTTTTGAAATTAACCAGAATCAAATAGTTTAATCCGAAGTAGTAAAAGAACTCTATATCCATGAGCCAGCTAATCATCACCTGGAATAATAACGAAAATGGAATAAAAAAGTACAGGGTTCTCGGAAAAAATAAACAAAGAATAAATCCAAGTTCCAACACCATTGTAGCCACACTAAAAAACTGAATGATGTAGGGGAACTTCAATAAATATTCTGTAAACGGTAACTCCAACAAGAGAGTTCTCGAGGTAAGAACATGGCTAAGGGCCCCGGGGCCAAACCAATCCCATCCCAGATAAACTTTACACAAACCAGCAGAAAAGTAGGTAAACCCAATATTAGTTAAAATGAATGTGAACGGCCAACAGGGAATTTCAATATCTTGAAGCTTAGGCTTTAACCACTTTTTAAGATTACTTAACCTAAATAAATCTACCTTTGGACTTAATGCGAGAATAAAAAGAGTTCCTATTGCAATTTTATGTTGAGGATTCAGATAGGTCGGTTGGTCTGGTCGTCCACAACTCAGAAAAAATGCAAAAAATAAGAGCGTTGAAAGACTGGATATAAGAAGCGAAGTCCTGGCAAAGACACCTAATGCCGCTAAGAATAAAAAGATGACAGATATAATAAATAAATTTTGAAACAAAGCCTCAGATGGCGATCCAACATTGATCCATCTTACAACACCTAGAGGATTATATATACAAGCGGGAATGTCGCCAAAGTAAAAACCTCGATGATAGAGCATCGTCAGCAGAAAACCTGTGCAATACAGAAATCTAAAAACATTTAAGTTAAACGCTGAGAAGGGAGATAAAACTAATTTATAAAAATGTAATTTAACCATCCCCGTGCGTTACTCCGCATTTATTTTAATTTCGCGCATCATTTTCGACCCACGAATAGACTTCACAACCAAGACAACGGATTTATATCGAGTGGAATCTCTGTACTCAGGATTTTTAACCACAATCAATTCTAAGAGATGATCTAAATATTTGTAGTCTCCCCTATATAGGGCCTCAACGTGTCTATAGTCTACAGGCAAATGCGAAAGTCTCTTTTTTTTGGGTACCCACTCCAGAGTTCCATCAAGCCTTCTAATCGCCACCTTTGGGACAAATACTTTTTCCCTAGGAACGCTTCCTACAGCAAACATCGGGTATACGGAAAGTGGCCAAAAATAACTATTGGTGAATATGATTGCCATTCCACATAGAAGATTAAAAATAGTAATGCCAAACCAAAAAGATTTAAGCTCACTTATCCGCTCTAATAACCTCTCTAGGAACATACATCCCACATGCCTCGTGGCCACTTAGATTTTTACTCTAAAAACAATATACACAACGATTGACTTCCCAAGCAACTCTAATAAGTATAAAATATGATCTCAGTATCAAAGCCTCGTGAAAGGCCTCCTCTCTATCTTCACTCATTTTTACTTTTGGGTTTTCACATTTTATCTCACATTGGACTCATGATCTTAATCTACATCGGAACCACAATGGAGTGGTTAATTACACTTAGCATTTACTTACTCACGGGTTGTATTGGAATGAGTGTAACTTATCATCGACTACTCGCGCACAAAAGCTGGAAGTCCTCTCGTCCATTTGAAGTTTTCGGAACCCTCCTCGGGTTTTACGGACTTACAGGCTCCTCAATAGCTTGGGTAGCCATTCACCGACAACATCACAATCATGTAGACACCCCCAAGGACCCGCACTCCCCTGTTCATCAACCTTGGTGGCGCGTTCAGTTTTTAAGTATGTTTTCTCCCGTGCGCCCCGAATGTAGTCTTGATCTCATAAAAGACCCCTTTCATCGTTTTTTACATAAATACTATTTTTTCATTCACGCATTGATTCTTCTCGTGTTGTTTCTACTCTCACCCAAAGTTGCAATAGCTGCGTATCTAGCTCCAGCTTGCCTTTTGTGGCATGCTGGCAGCGCAATTAATACTATTGGACACATGGTCGGGTACAAAAACTTCAACACAAAGGACCAAAGTCGAAACAACTGGCCCCTCGCGTTGTTGGCATGGGGAGAGGGTTGGCACAATAACCACCGCCCCAGAAGGCCCAATTTTGGAGTTAAATTCTGGGAGCTTGACCTTTCCTACGTAGTCATACAAATCACTCAAAAAATAGAGGGGATATACCTGCGAAAAAATGAGTTTACTTCTGCGACCCAATAATAAATTAAACAAGTGGCTGTTGTTAATTGGAATTCTCGCTACTTCCATGCGCTTAACTCAGAAAGTTCAATGGGAGTGGTGGCTTGCTACTCTCATCATGTATATTCTAGTTGTAGAGCTTGGAATATCTTTAACCTACCATAGATTTTTAACCCATAGATCTTTTGAACTGAATCGTTTTTGGGAAGTTCTTTTTACGATTATTACTGGAGTTACGGGAACTGGCTCATCATACGGCTGGGTTACCGTACACAGGACCCATCATATGTTTCCCGATACAGACAAAGATCCACACAGTCCTCATTTTATAAAAAAACGTGATCTTCTTTTAGGTAACTACAATATTCAGTCTAATAAGTGGGTCGCAAAAGACCTCCTCCGAGATAGATTTCATATGAAATTTCACAATTATTATTTGCTTTGGATGGGAATGTGGGTTGCAATATTATTTGCGATTGGCTTTGCACCATTTGTTCATATATGGGCAGCTCCTTTCGTGTTAAATAAAACACAGGCTTTTCTATCTGTGTGGTTAAGTCACGAGTATGGATATCGAAATTACGAAACCCCAGATAAAAGTCGCCAGAATTGGTTTGTCAGTCTAATTGTCTTTGGGGAAGGATGGCACAACAACCATCACTACAATCCAAACAATTGGAGCTTTTCTTTAAAGTGGTGGGAGCTCGATCTGGGTGGAATATTAGTAAGGCTATTTAAATCAAAAGCATAATGGTGCCACCTTAAAGTTCTGGAGGTTATTGGCTTGATTACAAAAGAAGAAATTTTAATGCTTTTTAATAATAAGGATCCCATCCTAGAGAGAAGAAAAAGGCTTAATAGAAAAAATTTTCCTCCAGTTGTTGAAGTTCCTATTTTCTATTCGCCAGAGGATCTACTTAATGAGTATCTGAAATTACAAAAAGTTTGTTCGATTCAAGAAACCTATGTATACGAAGATCTCGTAATTGGCGAAGCTCTGTCGTTGAAAGGTCGAATCTCTAGGAACTGTACAGATTATTTTCCTCTAATTTTAAGTGAGCCTACCGACATAGCTACG
This sequence comes from uncultured Pseudobdellovibrionaceae bacterium, assembly GCA_964502735.1. GTDB lineage: Bacteria > Bdellovibrionota > Bdellovibrionia > Bdellovibrionales > UBA1609 > JACKAN01. Next base: position 5,260 of record CAZCYD010000030.1, read on the forward strand.
AATATTCAAAGTGCAATAGATAAACTCCGGGGCATGCCGTGGGTTGAACATCAAAAAAAACTGTCGGCTGCCAAGAGGGTTCGCTCCATGATGAATTTAGATTATCACTATGACCCTTTGTTAGATGAAAGAACCTGCAAAAAACATTCGGATCTCGCCTTATCTGGCTATATTGGCACTTTATTTAAATCTCTACTTGCAATTCCTACTCGAACTCGATTTGTCCGACTAAAGGCCGGCGATAAAGTACAAACCCACATTGACAATGACCCTCAGTATATTGTGAGAATTCACTTTCCAATAACTTCAAATGCAGATTGTTTCAATGGATTTTATTTTCAAGGACAGCCTTACGAATATCAAATGAAGCCCGGAAAAGCTTATATGGTCAACAATGGAATTCCTCATTGGGCCCGAAACTCAGGACTAAGTGAACGCCTTCATTTGGTCATATCATTAGACGATCAGGAGGACTATCTTCACCGCTTAAACTTGTGTAAAACTCCCAAACTTATAAAAATTAACCAGGAGCTCGCATATGACAGATAAACCAAAATTTAATTTTAATGAGAGATATCCTCCCTTTAATAAAAAGCATGTGGCTGGTGATAAAAAATATAGTCGAAAAAAATTTGTCAACTACAGTCTCCTCGGCGAGATTGACCCCTCCTTCAAACAACTCGCCGTCTCGTTTCTAAAAAATTTTGACCCCAACTATAATGACATCGGAATTGACTCTACTTACCGCATGTCTCAACGCTCTCCGCTTCGAACTTATTTTGACGAACGGTACAGGCAGGTCTTAATACAAAGGCCCCTATCCGACGGAGAAAACGAAGACGATTATCTCGACTCTTTAGATGCTCCACTAGTTGATGCGTGCAAAGAGTATTTAAAAGGAATTGATATATTTCGCACAAGATTTGCAATCTTGCCTCCCGACTCAGTGTTAGATTGGCATATTGATACCAACACGTCGGTAGCTTGTAGAGTTCACTTCTCACTGTTTGGAAAGTGCCTATGGAAAATTCAAAGGAACGGTACAACCCACGAATATTTGTTAGATGAAAATAAAATTCTATTCACAAATACAGGATACAGTCATCGAGTTGAAACAATAGAAAATAATGATAGAATTGTTATTACAATTGGCTGCAAGCCGACAGATTTAACATCAAAGTTTCCAAGTGTTTTGATTTCGTCAATATCTCCTTAATAAAGCTTAAGATTGATACAGAACACGAAAACATAAAAGAAACTGATAAGAAATAAGAATTTAATCTAACTGGGGCATAATGAATTCTAAAAAGAGAATACAACTTTTTGAAAAAACTGACGAGAGATATAACCTCGCCCTCCCGTTCGCTCTATTACCTTTTGTCATTATTGGAGGGTATTACAGATGGGGAAGTACTCTCGAAGAGAGCCTGTTTTTAAATTTTATTGCCAGTATATTTCTAATTAGCACCCTACATCTTGGGTTTACAATTGCGAATATTATTTCTCTTCCCGAATATCAAACCTACATGCGTATATCCCAGAGAGTTCTCAAGTTCCCATTGTGGCTCTGGTGGTTGTCTGTTTATCTCTTTCTAATTATTTTGGGACTCGTGGTTTATGGATTACTATTTTATAACAAAAACTGGGATTACCTATTCCTGGCAAAGCTCTACTTCGGCGTCTATTTTTTATCGAGCCGAATTCATACTATAATGCAAATCAAAGGGCTTGCAAAAATTTACAATTTTAAGTCAAAACAAACACCAAACTATATTAGAATTATAAAAGAAGAGCGAGCCCAAAAACTTGAAACCGTGGGCATCTACATCCTTGCCGTGCTGTGCTCCATTCAAGCTTTTACCTTTGCTTTCTTCCCTAGAACGGCTCATTTCCGTCCATTAGAAATCTTTTCTATTATCGCAAGTTTAATTGTAGTTATTTTTTTATTTTTAAATATTAAAAATCAACCTCAACTTCACAATTCATCAAAAAGAACCTATATGTACAGATTATTTTACTACCCATTTACTCCATCAATAGGTCTCGCAACAATAGCTACAGAAATTATACACGGTATTGAATATCTCTTTGTTACACGAGAACTCAAGGGCCATTCTCGAATGAAAAGTAGTTCTAAGTGGATATTATTAATAACTCTTTTTTGTGGTTTTATCTCTGTAACTTGGCTTTTAAGTTCTCATCAATCATTTGTTAAGCTCCTCTATAAAAACACACAGAAGGAAATACCAACTATTTTTTTAGTTTTTTCGTCTATTAATGTAGCTAATGCTTTTATTCACTTTTACCTCGATTCCATTATTTTTAAATTTAAAAACCCCATTGTTAGACGACATATCGGACCACTAGTATCCCCTTCTTTAAATCAGCACGAGAGGCTCCATGCCTAAAATAACTAAAGACTTATCAATCAAAAACTGGATACCATTTTTAATGTCAGCTACCTTTGCGTACCTACTCGTTTTAGCAAATCAGCATCAGTACTTAAAGGGCTGGATACAAAACCAAAGCAACAAAACAAATGAATTTCTCTTGAGAGAGCAATCTCCCATAATATTTAAAAATGGTACAGAGAAGTATGGTTTGAATGTTTATAAATACTATTTGCCTAACTTAGGAGGAACTTCGCATTCAATGAAAGATGGGAGCACCAATCTTAGAGGAGAGTATCTTCTAGGGCCTGGAATCGCTATTGCCGACTTCAATCAAGATGGTTTCATGGATATATTTCTACCCAATGGAAACATAAATCATCCCAGTAGGCTTCTAATTAATAAAGCCGGCAAGGGTTTTGAAGACCAAGCCGAAAAATGGGGGGTGGCTTCAATTAACAATGAAAGTAGCAGCGCCCTCTCTCCCGTGATTCTCGACTACAATTCTGACGGCCGCCCAGATTTACTCATTACCGGGGTGGGCTGCACAAAACTTTACGAAAACTTGGGGTCCCATTTTCTCGACGTAACAGAGCTAAAGTTGCCAAAAAATTGTAAAAACAGTCAAGGTGCTGTTGTGGGAGATTTTAATGGAGATGGAAAGCCTGATCTCTACATAATTCGTTACTTTCCTGACTTTAATATGTTTGATCCAAAAACTGAATTCATTTGGCCTAAAAATACCTACTCCGCCAATAATGGGGGACAAGATTCTCTGCTTTTAAACTCTGAAAATAATATTTTTTTAGACGTTACCGAAACTCTACTACCCAAAGCCACGGGGTGGGCAATTGACGCGGGCATCGGCAATTTCCGAAATTCAGGAAAACAGAACCTCTATGTTGCTAATGATTTTGGACCTGATTTTCTTTTTGAAATCGAAAAAAATGGCCATTTTATAAATAAAAGCCATGAGCTCGGGGTTCCAGACAGACGCTATGGCATGAACGTATCTCTCCTTGATCTTGACGGGAGTGGATTTCCCCATATTTATATATCTAATGTATATTACCCAAGGTTCAATGAACGAGGAAACTTTCTTTGGAATTTTTCCACGCCCCAGTCTTCAAAAGATCTAGCAAAAACTTATGGCTTGGACAATTGTCTCTTTGCTTGGGGTGGGGCCTTTGCTGATCTTAACCTAGATGGAAATATAGACGGCTATGTCGCAAATGGTTTTGTCAGCCGAAAAGCAAAGGACTCCATCTCTGATGGATTTGTCCTTGCAACCTTTGTTGGCATGCCTGGCTTTCTCACTAGTAACCTCAGTTTATCAATGCGAGAAAATATTCCATTTCGAAGTGGTCATCAAGTCGATTGCGTATTCACGAATTCTGGAAAAAAATTGATAAATACATCTAAATCCGCTGGAATTCGCTACTCTTGGGATGGACGAGCCGTAGCAATAATTGATCGAAACAATAACGGAGTTCTTGATTTAATTGTAACGACTAGAGAGGGTAATGCTTACTATTTAGAAAATCAGACCTCTCCATCTTCGAACTGGATTGGGTTTTCCTTGGCTGGCAAGGGTGGCGGCCATCCTATGCCGATTGGTACACGAATCAAGGTTATGCAAGACAATAAAAGCTATTTCCGCTGGGATTCCGGCGGAAAATCAGGATTTATTGCCTACTCAGATCCTCGCCTCCACTTTGGCTTGAAAAATAACTCCCCAGTATCTGTTAAAATCGACTGGGCATCAGGACAAATCACGGACTTGCGTAATTTGGAAACAGGCAAGTATTACGTAGTGGAGGAAAAGTGAAGTCTAATGGAAAATTTTTTCCCAATATCAGAGACCCGCGCTGGTTACAGGCCCTTATTCTCCTTTCTTATGCCATTGTGGCGCGAGAGATGTTTAACTTTGAAAGACCACACTACATTACGCTTTCTATTGTCGTCTTCGCTATGCTTATAGACACTTTTATTGGATTCTTTAAATACAAAGTTATTCGATTCCCATTGGGTGCGATCATTGTAGCACTCGCCTGCAGCCTACTTATTGATAGTACACACTTTCTTATCTACTTATTTGCTGTTGCGTTAGGAGTTCTCTCAAAAGCATTTATAAATTTTGAAAACAGACATATTTTTAATCCTGCTAATTTTTCAGTTGTCATAATCTTATATGCGGGGTCTGGATACGCCACTAGTATACAAAATTTATTTGCCGGCTACCTGACACCATCACTCGCCTTTCTTACTCTTGGCATAATAAATGTCATCTACTCACGACAACATTTAGTTTCCTTATCTTTTTTCATAGGCTTTCTTATCTTTGCGGCATTTAGGTGGTTAAGTGGGACGTATTGGCTTTTGGCTTTTGGACCCTGCTTAGGCCCAGGCTTTCTTCTTTTCACATTCCACATGATTAGCGACCCTGCCACAACCCCTCATGCAAGAGGCCCACAAGTTATTTTTGGCCTGTTGGCAGCCCTGATTGATGCTGTACTCAGACATCACATGATACCTCATGGAACCTTTTTAGCTCTTTTTCTCTTAAATTCACTAATGCCAGTAATTCGAGGATTAGAAAACTTAAAAAATTTCAATAAAATTATTCGCCCGGGTTATTTAAAATATGGAATGAAACGAAAAATACATGAGATCACAAATTGAAGTTTTATTAGTTATATTCGGCCTCTCACACATGATTGTGTCCTTAATTGGAGTTCCGCAATTTATAGAAATTGCCAATGGCAGTATGATTTCTCCAGCTCCCGTGCCCTTTTCTAACTTTGGCCTTCACACCGATAAATTTATAAAATCAAATACAATAGTAATACACTTAAATAACGACACCGAAATAGAAATGGATTACCATGATTTAAAAAGAAAAATCCCGGGTCCTACTAGATATAGGATGTCTTACGTTGGAGCTGATCACAATGTGGTGACAGCAAGAAGCTTTAAGCACAAAAAAATTCTAACCTATGGTATTTGTAGCCGCAACGGACCCATATACAAATTATTAAAAATTAAAGACGAAGTTGTAAGTTTTAAAATATCTTATAACTGGCACTGGATAAGTTCGTTGCCAATGGAAGTAGAAATAAAATGTCCTACTTAAAATTCGAATATTCACCCTTGCGTTTTGCCTACTGGAGAGTCTTATTTGGAACTTTTCTACTCTTCTACAGCCTGAGAGTAACCCCCTATGTCTTAGAACTCTACAGTGAGTCCGGCCCCCTCGGCCAATATTACGGAGTAAGCAGAAGAAGTTCCTCGTGGTTTCAATTTCCTGGACTCCTGTTAATTTCCTCCTCGGAAATATGGGTGCTATTCATTCACGCTTTACAAATAGCTCTATGCTTCTTATTTCTGATTGGTTACAAAAGAAGGCTCATCTCTTTGCTTCTCTGGTACATAATGGCTTCCTTCTACAATAAAAATCCAATGACCTATAGTATTGAATTACCTTATCATGGATGGATACTCCTTAGCTGCGCTCTTATTCCCGAGGGAGAATCTCTGTCCAGACGGAACTGTCAACCTGACTGGAGATTTCCCCCTGTTTTGTATTGGGGAGCATGGTTACTTGTGGGCTTTGCCTATAGCTATGCCGGATATTCCAAGTTTTTTACTCCCCGCTGGTGGGAGGGCGGTGCATCTTATGCAATTCTACAAAGTTACCACGGATATACATGGTTCCAGAGTTTTCTGCCACTGATTTCATCTTCTTTGTTCACTTTTATAGATAAAGCTTTCGTATTAACTGAATTTTTAGCTGCACCTTTTTACTTTATAAAAAGGCTAAGACCTGCAGCTTGGCTTATAACTTTAAGTATGCATATCCCCATTCTTTTTATGATGGATGTTACCCAAATTAGTCTCGGCATGATCTTGATCCATTTTTTTATTTTTGATGAGCAATGGCTTCAGCTATTTAAGAAAAGCTAGTTCTTACCAGCGGCACCATTGAATTTGATTTCTTGTAAATCATACTCCCAAGAACCTCATGTACATATTTTCTTTTTCGGATTGTGAAGTCATCATTTTTTAACCAATTATGCTCTTTCAAAAAATGACTTTCATAACTAAATTGGTAGCGACCCTCTTTGAGAACATTTGAAAAGTTTAACTCACTAACTGTCATCAATAACCAATCGTACTTAAAAAGCTTTTGAGTTTCAGATGGCCAATGAAGAGGTAAGATTGAAAACTCTTGAAAACTCAATAGGTCGCGAATTTGATCATCTAAACCCCATGTTGCATTCAAAAAAAACTCAATTTCTTTAAAAACAACTTCTATATTTTCTATTGCATGAATATACAGCCACTTTTCATGCTCAAAAAGGTGATCGTCCTCTAAAATAAAAAAGTGCTCATTTTCTTGATCAAGAAATGATCTTAATTTTTCAGTAAGCCTTCCAAAAAGAGAACTAAGGTAAAAGTTATCTCTTAGGTTAAAAAAATCAAAAAGACTCTCATAAAATTCCCCATAGCTGATGTTTCTGTTTTCTTTTAAAAAACAGGCCAATGCTCTCGTTAAACCCAAATTATGAAATCCACTAATCAGAGCGTAATATAAGCATTTTTGAGTCCAGGAGATTCTATCCATACAGGAGTGTCCAACTACATAGTCTATGCGAGGATAGTGCACATCAAACAGTTCATCTAAACTCTCCACTGGACCGACAATTGGAGCACGCTTTATTACTACTTCATGCTCCTCCAAGTAATCTCTATGATTAGCAGGGGCATTTGGTAATAGTGCATATAGATAACACCGGATAGACTCATGAAAGCCCATATCTAGTAAGTCATGCAAAGTTTTTTTAAAACTCTCCAAATTTTCACCTGGACTACCAAGAATAACTGCACCAAAAACATGTACTCCATTTTTTCTTAAGTTGATAGCGAGTTGCCTATGCTTTTCCAAAGATAAATTCATTCTTTGCATAATCTGCAAAACACCCTCGTCAGTTGTTTGATAACCTATTAAGACTCCTCGATTTAAACCTGAATCATGTAGTTTCAAACATATCCTTTCAATTCGATCTATATGATTTTTTGCCGCACACCAATCGACGATGAGAGGCCACCCTGATTTTTTTTTAATTTGTACAAGATTGTCTACAATAACTTCATCTCTCTCCAATATCCCGAAATTGGCATCCGTAATATAAACTCTGTTTATTTTGTGCTGTGCAAACCATTGTATTTCTCTTTCAATTTTATCTTCTGGAAATTTTCTAAGTTTTGAAAATGTATTTGATCCCCAGTCACAAAACACACAACTATAGGGGCAGCCCCTATTAGTTTCCCATATTACAGAATGACTTCCCGGTGGAGACTTTGATATAATTTTTTCCATTAAGGGCTCATCGCAATAAGGACTCTTTCCAGTTAAAACCTTTGGCTGCTTGATTTCAGGAGAGATAAATACTTGGTCATCATCTTTAAAAATCAAACTTGGGACATGCTTATAATTAGCTTGTGCATCTTTAGTTCTCTCTTTTAATATTTCTCTGAATGGGATTTCTCCATCCTGTCTTACAACAAGATCGACATATGGATGCTTAGAAAAAAAATTTCCATCCTTCCAATTCGGTTCTGGCCCCCCCATAACAATAAGACATCTTGGGTTTTCTCTTTTTACTATTTCTGCAATTTTACACTGCAAGAGAAAATTCCAGACATAACAACTCAATCCAAGAACATCAATCGAAGACAGATCATACGGTTTCAGCAAAGATCGAGCCGAACCTCTCTGATAAATAGGATCTAACCAATCGTAATTTTCACGGATAATAGGTTCCTCTTCGGCATAATGTTTCAATACTCCAAATATATAAGGCAAAAAAGTAAGATAAAGACTTGCTGGATTAGAAATTAAAATTTCCCTCTTTTTCACCGCTCTACACCCCTCCTATGATGGCAAGATCTTTGCGCAAATATACGAACCTTGAAAAAACGCTAAATACAGATCTACGTTTCATCAGGAAATGGAAGGTACCCCTTTCCTAATTTTAAAGGATCGCCAATAGGCCCATGAGTCGCTATCTGAAGGTGCCTAGATTTAAACTGAACAATATGATTACGACTTTGAATGGATTGGACCAGTTCCTGAGCCTGATTCAAATTGATATCACTTTCCTTTTCAACAACACTTAAACCGTTTTTATTAAGAACAGAAACCATGTCTACAGTGCCTAAAGCTTGAATAAGAAAGTCTTGATAGTCCCCCTCTGAGGACCATAGTTGATCTAGACTTATACTACTATCAATAACTGACTTTGCTCGAAATAAAAGCTTATCTTTCATAAAATAATCTATGAGAACATCTGAGTATTTCTGCCAAAAGTCGTTTCCAAAATCAGATCTTAATAGACTTGTTATTCGATCTTCTGTGCTGGATAAATATCGATTATGCCAATCTCTATTTTGGCTATAAAAACGGACCTGTTTGTAATAATAGCCCTTCATAAAATCAAACCTCAACGAAAGTAAAAATCTGCGACCAAAAACTTGATATCACTTTCAGAAGCATTAAAGAAAAAATGCCAATCGGAGGGGTCAAACTCCAATAAGACCCTAGATAACAGCCGTTCCTCCGAATAATTCCAAAGCTGTTGATTTAAAATGGCAATAAATCCCTCTTTCATATCTAAAAAAAGTAGATATCTGGTTATCTTCTTAAAGTAGCTTGTTCCACCTTCATCTATATCTTTGTGTATATCAATCCTGTCATTAGGTTCTAACTTGTGCCAATAGCTACGCGCTAAATCTTGGGTATTGTGTCCCGTAATTCGAGTCAAGATCTCTATAGTCTTCTTAAAGAGCTGGCTATTATCCACTATTATTTCATGAGTCAGTACATTAATAGACTTAACATATATTGTCTTTCCATGCCTTAGAGGTGCCCCCTCAATTTTCTTCAAAAGATAATGAGGACCCCAAACTAAATTTGACTGTCGCAGCTCATCAGCAATATCAGTCTTTTCTAATTCAGAGAGTCTCTGAGCTATTCTTGTAGACATCACCAAAGTACCTAGTAGGCATGAATTTTAGAGTGTTCGAAAAATGGTGCTACTTTAAAATTTTTTGTCATACGCCCCCTCCTTATACTACCAGGATCTGGAATAGCATCCTCTGAGGGCCTCCAATCAGTAATTTTAATCCAAGTTGTACTCAACCTTCTTTTTTCATCTAAAGGAAATAACACATTGTGAATCTCTTCGTATCCATTGACCTGGTTATAACTCTTTATGTACTCCGGCGTCTTATCAAATGCATTAGACAGCAAATTAACCATGTCATTAAAGCTCATGTTTTCTCTATTCATGTACCGGCCCATTTTTCCAATATTTCTAAAGCGCAAAGTTCCATGAACTTTATTTGCTTTTAAAACTTGAGCCAACTTTTCAGGAACGTGCTCATTAAGTCCTTTTATTAAAATACAGTTAATATTTACGAAGAATCCTAGATCTATGATATTCTGCAAAGCCGACATTTTTAACTTAGCACATCGTCGATTATCTAGAACCTCATAAACATCGTCGTCATCTGCGCCATTCAAAGATAAGCAAACGAATTTTAAACCCGCAGATTTAAGCTGTTCACAATATTCTCGGTCCGCTAGTTTTAATCCATTAGTCATGAGCGCTGCGCGATGGCCATTTTCGACAATAGAAGAAATTATCTCTGGCAAGTCTTTCCTTAAAGTGGGTTCACCCCCAGTTAGACGCAGCTCCGTTCTTCTACCTAGCCTACTAAAAAATTCTTTTAATTCTTGTATTTCTATATCTGGTATATCCCGAAGAGGACTATAACAGTTAGCACATTCCATATTACATCTGTGAGTCACATCCACTGCAACAGTGTAAAACGTGCTCTGCTCAGGCTCGACCTCATAATAATTTAACTTCATTTCTGCCTCAACCAAGAAAAAATTTTACCGGAAATATCAAACGCCAAAAACTCATCTTCCGATATTCTGGAGGGATCTTCATGGTGATTCTTATGATAACCTTCTCCAAACGTTAATAAAGAAATCCAGCTTACATTTTTAACCTGACCTTCTTGGCTGTGGCACCCCGCATTGACTAGTGACGTAGCAGCTAAACAGAAAGTTGCAGGACCACACAGTCCAAAAACAACACCAAGCCATCCTCCAACAAAGAAAAGGGCTAGAGCATAAACCCCTATAACTCTATAGTAATTTTTATCCATCCACCTTATGTCTGGGTTCTTTAATATTGCTCTTTTTATGCGAATGATTTTTTTAAATGGTATGCTAGCCGACACCTTCCATAAATTAAACAACACTCTCCATCTGCCACAATATTTGGGGGAGTGTGGGTCTTGAGGTTCATCTGAAAACATATGGTGCAGCTGATGAACAAGAATCCAGTCGGAGGGGCGACCCAAGCAAGTAAAAGCAGAAAACAGCAAGCAAATTCGACTTAACCAGGTGGTGGGGTTTAAGTTTTTATGACTGAGCCCCCTATGAAGACCAATATTAACTCCCATCACAAGAAATAAAAAATAGCTCACCAAGAGTAAGGCAATATTCCTTAAATCAATCAAATAAACGACGGAAGCAAGAAAGACAATCGCATTTAAAAGTTGTAAGTTCCGAATTCTGAATTTCAAATTTTACCTTGCCTGATAAGATCTAAAAGATCGTGCTGATGAGAGTACCTTGTTTCCTGACCACGCCCCTTGTACACCATTAAATTAATACTCAGCACAAGTCGAGAAGTTTTCCCTTTGTTTATAACAGAATGATACTTCCCTGTATCAAACCAGTAGAATTTTCCATCAGCTGGCAACTGGAAGTCTTCTCCTTCGACTTCCCAAACTACAGATTCATTGGTTTCTAGAACCGAATGAACTCTAATCGCCTCATAATACGGGAAATCTACATGGGGAGGGATGTGCCCTCCAGGCATAAGCTCCAAAAAGCGAACTTTAGTAAATGGCGACTGAAACTTATCTATAATTTTTTTGAAGAATGGGCTGCATGCCGGCGTGAAATCAGAAAATTCTGATTCATCAAGAGAGGGCATTAATCTCTCTACTCCTTGAAGCTTTTCGCTATAGTTTTTGAATGTGTTGTATATATCTATACCTTGACCATCTCTTCCATACAAATTTAAAGCATCGTATAAAGGGTCTTGCGACGACTTCTTTGCTGTAAGTCCTAATCCACGATAAATTAAACGATCCCTCAGTTTCCCAAATTTGGAGGCGACTCGAAAAGGTTTCACAGGATATTTTTCCTGGATTTTATTATACTCAAACCTAGCCTCTTCCAAATTGAAGTCATACATTGAAGGCAAACGAACGTAATTTAATTCTACTTTTGGCCAGATCGTATTGGGAGCATAAAGGTGATTCACAAAGTCTTTATCTATATCCGTTCCTAACCTGCTCACCCCTTAAAACTCCTCTGAGTTGGACTATAGCACACTCAACAGTTAAAACAATACGTGTATCTATCATAATGAGAAAACTTCTATAAAATGGAAAAATTTGTAGACTCTTCCAGGTTTTAAGCGGTACCCTATAGGGGTGTACAAGGGAGGAAGTACTATGCTGAACAGGCGTCTTTTTATGGGATTTTTATTATCTGCACCCGCTATGCTTATTACATTTAAGAGCCTTATAAGTAAGAACTTCAAAACCACCTACATCGTAGACTATAGCCCGACTAATTTAGACCTATCAAAAGTAGGGACTAAAAGAAATCCCTCTTTTCGGGATTACCTTTTACCTGAGCTGGATAATCAGTGGTATAAAAACTATGAGTCTTGCAGACAAAAATACATCCGAGCAGGCTACCTGCTGGAGTCAAATAAATCCATTTCAACAGAAAACAAAAAAATTGTTTTTACAAACATCTGGCGCAGCGAAGAGGATTTTCTTGCTTTTCACTATCAAACTAACATGAACTACTTACAAAACCAGTTTAATAGGTCTTCCTTTAATACACAGCTTCTCATTGGTTAGTTTTTATTTAACCCAAATCCGTGGATAAAATATATTGGAAGCGCTTCTTTAATTTTTTTCTCGCTTCCCAATACCATTGGCAATCAAAATTGAGAGTCTGAATAATTATCATAAACAGAGGGAGCCACGAAAAGCTAAAGCTCATAAGAATTCCCAAGTGCACAATTAGTATCATAAACCAAGCCACGACCCTTAAACGGGAGCTTACTATGGCAAAAAAATAAAAAAACTCTGCCACAATAACAAACCACACCGCAAAAAAACCCGCCGGAGTCTCCACAAAAGAGCCCCAAATCTCCTTATGAAAAAATGGCATTTCGCGAAATTGCAATAAAGCCCAACCCTCAACCCAGGGCGGGGACCGCAGTTTTGAAATTGCGCTTGCAAAATAGATGACTCCCATAAAACCCCAAATCAAATTGTACTCAAAGTGCCTAAGCCTCCCCCCTTGTATAAGAAAAATTTTCTTGTTGCTCTCTTTTAGTGGTAATACAGCCACAAAAAGCAGGACCCAAATTTGAATTGGAGTCACTACGGAGGTTAATAAGGGGTTTCTTATATGAATCAAAAAAATAAGAAGCGCCATAGCCAGCATTGACGGGCGGTACCACTTTACTAATAGCATCAGAGCACAACATATAATGCCTAACATAGGTATGTATATAACTCTATCTGGGGCGTAAATACCGTTGAAAACATAAAGAGGTTTCCAGATACTGGTGAACGCCCAATGCTGCCCCATAATTCCGGTATGACTAATTGTCTCTTTAACAGATTCCAGATGCTTGAACCAATAAAAGATAAAATATGTAGAAAGCAAATACCTAAAAAGATTCAATTGTCGCAGCTCCAGATTCTTTGGTTATTGTTTCCGTAAATATCAATGCTCAATATTGTAAAGGTGGAGATGTCATCAATAAACCAATTGTCAAATTTAAGATTTTTTTTACACAATAAATAATCAACTAACTGCTGGCTTAATTGCTTATTATAGTCCTCATGAAACATTATCAGCATATAGAGAGCACGATCTTCTGGAAGAGAGCTCTCTGTCGTATAATCAAACTGAGATCTGTCTCCATTTTTATAGTTTATAATTATCTTCTTGGAAGAAAAAAAAGTAGGTTGCACAAAAACTACTGCAAGAGGGGAGAATAGTGAAATAAATGCTGAATTTATCTTCTCACCCTTCACTACGTAAAATAGAGAGTTTATTACACCCAAAAAAAATAATACTATTAACAATAACCTTCTCCACCCCTTCATTACGCTATTTCTCCCGTAAAAAAGGCTTCAGAAGCAAGGACCAAAATGATTCAATATTAAGATTGCCTTTATCTAAAACACCATAGCTTATTCCAGATGAATCACTTAACGGCCTCGTATCGATGGTCTTAAATAGAAGGTCCCACAAAGAAAATATCCTGCCAAAGTTTTTACTCTTATCCACTGCATATTTATCATGATGCCTTAGGTGCATAGCTGGGCTCAACAAAATGTGACTTATAAACATTGGGTAATTCAAAAAAGTTGAAGAGTGTCGTAGAAAGGCCGTGATTGCAAACAGGGTTTCTATTATTAGAAACAAATTCAACCATGAGGCAAATAAAACCTCTGGCCAAAAAAAATAGCTTAAACTCACATAAGCATAAAAACCTAATCCAGACAGAGTTGTCATAAATAGGACATCTAAAGGGTGCATTCTTAAAACTGTATAAAATCCAATTTTCTCTGCGGAGTGATGAACTCTGTGAAACTTCCATAACCATGCCACTTCGTGCATACATCTATGGCTAATATACCCAACAAAGTCGCGAAGTAGTATACCTACTGCTGCCCATATTATATAAAAATGTAAACTTACGAACTCAGCCCCTCTCACCCTGTCCCATCCATGAACCCAATTGAATAAGTACGTACTTACATCCTGCCCCTGAATTTTTACTGTAAAAACTCCCCCCAAAAAAAGTAACGACATATAAAAATCAACTCTGTGGCTTGGACTTCTGAGTTCTAAATCTTGAGAGATCTTTCGAACTGTATCTTGATACCCATTTCCCCTTCTAATATTTATCCAAGAAACTAAAAGTATAGCTAAAAAAAGGTAGTAAATACTATATCGTGACTCCAAACTCAAAAATGAGGACCTTAATGACTTTAGTGCCGTCCAAACTCCTTCGAGAAAGAAATTCCACAAAGCATCGGCCATGCTCCCTCCTCATAAATAAAAGATTGCTACATTATTGCAACTTTTTTAACACCAAGTCGATTGAACTTCATAGCGACAACTCATTATTATTTAAGTATAGGGAATTCAATATCAATCCTTGGAACTTTATATCGCTTAATGGGATCTCAATATACAATGTAGTTCTAGGAGACTTGCTATAGTTTTCTACACAATGCAGATGCCAAGAATTAAAAATCCAAGCTTCACCAGCCTTATAGCAAAGGCTAATTGCATCTTGATCTTCATCCTTAGTTCTTTTTACCTTGTATAAAACTTTTGAGTTAGTCACTAAAGGTATTTGCACTATAACTTTGTGGTAAGGCTGAAAACCGATAAACTCAGACTGACAATGTGAATGCCAAGGTAACAAAACTCCACCTGGTATGCGCAAAAACCGTGTAATACGAGGACTATTAGTTATTGAATTTACTAGAGCCATAGTGATCGGCATTTGTCTGGAAAGCTCTGTATAGTGAAGCTCAATTTCTCCATAGTGATTTCTGATCACCTCACCACCGGGAAGAGCTCTGTATTCAAAAAGTCTTTTGCTATCTGGGAGATAATCAATTAAACCACGGCCATACCAGAGGCGATCTTGACCAACAATTCCTCTGCCCTTTAAATTCAAATGAATTCGGTAGAAATAATTAATACTCGTTTGTATCTCATATAAAATTTCTTCTACCGGAACCTGAACCTGCAAGCGAAAGTGAGCAATATCCGTCAAGAAAGCGGAAAAGTCCTCAAGTTGACTTTGCTCACTTAATTGAATAGAAGGTTGCTTCCACATATATATACATGCTCCTATTTTAAATTTATTCCACTTACCAATTCACAACTCTTTCAAATTCAGGCTTTATTCTTGTGCACCAAATTCCCATATCGTAGGGCCAAGTGCGATCATCAAGTAATTCATTAAAGATAGTATAATTTGAAGATGTATTGGCCTTTATAACGCCCTCTAAAAGAGAGTAGTAACGAAATGTGAGGGGGGTGTCAAAAGCTCTCCATGTTCGGAACTTGTGGCGCACGTCTCTAAGTTTCTGTACACTATAGTACGCTTTAATTCCGTTGCTCTCCCCAATATCCAGTGATTTATGAAGACAATACACCAGTCCACTTTTTGAAGAATTAAACAGACTTAGACTCCTCTTAACAAACATATAATTAAACGTGGCATAGGGAAGCGATGGCCATAGGTGGGTTCCCATTATACTTTTGAGCTCCCCTTCCTGGGAAAAATTCCCCACTAAATATTTTAAATGATGGTTAGAGTCTAAGTATTTGTCCAAGTAACGGAAAAATAGCTCTCGAGATTGGTTCTTATTCTGACATTGAATTTGCTCCAGAATAAGATCTTCAATTTGTAATCGATGGCTCTCGTCCAAAACCTTTGTACAACTTATTGCCTCGGCAACTTCTCTAGACATTGCTGATGAGGCTAATTTCCTTTCTAAATTTATCTTGGAAGACACCGTCTACCCTCATTGAAAATGTTGTTTTTACATTTTGGTCAACGCCATGCCAATCTAAATCGTTCCAGTAGCTTGCACAGCTTTTAACATAGTGCTTCTCATCTTTATCCTCATCATAAATAAATAATTTTTTTTCCAAACCCGGACGAAAATAAATAAATTCTGTATTTGGATGCGCTCGTCTCGCCTCCGGATTACCCGCATCGTAGTGTATCAAAGTGCGGTGCTGGCTGGATGTAATAAAAAACAGAATCCTTCCGATTTCATCAAAGGGAAGTTTTTCAATAAACTCTAGGGTTTGGGGGAAGAGTTTAGCCTGCTGGGTCCACTCACAATTGTCTCTTAGATGTTTTTTCCAAAAATCTCGTTCTCTTCTTATAAAAACAAGAAAATACGGGTGATATACTGGTAAACGCAAACTCACATACCAGGCCCGCTGATGAAGATTGTCCAATTTATCTAAATTTTCAATATCCTTTGCTGAGAGATATTCATTTGGATTTTGCAAAACCGTGCAGAGTTCCAACTCTTTTTCTTTAGAGTGAACTCCGCAGCTCACAACTCCCTTATCGATATGGCTCTTGGATATGCCCATAATCATCTCATCATAAAGACTATGAAACTCCTCTAGGTCAATGTAGCCATCTAAATCAATATAAGTTTTTGCGTAAACACCTTTCATAAACTCTAATCTAATCTATCCTGTTCCTCTTTCTACGCCAAGTTCTTAAACTTGCGCCTCGACGCATTTTTTTGTTTTCATTGATTCAAAAGGGAGCCAACACAGCATAACCGCGTACATAGGCCAAAACTGCTCTCTTAACACAAGAGAAACTGTAATCAGAAACAAAACCTGCCCTACAGCGATGGGTGCCCGCCATACCCCCCCAAAAAGAGCCAAAGGCGCAAGAAGCTCAAACAGAATTGTGCCACCGGCAATTGCCTGACATAGCCAACTCTTAGAGGCTACATAGTAAAGAAGTTTTGCAAACTCCGGATTGTGCACGCCTTGAAGCAAGTTAGCCATATGGTCAGAAAACACCCAATCTAGACCACTTAAAGTTAGTTTTTTAACCCCCGCAGAAAAAAATAATATGCTTAATAACCATCGGTTAATAACTATGGGCCAACTACTTTCTAAAGTTGATGGAGATGATTTCTTGTTGCCGAATAATATATGATCTACAGAAAGCTCATGCCCATGTTTTGACGTTGCAAGCACTAAAAAAGAAAGCGCCGCAATCCCTGTTGAATGGTCCCATCCCCCCAATGAGAAGAAAATACCAGAAAGATAGAAAAAAATAAGGGCCACGATAAATAGTGAAGCGCGCGTGAACAGACCAATACAAGCAAAAACAAGAGTTACTTTCAAAAGTAGAATTAATAGATCAAAAAAATGTGGATTTGGCATACTCGTAAATAAAATTGGAAGCCCAAAAAGATTTGGCTGCAACAATTCAGAATTCACATATATATAACCACGCACAAAGGATTCAGGTAAAAAGGCAAGGGAGACAATACAAAATAGAGCGCGCCAAAGTCCCACCGCTGACGATGAAACTTCAGGGACTTCGAGCCTGCGTACAAGATTTATCAAGAACATGCAAGCCTCAATCTTTTTGTCGCGACGATGGACTTTATCTCTGATGGCTCCTGGGTCGCCGGATTAATGTAATATATTAGTACTTGCTCGATACTTTTAAATTGAGACCAGTTTTCCTCCTCACATTTTTTTTGTTTATATATCTCATTTGGGACTCAAGGAGCCGGCTTACTCGTTCTAGACAAACCTCTCTCTGATCTTGATCCCGACAATAATTATTTTTGAAAAAAAGCGTTTGATGAAATCTGTAGTAATTGAATGGATAAAAAAATAATGTCTAAAAGGCAAATACACCATTTCTCCCTCCCCTTGCTGAACTCCATAGAAATGATACTGTTCGCCCATCCGAAGACCTGTATATAGTGGATAGTTTACAAAAGGGAAAAAGCTCTGACCAATAACATTGCTGATAATTGATAATCCGATAATCAATATGGGGAATATATGAACCTTCTCAATTTGTAAAAGTTTTTGGAGCATTCTGGTATTCCGCATTGGTGACCGCCTATTCAATTATGTTATCTACTCAAATTATTTATGTCTAGAACACGATGACTAAAACACAAAGTCTAGATCACAAAGTGTTCAATATATATGAAAACGCATGAGAGAATTAAAAGATGAGTGTCAGAAAATTATAATGTCATTTTTTTAAAAAATAGTAAATTTTGTTGTCATTGCCTACGGACTCGGGTCACATACTTCTATGCAAATTTCAATGCCAATAAAAGGCTTCATTTGCCTACTTTTATTAAGCACTCTCACTAAGCCTGCACTCGGCTACGAGGCTTTACCAGAGTACCAAGTTTTGCAAAACCGCAACCTCACCACACGTCCAAGTTCGCTCAACATTGACTCCGAATATCAATCTGATTTGCTAACCTACTACTACCCTTTTTCTTGGTATGGAACGTGGTTGAGTCAATCAAAAGTTTTGCAGCTCTCCTCAGGCAGCATCAGCAGTAAGCGTTTTGCCGTAGACAATCGACTTAAGCTCACCACTTCTTTGAGCGATAATTTCCTCTTTTCATTTTACTACCTAGACTTAAGTCATTTAGAAAAACAAGATGAGGCTCATATTGTAGATTTTGAATACCGATTGAGTTCAAAATTTTCAATTGCTATCTATGGAGAGAGCGAAACCTTTAAAAGTGAGAACTCTCTTGGGGGAGCCCTTATTTGGATAGATAAAAATCAAGGTCTTCATAGGCTCTTTTACACGGCTCCTGATTTTGATTACAACAAACGCAATGAGCATAGCGACAGCTATAAAAAGCTACCAAAATCTATCGGCTATGTTTACAGATGGGTTCAAGAAAGCGAATACTATGAGGCGACAGCTCGCTTTGACTTAGAATCTGAAAGGTTATTCCCTAGTGAAGATTCACGCCAGATTTCGAAAGGTCACTATTTTGCTGCGAAGTCCCGAACAAGAATAAATCTGGAAGACTATCTTCATGCTCAACTGACAATCTCAAATGCGTCTTTAAAAGAATATTCTGTTAGCCAAAATTCACCTGATTCTTTTTCGAAGCTGAACTACTTTAAAAATGAATATTGGCTCCAATGGGAAAGGACGCGGCCCCTTCAAGGTCAAAATGGGAATTTTCTGTTAGGCCTACTCGTTGCCGATCGCATTTGGCAAACTGAACGGGGCCATGTTCGCCATCAAAACTACTTGCCCCATGCTTGGTGGCTGTGGAGTCACAACAAAGGAAAATATTCTGTAGAGTGGGGCCTTGGCTGGGAATCCACCCTTTTTAAGAGTCGCGGCCCCCAGGCTTTACGAAATCACCATGATACGAGATCCGAGCAATACGAACACCGAGCCAATGCCTCCTACCAAATTGATTTTCCAACCGGAAATCTAAGGTTACTCTTCACCTTTGACGTAGATAAATTTGGCACAGAAGAAACTTGGGAGGGTGGAGCCGCGCAGCTCACTGTCCACTATTAAAGCTTTAAGAGTTCCTCAATGCGTTTGATGACTTCATCGCTATCAGGCTTGACGTCAGATTTATAGCGCTCAACAATTTTGCCGCTTCGATCAATCAGAAACTTCTCGAAGTTCCATTTGATTTCTGATTTTTCCTCACCAGCTCCAATAAGCTTTTCAATTAAAGGATGTTTTCCAGCTCCTCTGACAGAAGTTTTAGAGGTGAGTGGGAAACTCACTCCGTATTTTAGCTTGCAAAAGCTTACAACCTCCTCATCCTTTTCCGGAGTTTGTTGACCAAAATCATTGCTGGGAATACCTACAACGGTAAAGTTTTGTTCCTTATATTTTTGATGAATTTTTTCTAAAGCCTCCAGTTGCGGAGTGTAACCACAACGAGTGGCAATATTAACAAGGAGTACATTTTTACCCCTGTACTTCGATAGCAAGTCTTCTGCAAATATATCCTGTGACATAACCTGTCCTCCTCCAAATATTAAGCCCATCGCCACTAACGTGGATCTTATAAAAAACCTAATTCCCGCCAACATCTTAACAGCATCCTCCCACAACATTTTCTTTTGCATTATCTAAGCCGACAGACTCAAATGGGGCAACGACGCCACAACCCTCAAATATTCCATAATGAGTATCGAATGTCCCAATAAATTCAAAAAAATTCGCATAGCGCGTTTTTTTTAGCATTAGATAACTATTACCACAAACAGCCTCGACTTTCCCCTTTTTGAAAAGATGGTGATTGTCTAGCTGAAACGCTAAAGGAGACTCCTCGACTCCTCCCTTGTATACAACCGCCTGTCCAAAGTCCTCACAAAAAGGTTCAAGTTCCTTCAATTTAAAAAGTCTGTAAGTAACAGAGTAGAATTTATAACCCTCTAGTTTATTTTGAAGGAGCTCATTGTTAACCTCAATGGGTTTACAGTCTACAACTCGTGGATCTTTAAAGCCCACAGACTTTGCCAAGTTTTCAAAATCATTCCAATAAAGCGCCCCGGCCAAACACTCGCCCCACAACACTTTGTCTGAAATCAACTCCTTTGAGAGTCGACGATTACAATAAACGTCGGAAAAGTAAAACTCTCCCCCCTCTTTGAGTAACCGAAAAGCTCCTTCTAA
The DNA here is from genome assembly GCA_964502735.1 of uncultured Pseudobdellovibrionaceae bacterium. Taxonomy (GTDB): domain Bacteria; phylum Bdellovibrionota; class Bdellovibrionia; order Bdellovibrionales; family UBA1609; genus JACKAN01. The sequence continues at coordinate 26,051 of CAZCYD010000030.1, forward strand.
AACAGCCCTTTTGTTAGGAACTAAATTTAAAACACAATTCGAAACAATAAGATCAAAATCAGAGTCCCGCAAACCCACACGATCAAGATTTTGAATATCTCCCTCCAAAAATTCAACGTTAGGTTGTTTGTATTCATTCACTCTCGTGTGATATTCTATATTTTGTCGTGCCACGTTTAGTTGCTCCGGAGTCATATCTACCCCCACAACTGATCCCTCTTCGCCCACTAGCTGAGACAATAAAAAACAGTCTCTTCCTGAGCCGCAGCCCAGGTCGAGAACTCTTAGGCCCAAAACTTGATCTGGAATTGTAAGGCCACAACCGTAGTATTTAGATAAGACCTCATCAGAGAGCTTAGATAAAGCTCTTTTAATATGCGGCGGGTAAGGCTCTACCGTACAGCAGGCATTTGTCTTTAAGTCCTCTGTTTTCTGTAAAGTCTTACCATAATATGTTTTCACCTCATCTAAGACATGACTCTCTTTCATAAAATCTCCCACAATTCCTTGAACCCTTATTGAGAACACCGTATACACTTTCATACACTATTTTTACTTTGGGAGCCTTCTTTGTGCGTTATGTTAGCGTAGTTTTATCTACATTTAACGAAATCAATACAGGTTATATTGAAAAGTCTCTGACTCAGCTTTGCCGTTTCGAAAATTTTGAAATCATTGTCGTCGATGGAGGCAGCTACGATGGCACCTTGGAGCTTTTAAAAAAGTTTCCTATAAGACTTATTCACTCTGAAGCTAAAACGCGATCTGGAAGGCTCAACCAAGGAATTGCCGTAGCGTCTCACCTGTGGGTTTTATTGCACCACCCTAGAAGTCTGCTAGACCTTGATGCTCTTTCGGCGCTAATTGACTCTCCTGAGTTACCCCAATGGGGTGCTTTTACCCATCAATTTGACTTCAAACACCCCTTACTAAGATTCACATCTTGGTACTCGAATTACATCAGAGGGGATCTCAAACACATCTATTATTTAGACCATTGTATCTTTTTTAATAAAAATCTATTGGCAGACCAAATTGGCCCTATTGTGCCAGATATCGCTATTTTTGAAGACACGGCTCTTTGCCTCAAGCTTCGCAAGCTCGCTAAGCCCCGGCGATTGCCTCCAGTATCAACAACATCCAGCATCCGATTCTTAAAAAATGGCATCTTACACCAATCTCTGTTAAATCAGATTGTTAAGCTGGCCTACTTATTAAAACTTCCAGACACCACAATTAATAAAATCTACGAAAAGGGCTTGTCACTAAACACGAAATATTAGTAGATTATCTCCATTACTTAGGAGGCTTGTTTGAAAGATCACGTTTTTACATCTGCTCTCTTTTGTCTAGTCTTGTTTTTAGGTTTGGCGGATAAATCTTATTCTCAAGAAAATCTCACTCTAACAACTCAAGAAAGCGTAGACAATAAAAAGCCTGATGGCTGGCATCCGAAACTGAAAATCAAAATGAATCTCAGCATGGGGTCTTCGAAATCAGTTGTGGGTCAAATCGATGGCGAGTCCACCACCGTCGGAGGAACACTTGAAGCGGGACTCGATTACAAAAAAAAGTTGAACGAGTGGCGACAACAACTCGATTACATTGGGGCAACCACGCAAAACCCCTCTCTACCAAGATATGTCAAATCTGCCGATGAAATGAAGTACTCCACAATATATTTACGGAGTTTAAAAAGTTATCCCAATATAGGCCCCTACGCAAAGCTCGAAGCTCGAACAAATATATTTAAGGGCGAAGACGTGAGGGCTGAACCAAAAGAATATCTTATTCGTAGCACGACCACTTCACTAGGCACGCACCATGTATTCAGATTAACAGACGGATTTATTCCATTAACCACTCAAGAATCTGTAGGCTTCTTTGCCAAAATAATAGATAAAAAAACTACAACTCTTGAGTTTCGATTAGGTTTTGGTGCCATACAAGTAAGAACAAATAATCAGTTCAGAATTGATGATATTGCATCCACACCTGACATTATAGAAGTCTCGCCACTTAACGACATCAATCAATCCGGTCTTGAGTATGGATTTATTTTTAAGGGCAAGTGGAACGAAAATTCCGACTACTCTTTAACCGCCGATTTTTTAACCCCCTTTGGAACAGACATCGAAATCGGAAAAGACTGCTATAGTTGTAACAGTTGGGAACTTACCAACATTGACCTAAAGGCGGCCCTCGCATCAAAAATCAATAGTTGGATGCAAATTTCTTATCAATACAGGGCCCTTAAGCAACCTGAAGTTTTTAATGTCTTTCAAGTTCAACACGGATTTGCATTAAATTTTATGTATGATGTCTTTAAATAAAACATCTCTTCTATTCTCGGGAAAAGCATGAGGAGCACTATGAGTAATTTCTTAAAAGAATTCCGCGAGTTCGCCGTTAAGGGTAATGTTGTAGATATGGCTGTTGGGGTCATCATTGGAGGGGCTTTTGGAAAAATTGTTTCTTCTTTGGTAAACAATGTCATCACTCCCGCTCTTGGAATCCTAATTGGAGGAGTGGACCTCAAAGACTTACAAATTGTCTTGAAGCCTGCTGTTGGCGATGCGGCTGCTGTTGTTATTCAGTATGGTGTATTCTTGCAAACGGTTTTTGACTTCTTGATTGTTGCCTTTTCCATTTTTGCTGCTATCAAAGCTATAAATTCGCTCAAGAGAAAACGAGAAAATGAAGTGATCACAGCCACAACTACTGAACCTCCCCCACCAAAGCCCTCTAGACAGGAAGAACTTTTGCAAGAAATTCGAGATCTACTCAAGTCTCAATCTAGGTCTTAGATATTTTCACATTGGCACCTTTTGTGCTCACATTTGCCAATGAGGTTGCGTGTGAGAAAAATAAAACTTTTTAAAAGAAAAGGGTGCCAATTTTGGGCTGTTTTGGGCTGTACCTTTACACTCTTGTCTAACCTCTCCTATGCGGGAGGAAATTCTTTTACTGGGTGGAGCCCTTTCCAACTCCCTCCCCTTAAGGTTGTAACCTGCCAAGCTCTTTTAGAAATGCACCCCAATTCACCAAGAGACAGGCTCAATCCTCTGGTTTCACTTAGAGAACTACAGGGATATCTGCAAAAATATGCTGAAATTTCTCCTGCTGAAACTATTGGCCACTACAATCCATTTAGCATACAAAAACAATCTCTTGAAACAACGAAAATTCCTCGTGATAAAGTTCTTGAAGCCCTCGGAAGACTGATGGTCCTAGAGGATGACACAACAACGGTAAATTTTAATGGAACTTATGTCTATAATGAGGTTCGAGGCTGGAACCAGGTCCAACTCCTGTCCTCTCAACTTGAGGACTATTTTTTTCAGACGGAAGCCGAGGTGGCAAAAGAACTCAAAAGAAGTTTACCTTTACTCAGACTACAAACTTCAGTTGACAGTCTTGTTGCCTATATTGGTTACTCAGCCCTAAGTGCTATTTCAGACCTAGGCCATTTAAATACGGACCTATTTGTTGAATCCGCGATACTTAGCATTGGTACCGCTCTTTACCTTTCTTCAAGGGGCATTCAGAAAAGTATGTCTTTGGACAGAAACTTTCTAAACCATCTTGATGTAATTAAATTAGCCCTTAAAAACAAAGGTGAGGGATATCCTATTTCTATCTATGGCGACAGCATGACTGTATCTACAGAATTCCACGAAGAACTTATGCAAACGACGGGGAGCCCTGAAGATGTCGGGGTTGAATCTTCCGCAAAAGAAGTTCGCCTACAACTTATGAATTTTTTTGACTACATCCCTGGTGAGATTTTGCGAATCCGAAGTGAATTTGGAAGTCTAGAGAACTATCATATAGAAATGACTAAAAGGTTTCCTGAAGGGAAATCTCGACAGGTCTACACAGATCAACTTTTTTATATTGACCCCACGACCAGCGAACCCGTGTGGTTATTTTACTTCCGCTCATTTAAAAGCAAACCTATTGCCCCTAAAAAACCAAAAAAGTCGACGACAAATATAAAAAACCAACTAGAAGAACTGTCCACTCCATCAAAACTGAGGCCAGTCCCTATTAAATAAGCCTTTTCCGATCCAATAGCACTTTCCAGTACAAACGCCGAACAGAACAAAAGCCATTAAGCCTTAGATTGCACTAAGACCTAATGGCATCTTTGGGACAATTTTAGAAAGACTTCTTGTAAAAAATATATTGTCTGATGGAGTTTTTATTTATATATTTTATATTTATGCAGTTATTCCAATTAGTTATCAGTTTTTGTGCGCCGGAGCCCGGATTGCATTAGCTAATGGAACAAAAGATTCTGAACGTTGACGAGGTTTTATGAAATATACGAGATGTCTTATTGTCACATCTATCCTTATTATTTTTTCCCTTATTTATCCTACAGCTGAAGCGGCCGTAGTAGATATCAAAGATATAAATGACAAGCTTGTTGTAGATCTACAAAGCCACTTTAATGAGGCCAAGGCTCCCACAGAAGAGATCTTGAGTTCAAAAAAGGCATGGACCTGTGAACTTTACGGCATGAGATCAAGACTACAAACTACAAAAAAGCCTAATTTTTACCAATTTACAGTAAAGTCCTCTGTAATTAGCAACAATGGCTCTCAAGTTATTCGTGAGTACCACCCTACTGCCTCCGGGTTAAAAGGCAGCGTTGGCCCCTTATACGAAGAGGTACGATTTGACTCAAAAGGTCGTTTAATTGGCGAAATGTCTCTCAATAACGAAGGGCGCAACTTAAGCTCTGAAAGAAAAAGCTCCTCACAAAAAAAAGTCGCAAGCCTGGCCAATGTTGGCCAAGAAGTCATTGCTTACTCGGTGTGTAAATAACCCAATTTCTTGGACCTTCCCTTAGATTTTGTTAGTAATACTCCCATTAAAAAAATAGAGTCCTTGATCAGACCTGTAAGGTGGGAGTGATTTTCAATGAAAAAATCTAATAAGCTAATTATAGCGGCGCTTACGCCCTTAATAGCTGGTTTCGTTTTTGTTTACCCAAGATTACTTATAAGTCTACTCGGAATTGAGAACCCCTGGACCAGCTATCTCTACCAATACACTTTTGGTCTCATATTTTTTGGTCTCGGAATCTTGCTCGTCTTAAGAACTGGGGCTTGTAAAATTGGCCGAGGCCGAGACAACTTGTGGCTTGGAATTCTCATTGCTGGTTTTATTTTCTTTGCTAGTTTTCATGGAATTTGGGTTTTTATGTCACTGTACTGGCCGGTAAAGGGGTAAGAACATGGGATACGGTATTGAACTTTCAAAAAGCTCGGCGATAGTTATCGGTTTTGTTGCCGTTCTTTACGTCATAATTATAACTGTTTTTGGTGGATACTTTGCCAGATTTAACAAAAATATTAATGATTTTTTTTACAGCGGCCAAAGGTTCAGTTGGTGGTTGCCGGCAGCAAGCATGATTGCCACCGGCATAGGCTCTTATTCTTATTTAAAATACTCCGAACAAGGTTTTAATACTGGCATGAGCAGTACGATGACCTATATGAATGATTGGTTCATCGTGCCTTTTTTCGTGTTCGGTTGGCTACCTATTATTTATTTTGCAAGAATAAAATCCATACCCGAGTACTTTGAAAAACGTTTTAACAGTACAGCCCGCTACATCTCCCTTGTTATCATCATGTCCTATATGTTCTTTTACATTGGCTACAATCTTTATACGATTGGAGTTGCGATGGAAGGCATGTTTGGCTTCCCACAACTCTACTCTGTGCCTTTGCTTGCTATTTTTCTCGGAGCCTACGTCACATTTGGTGGTCAGACTGCCGTTATCTTCACAGATCTTTTCCAGGGAGTGATGCTCTATATTGCTGGCGGAATTGCTATTTTTGCCGGAATCTACGCCCTCGGTGGCTTGACAGAATGGTGGGAGTGGTTACCCGTATCACACCGTTTGCCATTTGTTCATCTTACGGATGATCCCAAATTTAATACAGCCGGCTTGTTTTGGGGCGAAGCCTTGGCTGGCAGCATTGCCTTTACCTTTATGAACCAAGGATTCATTATGCGCTACCTCACTATCAAAAGTGTAGATGAAGGTCGCAAGGCTGGATTTTTTAATTTGTTAGTTACTCTTCCTGTGTCCGCCGTGATTGTTGGTGCCGTGGGCTGGATTGGGAAGTCTCTTATCAACAAACAAAACGCCATGGGTGGGGCTTTAGAAGGCATTAACTACATTCAAATCGACAACACCTTTCACACCTTTGTGATTGTCTGCTGGGAAACTGTTTCACAAAACCCATGGATCTTTGGATTTGTCATTGCGGCACTAATGGCTGCATTGATGTCGACCATTGACACTCTTATTAACGCTTGTGCCGCAATTTGTATCTATGATTTGTACAAACCACTTGTAAAACCTGAAGCTACTGATGAGCACTACCTGAAAGCTGCGAGATGGGCTTCTATTATTACCACCTTCATAGGTTTAGTTTTGGTTATTTGGTTTAACCTTCAGAGTGGAAGTTTGATGTCCATCCACTACAAAGGAATCATGATTATCATACCCGCCATAGTCACAACCATTTTCCTTGGAGCTTTTTGGCGAAAATTTACCCCCGTTGCGGCCTGTACCTCTATGGTGTTAGGAAGCGCCATTACTGTTTTAACTGTATGGAAGCCTTCTATGATAGATGGGCTCGCATGGTTTGTATCTGGTCCGGAAAATGGTTCTTATATTTACCTAAGGGCTTTATTTGGAATGGGCGTCTCTGCCGTAATTGGTATCGTTGTCTCCCTGTTCACTCAACCTAAGTCAGACGAAGAAGTCATTGGCCTCACAATTGACACCCTTGACGAGTCGATGAAACGCTACAAAGGTGGGGAACCCAATTTTGAAGTCGGTGACAAAGTTAAGAATTTTGTTATTCGCTTAGACGACTCTCTGGATTTCGATGTGATTCAGCTCCCAGACAATGCCATGAAGTCAATGAAGGCTAAGGATGGAGATTTAATCTATATGGCCGACTCACGTTGGTACTTGGGTGGGTTGAGGTCTGAACATGTTAAAGCTTATACAAACCCTTCCCTTGCTGAAAATGAAGTGGCCATGTCGACTCGAACAAAAACAGAAGCCTACTTTGAAGAGCACACTAAAGTGAACCTGGAAAAGATCTTTTAATTTTTTTGCATTGCATTGATATCTGTGTTTTCCGAATATTTGGTGTTGCATGTGAATTCACAACTTATTAGATTGGCCGACGGAGAGTTGGTAGAGCGGTTGAATACACCAGTCTTGAAAACTGGCAGCCCTTCGCGGGGCTCGGGGGTTCGAATCCCCCACTCTCCGCCATTTAAAATACCGAATTCAGAATACTGTTAACTGTATTCTGAATTCTGAATAGACGAAATCTCCGAGTTTAACAATTTCCACAAACTAGCACCCAAATGATCCGCAACCTCATAGCTTTTTGACTCTTGCATTTTGGCAAGCCGTAAAATGGCTTGGCACTCCTTAAGTGAGGCATAGGCAATTTTATAAAAGCGTTTTTTTTCTTTAACAGATGGTTTAGCGTTGCCTTCTGCTGAATTGAGTACAATAGACGAAGAAGCCCTCAACAACTGATCCCGAAGATTGCCCTTAATATCCGCCTCTTCGGATAAATGATAAAACTTTTCGGCCAAATCGAGGGTTCTAAAGGTTTTCATGGATCTCCTTTTGTTGGGAGGAGATCATTTCAAGATATAAGCCAATATTTTGAAGTAGCTGTAGTTGAGACGTTTCCGCCACGTGTAATGCACCCACGTTTTCAACACTTTTTTAAGCAAATTTCCTTACATTTTCATCTCCGTAAAATAATTCTGGGGTTTGGTAACTGAGGGTCTGGTGAGGTCTTTCTCTGTTGTAAAACTCTACCCATTTATCTATCACAGTTTTTGCCTCCTCATAACTGGCGAACCCATGCTGCCAAACACATTCTTGTTTCAGAGACTTAAAAAATCTTTCAATGACCGCATTTGCTTTAGGGGTATTCACCATCGTTCTCGTGTGTTTTATTCCAAGCCTTCTGACTTCGTCCCTAAAGATTTTTGCACCATAATGACAGCCATTATCTGATCTTATCTCCAAAGACTCAATTGGTCGTTTGGCAGCAGCCTCCGATAGAGCCATAACGCCACCTAGGGCTTTGCAGCTTCTTGAAAAATTATAACCTAAAAGGGTTTTGTCATAATGATCGATCACGCCATGGAAGTAGCACCAGGCATCTCGTTCACACCAAATGTAAGTCATATCAATGCCCCATAAAGCATTTGAGCGATCAGCCTCAACATTCAGTGCGAACGGAACTCCCTTGAAAAACTTTTTATTACATCGGGTTGGGGGTAGTAAAAGCTTATGAGCTTTCATAATTTGGTAAACAGTAGTCGAAGTTGTACTATGGGCATCTAATCCTATATAATATTTCATGAAGCATCTCCTTTGGATTGAGTTTAGGTTATTACCTAAATTCTACTTCCAACCGCTGTTA
>CAZCYD010000031.1:0-33223 GCA_964502735.1 uncultured Pseudobdellovibrionaceae bacterium
GAGCGCAACCTTGCCAAGGTTGAGGCCGAGGGTTCGAGCCCCTTCACCCGCTCCAATTTACGAAGGTAACTTCGACCCCTCTACTTGAGGAAACCCCTAAAAGCCTAGTATGATAGCCACCCCAAAAGTAATAAAGAGACCACTAGCAATTCGGTGAACAAATGTCATTGGGATTTTTTCTATAAACTTATGCCCAAACACCACCGCTGGAAAATTGGCAACTAGCATACCAACTGTCGTTCCAATGGTGACCATAATTGGACTTGCGTACTTAGCTCCTAGTGCTACCGTCGCCAGTTGAGTTTTGTCTCCCATTTCAGCTAGAAAAAATGCAATCACAGTGTTTAAAAATGCACCACACCTGTGATCGTCTTCATATCCACTATCTTTATCAGGAACCAACATCCAAAGACCAAATCCGATAAAAGCTACCGCAAGAGCCCATTTTAAAAGGAACTCAGAGACATATTGAGTTAAAAAAGACCCCATGTAACTTGCTAAAACATGATTTAAAAGAGTCGCAATCAGAATTCCTAAAATAATTGGCACAGGCTTTCTAAATTTTGCAGCTAGCACAAGAGCCAAGAGTTGGGTCTTGTCGCCCATCTCGCTAACAAACACAAGAGAAAAAGAATTAATAAGAATTTCCATAATACCTCACAGATTTAGCTGTGAGGCCTGTTAGGTCTAATACAGACACAAGACGACACAGCGTTATATACATCACGCAAATGTCAGTCTCATCAAAAAGAGTGAGCCCCTCTTAATTATGCCGGGTTTTAAAACCAGTATGTCGACATAATTCTTTGGTAAAAAGCCAAAGCGATTACTCCCTAACAGTTTTCGATAATATTTTTTGAAGCGACAGGTGTCAATAAATTGATTTACGTTAAAGCAATGAGTTTTTGCTGCACTTGTATAAGCTGAATATCTATTTTTCGTACCGAACAACCACAGGCCTGAGTTCATTACAACTTTTGTGACCACCTTTAGCGTAAGCAATAACCTCTACATTTGGGCTTGCAATAGAGTTGTCAATATCATTACCATATCTAAAATTTAAGAGATTGTTGCCTGTACCAGGAAATTTACTAGAGACAATGCTCACTTCGTATTGGTTGGCCTTATTATTGTCATGAGGATAGCTTTTCCCATCGCAAATAACATGAGTACCATTGTCAATATATTCAAGGCCTGTTAGATCGCTCATTCTAAAATCGACTCCCCGAGACATATCATCGCCAGAAAGAATAACCCCTCCACTAAATCCCAATAGCGTCTGCTTACTTTGCAGACTGCTCATAGGGTGGCCCGGGTTATTAAACCAGACTAAATCATAATCCTGAACATGAGATGGCAACACCCCTCCGACAGGTTCATCGATAGCCTTAGCCTCGAATCGCTTCAGAAGCACGTCAGCAATAAAGTTCGTATCGTATGCAGACTCATCGTTGTGCTTACGGTCACGAACAACTAAAATTCGTGGATTTATTTTAGGTGAAGCATATCTCACCATGGTTTCTGCAATCAACTGTGAAGACCCTCCTTGAATGACAAGTTCATCGTTCAATTGATCTCCGAGAGTAAGCAGAATAGTTACCACTCCAGCTGTTTCAACTAACGGAGCGAGGTCTTCTTCAGCTAGATTATTATTTTGACTCTTTAATTTCCCTTGATCGTTTGTAGTAAATTCTACGTCGCTACAATTTTGAAAGACAGAGACTAAAGCAAAGCTTGCACAAATAATTACCGTTGTCATTTTCATTCTTACATTCATTTATCTATATCCTCGTCTCAGATTGAAACGCAGTTCCCTCTTTTTAAAATTAAATATGCAAATTAGGTGCTCGCTTAATAGGCACAGTCTGTCACACAAATGGCTTTTAAATGGGGAGAACACCGCCTTGCCTCTGCTTTTATTATCTACAGTGTATATGGTTTTAACAGCTCAATTTGATTCAGTCTGTTTGTAACTTTTCAGTCTGCTGATCTGGCCTGTTGTGCTTTATATCCTTGTACTTTTGATTCTTAGTGCGCAACTCCAATTGTAAATTTTGAAGAACAATCTGGTCGATTTCTAAACTGTATCAAATTTAGTTCTTTTAAAATATTGGAATAGGGATTAGATATATATGTATGCAAGGGGCGGGTTGCACAATAAAATTCTTATTACTCATATTTTGTCTGCTCCATGGCAAGACAACATCTGCCTCAGATCATAAAATAAATTCCACAATTCCAAACTTAAAGTCTTGTAATAACATCCACCCTCGATTTCAAAACGAGATCTCCCGATGGACTCATGGGCAATGGGCTCTTTACACATGGACTCAGCAACCCTTTGATTCAAAACTGCCAACCGTTCTTTTTTTTAATGGAGGTCCCGGACAGTCTTCTCATGGGGCTGATTGGACCTTGCCTGGGTGGAATGTCATTTTTTGGGACCAAAGGGGAGTCGGCTGCTCTAAGCCCCTAAGTCCCTCCCAATACTACGACCAGACAAGCTACTCAAGTGAAAGCACTGCCCACGATGCTAAAGCCATCTTAGACTTATATGGCGTTAAAAAAGCCAGTCTTCTCGCTGTCTCCTACGGAACTGTTCCCGCAACAATTTTTGCCCACAAATACCCCGATCGCACTCAAAGCGTTGTTTTAGAGGGCACTCTTTTTTCTGGAGAGCAGAATCTCCATAACTCCAAACATGCGCAAAAAGTCTTAATTCACTTTTTCAATTCACTTCCTGCAAATATAAAAAGCACTTTGTATGAATGGTCAGAGTTAGAAGGGATTATTCCCACTTGGTACTCTCGAGTCGGATATTATTTTCTAACATTAAACGATGGCCTTTCAAAATTAGAGCTGTTTTTCAACCAACTGATTCAATACGGCAACATGGATACCGAATTTTTTAGTAACTTTGGTCCCAGAGAGTTTGAAGACGAATATTTTGGCTTCAGCGCTGTTGTTTTTTCTGCAATTGCTTGCGGAGAGCTCTCACAAGGCGTGGAAGAGTCTCATGGAGGCCTTATATTAAAACGCGATGGTTTCTATCGGGCTGAAGACAACGGATCTAAAAATCTATGCAAAAAATATAAATTCACAACAACACTTGACTATATTGCATCCCAGTTCCCCGTTCATGTGCCAGTCACATACTTTCAAGGTGTTTTAGATAGTGCCACCGAGGCCACACATGCTGTTAGTCACTTTAAGTCCGTACCACAAAAACAAGCCTATCTTTATTTAAGAACAAATGGCGGACACAGTCCTCTTCTAGAAGATTTATTTGACCCATACTCTAAAAATGAAAAACTAAAGACACGGTATACACAGTACTTACAACAGGCACTGTTAGGAAAACAAATTAACTTTAAAGATAACGATGATCGCGTTTGGAAGTGGACTTACAAATCAAACAAATTTACTTTTAATGAATGACCTGCCCAAAAACATCGACCTTTGACTGCATAGAACCGCAGAACCGTAGTTAGTGGAAAAACTAAAAAAAATGGGGCGATCGACGGGGCTTGAACCCGCGACAACCGGAATCACAATCCGATGCTCTACCAACTGAGCTACGACCGCCTCAAAGACCTAATCTTATATTTGATAATTTTCAGAATATCAACACGGTCAACTGTATGCTTAGCGTCAATAATCGCAGGGGCCAACTTTAATCTGTTTAGGGTCACACTTCTCAAAGAATGTTGCTGGCAGTCGCATCTCATCAGCCCATTCACCGTTGGCATTGCACAATCTCCTCACGCAATTAACTTGGGGCAAGTCGGTGCGGCACCGCGACTCGTCTTTAGGGTTATTTTCACACTTCCAATAGCATTGATTCAACTGACCCTCCGGTGACGAGCAAATGACGCTTTTAGGGCCCTTTTTTGAGGCTACAGCTCGGGTCACTTCTTCAACATTTTCAGCTCGAGTTCCCCAGTCAAGACTTTTAACCTCAGCTGAGGTCATCTTATAAACCGGAGTCATATAGCCACGTGCTACAAAACTATTAATTTCTTCATCACTAAAAATATCTGATGAATTAGCCGCCACAACAAAACTTGCCTCCTGACCACCTAGAACAATTTGTTTTTGTTTACGATCACCACTAACTAACTCCACACTGCCTTCCAGTGTTTGAACCTTGGTTATTGATTTCTGAGTCATCTCATAGCTCACTATAAAATCAGTTCCCCTAACCCCCGCAATAGCGCTGCGCGTTCTCAATTTAAAGTACTCATTTTCCCCATTTAACCGATTAGTAACTTTTGATCTCACTCTGCCCTTAAGAAGATCAATAATTGTTTTCTTTTGTTCTATATTCATTTCAGTCAACTTTAACATCGAGTCCGGCATAACATTCAGAGTATTGCCGCTGCTCAATTTAACTCGAACCCGACCATTGGAGGATGTCATAATGATTTCATCTTCTCTTAAATTCATTTTAACAACGATATCTCTTTGGTGTCCTCCATCTGACTTTATCCAAGCTTTTCCCTTGATGTATTCCACCTGTCCGACCACAGGTCTGTAAAGATTTGTAGACTCTTCAATCCTTTCCGACTTAACTGATGATCCTGAGGCGATCCCTCTATTTTGCTGTTGGCTTTTTCTATGGGCCAAACACAATTCACTTGGATTTTCTTGTGGAGTACAGGTTGGCTTTGCACAAGATTTAACTTTTTTTCCAGCATCGCACTTCTCTGTATAAAATGTAATACCGGTTTGATCTTCACAGGGGTGAGTGCATTTGACTTCCGGACACTCACAGTCATTAGCTGACACTGGAACACCAATATGGAATACAAAAAAACTGGTTAAAAGTAAAAATAAGTACTTAAAACTCATTGTGGCTCCCGCAGTACATTCCCTCTCCTTGTCTCAAGAAGACTATCGGAAAGTTCACAATTAGGTCTTAGAGCCAATTTGAGACGCCACTTAAGATACCAGCATCCCACTTTGAGATTCACACTGAAGGGGGGTGAGAAACTAAAATATTCGGCATAACAACTCCTTGATCTTGGATCATATTCCTTTTAGAATTCCAAACACAGATCGGCACGTATAACCAAAATGCTATTAATGCCGACTCACTGCCGCTAAAGTAGTCGTGCAAAAAAGAGTCGTACAAAAATGAAAGGTATCTAAAAAATGGATCTAAAAAAAATGAAAATCGTAGTATCACTTATATTTATAATCTTAACCACATTCAATGCTCAAGCCTATTACTCTCTAATGGATACCGCGGAACTAGTTGAGGAAGGAAAATTCAATTCTAATATTGAGACACAATTTATTACAGACGGCGAATCAGGACTCAATCTCATTGGGCGACTTGACTCCCGACTAACTGACGAAACCGGTTATAGAATCGAGGCAGGTTTTGGCGTTGTCGATTTTAATATTGCAGCCTTTTACAAGTGGGCACCGATCCCCGACACTCACAAACAGCCTGCAATTTCAATAAGTGGAGGCGTGAGTCTCGCAAGATATAAATTTGGCAATGAAACAGCAAATGACTTAAGCTTGCGCGCTCATCCTATCATCAGCAAAAATTTTCAGATGGACTTTGGCCAACTCACCCCCTATGGAGGTATTCCTATGGGCCTTAGATCTGTTGATGGCAATACTGATTTTATTGCTCAGTTGGCCTTGGGCACTCAGATTAAACCCAGAGAATTTAAAAACATGAGCTTCCTTGGCGAAATTGGTTTTGATCTCAATGAGGCCTTTACATACATAAGCTTGGCCTTTCAGCTTGGAATAGACCCTGAGGAAGGAATCCGCTTCGAATAAACCACAAAAAAAAGAGCGATTTTACAATCGCTCTTTTTTTACCCGACACCTTATGGTCGAGATTACACTCGAAACCCACTACAAAACTAGTAGCACTTACACATCCTTGTAATCAGCATCAATCACATCATCATCCTTAGCGGCTCCATTACCACTGGCCTTTTCCTCAGCACTATTAGCTGATGATGAAGCTCCAGACGACTTTTGTTTTTCATAAAGAGCTGAGCTCACTTTATGGTTAAGAGTTGTCAACTTTTCTACCTCAGTTTTAAAGTCTTCCAATTTTGAAGACTTTTCTGACAAGATCTTTTTAGCTGATTCTACAGATTCATTTAAGGATTTTTTATCCTCATCTGAAAGATCTGCAGAATTATCCTTGAGTAGCTTCTCAGTCTGGTAGACCATGTTATCCAGTTCATTAAATGCTGTAACTTTCTCTTTCTTTTGTTTGTCTTCATCCGCATGAGCTTCAGCATCCTTAACCATTCTGTTGATTTCATCTTCAGACAACCCTGATTTAGCTGTGATTTTGATAGCTTGCTCCTTGCCCGTACCTAAATCTTTAGCTGACACATTTAAAATACCATTAGCATCGATATCAAAAGTCACCTCGATCTGCGGAACTCCTCTGGCTGCAGCGGGAATCCCTACCAACTCAAAACGTCCTAGAGCTTTGTTGTCAGCGGCCATTTCACGTTCACCTTGCAGCACATGCACATCCACACTGCTTTGATTATCAGCTGCGGTAGAGAAAACCTGAGACTTACGAGTGGGTATAGTTGTATTGCGTTCAATGAGTTTGGTCATTACCCCACCCAAGGTTTCAATTCCTAAGGACAAGGGTGTCACGTCCAGCAACAGAACATCCTTCACATCGCCACCGAGGACTCCACCTTGAATTGCAGCTCCAACAGCCACAACCTCATCTGGGTTTACAGATCTGTTTGGCTCCTTGCCAAAAAATTCCTTAACAGCTCTTTGGATGGCGGGAATTCTAGTCGAACCTCCAACCAGAACAACTTCATCAATTTCAGAGGCTTTAAGACCAGAGTCGGCAATCGCCTTTCGGCAAGGCTCCAGAGATCTTTTTACCAAATCAGCTGTCATCTGTTCAAACCTTGCAAGTGAAAGCTTTAAGTTCAAGTGTTTGGGACCTGAGGCATCTGCAGTAATAAAAGGCAAGTTGATTTCAGTTTCCTGCCTTGAACTCAATTCAATCTTTGCCTTTTCTGCAGCTTCTTTTAATCTTTGTAAAGCCATTTTGTCTGAAGTTAAATCTATACCCTGATCTTTTTTAAACTCTGCCACCATCCACTCAAGAATAGCTGTATCAAAATTATCACCCCCCAAATGTGTATCTCCATTTGTGGCTTTAACTTCTACGACATTGTCGCCCACCTCAAGAATAGAAATATCGAAAGTTCCACCACCAAAATCAAAGATAGCAATTTTTTGGTCGGTCTTTTTATCCAAGCCGTAGGCTAAAGCCGCAGCTGTAGGCTCATTAATGATACGCTTAACCTCCAGACCTGCAATTTTTCCGGCGTCTTTTGTAGCCTGTCTTTGAGCATCGTTAAAGTATGCAGGCACGGTAATAACAGCCTCTGTCACCTCGGACCCTAAATAGTCTTCGGCCACTTTTTTCAGCTTAGCCAGTACTGAAGCACTGATTTCTTCTGGCGGTATCAACTTACCATCTATATCGAAGGCACAGTCAGAATCACCCTTTTGCTTTACATTGTAAGGAACGAGCCGAAGTTCATCTTTGATTTCGCTATATCTACGTCCAATAAATCTCTTCGCAGAGTAAATGGTTTTTTCAGGGTTAGTCACAGCTTGCCTCTTGGCTACCTGACCAACAAGTTTTTCTCCATCTTTAGTATACGCCACTATTGATGGAGTTGTACGAGCACCCTCTTCATTGACTAAAACCTTAGGCTCCCCGCCTTCCATAACGGCCACACAGGAATTTGTTGTTCCTAAATCTATACCTATTATCTTTCCCATTACCTAACTCCTTATCCTGCGACCAAGCCCTTATCGCCAAGCCGCAATCTTTGTATAACTGTAACAAACTTAATGTGAGCAGTATTAGAGCAACGTCAAGCCGAGAGTTTTAAAAAAGACCCCACTTGGATTTATTGACGGTTTCTCCACTAATTTCAGCCAGTTGAGAAAGGAGCTCAGCTTCCTTTTTTGAGGTTTTCTTTGGCATCTTAATTATAGCCTTTAGTACCAAATCTCCACGATGGGTGGACCTTAAGCTTGGAACCCCGAGGCCAGGGAGCTTTATTTCATCACCAAATTGAGTGCCCTTTGGCACTTCAACTTCTTTCTTTTCTCCAAACAGGTCATAAGTTACTTGCGCTCCGAGAATGGCCTGCAAATAAGAAATTTTTAACTCTCCAAATAAATGCTGCCCCTCTCTGTGAATATATTTTTCCGGCCTGACATGAACTTCAACGTAGAGATCACCAGATGGCCCCCCTAAACTTCCCCCTTCACCCTCGCCAGAAAGACGCAATTGATTGCCGTGATCAACACCTGCAGGAATAGAAACTTTAATTTTTCTCTCTGCCATCTCCCGGCCTTCACCGTGGCAGTGACGGCAAGGCACCCTTACAATTGCGCCCTTCCCATGACAGGTCTGACAAGTCGTCGCCATTTGAAAAAAACCCTGCCTCCTTACGACTTGCCCTGAGCCATCACAGGATGGACAAACTTCAGGTTGAGTTCCTTCCTCAGCTCCAGTCCCTGAACAGTGACTACAATTTTTTTCTACGCTGTAATCGATTGTTTTTTCACAGCCTGAAATGACTTCTTCTAAAGTGACTTCTAAAACGTAGCGCAAATCCGCACCCCGGCGAGGACGTTTGGAATTTTTGCGTGAGTGAAAACCTCCTCCACCAAAAAAATCTCCGAATATGTCCCCAAAAGCTGAAAAAATATCCTCAGCGTCTGTAAATCCATGACCTTGCGCGCCATTAACGCCGGCCTCGCCAAACCTATCATATCTGGATCTTTTTTCTGGGTTGCTTAATACCTCATAAGCCCTGGCGGCTTCTTTAAACTTTTCCTCAGCCTCTTTATCACCAGGGTTCTTATCTGGATGATATTTCATTGCCAACTGGCGATAAGCCTTTTTTATAACGGCCGCATCAGCGCCCCTGTCAACACCAAGTATTTTGTAATAATCCATTCAATAGTCCATTTTGAGGTCAATTTTTTTCAGAAGATACGAAAAGAAACTTGGACATTAATAGAGAAAGGTCAACCTATTTAGACAACTTTTTTTTGTCTGATTTTTTTTTACTTGAATTTGGCGGCCTAGAAAAGGCATTTTGTTCCAAGTTGAGAATTCTGGCGTCCACCTCTTTGATTTTTTCGTGATCTCCCATCTCTAATAAGTAATTTTTATATTGCTTCAAAGTCGAAACTCCCAAAAAAGCCTGACCCACCTTTGTATAGAGCTTAGAAGATAAAGAAAACACCCACTGAGGGGCTCCCAACTCACCGGCCCTCCTCAAATAAACAGCTGCCTTTTGTATATCATCCAACTCGAATAAGTAGTGATAGGCTGCCCCATAATAGAGCTTCCAGTCTTGAGGAAATGTACGAATAGCCTTCTCATAAAGAATTGCAGCACCCTGGTGATCGTCCACCAACACACTGAGAACCGTAGTGCCCACAAGATAGGCATGTCGGAACTTGGGAGCTAAGTTGGTAATCGCATCCAACATCATGAAGGACCACCCCAAGGGACAAACATTTCTTTCATCCCTATCAAAACCCAATTTAAGTTCAATGGAGTCTTTGTACTGACTTTTATAACCTTCAAAGTTGGCCTCAAATATTTGACGAGGAATTCTCTCCCGCCCACACTCCTCTGGCTGCTGCGACCAAGCCAGCCACAAAGAATCCGCAAGATTCTCATGATAGCCAAAAGTCATCAGGTTAATATTTGAGGGAGGGGGAATCACTACCTTTATCTTATTTTTTTCTCTTTTTTCTTGGAAATAGACCACATTGGCTACAATAAGACTTGTAAACAATAACATGGCAAAGATACACAACTTAATAGTTGAAGAGCTCATCTGAATGTACTCCTAAAAAAACTGTCAATTTTTTCAGAAATAAATTCTTGATCTTTTTGCATCTCCGGATAAATTGGGAGCCTCACCAAACCCTCCGCAAGTAGATCCGTGTTTTTCATATTTGTCGATTCAGGCGAAGAAAACTTTTTCCCCATAATCGTAGAATGAAGAGGTATGTAATGAGTGGAAACACCTATTCCTGCCTTTTGCATCGACTCTATGAAGCTGTTTCTATTTTTTTTTGACTTAAACACAACCGGAAA
The DNA here is from genome assembly GCA_964502735.1 of uncultured Pseudobdellovibrionaceae bacterium. Lineage (GTDB taxonomy): Bacteria > Bdellovibrionota > Bdellovibrionia > Bdellovibrionales > UBA1609 > JACKAN01. Next base: position 10,157 of record CAZCYD010000031.1, read on the forward strand.
TATATGCCCATTAATAGTAACATCAGCAGGAAGGCTTGGGATTAAAATATGTCCTAGCTTATGAAACTCACTTAACACTTCGTGGTACTTGAACCAAATCTGTCTCCTCAAATCTGTTATAGAATTCAACTGTTGTAGCTGTACAGCTAATACAGCAGCTAGCAGATCGCTTAAAACATAGGATGACCCTAAACTCATCCATTGATATTTATCGGCCTTCCCTTGCAAAAAATCAGTTCTATTAGTTCCCTTCTCTTGAAGCAAATGGGCTTTCTCCAGCCAATCCGGGTTATTCACCAAAAGCGCGCCCCCCTCTCCACAGTGAATATTTTTTGTCTGATGAAAACTCAAGGCCCCCAGCTCCCCCCAGCATCCCAGATTTTTTCCTTTGTAACTGGCCCCTATACATTGTGCAGAATCCTCAAGCAAATAAATTTTAGACTCCTGACTTAGCCTCTGCAATTTATCGATATTGCCAGCCACGCCCCCATAATGAATCGTTAAAACTGCTTTAGTCTTAGGAGATATTAGGCCCTCTGCCAGTTTCGGGTCCAAATTAAAAGTTTCTAACTCCACATCACAAAATCTGAGTTTGGCTCCACGCAAAGCAAAGGCATTGGCCGTACTAGTAAATGTGTATGAAGGTAAAATAATTTCATCTCCGGGCTGCACATCTAACAAAAGTGCCATCATCTCCAACGCCCCAGTACAAGAGGGGGTTAACAAAACATTAGAGTAGCCAGATTCTTCTAGAATTTCACAAGAAGTTTTACACCACTCACCGTTTCCAACAATCTTGCCAGAACGAAGAACCTGACTTACGACTTCCGATATGTTTAAGGGACCTTCTAAGGGACCGTCTTCTAAGGAACCGTCAAAGTTAAATGGGATTTTTAGCTTGATGTTTGCCATTATACGCTTGCCATTATATGTATATGTTTGCCGTTATACGTTTGCCATTACCAAATCGACTTCCTATTGTACCGTGCATTCTGCTCTATTGCATATCCTGCTGTAAGTCTATTTTACTCCATGCCCTACTATATATTCCATATTCCATATTCCATGCTCCATTTTAATTTATATCCCAATCTACTACCTTTATTTCGACTGGTAGTTGGACTTTAACTGTAGAAACCAGCTCTCCATAAACCTATAACTCAACGAACTCACCAATATAGTAAAACCAAATATGAATACATAAGCAAATAGATTGTAGTAAAATGGATACTCTCTCCAGTTAAAGATCCAATAATGATCCAGATAACCGAACACTATGTACACAACAATAGGATGAAACATATATATTCCATAGGATATCGTTCCCATATCTTTTAAATGTCGATTCTCTAATTTTAAAAAAAACCTTGGACTATAGGCAGCATTGGCAATAAAAATGGCATAACAAACCGGAAGAATTACTGAAGATGAGACTCCAAAAATTTTTTTTTCAAACCAGAATGCTAAAATTACAGCTGACAAAAGAACCTGCCCCCAGATCGGCAATATTATTTTTTTAAGAATATTACTCTCAATTGACATAGCGGCAATTCCTCCTAGGGCCATACACTCTATTCTCCACGTGTGCATCCAAGTTTTTATAAAGACAAAAGATGGTCCTAAGAATTCAACTACTAACCCAGAAAATACATTTAAAATAATCTTGATTAAGATGACCACAAACAGTGCCACAAATATCTTGTTAAAAAAAAGAATTAGAAACCATGGCCAAAGCAAATAAAAATGTTCCTCGGCTCCAATGGACCAAGACTGATTCGACCCCCACACTGCGGGCAATTGATTCATAAACATATGAAGAGAAAAAGTTAAGTAAACAATAACAATTGTCCAGAAATAATAATCGCTTTGGGTAATCGCGATTCCCTCTCTAATAAATGGCTCTAAGGGTAGATAAGGCGATACTATTGGCAGCACAACTAGCCCCAATACGGAAATTAAAAAGTATAGAGGCCAAATCCTTAGACTTCTTCGAATATAAAAATGGAACACCGATATTTTATTGGTCTTTTGCAATTCCTCCATAAGTAATTTGGTAATCAAAAAACCACTAAGAGTAAAAAAGAACCAGACGGACATCTCACCAGCCTGCCCCACAAAATGTTTCCAAAATTGATTTTGAAATAAACTGTCCTTTCCAAAACGAAACTTATGCAACTCTATATGGTGAAATACGACAGCAGAAGCTGCAAAAAAACGCAAGGCATCAAGGTTTGGTAAATATTTTTTTGATTGGGAAGTTATATAACTTAAAGATTTCACCTGTTGAGATTATACTCATACTGGTAGGTGTGAACATAAATTTTTTAAAAAATAACTCAATAGACTACAGAAATAGCTGGATCAGCTCTCAGCCCTTGGCATGGATAAGAATTTGTATATCCATGCTGATGATTTTTGAAGCCTTTCAGATTATTTATTTTTCTGAACTTATATATGGACTCGGCGGCTCTCCAATAGTTAAACCCATCATCTACATTTGGATATTGGCTTTAACCTGCGTAGCTTTAGGCCTTTACACTAAATATGCAGCCATAGTAAGCTACTTTCTTACCACTTTGATTATTGGAGCCTATGACGACTTTGAATACCACATAGACTACGTTTATATCACGACTTCTCTACTTTTCATCTTTTACCCCATTGACAAAAGCCTTTCCCTCGACAATTGGTTAAAAAAACGTCCTTCTCAACTCATTCCTCGCTTGTACAATGACAGTTTTATCATCATCTTTATTGCAATAATCTACATTGATAGTTGTTTTTATAAACTTACAAATAATTTATGGACGGAGGGGTTAGGATGGTGGTTACCAGCCTCAACAACCTACGCCAGCTTTTTAAATATCAATTTTCTACTCAATCAAGAGTTTTTAGTAAAACTGATGGGATACGCTACCGTACTTTTTGAACTTGTTTTCATATTTGTATTCTGGCTAAAACCAGTTCGGCCTTTTCTGTTTCTATCTGGTGTAATGTTGCACATAGGTATTCTTTTTTCTTTTCCCATACCCTTTTTTGCCATCGCTATGACAGGGATTTACTTTTTGTTCTTACCCGATCCTTATATCTCCAGGTGGTTCAAACTAAAGTCTATATGCAACCTAAAAGAAGAAACTCGTCCCGTAAAGATTTTTAATCCTGCGACTGTATCAATTTTCCTGGTTGTTTTTATACAGAGCTTTATTATTCTCTCGACAGAGTCCTGGGGACCCTCGTGGGCTAGAAAAATCTACCGCCCTATCCATCGAGAAGTCACACGCTTTACGGGACTAACCCGACATCCCGTTTTTGTTGATTATCATTTTCGGCCCTTCAAATCTGAAACGGCTGTAGTTTACGTCACTGAAAGCAAAGAAGAGATCTGGCTGCCTTTAACAAGAAAAAATGGACAACCAGGATGGTACCCTACTGGACGGTTTTGGGTGCAATGGAACTTCAGAGCTATTTATCCGGGGTCAGAAATGCGCAAGATCACAAGTGTAAAAAAATGGATTCTCTTTTGGACCTATAAAAATAAGATTCAGCCCCAAAAAGGCCACTTTGAAATTAAAAGTCGCCCACTTGAAATAGAATTTTCATGGAAAAAAGACAAATTAAAAAACCAAATGGAATTGGAATGGGCTACTGAAAAGATAATAAGCTGGCAAGATCTGCTACATAGTCCACACTAGTCTACTGATTTCATCTACTGATGTCGTCGCCTATTCTAGGCTTCTACTTTAGAAACCCATTTTTTAGGTGCATCGTAAACCCTAAGTGCATTGAACTACTCTCTATTGAGTAAATCCGCTGGCACTCCCACATAGGTTTTGAAAGAATTCGTATCTTTTAAAACTAGGGTCCCTGCACCAATAATAGTAGAATTCGCAATATTCACATTATCTTTTACTGTACAATTAACCCCTAAAAAGCAGATATCGCCTACGGTGCAGTACCCTGCCAAGACCACTCGGGGTGAAAAAAAGTTACTAGACCCAATGCTGCAATGATGACTGATACAGCAGGCCGGGTTCAAGTAGTTATTTGGCCCCAAGCGACTGCTGTGATCAATAATACAACCAGGCCCAATAAAACATCCAGCTCCTATATCGCTGTTGGCTCCTAAGAAAACTGTAGGATGAATATAAGTGTAAAATGGGATTTCATTAGAAAAGCGATCCCAAATTTCCTTTCTTAAACCTAAATGATTGTAACCTATTCCACAAAGCAGATGACTAAAAATGCCTTCTTTAAAGTCTAAGGCAATCCTATTCAAATCTCCAAGTATAGGGCGTCCAGCACAGACCTCCCCACGCTTCTTAAAATCATCATAAAACCCCACTATTTCTAAATTGGGAACAGACATCAAGTAAGCTGACATCGACTGCGACAAAACACTTGATCCTACCAAAGCCACTTTAGTCTTCATTCTTAAACTCATTTTTCAAAGAAAATAACGGACGCCTCTTAGATTCCTGATATATAGCCCCTATATAGCTCCCAATAATACCCAGAAAAAAAATTACAAAACCAAACCCCATTAGATTTACAACAATCAAACTTGGCCATCCCATTTGGAACTTCATCACAAATAACCTTAAATAAGCCAGGGCTAACGCAACAATTAGACTGAGAGAAATTAGAATCAGACCGAACCGAACAGTAAACCTAAGTGGTAAATCTGAGTATGACAAAATTGCATTTACAGCCAGATCAACCTTTTTTCTAAAGGTGAACTTGCTCTGCCCAGCAAACCTCGGTCTGTTCTCAATTTCGATGGTGGCTTGATTCATACCTATTTTTAAAAAAATACCCTCTATGAAACGATTCGCTTCAGGATATTTTTTAAATTGTTCAGCAAATCTTCGGTTAAAAGCTCTCATTACGGCCAAGTTTTTAGGAATCTTAAGTCCAGTAAAAACCTCTAAGCTCCACCAAAAAAGTTTCGAAAATATCTTATTAACAACTGTATCCACTTTTTCTCTACGGACACCAAATACAAGGTCATGGCCTTCTCTAATTTTTGCCAAGAAGTTTGGAATTTGCTCTGGCGGATCTTGGAGATCGGGGTCCATCAGCAATATGACGTCACCCTTAGCCAAAAAGATTCCTGCCGTCAAAGCCAATGGCTTTCCCTGATTGTATGAAAACTCACAAACCTTTAAATAGGGCTCCATCTCTTGTCGGCTTCTAACTTGACTTACAGTTGAGTCTGAACTTCCATCATCCACAACTAAGATTTCAAAGCATTCTCCAGTAGCCTTTAAAACTTTTGTGACTTCATCTAGGAATGTGCCTATACACTCCTCTTCATTATAGGTTGGAACCACAAGACTTATAGAAACATGACTCATGGTTAAATTATACAAGCTCTAGGGCTTTATGAAAGCTTTTTTATTTTGAGGTGCAATTTGTTCAAGTTTTATATCAGGATAGATAATATCGCTATAGAAACGCATCGCAGCTCCCTTAGTTATATTCCCCTTCTCTGGTGGATAATTGTATAAATATTCATTACAACCCCAATAAACATCAGGAAATCCAAATTCTGAACGAATAGAATTTGTACCAGAATACCTGCAGTTGACTTCAAAAATTATAATGCCCTTAGTTGTCACTCGTCCTTGCAAATTGCAGGGTCCTCTTATTGTAAAGTGCTGAATAATTTTACGGATAAGGCTCTCAATTTCTAAACTGTAGTCCTCGACAACCTGGCAAAGACTTGTCATGCCATGGCTCAACTCTCTTTCAAACACAATGAAGTCTATGAGGTTTCCACTCTTATCAACATAAAACGAGATTGAAACCTCCTTGCCTTCAAGATATTCTTGAACCAGAAACTCATCACTGAAAGCATTTACATTTTGAGGGGATGCAAAAATGTCTCGACTCCCTCGCCCGTCTCTAGGCTTTACAATATAACTCTCAAAATCGCCATTCCACTGACTGGGCAGCAAACTCTTGGCAAATGGTATTTCCATCTTTTTAAAGGCTAAAAAATTCTCCCACTTATCATGAAATACCTTACAGGAGTCGTAAGGCGAAGTGAGGGCAATTTCTTTTCCCTCAGATTTTGAAAAGGCCAACACCTCATCATCTGTAGTCGGTATAATGAGGTCAATTTTTTCATTTTTAACATAATTAAGCATAAAGGACATATAGTCTGCATCCCTAGCCAAAGGGACTTGCAAAGAATAGTCGCAAAAAAAGAGTCCAGCAGAAATTTTATTTACATCTGTTCCATAGATATCTATATCAGAAAAGCGTGATCTCAAATTCATTATCACTCCCTGACCGACATTACCACCCACGCCTGTGACCAAAACCTTTTTTTTATTTTTCATTATTCTTCCATTTTAATTCTGAAGTCCCTAAACAATTTTCTTTGTACAAATCATCACTCGTATATTTCAGATCTCTCAAGGCAGCTCGACGCCTATCTAGTTTTGGTTTTGCCAATATATTTGCAACTTGCCTTTCAAATTGATTTTTAAAGAAATCAAGCAACTCTAAATAAATCAAAAAATCTATATCATTTAAATACTGATGATAAGCTCCCAAATACTCAATGTACTTTAAAGCACTGTCATGACCTCCTGCTACCTTCACTTCTGCTAGAATTTTTAATATTAACAGCTTATCTCTTCTTGAAAGTTCAAAATTTTTATCTATCCAGTCTAAATACATCAAAGAATTAAACCACTTGCCATGGTTATAATTCAGCACTGCCAACAAGCGCAAATCATAGGCATTAGCCTCGGAAGGCAACTTAGATTTTAACAAAAAAACTTCTTTATCTTCAGCTACAAGATAATTTTTTGCCAGACTTAGCAATCTTAATGGCGTCGAAGATTTTGGCAGCTTTGCAGTCAAAGTCTCCATTTCCACATCAATAGCTTCAACATCCCTTTCAGACAAACATCTGGGATACACAAATAACATTTCTGCCTTAGGATATTTTTTATCCCCTTTTTTTAGCAGAACATGAAACTTGTCTGCATACTCTAGATTAAACAGCCCTATGCGCAAACCCATTTCAAAAGCATTGTCAGACTTTCGAAGAGAAGTTATTAAATAATCAATTTTCTTCTCATCTACCAACTCATACATCATACGTGGATGGATTTTAGAATAAGTTTCCAACTTCATTTGCTGAGGAGGGTAAAGAATATTCGTTCTGCCATCAATAAAAATTTTTAACTTATCTGCCAACCTAAACATTAGGTAGCCACCATGTTCGTAGTCATTAAAAACATTTCCAGGCTTTAAATTTGAGTCAATAAAATAGTTCGATAGATCAAAGGGTAAAGCCATTTTATAATCCCCCGACCAAAACGTCTTATTAAGACTTCTAGAAATCAAAGAGACTTGCCACCCCAGAACCGAAATAAAGATGACTAGAGCCAACTTCCTAGAAATTCTCAAAGAAGAAATAGAGAAGTAATTTAACAAACAAACTGTGTTAACAAAAATCTGTACGGAAAATAATTTGGGCACCTGGACAGCTTGAACTAATAAAACAATATTAGTTATAGCATATGCAATATTTTTATTTTTTATAAAAATAACCAAGCTTACTAAACTAAGAACAAAAGAAAAGTAATGCTCCTCCCCGTACATTTTAGGCTGAAAATATTCGCCAACCATATGCTTCCATTCACTTGAAAAGCTCAGGGCCGCTAGAACTGGGTGATGAAAGCCTGATGTTAGAAAACCCGACAGCAAGGCCAACAAACCAAATCCACAATAATTAAGAATTTTTTTAAAATCCTTTTTTACAACGGAGGATATTATCAGTTCAGAAAATACACCAAACAAAACAACGTAACCAATAACTGAAGAAAAATGAGTATTTACCCAAATCCATTGAACAAAAACAAGCCCCAACAACCAATAAGTCTTTGAGGACTTTAATTCTGTTGAAACTAATATTTTGTGGATAAGAAAAAGCTCTATAACCAAATAGAGATAAGAAACAACTTCTGGGCGCGGCAAGGCCCTAAGAAGAAAAGCTGATGTCATTAAAATAAAGGCACTGCCGAGGAAGTAGGTTTCCTTTATACTTTCACCGTAAAGTTTTTTAACGAGAACAAGGGGAATAACACCAAAAAAAGTGAGCGTGCTTGCCACTGTGAACTCTAGGCTCGTGAGTTTATAAATGATTGCAATTAAAAACTGAAATGGTACAGGCATAGGATAGTTATAGGCCTGCCCATAGTGATCAATGCTGTACCTGTCTACACTTGGCCACCATGATTTTTCCAAGAGATCTAACCCAATTCGTAGATGCCAAAAAAAATCATATCCATAAATTGTGTGAACAGAGTGATAGATTATTAACACGATTTGGGATAATAAAACTATGCTAAGGAAACTAGAATTAAATAGTTGACTCCAAGTTTGAGTCATTTTTTTCAGATTCATTTCCAACAAGCTTATATTGAAATCAAAAAAAAAAGCAGCTATAAAAAGCTGCTTTTTAAGTGCTTAGCACCAAAAATTTAAATGCAATTAATCTTGCGCAACGTCATTAATGACATTGATAAGTTTCTTTGTGTGATCCATTGTCCAAGAGTCAATTGAACCACCATCTGCTCTATCCCTATCAAGGTCACTAGCTGCGGCTGCACGGAAACTGTTAATATTTAGAGAGTCTGCGTTAGCAATTGCTGCAGCCATAGTGGTCGCATCAGCATAGTCAGGGTCCGTATTGCAAACACTAAAGTTAGTTACAGTAGCATCATCACAGTAGAGGTTGGTGTTGAAAAAGGTTGGAGCGTTTACAGGGCCGGAAGGTCCCATGTAACCAGAGATAGCTGTTGGTGAAAGTCTCGCCGCATCTGAAGATGTTGTTACAGAGTAGCGCATAACGCCCTCAGGTGCATAACCGATATCTCTAAAGTCGGCAAAGTACTGAGCCCACTCTTGGTGAAAGGCCTTCTCAGCCTGATAAATGGCTGCCAAAGCATTTTTGGCTTCAGACTGACGAGTCTTCATCTGAAAGCTCTGGAAGTTTGGAATGGCAATGGCTGAAAGAATTCCGATGATGGCCACCACAATCATCAATTCTATTAACGAAAAACCACGATTATTTAATTTGGTCATAAGACGTCCCCCTAAAATCATTTTTAATTGTACACTCCTAAGATTGTACACATTAATCGACACTTGGAAAGCCTTCTTTTAGAATTCTCACTAAAGCCTTAAATTGACCTTTTAACATCTCATCTTTAAACGAATCATTATGTTACGGTTAAGGTTTTGTTATTAAGAAATTTGCCTGAGTTTTTAAGATCCAATTTCTCTCAACTAAAATACCCAAATTAAATTTATTGCTGGAATCTTATCCCAACTGGAATCTAGTCAAAATTGACTTCTAAACCCTATTAATTTGACAAAGCCAGGTTTAAAACCATCTTTAAAACTGAACACCCACACTGACAAAGTGATGGTTTACCCAAAAATACGAATATTTTTTAGGTAAATTGAGTATTTAGGATTAAAATAGAATCATGAAAACAAGCTTAATCTTAATGAGTCACCAAAAGATGGATACCGAAGACGGTGGACAAGTACAGACGTTGACGCGGCCCGAAACTCGAAGTCGGCGTCCTCCGCTCTACAAGGTTATTCTTCTCAATGACGACTATTCTCCTATGGACTTCGTCGTTCATATTTTAAAGAAATTCTTCCGTAAGAACGAGGAACAAGCCACTGAGATTATGCTGCAAGTTCACAACCAGGGTTCAGGAGTTGCAGGAGTTTTCACTTATGAAATTGCAGAAACAAAAGTTTTTCAGGTCAATGATTACTCTCGCAAACACAAGCACCCCTTAAAGTGCATTTTAGAAAAAGAAACCCACCACAAGGAGGACAGCGATGCTTGACCCCAAGCTTGAAACAAGTCTTAGCAGGGCTATAGACATGGCCGCATCCTCTTTGCATGAATTTGTAAGCCTAGAACATGTACTGTTAGCACTCCTCGAAAACGAAGAGGCTAAAACTATATTAAGAGCCCTTCATGTGGATACAGAAAAGCTGCGTCAACAACTATCAGAGTTCTTAAAAAAGCAGGTTCCTCGAATGGACAATTTTTTTCCTGACAAGGAAAACAAGTGGAAACCCGAACTCACTATTGCCTTTCATAGAATTTTGCAAAGAGCGGCCATTCAAGTCCAAAGTTCGGGCCGAGCTAAAGTGACTACAGGTTCACTTCTCGTTTCCATGTTGGATGAAAAAGAATCTCACGCCGTATTTTTTTTAGAACAACAAGGACTTACACAATTTGACGTGATCAACTACCTCTCTCACGGAGGCCATCAAACCAACAGCCCTGTTTCACGAAAGCTTTCTATTGACGGTCTGCCCGCAGAGGAGGAGTCTCAACCTATTAAAGAAGATCCATTAGAAGCCTTTTCTGTCAATTTAAACGAACGAGCAGTAAAAGGTCTATTAGACCCCCTCGTTGGACGAGACGACGTTATCGAACGAGCCGTACAAGTTTTATCTCGTCGCACAAAAAACAACCCTCTATTTGTGGGAGAGGCCGGAGTCGGAAAGACCGCTCTAGCCGATGGAATTGCCCAGCGCATAGTTAACAAGCAAGTACCAGACAATTTGTTAAACTCCATAGTTTACTCATTGGATTTGGGATCTCTCATCGCAGGAACAAAGTACCGTGGAGACTTTGAGCAAAGACTGAAGTCCGTCATCCAGTCTCTTAAAGAAAAAGAACATCCCATTTTATTCATAGACGAAATTCACACTCTAGTCGGAGCGGGAGGAACAACCGGTGGGGCCATGGACGCCTCCAACCTCCTCAAGCCGGCTCTGGCTGATGGCTCTATTAGCTGTATTGGGTCCACAACTTATAAAGAATTTAAAAATTATTTTGAAAAAGACAGGGCCCTAGCTAGACGTTTTCAGAAAATTGATGTTGTTGAGCCTACAATTGAAGAAACTGTTGAAATTCTGATTGGTCTACAAAAAAGATATGAAGAGTTCCACCAAGTTAAATACTCTAAGACCGCTATTGTTGCGATGGCCGAACTGGCGGCTAAACATTTACACGGCAGACAACTTCCAGATAAGGCCATAGACGTTCTTGATGAGGTCGGAGCTAAGGCAAAAATTAAAAAAAATAAAAAACAAATCTCAGTAAAAGATGTTGAACAAGTTATTGCCGCAATGGCACAAATACCCGCCAAATCCATTAGCGCTTCCGATAAAGACAAATTAAGAAGTCTGCAAGAAGACTTGCGGTCCGTAATTTTTGGACAAGACTCTGCCATCGAAAAACTCTCAGTGGCCATAAAACTTTCACGGGCGGGCCTAGGAAGAGAGCAAAAGCCTGTTGGGAGTTTTCTATTTGCCGGCCCCACGGGGGTTGGGAAGACAGAGGTTGCCAAACAGCTGGCAAGTATACTTAATATAAAATTTCTGCGATTTGATATGAGTGAGTACATGGAAAAGCACTCTGTTTCTAGACTTGTCGGAGCTCCCCCTGGATACGTTGGCTTTGATGAGGGTGGGATGCTTACCGATGCCATAAGTAAAAACCCTCATTCCGTCCTGCTGCTCGACGAAATTGAAAAGGCTCATCAAGACTTACTAAATATACTCCTTCAGGTCATGGATAGCGGACGTCTGACAGACACAACTGGTCGAACCGTGGACTTTTCTAATGTCATCCTTATCATGACTAGCAACACAGGGGCTTACGAGGCCTCACGCGCGGCTATTGGAATTCAGAGCCACTCAAGCTCCAGTAAGTCCATGGAAGCTATAAAGAAAAGTTTTTCTCCTGAGTTTTTAAATCGTCTCGATTCCATTATCGAATTTAAAGAACTCGATAAAGAGCGTTTGATCTGTGTTATTGAGAAGTTTGTTAAAGAACTTCAAGCCCAACTTGAGGCCAAGAAAATTCACCTTTCAGTATCTTCCGAAGTGCTTCAATGGCTCTTCGAAAAGGGCTATGACCCCGCTTATGGGGCCAGACCATTTGCTCGCACCGTCGATGAACATATCAAGAAGCCTTTGGTTGAAGACATCTTATTTGGAGCTCTACAAGGTGGTGGCAATGCCTCGGTAAGCATTCACGACAACAAAATTAAATTTGATTTTTCCTAAGCCCAAATTTTGAGTCTAAATTCTAAATCTGAACCCGTGGTCCAATCGCGATCAAGAAGTTTTGGTTTTTAGCTGTGCCATTTCTGATCTCGTGCGAACTCGAGAAAACGTATCCGGCGAAGCTTCTTTATATGCCGCCAAAACATCCATAGGTAACATAGGAAGGGCTTCATCCACCAAATAAGACCCGCGCGCCACGTCCGGATAAAGCTCCTCATAATTGTTAATTTTTCCGCCGGCAAAGCGTCTAAAGACATCTGATCTCCGCAGCTCACTTGTCCTCGAATACCCCATTGCTCCTAAAATATCAGAAAGGGCCTTAACCGTTTGTTGCTGAAACCTAGCTACCCTGAGATACTTATCCTGCACATCCAAACCTCTAACCAAATGTGGATCTGTTGTGGCAACCCCCACTGGACAATGATTGGAGTTGCACTTGAGGGCTTGTATACAGCCCAAGGCCAACATCATTCCCCTAGCCGAATTTACAATATCAGCCCCGAGAGCTAACTTGGACAAAAGATGAAAAGAGGTAAACACTTTACCCGAAGCAATAACCCGAATTTGCTCTCTCAAGCCAAATCCCTGCAAACAGTCCACGACAAAGGCTAATCCCTCTTCCAGAGGAAGCCCAACAGAATTTGAAAATTCCAGTGGCGCAGCTCCAGTACCCCCCTCTGATCCGTCCACAGTGATAAAATCTGGGTACACTCTTTCTCGCACCATCGCCTTGCATATAGCAAAAAACTCTGATTTTTTACCTACGCACAATTTAAAACCCACGGGTTTACCCCCGCTCAATGTTCTTAATTTTTTTATAAACGCCAGCAACTCAGAAGGGCTAGAAAAAGCTGTATGTTTATTGGGAGAAACCACGTCCTTTCCCAGCTCAACGCCTCTAATATCCGCGATCTCTTGAGTTACTTTTTCACCAGGCAAAAGGCCACCTTTGCCTGGCTTGGCACCCTGAGAGATTTTAATTTCTATCATTTTCACAAAATCTTGCCTGGCCTTTTCCTCAAACGACTTCTCACAAAAATAACCATCAAGTGTGCGGCAGCCAAAATACCCTGTTCCAATTTGCCAAACGAGATCTCCACCCATCTTGTGATAATCGCTGATCCCCCCTTCCCCTGTATTGTGATAGAATCCCCCTTCCATTGCCCCCTTGTTTAGGGCCATCACAGCATTTTTACTTAAAGACCCATAACTCATCGCAGATATATTAAAAATACTTGCGCTGTAAGGCCGGGTGCACTCACTGCCTCCGATAACAACTCTTAAGTCTTCGATGCTGACCTCTTGTGGGTCCATAGAATGATGAACCCACTCGTGCCCCTCTGCACTCACATCTCTTTGTGTGCCGAAAGGTAATGACTGCAATTCTCCCTTAGCCCTTTGGTACACTATAGATCTGAATTCTCGTGGAATTGGTCGGCCGCTGTGGTTAGACTCTACAAAGTACTGCTGCAATTCAGGACGAATAAATTCAAAAAAATATCTTAAATTGCCTATTACAGGGAAATTTCTCCTAACCGCCTGCCGAGTTTGCAAGGAATCGACAAGTCCCATAATGTAAAGCGGAACAAAAACAACCAGAGTGCCTAGAATAGGCGGCCAGAAGTAAGCGACAAGACCAACAATTCCAAAAACAAAAAAAGACACCACATGAAAAAATGCAACCATAAAAATACCCCTCAAACTGTAATTCCCTACTAAAATTGTCGCACAAAAATATGCTTATTCTTACGCCAATTGGGTTTTATACATATCCTGTTATTACAATACCAGTTTATATTGACAAAAATAAAAATGAACCTATCTTTAGGGAAGTTTGACGACTACTGAAAATTCTTAACCTTAGTCGGGAACTTATATCGGGAACTTATATTAGGACCTGAGGTTCAAAAACTGGGTTTAGAGCCAGGGTCTAGGGCTAGTCTAGAACTAGGGTTTCGAAGTGAGGTTTTGGGTTTAGGTATCAGATCTTAGATTTAAAATCTAAATCTAAGATCTAAGACTCAGGTTGGAAATAAACGTCGGAAATTAAAACTGACAGCGGAATTGCAAGCAGGAACTAGACAAAAAGGTCAGACAAAAAAGTCGAAAGCAAATTTGGAGGTTTGTATGGCAATTTTAAAAAGAGTTACTTTCTTTATTCTGGTTAACATATTGGTTATGACAACCATAACTATCACGCTGAACTTGATCAGTGCATTTTTCGGCATACAGTTGGATCCCTCTTCTCAGCTCGGTTTAATTCTGTTTTGCGGAGCCTTTGGTATGGGGGGTGCCTTTATATCTCTATTCATGTCAAAATTTCTAGCTAAAATGACAATGGGCGTGCGAATCGTTGATCAAAACGTCTCTGACCCTCGCCTAAGAGAATTAGTTAGAGAGGTCCACAACTTAGCCGCAAGTGCCGGCCTCAGCAAAATGCCTGAAGTTGGAGTTTATGACAGTCCAGAAGTGAATGCCTTTGCGACGGGCCCAACTCGCAGCAACTCTCTTGTGGCGGTCTCCACTGGACTCCTCCAAAGAATGAACTCGAACGAAGTTAAAGGTGTTTTAGCTCATGAAGTGGCCCACATCGCCAATGGTGATATGGTGACAATGACTCTCTTGCAAGGCGTTATAAACACGCTAGTCATGGTTATTGCTCGTTTGGCAGCAGGTGCTATCTCGGGACAAATGGACGAGAAGGCTCGCCCCATGGTTCACCTCGCTCTGGTCATTGTTTTACAAATTGCCTTAAGCTTGTTGGGCTCACTTGTCGTAAGCGCATTTTCCAGATGGAGAGAGTATCGTGCTGATTTAGGTGGAGCAAGAATTGGGGGGCGTCAAAATATGATTGCAGCTTTGGAAAGGTTAGCTAGTAACCAGGACCGTATTGATGTTGAACATCAGGCTGTTGCGTCTTTTAAGATTTCCAACAAAAGATCTGGCTCTTTTATGGAGTACTTTTCAACTCATCCCCCATTAGAGGCTAGAATTCATAAGCTCAAGTCTCTTGCGATGTAATACGATTGGTAAGCTCAGAGTACCCTGAATACAGAAAAGGTATTTTATTTGCCGTCATAACCGCCCTCTGCTGGGCGGTTTTGGCTATTCTGCTTAAGTACTCTTTAAACTTTGTTGATACGGCTAGCGTCGTCTGGATCAGAATGGCCATTGCCAGTGGTATTTTAGGCTTCTTCTTAGCTAAAAAAAAACAACTTGATTTGCTCTTTCTCGTTAAAGCTCCTCCCCTAATTTATTTGGCAGCCCTAGCCCTAGCTTTTAATTTCTATGGCTACATGAACTGTATTGAACTCACAACAGCATCCAATGCGCAAATCATGATCCAAACTGGCCCTTTAATGCTAGCCATTTTTGGCGTTTTCTTTTTTAAGGAACGTCCTAATAAAACTCAAATCACGGGTTTTATAATGGCGACTTTTGGTTTTCTCTTTTTTTATCAAGACCAACTCCTAATATCCTGGAGCAAACAGGACCAGTACCTACAAGGTAATTTATGGATAATTGGAGCCGCCATAACCTGGGCCTTCTATACAGTCATACAAAAACACTACTCATATCAGTTTAATCCACAAAAAATACTGTTTCTTGTTTTCCTCGTCTCAAGCGTCGTGCTTCTTCCAATTGCTAATTTCAAAAACTTGCAAAGCCTCACCTTTTTACAGTGGCTCCTCGTAATTTTACTGGGGTTTAACAGCTGGCTGGCCTATGGATCACTGGGGGAAGCCTTAAAGCGAGCTCCTGCTTCACACGTGAGCTTAATTATAACTCTAAACCCGCTATTAACTATATTTTTAATACAGATGCTCAATCAATGGAATTTGCTATTTATACCCTATGAGCTGTTGAATTTTATGAGTTACGCAGGTGCTGGATTAGTCGTAACTGGAGTGAGCCTCACTATTTTAGCTCAAAAGAACTTAGCACAAAAAATTAAATCCTCCTCACAAAATTAAAAAATCTATCTTCATTAAAAGTTAAACCTTAGTCCATTGCTAGAAAATGAGCGGATGTTAGAATCTATATTATGTGGCCAAAAAGTATGACATGGATGATTGCAATGTTTATCTGGGGATGCTCAACACCCCTTAAAAATGCTCAGTTTACCAGTCTAAAATTACCTCCCCCCGACTTACTTCTCGATGAAAATCAAGACAAACTAACTTTGTTAAAGCACCTTGAAGACTTAATTGCCAATAGCAAACAACAGAACGAAAAACTTTGGGCAAAGTTTCAATTCGCAAAACTAAAACTTGAGGAGTCGCCAGCAACATCTTGCCCAATAATTGCAGAACTTGCCGAAAATGAGGTTTTTCCACTCAAAACAGAGTCTTTGCTTTACAAGTTCAAATATTGCGAAAACAGACCCAACTCCCTGGAAACACTCAGAACTCAACTCAACATAGAAGATTTTCCTTGGCTAAAAGAAGTCTATTTAGATACGGCTATAACTCTAGCTGAGAAACAGAAGAGTCCACAGGATCAGATGGAGCTTTATCTTGAAAAATCAAAACTTCCAAGTGAGCAAAAAATAAAAGTTGAATACACCCAAAAGGCGCTCAAAATTGCTCAAGAAAATTTCCCACAAAAAACCGAAGAATTAATCCAAAGAATTGAAAAACTCTCGCCAAGATATATCAAAAATCCAAAACCCAATCAGTATCTAAAAATCGCCAACGATTTAAGAGCCAATAGGCTCTTTACAGAATCTATAGTTTACTACAAAAAAGTTCTTAATAAGAAACACCTCTCAGCAAAAGAAAAATCATTAGCTTTAAAAGGATTGGCTAAGACTTACAAAGTGATGGGAAAAAAGCAGGAACACATAGATGCGTACGAAAATCTAGCTAGACACACAAGAGTTCAATATCTAAAAAACCCCTCTAGCAAATCGATGGCTCAACAACTTAACAAAAATTATCTAACTCTAGCCAGAGCCAATTGGACAGAAGGAAAGGTGGCTCTCGCTAACAAGACTTTATCAATTGCAGAAAAACTACTGCGAAAAAAATACTCACTCAGTGAAATCTATTGGATACGCGGAAGAATGAGCGAAGAAAAACAAGAGTTTGAGCAAGCTATAAACTGGTTTAAAAAATCTCTATCAGAAAACCCTAAAACAGATATTAAGGAAAAAGTTTTGTGGGCACTGGCTTGGAATCAACAAAAACTAAAGCTTTACGACCAAGCCGTTTCTTCATTCTACCAGCTCGTAAATGAAGAGAAAACAGAAAATCAAAATAAATATAAGTACTGGCTAGCAAGGACTCTCCAAAACATTGGCCAAAACTCTGAAGCGAAGGATCTGTTTATTGATTTAAAAACTGATGACCCTCTTGGGTACTATGGCTTATTAGCTCAACGAGAACTTCAAGATGTACTATCTCTGCCCAACGAAAACCGTATTATGGCTTCTAACGATCTTAAAAATTTTAAAGAAAAACAACTTTTAAGTAAATATCTGAATGTTAACTACTTGGAATGGCTGATTTCAACAGGAGAAGTTGGCCTTACAGAAAAGTATTTACATCATTCAGCTAAAGTTATGCAAAACTATAAGGACACCACCCCAAACGAATGGGTTGCAATATTTCATTACTATGCAAAGTCAGGGAACTATTTAAACCTATTTAGTCAGTTAGGAAAAATATCCGCAGAGATGAGAAAACTCATTCTTGCAAAAAACTCCGAACTCATATTTCCAACGCCTTATTTTAATTACGTAAATGAATATTCAAAAAAATTTGGAGTCAGTATTGAATACATATACTCCATTATGCGACAAGAATCAGCCTTTAACCCTAAAGCTCGAAGCCATATGGACGCACTTGGGCTGATGCAACTCTTGCCATCCGTTGCAAAAAAATCTG
This sequence comes from uncultured Pseudobdellovibrionaceae bacterium, assembly GCA_964502735.1. Lineage (GTDB taxonomy): Bacteria > Bdellovibrionota > Bdellovibrionia > Bdellovibrionales > UBA1609 > JACKAN01. The sequence continues at coordinate 28,174 of CAZCYD010000031.1, forward strand.
CACAAGAAAACAACATTGATTTTTTTAAAGATGAAGACCTGTACAACCCTAAAACAAGTATTGCTCTTGGGGCCGCTTATTTAAAAAAATTGTGGGACAAGTACGAAGGAAAATTTATACTTGCCACAGCTTCCTACAATGCCAATGAACGGGCCATCAATGGATGGCTCCAAACTCGATTTAGAGGCGATGCCATTGAGTTTATTGAAGACATACCCTATGAAGAAACTAAAAGTTATATAAAGCTGGTTTTGAGAAATCTCATATTTTATAAAATTGTAAACTCAGAAGAAAAGATGATTGCCTTTCCAAACTGGACACTTGAAATCTAAACACTCAAAATTCAGGGCAATCGAAATTTGGAACACGAACATGAGTTCTTGATGTCACATCAATATCTGAAAAATTAATTTTCTTATTTAAACAAAGATAAAAGCTTACGCAAATCCACAGATTGATTGTAATATCTTGCTTTAACTGCAGCAAACTCCAAAGTTGGATAATTTATCGTGTGCGGAAATCGACTATAATTTGAAAGATAACGACTCTGTTCTGCTGTCAACTTTTGCAGCCCCAATATAGAATGAGCCTCATTCATTCCGTATGATTGATAGATTTCTTTATTAAATTTGAATCTCTCAACAAGATTTTTTTCATTGATATTAAGTGGCTGATTAGAAGCTAAAATATTAAGCACAAAGGGATCTGTTGCCCATATTGTCACCCAATTAAATGTTTTGTTAAAGTTATCTAATATCGAAAACAAAGCCTCTCCATCAATTTCAAATAAAGGAAACCACTGCGAGTAAATTCCATTAGCTTTTAACTTCTTTTTTGCTTCCTCTAGAAATTCTAATGTATAAAGCGACTCTACCCCGCTAACCCACAAACTACTGGGCTCGCTTAAGATGATATCATATTGCCCCTGATCAGCACGCAACTTCCTTAGGGCATCCACTTGATCGACTTTAACCTTGTGCAGTCTTTCATTTAAATTAAAATTGGCCTTATTAAAATAGGGCAAAGCCTTAATCACTCCATCAGACAACTCTGCAACATTGACTTTCTTAACTTCTGGAAATTTTGTTGAAATACCTGTACTCAATCCTCCGCCTAATCCAATAATAAATATGTTTTCTATTTCATTTGCCACAGAGAGTGGAATCAATGCATTCAAAGCCCTGATGTGAGAGTCTATGGTTGTAGAGGCATCTGGTTTTCCATTGATAAAAAGAGTCAAATCTTTTTTATTGCCCTGATCTTTCACGCTCTGAGACACATTCACCCAAGTGCTTGGATCCGTGTGTTCAAACACGCTCTTTCTATCAGAAAACATTTTTTTTCTTAGTTCATTGTATTTAAAACGCGTGGAAATTTGCTCCAGCGGAACACGCATCAAATAACTACCGGGGCTAAATCTCTCGATGGACCATCCGGGGCTAAACCATAAAAAGAAAAAACCTGAGCACAAAATTAAAACCAAGTATGACGACATGAGAAGAGAACTGATGTTCTGTGATTTTTTTGACCCCTTAAAAAGACAAAATAGCACGACAGCAGAAATCATTACAAGTAAGTAAATGAATTTGAAAACTTGATGCATATTCAAAAAATTATATATGTAGTACCCTCCTACTACAGCTCCAAAAAAAGAACCCCAGGCATTCCATGCGTAAAGCCGCCCAATAGTGCTCGCTAAACTCTGCCTATGGCTCTTTAAATATGAAAACAGTAAAGGGAGATTTGCTCCCATAAGTCCAACTGGTAAAACTAGAAGTGTTGACATAATCAAAAACACACCGGCCCAATAATGGTAAAACCCACCACCTGTAGAGTCTAAATAACTTTGAAAGTATGAAAATAAAAATGGCCACTCTAGGATCTGAAAATACAATCCGATTAATCCAAGTTGCAAAACAAACATAACAACAGCAATCGGCATCCAGCTTTTTATATTCTGCAAAAGACTCACGCAAAAGCTACCTATTGCGATTGAAAAAATAAAGGCCGCAACAATCAGAGAGTAACTATAGAACGTCGAACCTACCGATAAAGAAAACATTCTAATAATCAAAACTTCTAAGGCAAAGACATAAAATCCCGACAAAAATGAAATCACATAAAGTCCAACCTTATAAAAGTCACCGGACTCGGCTTTGTCTATTTCTTCCCCCTTTAGCGAGGATTGTAGAATTCCACTAAAGGAATAGGGGCTGTATTTAAAAATTAAATAACAACAAAGTAAAACAAATATATTTACAAACCCGGTAAGGAGTAAACTCATACCTAGTCCTAAGTGCTCTATCATAATAAAACCAGAGAGTAGAGCTCCGCAAAATGCACCAAAGGTATTTAATGAATAGACCCAAGCATGGATCTGTTGGCTTTGTTCAAACCTTTTGGTCAGGCCTTGGGTGATGACAGGAATTGTTCCCCCCATAAGAAATGAAGGAAGCCCAATAAACAAAAAGGCAAGTGTTAACGAATAAACGATGCTTAAAATTGAATGATTGGAATAAAAAGAAAACTGCTTTGTTAAGTTATGAAAATAAGAGGGGGAAAGCACAGCATAAATACCTATAAGCCCTTCAATAAGACCATAAAGTAAAAGCTTATTCTTACTCAACTTGTTTTGATTTTTTCCAATTATGTAATAGCCTGTTGCCATGCTGGCAAAAAAAACAGCAAGTACTAAGCTCGTCGCCAGAGAATGTCCACCTAGGTAGCTACTGAGATATCTTTGCCATACAACCTGATATATAAGGCCAGTTAATCCAGTAACAAAAACTAAAAACAATGCAAAAGCTGTCATCCGGCTTTATTGTAAAGTTCTATACACAAGCCACGCAAGTGTATATGCAATAAAACCATACCCCAAGAATAAAAATACTGGAATTCTCCAACTGTTTAATTCTTTTCTCAAGATAGCTAAAGTCGAAACACATTGCATAGCTACGGCATAAAAAACTAAAAGAGCAAATCCAGATCCCATTGAGAGCCCCGACAATTGAATCTTTTCAATAAGACCCACAGCATGACTTTCAGTATCTTCGATGCCCATTAGTGCTCCTAAGGTTCCAACAAAAACCTCTCTCGCTAAAAAGGAGCTTAAAATGGCAACCCCATACTTCCAATCTAAACCTAACGATTCAGTTAGGGGTTCTATTAACCTTCCCAGACCTGCTAACCATGAAGATTCCAATTCACCAGATCCTCCGGGAAAATAACCCAATATCCACACTCCGACAGTTACTGTAAATATAATAAACCCGGCCTTAGTTACAAAATGCACACAGCTTTGAAATGATCGCCGAATCAAAGGAAGCCAGTGGGGCATCCGATATGGGGGAAGTTCTAGAATAAATGGTGTGTCACTTTGTTTTTGGTTCATTACCTTAGATAAAACCCAAGCCACAAAAAGTCCGACCACTAGACCTAGCAAGTACATGGTAAAAAATGTAAGCCCCTGCAGCCCAAAAATTCCTCCCCAGATAGTTAAAGGGGGAATAAAGGCACTTATTAACAATGTGTAGACAGGTAATCTAGCTGAACAGCCCATAAGTGGAATAATTAGCATTGTTAAAAATCGACTCTTCGGAGACTCTATGGTTCGCGAGGCATAAATTGCAGGAATAGCACAAGCATGACCGGAAAGTAAGGCGACAAAACTCTTTCCCGATAAGCCAAAATACTTTAATGGCCTATGGCAAATTACAGCGGCTCTAGCTAAATAACCACTATCTTCAAGTAGTCCAATGATGAATGTTAAAAAAAAGATTTGCGGGACAAATACGAGAAAAGAACCTAAACCCGCAAATATTGCGTCCTTTACAAAATCTCTTAAACTCTCAGCGGCCATGGTGGATACAGCCAATTCTCCAGTCTTAGAAATCACTGTTTCGACTAAATCCATAAATGGTGCCGCCCAAGAAAAAATAGCTTGAAAAAGGACGAGCATTATCAAAGTAAAAAACAGCCAACCCAGCCGACTAGACAACAAGAGTTTGTCCAATCGATTTTGAGTCTTAAATAACAAATCCACATTCAGCTCTAGCCCAGAGCTTATTTCTTTTGCTCTCTGAACGTAATCTATATTTTTGTACAACACAGGAGTTATTTGCTCGGCACTCAAAATAAGCTCTTTTAGATTTTCTATGCCCATGCTCGTTTTTGCCGAAACAGACACGACGGGAGCTCCTAGCTCACGGCTAAGTTTATCCACATTAATTTCTAAATTATTTTCTAAAATTATATCCACCATATTGAGCACAAATAAAACGGGCTTTCCCACTTTCGCTGCTCGCATTTGCACTTCAAGCCCCAACCTCAAGGAAGCCTGAATTTTTGTAGCATCCAATACACAGATAACCGCTACAACATCAGGGGACTCAATATTTTTTGAGAAAATATCTACCGTGATATCCTCATCTGAGGACACGGCATGAAAGGTGTAAATTCCTGGAAGATCAAGAATTTGAAGATTTCCCAAACTTCCACTCTTAACGTCAACAGTAACGCCTGGAAAATTTGCCACCTTCTGAGACAGACCTGTAATCCGATTAAAGAGCAAACTTTTCCCAGAGTTAGGTTTTCCGATAATAGCTACAGACTTCATAATGGCTGGACCTCAATACCCTCTGCTAACTCGCGCTCAATAGAAAAAATGCCCCAGTCACATTTATAAATTTTGGGTCCACCGAATGGAGTGGATTTTAAACAAGTCATGGACTCCCCAATCTGAAAGCCCAAATCGTGGAGCCTTTGTTTTGTCTGCAGATTGCTAATTGAAAACTTAATGATTATTGCTGTTGTATCCGGAGAAAGTTGCCAAGCGTTCATCATCCTCTTATGAACTCTTAAAGCGATGTCGTCAATATCAAGCCAGTAATATATTTATACCAATTCCCCCAAATAATCGTCTAAAATTTTGTGAATGCGCCTCACGCGCAGTTCCGCAGCCTCAAGGCTGCGGCTGTATGAGCATGAGGCGCATTCGGTTCTTTCTAAAATCAGTGGGAGACGAAAGTCTAGGAGATAAAAAAGGGCCTCA
>CAZCYD010000032.1:0-32400 GCA_964502735.1 uncultured Pseudobdellovibrionaceae bacterium
TATATTTTAAATGTGCATCCACGAAAGATGATACTCTTCAACTTAGTCGTCAAGTTGTATATTCGCAATTTTTTAATTGGTAATTAGTTATTCAGTTAGAGATATAAAAAATGTTTATAGAACAGATAAATTATTACATTGGAATGAGGAAACACTTTTATTGCAAATGGAAATCTGGGTCGGTATAACCCTTTGGTTTTGTTCTGAAATAAAAAAGTGGAGCAAAACAAAAACCCCCCCACCCCCAACAGGTAAAAATGAAGATGAATCTAAAGTCCTTCCTATTCCTGATATGTTTTATTTTTAGCACAACAATTTCTCTAGCGAACTCGGTTCCAAATTGTGACCGAGCTTTGCAAATAGAAAACCTCGCCGTATACATGTCGAAGGCTCAAAAAGAAGTTGAAGAGCAATTGCGATTGGCCCCTCATCCTGGTCATGTTGATTTAAAGGAAGATGGTTCCATTTTGAGAAAAGGTGTGGAGCTACCAAAAACATTAAAACAATTTCTGAGAACACAGCCAGGGTTGAAAATTGAAGCCCTAGCAACTCCAAGTGCAAATGCAGAACACCCGTCAGTGGCGACAAGATTTATACCTGGAACAGGATTTTCTGCACATTTGGAAGTTACGCAAGACAGCGGCAAGGTTTTAACGACACAGGCTTACATCAATATGCCAATTCTTTTTTCAATAAATCAATTAGAAGATGCCTACCTCTTTTCTCCATCTAAGGGCCACAAATTGATGTTTTATCATGGCCACGGGGGAGGAACTCCTATGGCCGAATCTATGAACGCAAGTTCGGTGGCCGCATTTTTAGTCAAATATGGGATTCCACTTTTTGCTGTTGATCAACATGGTCATGGTAAAGGGCCGGGAGTTCCCTTGCTGAGTTATGATGAAAAAATAGAATACAATCTCAGCATACTTGAGAAGACTGTCCATCCTGAGGTTAAGATTATTTTATCAGGTCACAGTTGGGGTGGGGAAGATCTGATGTATTTTTACACTCAATATTTACCGAAGCATAGAAATGGAAGATTCAAAAGCGTTTTGGGTCAGATTGTGGGTTTGATGCCTTTAAGTCCTCCAGTTGATGTGACTTCAGGCAATGGAGGAGCTAGGGAGAGGGTGCAGATTGAGGAAGAGTTATTTAGAACTCTCGCAGATCGACCAGTTGGTGTTAATCCCGTTGCTGAAAAAGATCTAGAGTTCATGAAAAATATTTTGCGTTATGGCAAGTCGAGCTTAACAGCTACGTGGAGAACTCTTGTAACTCAGATTTATTTGAGTTTACCTATCCCAGATGAAGAATTGAGAAAACAATTGCCTCAGATAAAGATATATCAAGGAAAATACGATGGGCTGGTTTATGTGGGCAGAGAGTTTGCATTTGAGCCATGGCAAAAATTTTTAGGTGAAAACTTTGTGCTAATGGATACCTACCCTACAATAAAAAAAGAAGAGGGACCTCAAAAAGTTGGGCACCAAACCTTTGATTCTCTAGATTCGGAAGGTAATCCTATAGTTTACTCTGGGATGTTGGAGATGGCTGAGCAACAAATTGGAGAGAGTATCCAAGAAATTCAGCCAGACCCCAGATCTAGAACAGACTTAGTGGCGAGTCTTAATCGTATTTTGGTTTACTACATGAGTTTTTTTCCTGCCCGAGAATTTTTTAATAATCGAAAAGTTTCTGTGACACAAAGATTAGAAAAGGGAGCTGAGCTGAGTCAAAGAAATGCTGAGTTAAGGCACTATTTGGATGGCATAGATAGACTTAAAGAGGAAAATAAAAAATTATATAACCAAGCTTTAGAACGAGAAATTATTGATCTTAGCAGGGAATACAATATCAGAGGACGTGTAGATGGAGCCTATCGAGAATTACAAATGGTGCCGCCATCATTGGAGCGCAGATCAAGGCTGCAAAGTTTTGTTGAAAGAGCTAAAAAAATTGACTCTGACTACTACAAATCTAGAGTGTTTGAAGAGGATCCCTCGACCAGAGCTAAAATTCAAAAGGCTTTAGAGAGAGAGAATGCAGACTACATCAAGCTCTACAAGCATACAGAGGCGAATCTAAAGGCCGGTGAAGTTTTACAGGGCCCCACTCATATTGAGGATATTGGTTTTAGAGTTTTTGAGTTGGATGAAGCAAAAATTGCATTCAAAGGTTTAATAGGTGCTGTTGAGAAAATTCAAGACCCTTCAAATGCCTACTCTGAAGTTATTATTCGCTACAATTTGGGCCTTATGTTAAGTGGCTCTCACGCGCTCTCTGGCTTTGATCCTAATTCAGTCAATGATTTGTCTCCGGGGCAAATAAAGTCCTTAGCTGAGTCGGCCTTAGGTCTTGTTGAGGCTGAAATTCAAAATCTTCGTTCATTTTTTAAATCGCCTAAGGCCTTTGTTCGAGAGAGCAATAAAATTCTAGATCGCGTATTGCAGACTCTTAAGGGGCTGAAAAAGGAGTTTAATAGAGAAACACAAGAAGTGACTTTGAGATTAATCTCTGAAATAGATCCAGAACTAGGTGTAAAGACAATTAAAGATGCGGAATGGGAGTTAAATACAGATTATTCTGATCAAGGAAAACAAAGGATTCACAACTTCCTTGGGCGGGTTGAAGAGGTTAAATCTGACTTGGGTCGTGTTTATCAGATGGAGTTGGAGAGGGAGCTTCTAAAGTATAGTCAAAATAATTTACCTCACGGTTTTTCTTCATTAGAAGAGGTTGAGACTGAAATCAGTAAAATAGCGGCTATGACCAACAGTTATTACATTCCACAAGGTGAGGGTTCAGAGTTTTCACAAATCAAAATTTTAGTTGAAAGAGCTTTAGATATAGAAGCTCAGTTGGCCTCTTTGAGAGAAAAAAGAGAGCGAACTTTAAGTGAAAATGATATAAAGGACTTGCACAAGTACAAAAATAAATTACTGAGGAAGCTCGATGATTTGTATAAGAAGAGTTTAGTTTCAGTTGGTCCTGAGGACTGGCCAAATGGAGTTATGCCATTTTGGTGGCCTAATGATCTCAAAGAAGCCGTTGCAAAAAGAGAAAACTCTTTAGCTCAGTGGAAACATCTAGAGGCAGAATTAAGTCAAGAAATTTATAACTACTTGCTGGATAAGTTCGAACAGCAAGGTCAGTTTTATTCGGAGGATTTTTTTGAAATACCTTCTTCTATAGCTAAAAAAATTCAACAGTTTCAGGTGCTAAGAGATCATTATTTCTCAGATAAAAATGATGTTTTAAAAGTATTTTTTAATTTAATGAGAGAAGGAGCTTTTCAAGTAGCTCCTAATGCGAATAGCGGAGTGCCAGATTTTTCAAAGGCCAAGGACCATCTTTACGCCCTTTTGGGTGATGCAAATTGGGAGTCAGCTGACATTCTTGATTCCCAATCTATTGAAGGCCAATCTATTGAAGGTAAGTTACGTGTAGTGGAAAGGCAACTGTTTGACTTAAGCCAAGAAGAGTCTGCATTAGAGGCAGAACTTAAACAAGTTCATCACGATTACTCACTATTGATATCAAAGATAGAACCACAATCTCTAGTAAAGAAAGAAAATCTAGTTGATGTTAGTCACTATCTCCATATTGGCTTAGAGAAGCTCAGTGAATTGCTAAATGAAATGACTGACGATGAGGTTTCAACCCTTTCTCAAGCATTGGCAAATGCGATAAAAGATTGGGAAGAGGTTTGGAAGCCGGTTGTTATCGAGACCCAAATGGCCAGGCCGGAGTGGTATCCCTTCTACCCAGAGTATTATAGAGCGGCATCCGGGATGTCTGATTACTAAAACTTTATTATGTGGCAAATAAGTTTTTTTTAGACCTGTATTTTAGATGGCGAGAATACGTTTCTTGCCAAAGAAAAGTTATAGAAAATGTTCAGAATAGATAGATAGTGAATTTTTGCCTTGTGGTCTTGAGATTGCAGAGTTAAGAGTTTTTATAGCTCATAAGAGGGAAAGTAAGCATGCGTATTAAAAAAATTACAAGAATGTTAATTCTGTGCACAACTCTTGGGTCAGGCTTGTTTGCGGGCTTAACTTCACACGCTTCAAAAAAGGTCAGCAATTGTGAGAGGAGCTTGGCAGTAGAGTCGTCTATGCATCCAGATTCGGTTGCGCGGTCCTCTGTGCAATCATCGATGGAAGGCCGTCAAGATCTTAAAAATGACAGCCATTTGAGTTTGCAAGAGAAAATGTCTAAATACCAACCTTATGGTCCTAGGGGATTTGTTATTGGAAGTGACGCCAAAACTCCTGCCGAAATTGCAGAGAGTGTAGATGCTGGTTTGGGAGCAGGTTATTTTCAATGGGTTCAATCCACTTATGTTGTGAATCGGCAGTTAGTTTTAGACCGTATGGCCAAAGATAAAGCTGATGGAATACAAAGAAACGAAAAGTTTTTTGGCGAGTTGGAAGTTAGAAGAAAAATCTTAGCCCAGATAACAGAAAACAGTGGGCGTTTAAATGTTTCTACTGCGCCGTTTGTTTTAATTGCAGATTGGAAACAAAGTGATTTAGAGGGAATGTTCAAGTCTCAAGAAAAAATGGGACACTCTCAAGAAATCACGAGGTCATTTCTGGAAACGATAGAATCCTCTCCACTGTACGCTGCGAAATTTATTGATGATAAAAACTTTCAAATTGAGCTTGTCCCGGATGAAGTTAAGTCCAGATTTATTGAGTTAGAGCTTTTTATAAATAGCCCAGAAACAGAAGATGGCAAAGCTGGGTACTTTTTTATGCAGACTTCATGGAATGATGGTATGCATGGAGCTATACAATTTAAAGATTGGGCGGATGCGGGATTTATAAAAAACATGCGCCGTTTAAGACGAAAAATCATGAAGGAAGGTTTTTCCATAAATTTCAATCAAACGGACATTAGCGAATTCAATTATATTATGGATAGGTGTGCTTCCATGCCCAGAAAAGATGGGCCTAATTTTAAATCTCGTTTTACAGAGGAGGAATTAGAGTCTTGGAGAATATTGTTTAATCGAGGAAGGGCTTTTAGTGTTGGTATTATTAATCCTGACGGTCAAGTCGTGGCCGGAACATTCGGTTATGTCAATCGAGAGAATGGAATTATTCAAGGAGAGAGTGTTTTTTACCCAATTAGTTTGCGAGTGGATGTGCTGAAAGAGGCGAGTTGGGAGTTAGTTAGCGAAGAATTGGTATGGGACTCGAAAACTATGAAATACGTGAGTGGTGAGTATGAATCTGTGAAGAGCTTTTTTGAGAGAGCTAGTGCTAAGGGTGAAGAAACAGATATTGTTTTTGGGGGTGGGCAGATCGATCTGGCGAGAGTGGCTATTGGAACTTTAGGAGAGAGGGCGCTGTTAGCTGGTGCTAAATTTATGGATGCAGGAATGGTTACCGAGTTTACAGCCTCAATGAAGGGGGTGCCACTTAAGAATGAGGATTGGAAAGCTTTAGTTGCGGAGGCTCGAGTTCACGGGGTTCATGGTTTAGATTTTGAGTCTCCTTACGATTTAAGTGAAGAAGATAAAGTCATACCTCTTATTGAAGAGAACTTTTTGCGAATAGGATTTCCCTCGTTTTTAAGTCAAGCCAATGCTTTAATAAGTCGAGCTTCAGAGGCTTATGAAAATTTAAATACCGAGGAAAGTAAGTCCTTAATTCTTATACTAAGACAGTTAGAGGGAACTTTAGCGCGGGTTAAATCTGGAGAAGAGGCTCCATCTATGACAGTTTACAGGCAAGCGAGTCCACTAGTTGATAAGTTAGTTTTCATGCTTGACGGAGACGTGGAAGCTAAGTCTCGAAATATTCTTAAGTAAATCAAATCCGTGGATAAATAGTCCATGGATAAATTATGGATAAACTATGGGTAAATGGCATCGAGTTTTTCTCAAACCCTTTGGCTTGCGGAGATAGATTGGTTCCATTTTTGGATAGCTGGATAATTAGTTTTGTAACCAATTGAAAACACTCACTAAATTTTTGTAAAAGATTTAATTAATACAGAAATGTTTTCAAGTTTGCTGTGAAAAATTGTGAAAAAAGAACAAACAGAGTATAAGGATGATTTCATCAAGAAGATATCTTATCAGGAAGAAGACAATTCGAGGTAAATAAATGCTCAGTAAAAATATTTATTCCCGTGTATTGAACGTGGTTATTGCTATTTGCGTAGCCCTTACGTCCCCTGAGGTGACTTTAGCTGCTGATAGTTATGCACATAGCAAGAGCTCAATTAGCCGCAAAGACAGAGCTCAAGCTCACTTGCGTGAATATTCGGATGCGCTTTTTTCTGACAATCCACTCTTGGAAGCTTTTTTAAGGTCAGAGTTGCCAGAGGGTCATGGGTCAGGCTTTCATCATAGTGAGGTCTTGGTTGATGAGAATCCATTTTTTATTCGTGGTCAGAAATGGACTCAACTCTCAGATGAAGAAAAGTCAGTTCACTCCATGGACAGCGGAGTGTTTTCTCAGGTTGTTGGGGATACGACTCAACTGGCTCTAGTTGAAGCGGGTTTGAAATTAGAGTTGCCTTTACCTCTTCATGCCATACTCGATGGTTCAGAGTTTTTAATTTTTACTCTTTCAACAAGGTCTAATTTATTTAGTTCATTGTCTGACTCTGATGAACCCTCCGAAGGCTTTTTTTATATCTCTAAATCTGAGCTGTACGCTATGGCAGCTACGGTTAATCAAGGGGCTCCATTACAGTTTGCCGGGGTTCCAGTTAATTACTTTGCACTCCCTGAAAGTGGATGGCAGGGGGCCTTAGAGGCCTTTGAGTGGACGGCAATTGATTCCGTTATTCTCTTCAATAAAAACGATGCTATACCACTGCCTATAGCTTTAAATGATATTCGTGATCACTATAAGCACGCCAAAATGAACTATGTTTTATCTAAACTCGTGAATTTGGTTGGTAAGTGGAATGAATTAGAAAGTGTTCAACTTGTAGATATTTTGGGGGCCCTCCCTGCTAGGGGGGCAACAGCGGGTTTAGGAACTTTCTTGACGGGCTTTGATCTCGACAATTCAAAAGGCAATATGTGGTCAGCACTATCCAAGGATAATAGCGAGCGATCCAGATTTTTAGCCAAGCTTAAAGAAGTTCTAATTTCCAAGGCTGAAGCTGCAGAGACAGATTCAGCAGCATCAAATGGTAATGGGAACGGCAGCAACGTGCTGAATGGCAATGGCAAAAATAAAGTTGTTAAACATCTAGAAACAGCAGCCATGGTTGGAATTACGGGGTGGATGGCCTATCTTTCAGCTGATTATATTAGTGTGATCGATGACAAGGACTTAGAGCGAATATACTTTTTAGCAAAAATTATTGGAGGTTCGTTTTTTGCCTCAATAGCCCTAAAGTACTCTATTTTTAGAGACAAGTTTAAGGAAAAGTACAGAGTCGGAGAAACGCCTGCAGAGCAAAGACCTGGATTTCAAGGGGTTATGTCTAGGGGGGTTAAGCGAAGTCAAAATGAGTTGAAGGGAATCTTTGACGTTTTTGCTCACGTCTTAACAGCCTTATCTAAAACTATTCCATTGTCAGCTGTAAATCTGTTGGAATTCTTGGGTGATAGATTTGCCACTAAAAAAATGGGACCTCAAAATGCTCTTATGAGAAAAGGTTTTATGAAGACTTTTGGTTTCATGAGGCGAACAATGGAAAACCTGGCTGTGAATTGGAAAACGTGGTTTCTTGGGGCCATTATTATGGGAATTACTGTCGATGCTATGCTTGTAGCTGTGCAGCTAGTTATTGTGGCTCCAGCATTGGCAGTTTGGTCGGGTATGCAAACTGAGGCGGAGGCCTATCAATTTAAGACAGATCCAACTTCAACTGTAAACGGGTTTGTGACCGCTGAAGTCATGAGAAACGTTGTCGATTACATTCGAGGTGGAGCAGATTCTTACTCACATGAGCAAAGGGTGTTAGTAACGGATAGGGTGACCCATCTAGTTGATAAGGAGATGTCTCGTTCAGGTTTAGATCCTCGTGCAAAAGAAAATGAAAAAGAGCGCAATAAAAGAATTGAAGTAAAAATGGAAATCGCCATGAAGCTGAGAGGGCTTCCGGGGAGCGAGGAGTTCCTTTTTGATGCCATGACTATATCTAGAAAATTAACAAGATCTATGGGGTACTCAACAGCAGAACTTGTTGAAGACTTGGAGACCAAAGATAATTTTTTATTGGAATATGGTCGTTGGGGGTTAGCAAAGCCCTCTTTAGATAAGGCTATAAAAGTGGCCAAGAAAATTGAAAAGAGTCATTCCTCAAGAATTGGTTTGCAGGCCATTGAGTTGTTAAAAGAGTTTCAAAAAAGGTGGAGCTACATTTGGGGAGTGGCAAAGTCTCCGCTTTCAGTTGTTTCCGACAGAAATTATGTCAAAGAGGCCAGGCAGGTTCGTCAGGTGCTAACTCTTTTATCCTTTGGTGGGGACGTGAAGACAGTTGTTCAGTTCTTACCTGAGTGGGTAAAAGACCTGGGCTATTCTGAGGAAGTTTTATTAGTAGCCGCCCGTCTTTATAGTGGAGCTCTTTACAGCATAATAGAGGGAGATGAGGAATTTTTAGAGGTCTCATCGGATAAAACCATAAAAATTTACGAAATGGTGGGGTCCGTGGATTTGTTGTCCAACACGGACAGATTGAGGGCTGTAGGAGCCATTAGAGGGCAGCCTGAGTCTGGAGATAAGCTGGTTAGCACTGTTCAGGCTTTACAAGATGAAAAGACGGGAGATATTTTTCATGACTATCTTGTTCAACAGAGATCTCTAAAAGTTGTTAATGAAGCTGTAAAAAAACGTAGTCAAGTTGAGTCTTATGTTCCTCCGAAACCTTCATGGTTTGAGAGATGGCAAAAATCGAGGGCTCAAAGTGCAGCCGCTGTGGAGTTGTCTATTTACAGGTCAAGCCAAGCCGAGGCCGAGTCTTCCGCCTCACCAGAAAAGGAGCAGGAGCTTTACAAAAGGATTTATGCGAAAAAATTAGGTCAAATAGTAGGTCTGAAATTACAAGAAAACTCTAATTTTTTTAAACAAGTGGAAGCTGAAGCGGAAGAGGCTACGAGTACACAACTTTCTCGTATCGAAGAGAGAAATTATTTAGAAAGTCTCACTGATGAACAGAAATCTGTTTATATTGCCGAAGTCTATGGAAGCAATTTCTTAACAATGTACAATAAAATGGCGGTCATGACAGATGAATATTTGGAAGCCACATCTGAAGAGCAGCCAGGAATGTTTCAGGGGTTAAGAAAAAAGCTGGCTAGTTACATAAATAAAAAAACAGAGATGAGAGAATCTGAGGGAGTTTGGAGCAAGGTGCAGTCAAAAGTCGCCGTGGGAGCATCGAAATTTACAAACGCAGCCTTACGTGTTTCTGAAGCTATGTGGAGCACCCACTCCAACGAGCCGGGATTGATAAACTGGATCGATAGAAATGTACCCTTTGCCCATGATATGTGGCACAATTTTGCTCGCAGTCTAAAAACCATGCCCTACTTTTTATCTTTGGGTTATTTGGCTTATTACTATATCTGGCAGGTGCAAATCGCTTACCCCATGTGGTTTATGGTTATTGGAGCTGGATTCACAGGACTGATGTTTGTTGAGTTTAACAATCGTATGATGCAAAACATGGGAATTAAACCCATGGAAGGGATCAAGCAAAAGTGGTATTACTCATGGTTGCACAGCTGGCTCACATTTCCAGTGTTTCTACCTCTGATGATATATGGAGAGTCCTTTTCTAAGGCTTGGTATGAACACTTGTGGAATCCTATTGTCAATGCTTCAAATACCGCTATTGACGCCGCTAAAGGAGCTTTAGGAGTGGCGAGAGACTTTGTGATTGGCAAGGCCTCGGCTGCAGATGTGATTTCGTCTGTGAATCCAGAGACTGTTGCGAGCGCTGTCTCCGTGGTGGATACAGTCTCTGCATGCAGCAAAGCCCTAATGCCATAGGGCTGCCGTGAGTGTGGAGGCTGTTTATTTTACTATTCCAGACTGGAAGGACAATAGGCGATTCAAAGACCTCGCTAGGCTGGAATAAAAAAATGGCTCTTTATTATTACAGGCCATCTGATCATAGGAGTGATTCCCTTTTTGATAAAAAACTACCTCGTTGTTGTGGTTAGAAAAATCCGTTTGTATAGTTTTTTGGTTGTATTGGAGTTCGTATTCAAGCTGACCATTTAAGATGCCACAATGATTAAGCCTCAGATCCGAATTTTGACTTTCAGAACTGTAATTCCTTCCAAGCTTTTTTAAAGATTCTAACTCGTGGTTTTTTAAATTAAGGGAGTGATGAGCAATATACTGTTTTCTATTTGATGAGTTGCGCTTGTATCTTTCGTACTCGACCTGTCCGTTAAGTTTTGTCAGTCTAAGTCCATCTGTTATCAGTTCGTAATATCCCTGTGAATCTGAAATAAGGCTAATTTCTGTCTGCACATCACTAGTCATGACTTCAGTTTCTGGTGTTACGAAAATACTTTGTCTGTATCTAAAAGGTCTGAGTATGAGTTCTTGCTTGCGGCTAAAGTTAGAGTTAACAGTATTAAGGTTTTCCTCAGTTAAAAAATCTAAATTACCGGACAGTTGAATCTCGTAAGTTTTGACTGAGGTTGTCATTTTTAAATTGCGTGATAGATGCATAGCTTTAGCAAGTTCAGAGTTTTTATATTCAAAATCAAAAATTTCGTAACCTTCCAGGTAGAAATTATCTCGACCAACTCCCATGTTGCAGCCAGATTTAAACCATTCGACACCAAATTTTAATCTTGTTTCGCTGTTAATTTGTATTTCAATTTTATTGCAACGGCCATAGGCTTTCAATAAGTGCTCACCTCTTTTTTCCATATCTAGCAGTCTTCTTAATTGGGACTCAGAGTAGGAACCCAGTAGAGACATTTTTTGGCCATAATGAACAACTTGTTTATTGGGCTCAGATTTATTAAAATTGTCAATTTCACCAGTTTTTTGCTCAGAATTGTCGCTACAAGAGAGGCTTGTCAGTAAAATGGCAACAAAGGCCAATGGCCTGAGCCCCAATCCTCGGAGCCTTAAGAACCTTAGAGCAGTTCTTGGTATGCAAGTAAATAATATGCAAACTAATCTGAAAATTTGAATATTGTGTTGCGAAATTGTGATCATAAATACTCGTTTCTTAAAGTAATTAACTTCAATTTTTATACCATTAAAGCTAATCTCGTTTCATGAGTCTACCCTTTGACAAAAATAAGTGGTCGAGGTCTCCGTATGTTCGAGCTTCTGATTTTTTTGACTACATCCATAAAGGTAATAAATCTTTAAGGTTAGCAACACAAAATGTGGTGATTTCTTGGTCTCAGGCATGGGCCCGCCAGTGGGCAAAAAGTAGGGGTTTAAGTTGGAATTCCTTTATGGGTTACAGCTATTGTGAAATACAAAAAGAAAATACCCACCTCTTTACTAGCCTGGGAATGGGCGGGCCTTCAGCTGCTGTTTTTATGGAACAACTGATTTGTGCGGGAGCTGAAAACTTTATCACTATTGGAACGGCTGGGGCTTTAAATCCTAGTCTTAATATAGGAGATATAGTGATAGGGGCTAGGTCTCTGCGAGACGAGGGAACATCCTATCATTATTTGCCCCCTGGTGAGATTTACGTCGAAACTTGTCAAGAACTACTGGCCTCAACAGAAAAAAAACTTTCTCTAGTCAACCTTGAACACTCAAGAGGAGTGGCATGGACAACTGATGCCCCCTTCAGAGAGACGAGAGAGGAGATTCTTCGCTACCAGAAAATGAATGTGGACGTGGTAGATATGGAATCTGCAACAATGTACGCCGTGGCCAAACACCACAGTAAAAAGGCTCTATCCCTATTTGTTATCAGTGATCTTCTTTATGAACAAACGTGGACTCCATATTTTAAAAATAAAAAACTGAGATCCCAGTATATGAATCTACTGACGGCACAATTGAACTGTGAATTATGAGTGAGCCCTCCGCTATCAATTTGGTTTTAACTTATTCTCATTCGGCCTCTATCTGGCTTTCTGATTTGGCATGGGGGTGGCCTCTGATGGCTTTACTTTTAGGGGGTGGAATTTATTTACTTATTCTGTCTAGGGGATTGCCCTTTAGTGGTTTTTTTATTGCTCTTTCACTTGTTTCAGGGCGACTCCATCACAAAGCTGACCTAAAGGCATGGGGACAATTATCTCACTTTCAAGCTTTAATGAATGCCATTGCGGCAACCGTGGGACTAGGAAATATTGGGGGTGTGGCTGTTGCTATTTCCACGGGGGGCCCAGGGGCAATTTTTTGGATGTGGGTGGCGGCGTTTGTGGGAATGAACACCAAGTTTTTTGAGTGCACACTAGCCCTAATGTTTCGTGGTCAAGATTATGCAGGTGAGCCTCAAGGTGGACCTATGTATGTGATTTCTAGCGCCTTACCTTCTAGATGGGGGTGGATGGGGAGTCTGTTTTCCATTTTTGGCTTATTAGGATGTCTTGCTCTTTATAATGTTAATCAATTAACGGACTATGTTAGCCAGCAGTATGAAATTGAGAGGGTTTGGACAGGTGGATTCTCTGCTCTAATTATAGGTTATATATTAATGGGTGGGTTAAGAAGAATATCTCAAGTTACTTCAGCGTTGGTGCCAACCATGTGTTTGCTTTATGTTGCAAGTTGCTCTTACATTTTGATGTTGCACTACGAGCTGATTTTGCCAACCTTGGGGAGGATTATTATTGAAGCCTTTGCTCCTTCTTCGATTGGTGGTGGAGTATTAGGGCTTAGCTTTCAGCAAGTGCTATTAACAGGGGTAAAGAGGGCGGCTTTTTCAAATGAAGCGGGAATGGGTACCGCCCCGATGGCCCATGGCAATGCCAAAACTGGAGAGCCAGTTAGCGAGGGACTAGTGGCTATGTTAGGTCCCCTTATAGACACGTTAGTCATATGTACCATGACGGCTCTCGTGATTTTAATTTCTTTTCCCGATAGAGATTATCATGAGATGCAGGGTGTTTTGTTGACCCTTTCTGCCTTTGAGACCAATCTGCCTCAAGTTGGAGGGGCTATTTTGGGATTATCAATATTCCTCTTCTCATTTACAACCATGTTGGGAATGGCCAATTACAACGAGAAGTGCTGGAATTATCTGTTTCGTGGTCGTTATAAAATGGGACGCTTAGCCTTTACTATTTTTTTCAGTACCACTCTTTTTATAGGAGCCCTTTTCCCTCTGGAGACAGTAATTAATTTGTTAGATGCTGGTTTGGGCTTTATGGCATTCCCCAATATGATAGCGACTCTTGTGTTGGCACCTAAAGTTGTTGGAGCCATGAAAACCTATATGTCTAAGTTTTCAGCATAAAATTTGTAGGAACTGTTTGCGCACTCTGCAGCAATTCTCGGTAAAACTTTGGCTAGTGGACGCTCTGAGGAACAAAGATTTTGCCTTTTTGGCATTTAGTTTTTAAGCTATCGACGTTTAATTGGGCGCTTAGATTTGGTATCTATGATTTTGTATGTATGTGCGATATCGCTTTTATGAACTGATCGCTTGTATGTATTAAGTTGAAAAAGAAAGGTTTGAATATGATTTATAACTCAATTTTAGATTGCATAGGAAAAACACCATTAGTGAAACTCCAAAAAATTGCCAAAAATCTTGATTGTAACGTTTATGTCAAGTGTGAATTTTTTAATCCGGGGGGGTCCGTCAAGGATAGGATTGCTTATAGAATGATTGAGGAGGCTGAGAAAGAAGGGCGTATAAAGCCTGGAGATACCTTGATTGAGCCAACGAGTGGGAATACAGGAATAGGTCTCTGCCTAGCGGGAGCTGTAAAGGGCTACAACGTCATTATTGTTATGCCTGAAAAAATGAGTAGGGAAAAACAAGTGGCAATGGAGGCTTTGGGCGCAAAAATTATAAGAACTCCTACCGAAGTGTCTTCTGACCACTACGACAGTCATATATCCTTAGCCGGTCGTTTGGAAAAGGAGCTACCCAATGCTCATATACTTGACCAGTATAAAAATAGAGCGAATCCATTGGCTCATTACTACGGAACGGCCCAAGAAATTTGGGACGACCTAGAGGGTAAGGTCGACATGGTCGTCGGAGGAGCTGGCACAGGGGGCACAATTAGTGGGATTGCCATGTTTATGAAGGAGCGAAATCCGAACTGCCAAATTATTGGAGCGGACCCAGAGGGGTCTATTCTTGGAGGGGGAGATTGCGTTGGAACCTATCAAGTTGAGGGCATTGGCTACGATTTTGTGCCAGAGGTTCTCGATAGAAGTTTGATTGACTCTTGGGTTAAGACAAACGATAGGGAGGCTTTTCGTTTAGCTAGAAGCCTAATAAAAGAAGAAGGCATAATGTGTGGAGGTTCTTCGGGCTCAGCACTCCAAGCCGCATTTCAAGCGAGTGCAAAACTAAAAGCTGGACAAAATTGCGTAATAATTTTACCAGACGGCATACGTAATTATATGAGTAAATTTCTTGATGATAAGTGGCTAAGTGAAAATGATCTTAACTAGAAACTAATAATTATCTTCTTAGAGTGTTAAATTGAGAGTTGTTAGCTGGTTGTGCTCTTTACAAAGAAATACTTTCCTTAGCTTCTTTTTATTCGTATAATTTTTCGATGATTAAAAAATTAAAAAAATGGGTTCTCTTAGCAGAAGATGATACCGAACTGTTAGATCTTTATGAATCCTTTCTTGAAATGCACTTTGGTGAGGATGTCAAAATTATAAAAGCCGAAGATGGATTAGAGGCGACTAACAAGCTGCCATTTCAAGCCTTTGATTTAATCATCACTGATTTAAATATGCCCAAAAAAACAGGTTTTGCCTTTATTCAAGCCGTAAAAGAGAGTCAGATGAATGAACACACGCCAATTTTGGTAATTACAGGCGAAGATTCGCAGAATATAGATAAACAAAAAATGACGGTGCTACTCAAGCCCCTAGATCAAACTCAGTTTATATCTACAGTGGCAAACCAATTAAAACTAGGCAAGACGGATCAAAGAGTGGCCGCAGATTTGCTGAATAATTTTATTGATTCTGGTCTTAACTTATTAGAAAAGGTGGCGGGTTTAGAGGCCACGCAATTAGGTCCGACTCCCAAACGTGAGGGGGAAGATATTGAGGGCGACTTTGTGGAATTAATAACTATCCGAGTGGGAAAACTCAAAAATAGCTTTTTATTTACCTTTGAGGGGGAAGTTGTTAAGCGTCTGGGGCAAAAATCGCGAGCGTCTAGCTCCCAACATCCTAACGATAGTGATCTACAGAAAATTGTTCAAATTGCGGGAGAAATGATTGTGAGATTCTCGCTAAAAAAATTTGAAGGTAAGTCTATGCAGATTTTGCACAGCCATCATGTAGAGAGAGACTCTAGCGACCACAAAAAAATTAAAAGAAAAAAAGGGCTTAAAATTCCAGTAAGAACCCCTTTGGGGATGATGAATATTTATGGACTTATGCAGTATTAGTATCAATTCGAAGAAAGAAATAACTCTCTAAATTTTGTGAAGGCACCTCACGCGCAGTTCCGCAGCCTTAAGGCTGCGGCTGTTTGAGCATGAGGTGCCTTCACAAAATTTAGAGAGTTATTTCTTGGGGTTAGTATAGTCAGCCGGTATTAATATCTAACTGTGTTTAATTCTGATTTTTTGAGAAAACAAAACTAATTATGATAGGGACAATAATAAGCGTAAGTAGCGTGGCAGAAACTATTCCACCAATCACGACAGTGGCTAAAGGCTTTTGAACCTCTGTTCCAAGTCCTTGATTAAATGCCATGGGCAGAAAACCTAACCCTGCAACTAATGCGGTCATAACTACTGGTCTTAAACGAGTTTGCGCCCCATTGAATATGGCCTCATTTATTGGTGTTCCTGATTTTCTTAGTTCAGAAATAAAGCTCATAAGAACAACACCATTGAGGACAGCCACTCCAGATAAGGCTATGAATCCAATTATGGCAGGAACAGTAAGGCTGTAGCCTCGAATCCAAAGAGAAAACACACCGCCAACAGAGGCTAATGGGATTACCGAGAAAACAATTAGACTCTCCTTAATGCAAGAAAAATTTTGATAAAGTAAAAATAAAATAAAAAATAAAGTTACAGGAACTAAAATGGCAAAGCGGCTTCGGGCTTCAGTTAAGTTTCTGAACTGTCCACCCCAATAGGTGTTGTAGTCTTTTGGAAGATGTATTTGAGATGAAATTAATTTTTGTGCATCTTTTACAAATGAGCCGAGATCTCGGTTTTTGACAAACATAGAAAGGGCTGAGTATCTTTGTCCCCAGCTTCTTGCAATAGTTGTGACTCTCTCAGATCTGTGTAATTCAGCAATAAAATGAAGTGGTACAACTCCTCCCTTGAGAGTAGGAACTGGGAGATTTTGTATTTCTGTTACTTTTTCTCGCAAAAATTCATCAAGGTGTAGAATGATAGGAAGAGTTCTCTCGTGTTCATAGACAACGCCAATTTGATAACCAGAGAGAGCAAGAGAGAATGCTTGGCCTAGGTCTTTGAGTACAACTGAGTATCTGGCCATCTTTTCGGGAATTGGCCGAATTTCAAGAATTTCACTTTTTGTGAGCGCCGTAAGGGAATCTAACTGAGCCTCACTCAGACCGTCTAGGCCCTCGAGAACTTTTTCGGATTGATCTATAAGGTCAGACAATACAGATAGGTCAGGACCATAGTATCGCAATGTTACATCTGCTCGGCTTCCCTCTAATATTTCATTGAATCGCATTTCTATGGGTTGAGTTTGAGATATGTCTTGAGGAGGTAAAAGTTTTTCGAGATCTTTTTTTATTTTTAAAAAGAGTTCATCTTTACTTAAATAATTTTTAGTTGTCGGATTTAGTGTCCAAGTGTGTTTGTCTTTTTTAAGAATAACAAAAGTGTCGGCAAAGTTTACGCTCATGGGGTCAGATCCTGAATCAGGGGCTCCCATTCTGGAGAAAACCTTTTCCACTTCAGGATTTTGTAAAATAATTTTTTCTGCCTCTTGCTGCTGCTTGATAGACTCACGGAGTCCCTGTTTGGAGTCTCTAACTAAACCAATTACCATATCGCCCTCGTTTAGCTGAGGGATAAAGTCAGAACCAACTTTGAAATAAATCAGATAAGAACTTAAACCCAATAAAATTAAGGATGAGGATATTACAAATGTTCTATGCTTGAAGGCCCACTTTAATGTTATGAGATAATAGTTTTCCAAGTGAGAGAATAACCAGGGTTTTTTGTGTGACTCCTTTAAGTTTAAAAAAAGAGAAGCGGCAGCAGGAATAAAAGTAATTGTAAAAATTAGGCTAGTCGCCAGAGCTAATAATACAGTGATGGCCATAGGCTGAAACATTTTCCCCTCAATTCCTGTTAAGAATAGTACAGGGATATAGACAATCATAATAATTAAGACTCCAAATATAACAGGCCTGATAACTTCCAAGCATGAACTTAAATAAAAAGAGAGGTTAGATTCCTGTATGTTATTAGTTTTAAGCTGGGATCTTCTCACCATATTCTCAACCATAACAACGGTTCCATCTACAATGAGCCCAAAGTCAATGGCTCCTAAACTCATAAGATTGGCGGAAACACCAGTTATTTTCATTCCAATAAAGGCTCCCAACAAAGAAATAGGAATTACAGAAGAAACAAGTAATGCCGACCTTAGATTTCCCACTAATAATAAGAGTACAAAAATTACTAAAAGTGCTCCCTCGATAAGGTTTTTGGTCACAGTTTCAATAGTGGCATCTACTAAAAAAGAACGGCTGTACTCAATGTCTATTTTGACCTTGTTAGGTAAATCGAGGGATAAAAGTTTGCTAACGGAATCCTTTGCGACATTGCGACTATTTGCACCTGATTGCATTAAAACTGTGCCTAAGACAACTTCTCTTCCATTAGAAGTCGCAGCCCCTATTCTTAGGCTCGGCTCAATTTTAACTGTGGCTACATCTGAAACTTTGACCCATTTACCTTGAAAATCCATTTTAATCGGAAAGTTTTCAATATCTTTGAGTTGAATAAGTTCGTTGTTTATACCTACAACAATTTGATTTCCACCCTCTTCTATATAACTTCCACCAACATTTCGACCCATGTTGTCTAAGGCCTCCTTTAAGTCCAGTAGACTTAGTCCAAAGGAAAGCAATTTTTTAGGAAGTATATTGATATGAATTTGCTTACTATAACCCCCAGTTGTGTCCACGTCGGCAACTCCAGGAATTCGACGTATTGAAGGCCTCACAATTCTTTCTTGTATAAGTCTAAGCTCCATCAGTTTATCAATTTCTGAAAGTTCATTTAGAGGGCTGTCTTCTTCTGTGTGTAGGGTGTACATCACGACTTCTCCTAGCCCCGTTGTTATAGGAGCTAGCTCAGGACTGAGGTCGTCGGGTAGGTTTGCCATGTTAATTCGTTCAAACACTTGAGATCTGGCCCAGTAAATATCAACACTGTCATCAAAAATAATTGTGACTTGTGAAAGCCCATATTTTGATAAGGAGCGAATTTCTTGAGCTCCTGGAATCCCATTCAATTCCAATTCTAAAGGAAGCGTGACTTCTCTTTCTATTTGTATAGGGCTAAGGGATCCTGTTTTTGTATTGATCATGACTTGCTTGTTGGTGATGTCAGGTACAGCATCAACAGGTATTTTCTCAATAACAAAAAGGCCAATTCCGCAAAAAACAAGGGTTAAGCTTAATACCCATATTCTTTTTTGTAGGCACCAATTTATCAGTTCTTTCATTTTGACTCGCTCCAAACTTGACCCTTGATATAGTCTTTAGGGTTACAAGTAAAATAGAGGCAAGATTTGAGGATGGTACGCACCGCTTGTAGTTGAATATCAAAACTAACACTTATTTGTTCATGTATTTGCCTTTCAATTTCTACAAGTTGAACAAGGCTTATCCAGCCTTGTCGAATGCTCTTTTCTGCTTCAAAAAGAGTAGTCTCAAGTTTTTTAATTTTATTATAATCAAAGCGAACCAGAGACCTTTCGAGTAAATCAAGTTCCTCTTCTAGGGTTTTTCTCTCCAGTTCGGATTCTCTGTCTTGTATTTTGTATATAGCTTGGGCTTGTTCTATTTGTGCATGTATTCTTCTTTTGTTGGGACTTAACCAAGAATTAATTGGAAAGGTAAGAGATAGCCCCAATGTGTTATTGTGCTCTTGTGAGCCTCCACGTTCTTTATCAGAAATAAAATTAAGGCTGAATTCAGGTATTGGTGTCAAAGAATCGAGTTCCTTTTCAAAACCCGAAATTTGATATCTATAATGTTGAAGAATGGGAGGAGTAATCTCATTTTTCAACTTTACTTGCTGTTTTAGTTTCTGAATATTTTCTTTTGATATCCATTCCACTTGAATTTTTCTAATTTTAAATTGTCCCCAATACTCAATTTGCTTTTGGTGTTTAAATAATTCTAATTCAGTTTGCTCAAACATTTGTTCAGTAAGAAGAATAGCGGATTCAATCATTTTCTTTTCTAGTGCTCCACCAGGAGAAGTAGAGGGTGTTACGGCAAGGGATTTTCTAATAAGATTAAAACGAGTTCTCCTTTCTTGAAGATGCCTCTGCTCTTCTTTGTATCTAGAGACTTCGTAAAACTGGGTGATAATTCTATTTTTAATCTCAAGCTCCGTTTGCTTACTTTTAAATTCAGAAGACTTAATAAACTCTTTTTGTACTTTTTTTTGTCTACTACGAAGGCTCCAGAAGGGAATTTTTTGTTGAAGACTAAATGATTCCACTGTCGAGTTGGTTCCGGGAGTTTCGCGATCTGTTCTGGCGTATTCTACAGTAGGGTCTTCAGGCCACGAAAGTGAGTCAAATTGGGCTTTCTGAATTTGAAGTTGAGCTTGTTCTGATATTGACTCAGGCTGTTCCGATAAGATTTTTTCAGTAAATTCCCAGATTTCATGCTGTGAGTGATAATCTTTAGTTGTCTCTGCTAAAGAATTCACAATACTCAGGTTGGTGTAGGCAAAGAGTGTATAAAGGAGTATACATAATAGACTTTGAGTTCGTAACATCCAAGCAAGACTATTCTTATTTTTGAGAGGAGTCTAGTTGTTTGCTTGTTATATAGGCAAATAACTAGTGTTTTTTAGGCGAAAGGGGATGGAATCTAGACACTTGGAATTAATGACTTGGCTTCATGGCTGATTTCAGGCAATAACCTTTTAGTTGTCTTTTCAGCAGGGACATCGTTTCCTTCCTCCTTAGTGAAGGATTTTGCAAAACCATTCAGCTTGGCATGATGGGAAGATGTCATTTAATTTTTCTCTTAAAACCTAATTATTCACAGATATCCAATATTCTTACAGAATCTGTAAAATGCCGACGATGTAGTGGAAATGAAGAACCGGAGAGGGGCCGGAGGCCTCGGTTAGAGTGTCAATTTTTGTCTTTTTTATATTTTAAACACTTTTGATTTATTATAATTCTTATAGATTTAATTTAGGAGCTTGTATTTTGGTACTGTTTTTGAAACGCTACGGAGTATGAGAGACTTTCAATTTAATGAATACATTCGCTTAACAATAATTATAATTCCCGTCTTAATGATGATTTTTATGTTATCCCTACCTTCTTGGGCCTGATAGTGTTCTCTACATGATGTAGCTAGATTTAGATATTTTTCCAATCTTTAATAAATCTGCTTAATTGGCGAGCAGTATTTTTTTCAAACCTCTTATATTTCATTAAAATAATTGAGTCTTTTTAACTCAAGTCCCATCTTGTAGCCGGGGAAAATTATATTGGGCAGGGGGATTAATGAAGAGGGGAATTCTATCTAAGTTTTTATCGTTAAGTGTATTTTTAAGTTCATTGTTAAGCGGGGCCTTCTCCCTGGCTGAATTTTGCGTTCAAAGTTACAATGCCTATGGACCAGCCTATTCATTAAATTTAAAAGGAAGAACAAATCTATTGCTAAGTATGTTCGAGGAAAAAGGGTTATGTGAAATTGTAACTTTTCAGGAAGTATGGCGGGATTCACATATAGACCACTTATTGGTGGGGCTGGACAGTTTAAATCCAGATTTTTCTTTTTATCATGCTAACAATCCCTTTGAAGGGGTGTCTACGGGCCTGCTTACTGCGACTACATTTCCCGTTTCAGCGGCAGAAAGCCTTGTTTATTATGAGTATCCCAATGGCATAGCCGACTGGTTTAGAGGACAACTCGGTGTAAAAAAAGCATTAGGAACTGTTCGCGCTAATATTTCAGAGAGTGAGAAAAACCAAGATGTGTGGGTGGTAAACACACATTTACATCATTCTTCACAAGTTATACGCTTAGCTCAGATTGTGGAATTGGGAGAGTATTTAAATCATGACAATTTGAGGGCTTTGCCACTTATTTTGGCTGGAGATTTTAATTTTAAGCCTGATAGCCTAGAGGCAGAGCTGCTTAAAGTGTATTCCAGAGTCATAGATACTCACACTGAAGTACATGGAGAGTACGGTTTAGGTGAGGCCACTTACGATGTTGAAAATCCATTAAGTTGGGGAGGGGATTCTAGGATTATTGACTATGTATTTTATAGAAATTCTGATGGGTATGGATTGAGGCCGACCTCATCTGAAATTTACCCAAAAGACTATAATGGACAGTTTATGTCGGATCATTATGGCCGCTGGGTTAGCTTTCGTTTAGCTGAAAGTGAAGTCTTACTTGAAGCTCATGAGAATGAAAAAGCAGTAGATGTACTTAAAAGAGCATTAAGGGTTCTCAGGTCTGAAAAATCTCCTGATTTTGATGGAGCTGTCAGAATTTTGGAACGTAAAATTGCCACTTATAATTAAGTCTTACCTTATAAAAACATTTATCTAACAAGAATCAAATAGATTTAGGCTACTTATAGGTCAATGTTATTATGTGACTTTCACACACATTCAACCTATAGCGATGGACAGTTAGAATTACATGAGTTAATTGATTTTTATGGTAAAAGAGGGTTCCGGGCCTTGGCTGTGACGGATCACCTTTGTGAAGAAAAAACATTTCTAGGACGTGCTGCTAGCTTTCTTAATAAGTCACTGACAAAAAGAAGCTTTGATAGGTATTTGTTGGAAATAAAAGCTGAGTCGAGACGGGCCTGGATAAAATATGGAATGAGGGTTATCCCCGGAGTGGAAATAACAAAGAACTCATTTTCTCATGCCGATTCAGCCCACATTCTGTGTCTAAATATTCAAGAGTATATTGACCCCGATCTTTCTATAGAAGAGATATGTGATAAAGCTCATGAGCAAGGGGGAATAACTGTAGCGGCACACCCTGTATCGACTCATCGTTTTGAACATCAAACATTTCATCTATGGCATCATCGTCAGTCTCTAAAAAAATATTTTGATGCATGGGAAGTTGCTAGCGGTCCAAACTTATTTGATGAGGTATTTAAATCAGGACTTCCCATGTTGGCAAACAGCGATTTGCACAAACCTTCGCAAGTCACCTCATGGAAGACCATAATTTATGGTGAGTGCACAATTCCAGATATTTTGGAAAAAATAATAAATCAAAAATTAGGATTTTATTTTTACAAGGAGAGTAAATATGAATGTTCAAAATCTGAGAGACTCAAAATTAGTGGAGTTTCGAAGCTATTGGAATCCAGTAAAATTTTATCAGGACACACGTATTGCTAACTTCAAGCCAAAAGTGAGATTTTCTTTTGACGTAGGAAACTTTATTGTTAAGACAGCACAATGCCCTCGAGAACTAAAAAGAATATTAAAATTAAGATACCAGGTTTTTATAGAGGAAGGTCTAGGAAAATCTAACTCACAGGAAGTTGATTTTGACAAGTTCGATTTATTGGCAGATCACATTTTGCTAATAGACAAAACAAATGATGAAGTGATTGGAACTTATAGGATATTATCTTCTGATTTTGTTCGAAGTTTTTATTCTGCTCAGGAGTTTACGATTGATCAATTTTTGATTGACATCTCTGGTTTGAAGTTAGAACTCGGACGGGCTTGTATACATCGCGATTATCGAAATGGCCTGGCTATTCACCTTATATGGAAGGGGTTAGGAAGG
Source organism: uncultured Pseudobdellovibrionaceae bacterium (assembly GCA_964502735.1). Lineage (GTDB taxonomy): Bacteria > Bdellovibrionota > Bdellovibrionia > Bdellovibrionales > UBA1609 > JACKAN01. The sequence continues at coordinate 23,113 of CAZCYD010000032.1, forward strand.
TATGCTTCTCATACCGGAGCTGATTATATGTTTGGGTGTACGAGCGTTAAATCTCCTAGTAAATTTTTAGTTCGAAGTATGATGAGTTCACTGGTGCGAGAGTCTTATAATCTTTCAGATTTTAATATCAAGCCAAAACTCAAATATCGATTCTTTATTGAACCCTCAGTAAATACGAACTTGCCAACAAAAGAGAGCCTGATTCCTCCATTATTAAAGTCATATATACAGGCAGGAGCTAAGATTTATGGAGAGCCGGCCTACGACAGAGAGTTCAAGTGTTTTGATATCTTTACCTGTTTAGATTTAAAGTCTTTGCCCGAAAAATATAAAAAAAAATATTTTGGAATCTAAATCATGAGCAGGATGCACCTTACAAGCCTTCGACCTACGATTAAAACAATAGCCATTATCCTTCTTATTGTTATATACACTTTGTTGTCGGCTGGGTTGGGACTTCTTCCTATTTCGAGATGGTCAGTGCAAAAAATTCGTTCCAGAATTAATAGAATATTTTGTCAATTAGGGTTAAAAATTATGGGGGTTACTGTAACTAGAAAAGGGAGATTTCAGGAGGGAACAAATTATCTAATTGTATCTAACCACTTGTCGTATTTAGATATTTTATTGATCTCATCTCATCTGCCAAGTTGCTTCGTGACTTCAGTAGAAGTTAAGCACGCTCCATTTTTGGGATTGATTACAAAATGGGCAGGTTGTATTTTTGTTGAAAGAAGAAATAAAGACAATATAATGCTTGAGATAGCTGAGATGACCGAAGCTTTAAGTGAAGGATTAAATATTGTGATATTTCCGGAGGCCACAAGTACAAATGGACAGGGAGTTCTTAGGTTTCGCTGTCCACTGTACAACTCAGCGATTGCGGCTCAAAGACAAATTCTTCCCATATGCTTAAACTACAAAAAAATTGATGGTGAAAATCTTAATAAAGAGAATCGTGATAAGGTTTTTTGGTATGGAAGTATGGAGTTTTTTCCGCATTTGGTGGGGTTGATGAAGTTAAAGACTATTGAAGTTGAGATTGAATTTTTGGACTCCATTAAAGTTATTGAGAATAGTGATGCTAAGACAATTGCGGAGTCAACTCATGGTCTTATAGTAGAGAGGTTTGTACCATGTCTTTGAGCTTGAAGGGTATAGGGGACAGCAAAATAGGGTATATCGGAAGTTGTATAGCTCAGGGCCAAAAACTCGATGGAGTTAATTTGGCCTCACCTTATTTGCGCTCACAAAAGATCATTACAAAGTTAGGCCATAAATGTAGTCATGTTTTTGATTTTGGTGATATTCAAGATTATAGCCTCAAGGCCTATAGGGAGTTGTCAAAAAATTGTCAAAAGAGTGCAGAGTTGTTTGACCTTACATTGATAACAGGTGGAGATCACAGTCAAGCTATAGGGAGTATTCACGGCCTTAAGCGAGCAATGCCAAAATTAAAAATTATTTGGATTGATGCTCATGGTGATATTAACACCCCTCAAACCTCTCTCTCGGGAAATCTTCATGGTATGCCACTTGCGGCTCTTCTAGGATTATTTAATTATGCAACCAATGAAAGTTGGTTTCATCCAGTTTTGCGTCCCAACGATGTGGCTCTTCTGGGCGTTAGAGACCTGGATCCGGGTGAGATTATAACTCTACAAAAGCAGAATATCTTTGTTATGAGCACTCAACAGGTGCAGGAAGTGGGAGTTGATTTGGCTGTAAAGATGGCATTACAATCAATAGATCCAATGTCGGAGAGTCCATTACATATTAGTTTTGACTTAGACTGTCTTAGTGAGGAGTACATTACCGCGACGGGTATTCGGGTTCGCGATGGTTTTAGCCCAGAAATGGCAATGAATCTTGTAAAGAATTTTGCATCTACAAATCGAGTAAAATCAATGGAGGTTGTTGAGTTTAACCCCTTATTGGCAAGTTCGGAAGAAGAACTCCAATTTTATACAAATTATATTTGTGATCTCTATCTTAACCTGATTCGAAGTCTAAATGTCAGTTTAAATGTCAATTTTAATTTGGATGTTATCTAAACTGGAGTTGCTTGAGTTCCAGTATGAGAATATAATCCTTTTCGATGGAAAATACAAATACTCACCATGAGACTCTTGCAAATAGAGCAAGACAAGTCATGAAAGCCGTTTTGCAAATTATTGTTGAGGGTTATGATGGCAATGATATCCGATCAATTTTGAATCCCAGCTATAAGGTTCCACAAAATTGGACTGGTTCTGGCTTTTTTGTCAGAAATTCCTCCGGAAAAATATATATTCTTACTAATAGCCACGTCGTGTGTAATGCAGAAAAAATTCATGTCAAATCAGCAATTACGAGTGATGAAGTTTTTTCGGTTAAATTATCAGGATTAAAGCAAAATAATTCCAATGAGGTAGTTGTTAAGTTCTATAGTGGGGCAATTGCTGTTTTTCCTTTTAATGAGATAAATTCCCCATTGATTTTAGGAGATAGTCATGAAAAATAAGGTTCCACAGCCTCCACCCCCCGTAGGAAGCAGTTATCTGTTTTACTTCTTTATTGGCTGGTTAGTTCTACTTTTTTTATTTCAGAGTCCTTTATTTTCTAATTATGTAAATATTAGTTATGATGAATTTCTAACTGAAGTGAAAACAGGAAACGTTAGAAAAGTTCTGCTATCAAATGAGGAGGTTGTCGGAGAATTTGTCGCTCCAAATAAAAATAATAAAAAAAATTTTAAGACGATAAGAGTTGACGATAAAGATTTAGTCTCGATTTTAAAAGAGCGAAATGTGCAGATACAAGGGGTAAAGGAAAATCAATTTTGGAGTCAGATTTTATCATGGCTTATTCCTCTTCTGATCTTTTTCTATTTGGGAAGTTTATTGCTAGGTCGATTCGCAAAAGGTGGAAATGGATTTCTTTCTATTGGAAAGAGTAAGGCAAAAATTTATGTAGAAACAGATATAAAGGTGTCATTTGAAGATGTCGCGGGCGTTGACGAAGCTAAAGCTGAATTACAAGAGTTAGTTGATTTTTTAAAAAATCCAAGTCGCTACTCTCGGCTGGGAGGGCACGTGCCAAAGGGAGTGTTGCTTGTTGGTCCAACGGGGACCGGAAAAACATTATTGGCCAGAGCCGTGGCAGGTGAAGCGAATGTTCCGTTTTTTTCTATAAATGGATCTGAATTCGTTGAAATGTTTGTTGGTGTGGGAGCTGCCAGGGTCAGAGACCTATTTGAGCAAGCTAGAAATCGAGCTCCATGCATAGTTTTTATTGACGAATTAGATGCCTTGGGAAAGTCGAGAGCCCTCTCTTCACTACATGGAGGTGGAAACGATGAGAAGGAGCAGACACTTAATCAACTTTTAGCTGAGTTAGATGGGTTTGACTCCTCGACGGGTGTAATTTTACTATCCGCAACGAATCGTCCTGAAGTTTTAGATCCAGCACTTATGAGGCCAGGTCGATTTGATAGGCAGGTACTTGTTGACAATCCTGATAAAAATGGACGAGTGGCTATTTTGAAAGTTCATATTAAAAAAATAAAAGCAGAAGAGTCTTTGCCTTTAGATAAAATTGCAGGCTTAACAGCAGGATTTTCCGGTGCAGATTTGGCAAACTTGGTGAATGAGGCCGCTCTAGTTGCGACGAGAAGAAATGCCAATAAGGTAGAAGAGTCTGATTTTACCTCTGCATTTGAACGAATTGTTGCCGGTCTTGAGAGCGGAAAAAGAATTATTAACATTAAAGAGCGCGAGCGAGTAGCATATCACGAAATTGGTCATGCTGTAACAGCTATAGCTCTGGGCTGCCAAGATAAGGTCCATAAAGTCAGCATTATACCTAGAGGGGTGGGGGCTTTGGGATACACAATGCAGAGATTAGAAGAGGATAGACATCTTATTTCTCAAAATGAACTTATGACAAAGATTGCAGTTTTATTGGGAGGAAGAGCTTCAGAAAAGCTTTTTCTTAAAGATGTTTCGAGTGGGGCTGGTGACGATTTAATCAAAGCTAGTGATATTGCGAGAACCATGGTGACTCAATTGGGCATGAGTCAGGAGCTAGGGCTCACAACCTACGAACGTTCGACTCAAGGGTTTCTCAGGGGAGCGATGGCCTCAACTGTACAAAATCAACCTTATAGTGACGAGACAGCTAAAAAAATTGACGCTGAAGTTAAATCTATTTTGGATATTGCCTTTAAAAGAAGTTTGGAGGCTTTAGAAAAGAATAGAGAAGCCATAAGTCTATTGGTCGAGTCCTTGCTCGAAAAAGAAACTCTTACCGAAAAAGAAATAGAGGAGGTTACCATCCATAAAACTGTATAATTAGCAGTGCTATGTTAACAGTTTAAATACTTTTTCTTAGCGATATGAAATTTGAATTTTTGTTTTAAGCTAGAATTTCCTTGAGGTAAATAGGCAGTGGTGAACTTACGTCTTCTAAAGTCTAGATGTTGAGCCCATGGAGCCAACTTTAGCTCATGGGGCCATAACAGAGCCTGAAGTGTTGCTGTAGTTATAAAACCCGTGCAAGCTTTAATGCCAGAAATAATCGATGGCCCTGATTTTTCTTTAATTTTAATAGCCTTATTGGGCATGTACTTGATTTGATGTGCACCGACGCCAAACCCTAAGGCAAATAGCAAGGCTTTTTCATGCATGCTTTTTCCAAGGTCAAAACGAAAATAATTTTCAAAATTCATACTCGTAGAATTGAAGGCGAGAAATCCCGCTCCGAAGCCTAGTGGTACACTAGCCAAAACAACAAGTCCATTATTTTGACATTCTTCTATAAGAATTTGATGTGCATCTAAAACAAAAAAATCCATGCCATCTATGACTAAATCACAGTCTTGAATAAAATCTTTAACATTATTTTGAGAAATAGGTTTGTCATAAACACAAATATTACAATCAGGATTGATTGCAAGGGCCATTGATTTCATTGTTTCAGTTTTTTTCTTATTGAGAGAATTTATATTGGCACCAAATTGTCTATTAAAATTTACTAACTCAAAATTATCAATGTCGCAAATTTTAAAATTTTGGAATCCAATTCTTAGTAAGCTGATAAGATACTCACTACCGACTCCGCCCATACCAGCAATTCCAATGCGCAACTGACTGACTAAGCTTTGCTCATCTTGTGTTAACAAACCTAAATTTCTTGAGTAGGCAGTTTTGTAATCAAATGAGTTCATGTTGACCTCTTTTCACCTAAGGCAAATATTGCACCAGTAGAGAAGAAAAGTTCTCCTTTAGACGAGGACTCTTCAAGTTTTGATTTTAAATCTGAAATTTCGTCCCTTAAATGAGGTAAAAGCGACGATTTAAAACCAAAAGTTAAATTCCATAGAGTGGAAAAATCAACTTCTAAACTGGAGAAGGTAAAACTCTTTGAGCGCAGGACATGAAATCCAGATTGTCTAAGCAAAAAATTTAGCTTCCGGCCAACATGTCGGTCTCCCCCCATTTTTTTTTGTTCACGATAAACAAGTTCAAGTAGTTTTTGTAGTTTGTCGCTATGAGGGTAGCAAAAAACAATTTGATCATCGCTATCAAGGATAGCAATTCTTCCCCCATCTATTAGCTGATGGTGAGTTGCTAAAATTATTTCTTGAGGGAATGAAATATGTTGTAGAACAAAGCGAACATAAGAAAAATCATAATTGGAGTCTAATTTCGGAAGAATATCTGTAGCATTACCTATTTTCAGCTCATTATTTTTATGAAGGTTTTTTTTAAAAAATCTATCATGCCAAATTTTGGAGAATACTTCATCGGTTTCAATACATGTCAGTTTTCCATTTGGGGTTAATTTCATTATCAATTCGCTTACAGCTCCGGTGCCACTGCCAATCTCAATAACGTTGTGAGAGGGTTTTAAACCAGATGCTTTTAAAATTTGTGATTCGAGTTCTTCAAAATTGGACTGCTGAAGTTCAAGTCTTTTTTTTTCAGACTCAAGGTCCTTAAATCCTGATGATTTATAGGAGCCTAAATTGGCATTTGACTCATTACTCATGTTCACCTCACCCTTTGTAATCTTCATAAGATTATTTGAACAACGTATTTTATTATAGGTCTTATTATTTTTATTTGTATACATTAATTCTTCTGAGTATTATCAGTCTCGGGGATTTATAAATGGACTATAGTCGAATTAAGAGAGAGCTGATTGAAGTATTGCGTGGTGATTTTACTCAATTAGAGTTTAGTCAAATGTTGGGATATCATTACAACCAAGCTCATAAGTGGGAAGCTGACCTTAAAAAATTAAAATACGTCGAGTTCTTACATATATGTAAAGTAGTCAATATTGATATTCAGATTATATTTTCGAAATACTTCCTTTTCCGCCCTCCGTATAGTTTTGTAAAATTATATGAGGCTGTAAAGGGAAGAGACAGTAAAGAAATAGTGTCGAGTAAATTAGGGGTAAGTTTGCCGCGTCTTGAGCGTTGGTTAAAGGGAGATTCTTCTCCTGAAGTAGAAATTGTTTTTAAGCTTATCGATACCTATTCGGAAGTTTTGGTTGATCTATTAGATGATATAACTCACCCCAATAGAGTAAAATATTGGGCTGAGTTATCAAGTAAAAGAATATCGTTAAAATCCCTTTTCTCTCAATTTCCAGTAACGGCAGGCATTATGGCCTCCTTAAGCACAGAAGATTATTTGAGGAGTTCTCTCAGTAACGAGGAGTATTTTTCTAAAATGTTCGATTGTGATGTTGAGTATATTCGTATTATTTTTAATAGCTTGTTGAAGAATCAAATTATTTCAGAAGATTCAGCGGTCAGAGGGAAATTCAAGAGGATTCGAGACCGAGTTGACCTCAATGGTTTGAGCTTTGACGATATGTTAAATATAGATATTTTTTGGTCGGAGAGAACACTGAATAAAATGAAAAATGAAATTCGTAAAGATCAAAAAGTCGCTTCTCATTCCTATTCGGCTTTTCGAATTGCGGCTATGTCAGAACAGGCCGCCTCTGAAATTAAGGAGCTATTGGCGCAGACCCAGGATAAGGTTCTTCAAATAATTGAATCTGACACTAAGCCCAAAGAAGTCGTTAAAGTTTACACCTGCCATTCTTTAGATATGTAATATTTATTGTTAATAATCACCATTTTTAAAAAAATATTATTAATATTAGATAACAGGACGATTGTTTTAATTTGATAGATCTTCAAAACTTCTTACTAAGAGTATCTTTCGATAAGTAGTTCGGGTTGTAATACGTTCTATTAGTTATTAATTATTTTTTTACCAATTTCCGTTTTAAAATGAGACCTTCATTCTAAAAATAAAATTATTAATTTATAATTAGAGATTGAGCTACCAGTATGTAAATTAGTGCCGATTAAAGGCATATCGAGTTGCAATATGAAATATCGCCTATTTATTTGGATCTATAATATTCTGCCTAGAAGACTACGAAATCAATTGGCAAAATTTTTTATAGAACTGCCGGAGTTTCCGCCTGATGGTGTTAACTTTGAAGTTGCACATTCTGAGAAGGATTTAAATCAAGCATTTACGCTGCTGCATGATGCTATGATAGAATCAGGTTCAGGAAAGGTGCTTCCAAATGGGATGAGAATTCCGGTTAATCTGTTGCTCCCCTCTACAGCTATATTAGTAGCTAAAAAAGAGGACAGAGTTATAGCTATGATGGCTATTGTCCTAAATAGTGGACTCAAGCTGCCAAGCGAGAAATTATTGATAGAGTCTCAATGTATAGATAAGCTACCAGGACAATCACGAAATGTTGAATTTTGTTCGCTAGCTATAGATCCAAAGTCCCGAGGAGTTAAAGGTCAATTGCTATTTTACCTATTTAAGTTTGCTTTTGAGATTTCTATCTCAATTTTTAAAGCCGACCATATTCTGGCCGTAGTAAGACCGTGGCGAGTTCCTCTGTACGAAGCTATTTTGGGTTTTCGAGATATTTCTAGAAAATCAATTAGCTCACCTTTAATTGCTTTGGGAGCCAAAGTTCGAGTGTTGTCTTTAGAACTGAAAGATTTGAAACTCAAGGTCTACAAAGAATATTCTGGAGTTAAAAAGAAAAGAGATATATTTAATTTTTTCTTTAATAAACAAGAGTCTTGTTTCCAGTTTAAAGAGTTTAGATTTCATGGAGCCTATTTAAGAAGTTACAATGAGAGTATTTTAAAAAATATTTTTATCGAGAAGGGAGAAGTTTTTAAACAAGTACAAGTGACCGAACTTCCAGTATTGCTACAAATATTTAAACAAATCAAAGATCGACCAGTTGGAGTGACGGATATTTTTAATCTTGAAGCCATGAGAAGAGATATTCGTTTTGATATTATTCTTAATGGTAAGATTGAGAACGGAGTCGAATTTGTTCCTCTAACTATTCTTAATATTTCTAAGCATGGTTTACTTATTCAGACTCACATGTCTATTCTCAAGTCTAAGACTTATCTAGCTAAGGTATCAGTGGGACCTTTTGAGATTGCTAATTTAAAATTTAAAATAATTAGGAGTCAAAACGATTATCATGGAGTTAAAATTGTAGAGAGTTGCCCCATTTGGCGTGACTTTATTGAGTTTATAGAGTCAAGTCGGGATCAGAACTTATCCGGTATGATATACTCCAAGGTTGTGTAGTTAAGGCCTATGCGACATCTCTAACATAAACCGAGTAGCCGAGGCAGGCGCAACGCGCCGCCCTCAGCCCTCTCCGAACCGTACGTGCAGATTTCCTGCATACGGCTCTCCAATCAAGTCACAGATTCATTTGTGTCTGTAAGTTTCTAAGTCGCACAAGATCTGGGATCACGCGGGGAGGCTTTAATCCTAAACATATCCACCAACCGAGCTTGGCGAGTTTCCGCCAAGGCACCGGTCGTCGTTGATGGCGATATTTTCGCCTCAGGTAGTGTGTGAAGACTAGCAAGTAGGGGAGACAGGGGTCCTCCTTGTGGAGCTCCAATGGTTGTTTCTTCCCAGGGTTTACCCAGTTCTTGAAAACCTGCTCGCAGATATTGCGAGATGAGTTCCAGGATTCGTGGGTCCACAATCTGCTCGCCAAGCATACCGATAAGCTTCCGATGCACGACAGAGTCGAAGAAGGCTTCAATATCAGCATCAATCACATGGCGGTGCTTGTAAGCCGTGTTTGCAACATCAGCTGCACAGTCGACGGCTCGCTTGTTAGGCCTAAACCCATAGGAGAAGTCTAAAAAGAACTCCTCGTAGATGGGTTCAAGTAACATGACAAGAGCTGGCCTCTCAGGTCTGACGAATG
>CAZCYD010000033.1:0-32044 GCA_964502735.1 uncultured Pseudobdellovibrionaceae bacterium
AAGAGTTCTGTATACGCAAAATGCTCTGGTGCGACGGCGAAGAAGTGCCGAAGTAGTAGAATGTAAAGAGAATTAGGGAGTTACAAGGCCGACATCTGCGAATTGTGAGAGCAAGGACTTGAAGTTTTAAATAGAGGATAAGCAAATATGTATTTTTTAAAAATAACTTTTTCTTTCATTTTTTTAATCACCTCCCATGTTTTTGTTCTTCATCCTTTTCTGGCCTCCAATTCGGCTCAGGCCCAAAGTCAAAAACAAAATCCAGATGGCAGCATATCTAAACTTGATTCCAATGGGAATGTAGTTTCTACGAGTTATCCAAGTGCTCCTTCGTCTGGGGTAGGCAGTCAAGGTGCTAATAGTAGTAGTAATAGCAACGGAACCCAAGCCCTGATTAGTATGGGAATGAATGTGGCAATGGGCGCTATGATGATGAAGGCTTTTTCTGCGAGTTGCTCAGGGGGAGCCACTTGTGTATGGCCATTATTAGCTATGGGGTTGATGTCTTATGCTCAAGCTGGAGGCAGTGGAAGTGCAGCCGGTGGCTCTTTTAATGCTGCAGACCTTACTAATTTTTGTCCTGAATGTTTTAGTGGGAAGGTAACAGACTATGGGTTGGGTATGGATGGTAACCAAAGTGGAATATTTAATTTAGATCCAAGCATGAAAATTCCTGGAGGCCCCTATAACACGGTTGGAGAATTACAAACAGCTATGAAGGGTCTGGCTGGCCAAATAAAAGATACAGGCTACACCATTGATATGGAAAATCAGAAGTTGGTGGGACCTGATGGAACCGAAACAAGCTTTGCCTCGGTGAACGATATGGCAACAAATGGCACGGGTCTATCAGAAAGTGAATTTGCAGCTGTTAGGCAAGCTCTTAGTGAAGCCGAGAAAAACAACAACTCTTCTACCTACAGTGTTGCCGCTATGGATATCGATAATGGTGGTGGCGGGGCGGGCGGCGGAGCCAATTTTAAGTTTGACTCTTTATCTGGAGAGTCTTCGTTCTCTGATTATCTCAAAAAACTGCGTGCGAATCGTCAGCCGGCCGGCGTAGCTGGAATGAAAAAAATTACTAGTGGAGGAGATGCTATTGGGGTTGCCGGCGATAATATATTTGAGATGATACACCGAAGCTACCAGAGGAAACGTAAGCAGAATGTATTTCTTGATTAAGAAACTCCAGATGTTCGCATTTTTTCTGTAGCTTTTCTGATTTCTAACCTAATTTCTGGTGTAATACCAATTCTAAAAAATAATTCCCTAAAATTTTGTGAATGCACCTCATGCTCAAACAGCCGCAGTCTCAAGACTGCGGAACTGCGCGTGAGGTGCATTCACAAAATTTTAGGGAATTATTTTTTAGAATTGGTATTAGAATAAAGAAAGAGGCAAACGAACAGTTCTGTTTATTTATATCTGTTTATTTATAGTTTATTTTCTTGCTAAGATAGACCTAAACTGTTGATGGCAGTCTTTGATGCAGTTGGATTGAGTTTCAGATTGCAAAAGGTTATGGCATTCAATTTCGGCCTGTTTAAAACTCTCTAGATTTCCAGTTTCATACCAATCCAAGCTTTCAGAATGAGAAATAACGACTTCTCCACTCCGAATTGCTGGCAATAAAACATCTGTAAATATATGTGAGGGCTGATTTCTGGGGGTGAAGTCTAGAATTTTTTTATTTAAAACCATGTATCCTGTGTAGTGCTTGACTTGCTCTTCTAAACCTAATTTTGTGTGATCAGAGGTGAGTTTCCCAATCGAAACAACGCGGTTAAATTTATCGGATATTACACCACCAATAGAGTAGCCAACTCCTGGATAATCACAGGTTAATAGAGTTGCAAGTGATTTATTTTTCAGATGACTTTCTATAAGGCGAGAAAGACCATCCTGGTGATGAAAATTAATTACAGAATCCGCATTTACCAACAAGAAATTATCACAAGACTCAAGAGTTTCGCGAATTTTATCTATAGCCCCACCGCTGTTGAGTATGACTGGTAATTCGTGAGAAAAGCTAACTTTTGATTCTAAAAAGGGAGTTAGTAAATTCACAGCAGCTTCAACCGATAGAGGTAGATGATGAGCATTAACAATAATGTCGCTGACTCCTGCCCTATCTATTAGGTTAAGTGGGTAAGCTATAAGAGGGAGGCCTAAAAAGTAAATGGCAGGTTTGGCCGTAGTATGAGTAAGAGGCTGTAGTCGGGTTCCAAATCCTGCGGCAAGGACCAGAGCTTTCATCATTTACTGTAGTCCCGATTATTATAGTCGTGATCAAGTAGACCAAAGTCTTGAATCATATTCTTAAATTCAACAAATTCGTTTAAATTTGCAATACAGGTATGAACTTTATTTATAGTGGAAGAAATATATTTTAAATAACGAGTATCACTTCGCATATTATAAAAGCTTGCAAAGCTGCCACAAGCTTTAAAACAGCGTTGAATCATTTGTATGTTAAATATGTAATCAAAAGATTCAGTGTCGAGGTCGTTGATGCAATAGTTGCTAGCCTGTAATTTGTAATACTTGAGAATGGCGGAGATAGATTCCTCACTGAGTTGTACATACGAATCATGAAGCAGGCTTACTAAATCATATTGTATAGGCCCCATGCGTGCATCTTGAAAATCAATAACTCTCATTTGTCCCAGTTTTATCATCAGATTTCTTGAGTGATAGTCGCGATGGCAAATTCTTTTTGGTTCAGAGTCAAGCAGGGCGCAGATCTTTGAAAAAGAATAGTCGAGAGCTTGTTTTTCTGTTGGGCTTAGACTTTTCTTGCAAAGTTTTTCTATAAGATGTTCGCGACCATAATTCATTTCCCATAGCAGCTTAGCATGGTCAAAGGCCACTTTAAACGCTGTACAGTTAGATTTGTCTTCAGAAGAAGGGTAGTGAATTTTTATTAACTCATCAATAGCTTGAAAATAAAATGGAAGCACTAAACTCTGTTTTTGACTCTCCCAAAATTTGCGTTCGAGTGTAAGGTCACCAAGATCTTCTAGCAGAATTAAACCTTTTTCGGGGGAACTAGCCTTTATATCTGGAACTTGCACTTTATGTTTTTTAAAGTGATTTAAAACACTTGTAAATGGGTAATTTCCATCATCAATAAAGGGGTCCCAAATCATGAGAACATAGGACTCATTTTTAAATACAATTCTGGCGTAACGTCTTGCGCTGGCGTCGCCAGCAAGTGGAAACACCTCAAAATTAGAAGAATTTAGACAGGTTTTCAAAAACTCAAGGATTTTACTGTCATAATCACGGCTGTGTGAACTCATATTGAGTTTATATTATCTGTTTCAAATACTAAATACAATTAAGTAAAATTATTTCCGTATCTTTTCATGTAAAGAGGGATGAATTTGAACTAATAATTGCTACTGTTCACTAACCACGATTTTTTTAAATTTTCTAGAAAATGCTCAACAACTCCTGAGTTTTTATAATCGTGAAATGAACTCTCAATTTTAAAAAAAGAGCCATTTAATAAGTGAAGAAACTCTGTTGGGAGCAATTGCTGATTTTGTAGTGTTCGAATCGGGATTGTCGATCCTGCAATAATGTGTGGATCACCAGATGGTTTCCTTGATTTTAGGAAGCGAACCAGTGAGAATATCTCACTGTCTGTAAGTTTAATTATGTTAGGTATAAAAAGCGTAATATTGCCAAGTGAAGCAATGCTATGGCTACAATTTCTCACTTCGGTTTCCAATTGATGAAAACTCAAAAAGGCAAAACTATCGCTCTGTTCGTGAACTTCAAGAGCCATTCTCAACATATCATCAGAGCTTTTAGATTCTAGTAGACAAGGAACTTTTACAGCCTCACTGCCGGTAAAATTATTTATTTTTTGTTTTGATAAACCCAGTTTAGGATTCTTGTATTGATCAAGATTATAGTTTTGAATTTTGTAGTTTAGCAGTGAAACCACATTGGAATGTATTGTACTTTTTGGTTCCGACAGGAGTTGATTTTCTATAAGCTTGAGTTCTTCCACTCTGTTTGTGGCCGTGTAAATTGATTCAACTAATAGTGTGATGAAGTCTCGTATAGACTCCAGAACCTTCGATGTCATGATCGGGGAGTCTTGTATTTCTAATATACCCACAAAATCTTTATTTAGAGTTATTGGTAAAAAAATAAGATCTCCATTCCTATGAATGCCAGAAGACGGAAGTCTTGAGCATTGATGGCTCTTTTGGCATTCTGTCAGACTTGCGATAGGCCTAAAGTAGAGTTCGCAACCATAGCGAGAATTTAATAAATTTATTAGACGATCCATTATTAGAGTTATATTAAACTTGGAATTGCATTCCTCAAAACCATCGAAATTCACAGCCACATCCCTTCGCCCTACCTTTGTATTTACGATTAAGCCAAAATACTAGGCAAAGATTGTGCCGAAAATTGTTTGTTTGGATTGAAGTAAATACAAATTAACTAAAAATAAAAGTGTTTATCTAACTATTTGATATTTCATATTAATAATCAAACGCAAAGGTGCTTATTTGCTCTTCGTGGCCGGTATTTTAAATCTTCGATGAGAATTACAGGAAAAATCGTGCCAAGACTTTGGTCAAATTATTAGGCGACCCTGAAAAAATGTTCAGAAATTTTCCACGTCGACTAATGGTTTTTTCTAAAATCAACTTTGGCGAAGAGCTTCCCGATATAATAAATGATGAATGAATTATTTCGCCGTGAAGCTTTAAATTTTTTAGAAAATAAGAAGGCTTTAATTTTTGATGACAAAAGGGTGCAACGAGGAGTTGCAAGAGATAGCCTTATAAAATGTGGTGTTCGACCACAGAATATCGTATTGGAAAAGAATTTCAAAAATGCCAAAATACTTATAGAGAAGGAAAAACCAGAAATAATTATATCTGAGTTTCAAGTCCATGATAATTATGGGTTGGATCTTGCCAATCTTCAGCTTCAAACAATCGAAGATCATTCAAAAAAGATTTTTATTATCTTTACTTCTAACGCAACCCAATCCTCTGTTGCTGATGCGGCTGAAGAGGAAGTTGAGGCTTTCGTTGTTTCTCCCGCAAGTCAAGAAACAATGATCAATTATATATACAAATCAGTTAAGAAAAAAATAAATCCATCCGCCTACTCATCAATGATTTCTGAGGCAAAAAGACTTATGCGAGAAGAAAACATGGCTGATGCTGTTAAAACTTTGGGTTTGGCTAAGATAATGAATGACCGACCCATGATGGCCTATTATTTGAGTGGGGAGATATTGCGTAGGCAAGGTCATTTTAAGAAGGCAATAATTGAGTTTGAAGAAGGTCTTGCTTTTAACAGCATTCATTATCGATGTTTATTGGGTAAGTTTATGACTTTAAGAGATTTAAATCTTAAAAAAGAGGCTTTCTTATGTTTAGAGAAAATCTCTAGTCATTTCCCACTAACTCCTGATTTACTTAAGAATGCGTTTATATTGTCTATAACATCCTATCATTTCGATAAAGTTCAGAACTACTATGAGCTTTATTTGAGGCAGCCCCGTAAGACTTCTGAACTTAAAGCAACAGTATCGCAGGCATTGCTAACTGCAGGAAAAATTTTGTTGCGTGAAAGAAAGCTTCCTCAAAGGGCTTTTGACTACTTTAAAAAGGGAGCTATTATTAGCGGAAGGAAAAAGCCATATTTGTCGCAGATTTTGGAAACCTTAATTAAAGAGGGATTTGAACACCAAGTTAAAGATTTTGTTAAGTTATTACATGTTGACGAGCTGAGTCCAATCTTAATTAAGCAGTTTTCATTCAAAGCTTTTTCTAGAATTGAAAATAACAATCATGAAGAGATCATCAGACAGGGGAAAGATATCATTTTTAATGATGAAGCGGATGAGGAGGTTTACTTTATTACTTGTAATAGTTTGCAAGTGTTAAAAAAACAAAAGCTTCTAGAGTCTATAGTTTATAAAGGTGTTGAAGATGTGCCCGAAATCAAAAACAGACTTTTGTCTTACCTTAAAGCAAAAAAAGCCTCATGAATAATAATATGGATCACAATAGAGAGCCGTCAAAAAGTTATTTGACGCATAGATATTAGTCACTTCTTTTTTTTTGAAAATTAAATTCTCAAATTGAAGCGCTCTGGGTTCATTAAAATTCATCTAGAGGTTATTTTTATAAATCTGTATAAAATTTGTTCTCCTTATTCAAGTTGTTCAATTATTTGACGATAAGTCGGGTGGATAGTTAATGGTCAATTTTAAGGAGAACTCATGATTAACTGGGATGAATTTGAACATATACATGTCATTCGTAAACTCAAACAGATTCTAGGGTCGTGGTGGAATATAGATGTGGTTTTTACTGATGAGAGGGGGCAAATTAAAGGCTTTGATTCTAGCCACCCGAAGTTAGTAAACCCAGCGACAGAAGAGTTCTTATCCAAAGAAAGTGCTCGAGTCCATTTGCAAGAGACCATTTCAAAGACCATTGAGGATTTAAGAACTTCAGAAAATAGATACGCAGTTAAAAAATGGGATACAGCTGCATTTGATGTTGCTATTTTTCCGATTAGTATTGAAAACGATTTTGTTGGTACTGTGGTGGCTATGGGCTTTCTAAAAGACAAAGACTCTGTCAGTCGTTTAGCTGAGGTTAAGGAGAGGTTAGCTGTATTTGGAACTTCTGCTGATAAGATTGAAAAAGCTGTATCTAGTATACGCTATGTTGACGATCAGGATCGTCAACATTTTTTAGACCTTGTAGAGTTAGTAGCTCAGGAGATAGTCACTCTCCACCTAGAGATTACAAGTCGTGAGGATCGTATTCGTGAACTCAACAAAGAACTAGGAAGTCGCTATAAGTATGAAAATATGATAGGCAAGTCTAAACCTATGCAGAACTTGTATTCACTTTTGGATAAAATAAAAACGGCAGACAGTACCGTATTAATTCAAGGTGAGAACGGTACTGGTAAAGAGCTTATTGCTAGAGCGATTCATTATAATTCTAATAGAAAAGATAGAGCTATTGTTGTGCAAAACTGTTCGGCATTTAATGACAACCTGTTGGAATCAGAACTCTTTGGACATGTTAAAGGATCTTTTACTGGTGCTATAAGAGATAAAAAAGGTTTGTTTGAAATTGCAGATAAGGGAACTTTTTTCTTAGATGAAATAGGTGACACTTCGCCTACCATGCAAGTGAAACTACTCAGAGTTTTGCAGGAGGGAACTTTCACCCCGGTGGGTGCAGTTGAACCAAGGCGAGTGGATGTGAGAGTTGTTGCGGCAACAAATCGCAACCTCAAGGAAATGGTTGAGCAGGGAACATTTAGAGAAGATTTGTATTACCGCCTGAATGTTATAAATATCAGTGTACCTCCTTTGAGAGAAAGAAAAGAAGATATTCCTTTGCTTGTTGATTACTTCATTAACAAAAGCAATGCTGGTAGTGAATTTAAAAAGAGTTTAACTAAAAGAGCCTTAGAGAAGCTTTATGATTATGCATGGCCAGGTAATGTTAGAGAATTGCAAAATGAAATTGAGAGGGTTATTGTCCTTTCTGGGCAAGAGACTAAGTTGACTGCCGAAATGTTGTCGCCCAAGATTTTAGATGCTAGTGATAAAGGAAAAGTTCAGGGTTCGCGTATTCACGGAAAACTTAAAGATTCTTTAGAGGATCTTGAGCGCGAAATGATTCGAGAGGGTCTGAGAAGAACAGGCTGGAACAAGTCCAAACTTGCCAAGGAACTTGGAATAAGCCGTGCAGGCCTTATTATGAAAGTAGAAAAGTACGGTTTAGACAAACGTAAACTTTTAAAGTGAGTTCGGTTTTTTAGCTTAATTTCGGCTTAACTGGGCTGGGCTTAATTACTTAGACTTAATAAGCTTCTCATTATAAGGCTTCTTAAAATAATACCAATTCCAAAAAATAATTGTCTAAAACTTTGTGGCTGCATCTCACGCGCAGTTCGGCAGCCTTAAGGCTGCCGCTGTTTGAGCATGAGGTGCAGCCACAAAGTTTTAGACAATTATTTTTTGGAATTGGTATTATTTTGGTATAGAGGAAGTGAGATTCTCGCTTCCCGAATCGGTAATTATAAGATTATCTTCTATACGTATACCTATTCCTCGCAAATCTTTAGGAGCAGAGTCGTCGCCGGCAGGAACATATAAACCAGGCTCAATTGTAATTGCCATTCCTGGCTCTAGCCGACGAGGCTCACCACCCAGTGTAGTGAGTCCAGCATCGTGAACATCCATGCCAAGCCAGTGACCAATTCCATGGGGGTAGTACTTTCTGTACTCTTGATTGGAGATGATCTCTTGTTTGTTTCCTCTGAGAAGTCCTTCCGAGAGCATAAGGTCGACCAAATCACTAATGGCCTCGTTTTGCAGTTCCTGCATTGTGACCCCAGGTTTTACTTTAGCAATAACATTTTTTTGAATATCTAGAATACGTGTATAAACACGATTTTGAACAACCGTCATTTTCCCATTTACCGGATAAGTTCTTGTAACATCGGAGGCGTAGAAGTTGAACTCCGGGCCGGCATCAATTAAAAAGAGGTCTCCATCCTGGCAAATTTGATCATTAAAGACGTAGTGTAGAGTAGTTGCATTATTTCCAGAAGCAAAAATGCCTCCATAGGCCTCACGCTCAGCTCCCTTTTCCATAATGGATTTTATAAAGATTCCGTGGAGTGCACGCTCGTTAATTCCAGGATGGATGGCTCTCATAACTTCAGAATGTGCATAGGCATTAATTTCTGCAGCCTTGCGCATATGATCTATTTCATGATTGGATTTTTTTATGCGCATTTCGCCAATGATTTGGTAACTGTCTTCAATAGGCAGGTTGCCAGCTCCACTCCGGCGGCGCAGGTCTTTAAGGTCTAATAGAGATTTGCGAACTAGATCGTCATAGTCTTTAAAGTGAAAAAATCGGTAGTAAAGCTTGTTGATGTCAAGTAAGAGGCTGGGAACTATTTCAGAAAATTTCGAAATATCATAGACTTCATCCATGTGAAATTCGGCCTTCGCTCCTTGAGTTCCAAATCTAAAACCGTCCCAAGTTTCACGTTCCACATTTTTTTCTCGCACGAATAAAATAGATTCCTGTTTTTGTCCCGGACGGAAAACTAAAATGCTCTCGGGCTCTTCAAATCCTGTAAGATAATAGAAGTTGCTGTCTTGGCGGTAGGAATAGTGGACATCATTATTTCGAATATACTCAGGGTTAGCAGTTAATATTAGAGCTGAATTTTCTCCGATGATTTTACTTAAATTTCTTCGTCTCTGTTTAAAAAATTCCATATTTTCTCTAGGCTTTCTCATGTAGATCCTTTTTAAAATTTCAAAAATCGTAATTTTCAACTAAATTGCTTATAACTCTCTCTGCCGCTTGGGAACCAGCCGCAGATAAAGAGCTTCTAGCAGAAAAGTCATATAACTTAAACCTTAGTGTGTTGGGTTTGATCTTTATGAGATTTTCATAGTCAGGTAAATTTGCCTGGCTTTGTTTTACCTCATGCCATATCAAACTCGAAAGGTACTCAGATCGAACCTCTTTGGACTCCAGGTGAGGTCCCGATCCGAGCACATCCACGTATATTATCACATCGATGCCTTTTTTTCTTAAAAAATCGATAGCCTTTCTGCCTGAAAAAAGAGCTGCCATCCAAAGAGAGGATGACTTTGAGTCTGGACCAAACATTGGTGGTGAGGGCATGCACTTTTCCAAGGATCTTTTTAGGGAGCCAGATTCCTGCCATACTAGATTGCCCGAAGCTATAGAAAGACTTGGGCAGGCAAAGGGAATTTTTAGGTTGTGCAAATGAGTATTGTTAAGGTTCTTTTCAAAGAAATCATCGTAAACCTGAATAGTTAAGACTTTGGAGCCTCCGATTAACCAGTTAGTTCTGCTAAGTTTGAGTTCTTGCAATTTATAGATTTTCCAGTCGGTATCATTGATTTTCCCAGTTTCAGCATAAAGTCCCCCGATGAGAGCTCCCCACTCAATTCCCACAATATATGAAATAGGTAGTTGAGCTCTCTCAAGTTCTTTGAGTACGCCAAGGTGAGCAAAGGACTTAACGCTACCCGGTCCCAAAATAATTCCAAGTCGCGATTTTACTTTTTCGTGAGAAGACGTCTCTTCTTGAGGTGAGCTAGATGATTCTGGGCTCTGTTCTAGAGTTGAGACGTCACTTTTGATGTGGGGAGGGGGAGTGTCATCATTACGACCTTTAAAGTGGCTGCAGTTAAAACTCAGGCCAGCTATAGAGAATAGTAAAATTACTTTTATCATGATGTAGATTCCTTTTTGACCCATATGAAAAATTCTTTATTTCCGTCCTTTCCTGTTAATTGAGAAGGGAAAAAATCCATAACTCTGAATTCAACATTTTGGGCCTCTTTTATAATATTTTCCCTTACAACATCGTACATTTCTTGGTTTTTTACAACTCCGGATCTATTAAGATCTTTTGCTGACAACTCAAACTGTGGTTTGACGAGTAACAGAGCTTCTCCCCTTTGTTTCAGCCACTTGAAAACAAAAGGAAAAAGTTTAGTTAGGGAAATAAATGAAATATCAGCTACGATTATGTCAAAACCAGCCACTAAAAAAGGGCTTAGATCTTTGTGGTTCTCAGCCTCTTGGAAGTGAACTTTTTCGAAATTTAAAAAATTAGAATAGACTTTCATTTTAGGATGAATCTGGTTTTCGCCCACATCAAAGCCAACGACATCTTTGGCATTGTTTAATATTAAGCATTCACTAAACCCCCCTGTGGAGCTACCAATATCTAGAGCCATCTTGTTATTTAATTTTATATTCGTTTTTTTGAGAGCCCCTTCAAGTTTAAGTCCACCGCGAGAGACATACTTCAATAAAGAATCATTTAAGACTTTAATATAAATTGAATCTTTGTCTGAAATTAACTGACCTGGTTTTTTATGGACAACGCCAGACAGAATTACGACTCCGGCCTGGATGAGTTCTTTCGCCTTTGTTTTTGATGGAGCTAAGTCTAGGTCCACTAACCATTGATCTAATCGTTGTTTCAAAAAATCACCCGACCATAGTCTTTTTGTAACATATGCTATTAAGTATCTCTCAGTTTTTTGTCTATAATATAAGATAGAGAATTACAAAAGAAGTTTGTAAAATTTTAATAATATGTCCAGTAAGTCTGGCGGAGAAGTCCTTGTATGAAAAATCTTACCCTAGGTTTTCTATCTTTGTGTGTATTTTTTTTGATGGCAGATGCGGGAGCGGAAAGTTCCACTAGGTCAGGTGAAAAGCAAAAGATAAATAAGCAAATAGGTACTGTTAAATCAAAGAATATCAAAGCTAAGAAGACAACAGAGAAAAGCACAAGGACTGTAAAAGAAGTAAAAAAAGATAAGATCAGTAAAAAAAATAAAAAACTACAAACAAAAAGAGTTCACTTGGTAAAGAGAAAGGCTCTCCATGTTTTAACACTGGAGCAGGCTGCTAGCTTAAATATTGATCAGAGAATCAGTTATATTAACCATATGAGAAGAGCTTACGATTTAGCTGAAAAAATTGAAATCGGTTTTAAAAAATCTAAAAAAAGTGCAGATAATGGTAAGCCAATAAAAGAGGGCTATGAAGATTTTTGGAGTCTCATCTTGGGTGCAGATCCCGCTCATGCTCTGAGTAGTTCGGAGTATTGTATTAACTATGGCCACATCCTAAGAAGGGGCTCAGACGGGTCTTGTAATATTCAGGGAACGAGACACTATAACCCTCAAACAAAGCAGGTTAACTGTGGTCCCTCCACGGGACTAAGAGGTGAATATGCATGGGTGAATTACTATGACAGTAGCCCAACTCAGCGTTCGACGGCTCCCTATGGAACATATGCTCATTGCGGAGGTGTTGCGAAGGCTTTGCGTGAAGCTTTAACATCTAACTCCCCAATAAATACAGGGCCTTTAAGCTCTAAACGTCAGCAAGTGGAGAGAGATAGGGCCTTATACCAAGCGACAATAAATGAGTATCGTCAGAGGCTTGATCAATCGCAAAATGAGTTAAATTCAGCTCTGACTAGAGGAGATAGAATTGCCGCCTTGTCAATTTTGCATTCCCGTAAAGACATCTTAGATAAAATCTCTCATCTATCTGTTGTTCCAGAGGTAGAGGCTCATCAACTTAAATTGGCCGCTGAATTTAAAAGAGTTGCGGGCAGCATTCCTCCTAGTTTAAATTTTGGAACCTTAGGGATTCAAGCGGATCAGTTTGACAGTTTAGCGCAGAGACAAAAGATTATTAATAGATTGGGGAATGGTGAGAGGGTTGATAAACAAGATTTAGAGGAAATCGGATTTTCAGAAAGCGTTGCGGCCTCTGTAGCTCAGAGATTTGCTTTGATGAGTGCTGAGGAGCGAAAACGTGAGGGTCAAAAACTTTTGGCAGAACAGTTTAAGATGTCTCCTGATGAGGGGATTTACACAAATTACAGTAGCATGGCAGATAAGTTGGATAGCTATTACAGTCAAATCATGAGATATTGCACGGGTCCTTCAAGCGCGCAAAGAAGTGGCAGAGCCTACAATCAAGAGCACGTGAGAATAGCTTGTAACCCCAGTAATCCAAATGTTAAAGATTGCGAACAGTATACAGAGTGCTTGTTTTTCATGGAGGAATCTGGTGGAAGTTTAACAGGGGGAAGATTCAAAGATGTTATGGATGCCTACATCAATATCCGCGACAGATTTTCTTCAATTTGCCATTCTTTGCCGCAAGAAGATTCAAAAGTTCCTCCTGTTTGCGTGCTGGAAAACGATCCTAATGGAGTACCACCCACCATCCAACCCATTGCGGAGCCGGCAAAGCCTGAGCCCGCCCCCATTCAAGTGGTTGTAGTGGAAGAGCCCAAGCCCACAACATTAGCTAGAAATGAATCTTTCGGGTGCTCGAGAGATGAGATTAGCTCAAGTGACCCCATCAGTCACTCAGCAACGGCTTGTGCAGTTTGTTCTCTGAGCGCTGATGCCAGAGTTTTGGAGCGGTTAGAAGGCAAAGGTGAGGAGTACACAAACTGGGGAGTTTCTAAAAAGTGGTTAACACTTTTGGAAGTGCTGTCCAAGAGCTGTGGGGAGGCTAATTATGGAGAAAGTTCTTACAATGTTCTGAGCTTATTAAAATATGCCCAGGTGTTCGGCCATTGTTCTGCTCAGACCTATGATTGGAGCTCTCCTCCTTATGGAGACGATGCAGATTTTATTAGATTTTTACAAGAAAACAACTTCGCAAAAGATTCTCCAGCAAATAAAGCGAAATTAAAAAATTGGGGTTGGGATGAAAAAACTGAGTCCTATATGAGTTTTATAAATAAGAGGTTTAAAAGTTTATTTGGGTTTCACTTTCAAAAGTCGGCTCCTGCCTCAGGGGGTTGGAGTCTATTTAAAGGTAGCAAAGAACCTACTTATGGAGCCGGGTTAAAAGATATGATTTGTGAAGATGATAGAAAAACTAAAGGCGCAGGAGCCCCCCAGCTTATGGGAAATGTAGAGACATATCTCAATCGTGCAAATGCTGAGAGTGCTAAAATGGATCAGAGCTTACTATCGTGTATGAGAAAGGGTGTGGATTTTGCTAAGAATAATTATCATCCAAAAATGAGGCGTGGAGACACGTGTTACCCTAGAGGGAACTTGAAACCAGTGAGTGGGGAGGTGGATACGGCGGTTCCGATCATAATTTCACAAGATCAATGGAGGTGCGCGTATTCAACATATTTAGATGTGCAGAACCAGCCACAAATGATTGGTTTCCACGAGCCGTGGCCGCAATATGGTGGAACAGACCACTTCGTTGCCATGAGGACAGTTCCGCGGGGACAGGATCGTCGTTGTAATGGCCCCTGCGATGCCAGCGGCCAACAAACGACGATGGTTATCCAAAACCAATGTTTATTGGAGAGGGTTACAGGTGTTCCGAGGCCTGGAGAGGAGCGATCAAGACCCCCTGCCCCGAGCCGCACAACCAACTAAGCGGAAGAGGGTGCCACAGAAAGGGAGAAAGGTGCCAGGCCCTAATTTGCACACCGCAAAACGGTGCAAATTAGGGCCTGGCACCTTTCTCCCTTTCTGTGGCACCCTCTTCAGAGGGAATTTTGGAGTTGTTGGTAGTTGAAGTAGTCGCCCCTCTTTTGCATGAGGGTCTCGTGAGATCCCATCTCAACAATTTCGCCGGCCTTTAGAACGACAATGCGATCGGCTTTCATGATCGTCGACAAACGGTGAGCAATTACAAAGGCGGTTCTCCCCTTCATAAGCTGGTCAAGACCCTTCTGAACTTCTTTTTCACTCTCTGAATCCAATGCACTCGTGGCCTCATCAAGTATTAATATGGGGGCATCTTTAAATACGGCTCGAGCAATACTAATTCGTTGTTTTTCTCCGCCAGATAAGCGACTGCCCTGGTCTCCAAGTTTTGTTTCATACTGAAGTGGAGTGTTTTCAATAAAAGAATGTGCATTGGCAATTTTTGCGGCGTCAAGAACATCTTGGTTTTCCTTATCCAGGTTTCCCGTTTGAATATTGTACCTGATGGTATCGCCGAACAAGAAGACGTCCTGGGCCACCAGAGCGATCTGTGAACGAAGCTCCTTTAAAGACATATCTTTTATAGACACGTCCCCTATTTTAATGTCGCCCTCTGTGGGATCAAAAAATCTCTCCAATAGATTTACCATCGTGGACTTCCCCCCCCCACTAGCTCCAACAAGCGCAATAACTTCCCCACGCTTTATAGTGAGGTTTATATTTTTAAGTACAGGCTTTTCATCAAATGCAAAAGTCACATTTTCATACTTAATGGTTTGCCAATCTTGGGGGAAGGGAATCGGGTTCTTGTTTTGCGGAACCATATCTGTAGAGTCCAGAATTTCGTGCATGCGCTCTAGAGCTGTAGCTGCCTGCTGAAGCTTTATAAATCCAGACTGGACTTTTTTTACGGAATCTTGCAAAAGAATGATGGCAAACGTGAAGCCAACAAAATCTTCAACCTTTAAATGACCAGAAAAGATTTGGCGCCCAATATAGATCATCAAAAATGCTAGAATAATGGAGCCTAAGGACTCAGAAATTGGCCCGGCGGACTCCTCGCGGCTAACAATTTTACGGCGAAAATCTAGGTAGGCATCCGCTTGTTTGTTAAATCTGTTGCGCATTTCACCTTCTAAATTAAAGGACTGTACGATACGAGTACCATCTAAACTTTCTTTTAGAGTTTTAGTGAGATCTTCCATGGTTTCTTGAGAGCGATGGCCGTACTTGCGTAGGCTTTTGGCCATTTTTCTAAGAACACCAGTCACAATAGGGATGGCTAAAACAATAAAAAGCGTGAGCTTCCAGTCGAGATAAATTAAGTAGCCGAGGCTGAAGATCACAAGAAAAGGTTCTCGGATAAAATCGGCGAGTTTATGGATTGAGTCTTGAATAATTTGAATATCCGAAAGCATGCGACTAATAAGTCCTCCGGACCCTCTCATAAAATTTTGGAAAAAAGCGAGATTCAGGCTTAAATACTTATTCATCAAATCTCGTCTAAGTTTCACAGCTATTTTATCGGAGGTGTACTTCATCCAAAACAAATGAAAATAACGACCAACACCAGACAGTATCCATGTCAAAGAAATGATGAGTGGGAGCTGGAAAGAAAGAACTGGGTCTTTTTCCGTCCAGGCCTGCACGAGTCTTCGCATAAGCTCAGGAGCCAGGCCCTTGAGCCCGCTAATCAGAATACCAATGATCATAGAGGCAATGAGGACGCGTTTATGAATAACAATTTCTGGCCAGATTTTTTTAAATACGGTGATCATTTACTTCCTTCGATTTTTCTGGTTTTTTTGCCGTTAACCCCTCTATATACTTTTTTAAATAGATCCCCGTGAGACTTTTTTTATTATTTATGAGTTCAGCGGGGGTGCCTTGAGCTATAATTTTACCACCCTCTTTCCCGGCCTCAGGTCCGACATCGACAATGTAGTCCGAGGCCCAAATAACTTCGAGGTTATGTTCGACAAGTAGAATGCTATTGCCATTTTCCACCAATCTATTGAGAATTTTCATTAATAAGTGAATTTCCTGGAAGTGCAAGCCCGTTGTGGGTTCATCAAGAATGTAGAGAGTTGACTTTTGTGAGGAGTGATTTAACTCTCTGGCAATTTTTAATCTCTGACTTTCTCCTCCGCTGAGCGAACTCGCACTCTGTCCCAATCGTAGATAATCAAGTCCCACCTCTCTAAGTATAGATAGAGGCCTGCGGATATTTGGATAGGCTACAAAATAATCCATAGCCTCAGCAACCGTCATATTCATAATGTCGACAATATTACGTCCTTTATAAGTGATGTCTAAAATTTCAGGTCTAAATTTTTTTCCATCGCAAGCGTCACAAGTTATATGAATATCGTCCATAAACATCATATCTATAACTTCGAATCCAAGCCCCTTACAGACAGGACATCTCCCACCATCCACATTGAGACTGAATGTCCCGGCAGTGTATCCTCGTTGTTTGGCTTCATTAGAGCTGGCTATAATTTGTCTGACCGCATCGTATATTCCCATATAAGTCATGGAGTTACTTCGGGCGGTTTTTCCTATAGGAGATTGATCAATGAGTAAAACATTTTTAATGTGTTGATACCCAGTTAGATTTTCAAAGGGGTAGGCCTTAATGTATTCAACATCAAGGGCTCGTGCCAAAGCGGGATAGAGAGTGTGACTCACTAAAGTAGACTTCCCTGAACCACTAACCCCAGTAACCGTGACAATTCTATTCAAGGGGATATCTAACTGCACATTTTTTAAATTGTTACCCGTACATCCGCTTATTGATATTTTGTACTTATAAGTAGTCAGGTCTACGGGCCTTGTGTGATTTTCTGTGAAAATTATATTTCCGGGCTTTAAGTATTTATTAGTGTTAGACTTCGTAAACCCTAAGAATTGTTGAAGCTCGCCAGAAAAAAGAACTTCGCCGCCAAAGTGGCCAGATCCCGGGCCCATTTCTATAACGTGAGAGGAATTCTTAATAACGTCATGATCGTGTTCGACAATGACGAGTGTATTCCCAAAATCACGAAGGGCTTTCATAATTTTAATTAATCGATCATTATCTCGTGGATGTAAGCCCACCGTGGGTTCGTCAAGAACATAGAGAGTCTGTGAAAGGCCCATACCAAGCTGGTTAGACAAGCTAAGTCTTTGATACTCTCCACCTGAAAGGGTCCGAGTTGGCCGATCAAGGCTAAGGTAGCCTACCCCAACATCAGATAAAAATCCTAAGCGATTTACAAGCTGCTCCAAGACGTCTTTGCAAGTGTCCTTTTCTTTTTTTGATAGTGTTAGTTTTTTTAAAAAAACTAACAAGTCTTGAACAGATAAACTACACAGGTCGGTGATAGAGCGATTTTTAATAAGTACTTGTTGGGCTTCTTTTTTTAAACGAGTTCCATCGCATGTTGTGCACTTTTGCGGGCTTTTGTAACGCGATAAAAAGACGCGAACATGCATTTTGTATTTTTTTGTTTCTAGGTAGTCAAATAAACCGACCACCCCATAAAAATCTTCATTTCCGCTCCATATAGATTTTTGTTGTTCTAGATTTAACTGGTTCCAGGGAAGATGGAGATCAATATTGGCTTTGCGACAATAGGCTAGAAGTTCTTTTCTGTCAGATTTTGCACTGGGCATTTCGAAGGGTGTGAGTGCCCCATCGTAAATAGAAAGTTCTGGGTTGGGGATAACTTTGTCAATATCCAAAGACAGAACATTGCCAAACCCTCGACAATCAGGACACGCTCCAGCGGGACTGTTAAAGCTAAAGAGTTGTGACGTAATGTTGGGGAACTCGAACCCACAGACCGAACACGAAAAGTCCTCATTTAATAGAAGCTGTTGCCCTTCGGTTGTTAAGACAGCACATCGACTATTGATACTGTTGGAGTTAAATTTTAAGCTTGCACGATAGGCTTGACTTAAAGAATCAATAATTCGACCTTCTTCAGAAGGTGTAAAACTAAGTCGGTCAATAACAATATAAAATAGATCTTTGGGCACAGATTTTTTAAGTTTAGGGTCTTTCAGCTCAAGTACACTTCCCATCGCCACTTCACTATAAGCTGGCCATTGTACTGATGAGTCCAGCAATGCCTTTTTAGTGGTTTTCTTTCTGCCGCGATTCTTTTTATCTGCTGGGGCAGTCGTACTTTTTGGCAAATAAATTCGCTGGTAGCCTTCCTTTAATAAGACATCGTAGAGTTTTCTTCCCGTTAAAACTCTCTTTTCCGTCGGAATAGGAGCAAGGATATAACCTCTTTTCCCATCAAAGTTCTCGAGTATTTTTTTGCAGCTTGTGATGACGTCATCCTTTTCTAGAACAATGTGATGGTAAGGGCAAAAGGCCTTTCCTAGTTTTTCATAAAGTAGGCGCAGATAATCTACGATTTCAGTTGCCGTACCCACCGTTGAGCGCGAGGTTTTAACAGAATTTTTTTGCTCGAGGGCTAGGGCTGGTGGGATGTTTTCTATGCCTTCCAGATCTGGTTTCGGAGCTTTATTCAAAAATTGTTTGGTGTAGTTAGATAGACTTTCTATATATCGACGTTGCCCTTCTGCATAGAGTGTTTCAAAAGCCAAGGAGCTTTTGCCTGAACCACTAGGGCCACAAATAACCATCATAGAGCCAAGTGGAATCTCTACGCTAATATTTTTAAGGTTATTTTGTTTCACCCCCCACAGGCGAATTGATCTCATTCGGCGAGTTCCTCTTTATAAAAATCTTTATCGTCGTGGCGGTCGGACTGGTTACTAAGCTCCGAGGGTTCCGTTCCTTCTAAAAAGGCCTGTCTTACCACTTGATCGGAGTTAGCTGTTGCGAGTTTTCCTGATTCATTGTCGATATTCGCAAAGACTATGCCTTCAGGAACAGGAAAGCTTTTAATCGGCAGACCTTCGTGTGCGAACTTCATATATTCAAGCCAGATGGGGAGAGCTGATTTGCCGCCAACTTCACCGCGGCCAAGAGTCGTCTCTTGATCGAACCCAACCCATACGCCAGTAGCAATGTCGGCAGTGTAACCGACAAACCACGCATCGTAATAACCATTTGTGGTTCCTGTCTTTCCGGCCACAGGGCGCCCCAGAGCTTTGGCTCTTCCGCCGGTTCCACGAGGCTCTTCGATGACCCCTTGGAGAAGAGTTGTCATGATATAAGCCGTTGAGGGATTCATAAGTTGATTTGGATCTTCAAAATACAAAGGGGGGAGTTTCAAAAATTCCGACCTTGTAATTGTCGATGGGTTGTCTTTATTTGTGTCAGAGTTGTCATCTGAGTCGTCTGCGCTATGAGTGTTGGAGTCAGTATTAGATTCTGCATCGGCTAAAACTTGATTGTTAACTTCAGGATGAACTCTTTTGTAGTTGAGGTAATTTTGTCGCTGGATTTCAAATTCTTCATCAATTGCGGAGATTTCTTGTTCAAAGCGGTCGTCCAGAGACAAATTTTCTAACAGAATATTCCCTTCCTGATCAGTTACGTTGTGTATAATTATAGGCCGAATTCTTTTTCCCATTCTTCCAAAATGTGAGAACACTTTAGTCATTTCGTATAAAGTGACTCCACTAGAACCTAAAGATAAAGTGAAATCCATATTTAATGGAGAGAAAACGCCTAATCTACGTGCATAGCTCGCCACCCAGTCCACCCCAATTTTTTCTATGATTTTTACTGTGGGTACATTTAGAGAGCGAATCAGAGCGTTGCGAAACAGAATATCTCCGGTGAATTTATTGGAATGGTTCATGGGCTTCCAGCGTTTAACTTGGGAGTCTTCATCCTGTTGACCTTCGGTGTCCTCTGCGGCTGAGTTCTCCTCTTCGAAAACAATTGGAGAGTCGGCGATGGGTGTAGCCGGAGTGTAGTTTTTATCCAGGGCTGCTGCATAAACAAGAGACTTGAATGCTGAACCTGTTTGTCTTGCCGCCTGATAGGCTCTGTTAAATTGAGAGCGATTAAAGTTATAGCCTCCGACTAAGGCCAAAATGTCCTCAGATTTTTGGTCAAAGGAAACCAATGCGGCTTCGGCAAGGGGCTCTTGTTCAAGCTCTAAGTTAGCAAAGTCTTCAAAGGCAGGAAGGTCTTCGGGGTATTGATAGTTTTTACCCATTTTTTGTTTTAAAGATTGTAGGTCTTTATCCAACCGTTGGGAAGAAAAGCGACTTCCCACAATTCTAATTTGAATGACGTCCCCTTTCTTAAGGGCTTGACTAGGTTTTTTGATTTCATCGTAATCAACGCGAACTTTGGGATTAGGGTCTCTAGCCCACTTCATACTTTCAATATCTATAAGCCCCCGGCTTTCAGCAAATCGAACGTACACCAATCCCCACTTGTCATCAACTTGGGTTACAACGGCGTTTACGATATTTCCAATACTGGCGTAAGAAGGTAAGTTTGGAAGTTTGTTACCCTCCTCGTCTTTACCTGTGAGATTAAGAGGTCCCTTATCTGGGAAGGTCCCATCAGGTTGTAGAACTCGAATGGGACTGACGTCGTCCATCATGTTGTTTCGAGTTTCAAGTAGGAAGTTAGCGATTTGCTCGGCGTCTTCCAAATTATTGAGGGGGCCACGAAAGCCCTGACGCTTGTCGAGCTCTCTCAATCCATTTTCAACTTGGCGACTGGCCTCTATTTGCTTATCAAGGTCTATACTTGTTTGAACCTTTATTCCTTTATCTAAGACTTGGACTTCACCTAAGTGTTTAATTAAAAGTTGTCTGACAGTTTCAAGAAAAAAAGGTGTTAATTCTTTATAGTCTTGTCTTACATAAATATGTAAGGGTCTTTCGGCCTCTTCATTGGCAATGTCTTCAGAAATATATCTCTCAGATGCCATACGACTAAGAACATATCGCTGACGATTTTTTGCAGCTTTTGGATTGTTGATAGGGGAATAGCGGCTTGGAGCTTGAGGTAAACCGGCGAGTAATGCCGCCTCTGCAATAGTAATGTCTTTTAGAGGTTTGCGAAAATAAGTCTGAGTTGCGGCAGTAACTCCGTAGGCTCCTTGGCCCAAATAGATTTGATTCAAATACAGCCAAATAATTTCTTCTTTTGTAAGATTGCTCTCCATACGGTAGGAGAGGATGACTTCTTTAATTTTTCGGGTGTAGGTTTTTTCTCGAGATAGCAAAAGACTTCGAGCGACCTGCTGAGTAATAGTCGACCCTCCTTGAACTTTTCTTCCCGCCTTGATATTGGCAATAAAAGCTCTGAGTATGGCTTGATAGTTGATGCCGTTGTGGCGAAAAAAACTGTCGTCCTCCGCCGAAATAAAGGCGTGAATCAAATGCTTGGGTATTTCCTCATAGGGTACGAGAATTCTCTTTTCTCGAAAAAATTCACCAATTTTCTTACCCTTGCGGTCATAGACTTGCGAAACAAGAAGGGGCTCGTAGTCCTTAACAGTGATTATATTGGGAAGGTTAGAAGTGAGGACAATTAAAAAAGTTGCCACTCCTGCCGTAGTTAGCAGGATGAGCGCAATAATAGAAGCCAGAATTTTTTTTATACTCATGATACTCTAGGTGTAAGTTGTTACTGTTTTTAACAGTTAAATCTACCTTGGGGCGGCCACGGACTCAAGCCTAGAGTGGGAAAAAATTGGTTTTTTAGACAGGTAGAATTGTTATTTTTTAACTGACTGAGTCCTTATCTCGTTTGCCCGCCCCCCGAGCCTCCTCTGCGTGCTGGGGTCGGGCGGGTACACTGTGCCGTAGAGCCATAGAAAGACTGGATATTATTATATGCGTTACTACAAGCAGAAGAGTCAATCGGTACTTTTTGGCTGTCGACTCCAGCTCTATCTTCTTTACAGGGACAATTACAAGAATCTATGACGGCTTCAGCTTTTGTTATAGCCACATTTGCCATACTTACGGCCTCGCTAGCGCTGCCTTTATCTGTGGCAACGCCACCCGAGTAAGTGTGTTGGAGTGACAAGAAAGCCTGTTTTTGTTGCAAATAGGATTGCTCTTCTTGAAGCTGTGATTGCACCTGTGAGATTTTTTGAGCAATGGTGTTTTGTTGTTTTGCAAATTTCTGGCGTTCTTGCATAAGTCTTTGCATCAGTCGTTCAAACTTCTTTTCAGCCTGTTTTTTATAGGCTTCAAGCTCTTGAAACAGTTTTTGCAGTTCTCCAGGAAGTCTCTGCTTGGCAATTTCAAGATTTCTTTTGAGTTGGGCCACTCTTTTTTTGATAGCATTTTTCTTTTCAAGAATTTTAGCTCGCTCTGACTTGAGAGTATTTTCTAAAAGGTTCATATTTTCTTTAAACGCACGATCGTTTTTGCATTCACGATAGTAGCTGTCGGCAAGCCTTCTGTACTTTTCTCGATTGCTTAATCCCGTGCTGTTCATTAGGTTGTTAAAACCACCGGCGGTGTAAAGGCTGGCGTGAATTAATTCTTGTTTTTGAGTATTAAGTTGATTTATCTTTTCTAGAGCTGAGGCGTGGCATTTGGAGCTTGCATCAGCAACCTTAGAGTCATAGGCAATTTTGGCATCAAAAAGACTGATGTCCAGGGATCTCAACTCCTCTTCGGCCACATTAATTTGATCAGCTATTTGATAGGCTAAGTCTTCGGTTTCGGTTCTGATAGTCTTTTCTTTTTCTCCGATTTCTTTGATTTTGGCTTCAATTTCTTCTTCGAGAGCGTCCATCTCTTCTTGTATAATATTTTCAGCTTTTTGTTGATCGACTTCTAACTGGTTGAGGTCCTCTTGTAATTCGGTAAGTTGAGTTGTTAGGTCTTGAGTTTTTTCTTTGCTCTTTTTGACGTCATCTTGCATTTTGTCGTAATCTTCTGAGGCCATTGCCGGACATTGGCGAAATCTTTTCATAGATTTTTGTAAATTAGGCGTCACGGGCCGACTCTGTCCTCCCATCAAGAGGTTGTTAATCGCGCCGCCATAAGCCTCTATAGTGCCGACGTCGTCTTCGTCACACTCTTCTCTATCAAGACTGTCGTCGTCGTTGGGGTCACAGCTTCTGCATTTGTTAGCTTGTTGTAAACAGGCGTTTTGCCCACTACCCATATTGGCAGTGCTACAGGCTTTAAGCATTTCGTTTACTGCTGTATTCAAAGCGTTGCTGGCCTCCTTGCACGAGGCTTCGTCCTTAGCCGTTCTGTCAATTCCACCTATAGCTTGATTAAAGCGTTGTTCAAAACAACTTTTGAACTGGGGATCATTCATCATTGGAGACTGAAACATTTGGTCCACAGCTTTTTGGTAGGCGTTGGCTCTAAGCGTAGGGGTATTGGCTCCATTTAAGTCCACAGCTATAGCCCCTGCTCGGTTGGCTGCGCTCGCACGAACACTGCAGCCCTGCATAAGTCTGTATGTATTCTCGGCTGGGGTGGAGGTAAGTTGCTCATTGTTGGGAGTGGTTGCAAAAACTAAATCTGGGTAGAAAAAACTGCTCAGAGAGCAAATTAAGGATAAAAAAACAGTTGTCTTATAGTTAGACAGTCTAAGATTCATAGTTTTTCCCTCGCAAATATGAGCCTATAAATAAGCAAGCCGGGTGCCATCACTAAACGAGAAGAGACCCCTCTGAGGTACCATTTGTTTTGACCTTAGATTAATTAAAGTCTGCGTTTTCAACAGTGAAGACCTTTCTATTGTAACAAATTCTGTTGTGCGTTCATGTAGGCAAACTGGAAATTAGGCCTTGGTCTAAGAACTAAGATTTTAGGTTTATGAACTGAGGTCTACGAATTGAGATTTAGAAAATTCTCATGAAATCTATGGATTTGGTTTAAAAAAGTTCTGTGGATCTCATTGAACAAACAAACCCGGCTTTTAAAGTGGGTGACCATGATAACAACTTTAGGCTTCTCAATTCGAGTTGAGCTTGCTCACCATTGTCAGAGACAGCCCCCTGTCTTAATCCTTGTAGGGTTTATTTTTTCATGAGCCTCCACAGAAGCTCATGAACCCAATATAGCAGAGGCTTTTAAGTAAACCAAGAGACGCAAAGTTTATGCCTAAAAAAAACTAGCCTAACTTTCATATTTAGTTCGATCGCCAGAAGAATTGTTCTTATCAAATTTATTTAGTGTCGCGAAATGATCCTTAATCAAAAAATATCTTGATTCTGTTTGTTACCCTCACTCTACCTGTAGCGCAATGCGTTTAGAATTGAAGCGCAAGAAAGTGCATCTAGGGTGAGAGAAAGCCTGTGTTTAAATTGACTGTGTTGTGAAACAAGGTTTTTTCCACCGTAGGAGTTGCTGAAGCCAGGATTATAATGCGAGTGTTCTAATGCGTAGGGATATCAGGACGGAAGTCGTAGTCGAGAGAAGAGGCATTCTTGGAGGATCAATAGGCATGATATTTTTAGGACAAATAAGAGAAATTTTTAGTAAAAATATTCCGATAGTCAGATATGACAATTCAACAATTGGACGCAATTTTCCCCTATTTTGTCTTTTTCTATGGAGCTTTGCTGACCTTTGTGCTTCACAATGACTTCCTAACAAATCTTGCCAAAGAAAAATTCCCTCCGCAGTTAGTGGCTCAAATGAATGGGCATCGGGCGCTAGCCCTGTGTAGCCTGTTTGTGGGAGGGCTGTGGTCTTTGCAACATCTGTGGTTGAAATAGATATCACTGTTTGTTAACTTCCCAGGTCATGAAACAAATGGGATTTGAGTTTGATACCAAAGCCGATGTTAAAGCTGATACCAAAGCCGAGACTAAGGGCGATGTTAAAGCTGATGTTAAAGCCGATACCGAGTCAAATGGTCAATCATATGGTCAGCAAACCGCGATGCAAGTGGATCCAAAAGAAGATGGAGTCATTGAGGACTCTCATGTTTTTACTGTATCCGAATTAAATAAGAATATTCGCTCCATTTTGGAGGGGAAGTTTTCCGACATTTGGCTCCAAGGAGAAATTTCTAATTTTAAGCCCCACACCTCTGGCCACTTCTACTTTAGTTTAAAAGATAAAAACTCCCAAATGTCTGCCGTGATGTTTAAGGGCTTTAATTCGCGGTTAAAATTTCGCCCCAAAGATGGCCAGGAAGTTCTTATTCGTGGAAAAATAACGGTTTACGAACCTCGAGGCAGTTACCAAATTTTTTGTGAAGTTATGGAACCTATGGGGGCAGGAGCTTTGCAGCTCGCTTTTGAGCAGCTTAAGTCTAAACTGCAAGGTGAGGGGTTGTTTCTGGCCGAGAGAAAAAGAAAGCTCCCCACTTTGCCCAGCCACATTGCCCTTGTGACGTCTCCTACAGGTGCGGCTGTTAGGGATATGCTCAATGTCTTGCAGAGGAGATTTAAAGGGGCTGAGATCACCATCGTACCGGTTTTGGTGCAAGGGGATAAGGCTGCGGCCTCTATAGTTGGGGGAATTCAAAGTGCAAACTTACTAAAGGGTGTAGATGTTATTATTGTCGGGCGCGGAGGAGGGTCTATAGAAGATCTGTGGGCCTTTAATGAAGAAATCGTTGCAAGAGCTATTGTGGCGTCTGACAAACCCATCATTTCGGCGGTGGGTCACGAAGTGGATTTTACTATTGCTGATTTTGTTGCCGACTTGAGGGCTCCTACCCCATCAGCTGCGGCTGAGTTGGTAACTCAAAATGCTGAAGATATTTTGTCTCGAATTCAATTGCAAAAGCGGCGTTTGTGGAACCTTCTACAGTCACATCTAAAATCCCGAGAGCAACATGTTCAGAATTTGAATAAAAGACTGATAGACCCCAGGCGAAAACTTCAAGACCTGATTATTAGGTGTGACGAACTGACATTTCGACTAGAGCAGAGTGTTTTGCGAAGTCTAGAAACTCGGCGAGCTCACATAAGTTTGGCGAGGCAAAAACTAGGACGACCAGCTGATCGACTGGAAAAATTTAGTCAGCAAGTGGTTTTTTTGTGTTCTCGCTTGCAGTTTTTTATCGAGTCTCAGCTAAAAATAAAGAGAGCAGAACTCAATAAACAAATGGCAGTAATGGACAGTCTGAGTCCTCTGAGGGTTGTAGAGAGAGGGTATTCTATTGTTAAAAAGGAAGGCCAGGTTGTCAAAAACTCTGAACAGTTAAGGTCGGGAGATCAGTTAGAAGTGATTTTTGCCAAAGGGCAGGCTGAGGTCGTAGTCAATAAATTGGTAAGTAAAAGATCTTTGTAAAATTTTAAGGAGCAGGTGTATGGAATTCGAAAAAAAACTCAATCGACTTGAAGAAATTGTAGCCAAAATGGAGTCTGGTGAAATGAATCTAGATGAGTCTTTAAAATCATTTGAAGAAGGCGTAAAACTTTCAAGAGAATGTAATGAAGAATTGAATAAGGCCGAACAAAAAGTCAAGCTTTTGCTAAAAGTTGATCAAAAGGGCAATGCCGAAACTCAAGATTTTGAGATAGAAAATTAATAATGAACACTCTGGCAGATAAGTTCTCCAGCGAGATTCTTCTCGTCAACAAGTACATGGAAAGATTGATCTCAGTTGACCTTGCTGAGCCCAAAGTGCTGAATGAAGTGGCTGAGGCTTGTCGCTACTCAGTAACTAATCCAGGTAAGAGGTTCCGGGCTTTGCTGACATTGCTAACGGCAAAAGCTTTAGGTCGCGAGGTGGATTACGTTTTGCCCTACGCTGCATCGGTCGAACTGATTCACACGTATTCTTTAATTCACGATGATTTACCTGCTATGGATGATGACGACTATCGTCGGGGCAAGCCAAGTCACCATAAGGTTTATGGTGAAGCTATGGCGATAGTTTGCGGAGATGCCCTACAGGCTCTGGCTTTTGAACATATTGCACAGGCTTATCAACATACTCCAGAATTGGGGCTTAAGGCGGTTTTAGCTTTGGCGAAGGCAAGTGGCTATCAGGGAATGGTTGGCGGTCAAGCTATGGACATATTGATTAGTCAAGGCCGTCAAGTGAGCCGAGAGGACATTGAGTTTTTGCACAGCTTAAAGACGGGTCAGTTGATTGCCGCCGCTGTCGAGGGCGGAGCCATTCTTTGTGAAGCTAGTGATCAGCAGCATTCAAAGCTGGTGGAATTAGGTCAGGTCTTGGGATTGGCCTTTCAGGTGGCCGACGACATCATGGATCACGATAAAGAAAAGCCAGAGTTAATGGGGCTTCCTGGTCATATAGGACTGGAGTTCACAAAACAACTTTTAGACCAACTGACTCTCCGTTCTCTTAAGCTAGTTGAAGACTTAGGGGTCGCTTATTCTGATTTTAAGTTCATTGTAGAATTTAACTCTGATCGAGTTCAGTCTGTAGCAATTTAAAACCTATAGTGGTACCAGTTGCGTTCACGGGCAATATTGATCATCTCTTGCTCTACGTTAAACATATGTGAGTTTGGAGAGGCAGAGCTCACTACGAGTCTCAGGTGGGTAGAGGCTTCCAGCAAAGGAAGGTCTCCACTGGAGTTGCCACTAACAAAAAAGGGAGGTTTGCCCTGGGAGACCTTTAAGAGAGCCTCAATCTTACCTTCTTTGTAGGTAATAGGGCCTTCTTGTTGTTCGCTAATAACCCCTTCGATAATTTGGGTTTGTATGCCCAATACATTTTCTTTCGGAATGCCTACGTACTCGGCTGCAGGCTCAACGGCCCACTTTATAGAAGCCGTTACGACGTAGACTTCAACTCCTAGTTGTTGCAGAAAGTTGATCAGATTCTTTTGTCCCGTAAATAGACCCAATTGACTGTGGTTTTCTGCGCACTGCTTTGCCCATTTGCGGACCTGCTCTAGAGGTTGTCCCTTATTAATTTGAGCCAACCATAAATATGCAGCCTCAGGTTGGGTGGAGTGAAACTTTGTGTAAAAATCCCAGGGGTTTTCGGGCAAATCATTTAGGAGGTTATTTTCAAACTGATATCTAAAAAAGCTTTCGCCCATGTCGGTGGCCCACAAGGTGCCGTCGGCATCAAAAGCGGCAAAGGGATGGGCTCCATTTTTCAATTCAGTTTCAATTTTCTGTTTAAGTGCGTATTCAAAATCTTTGTCGAAGTTGTATGACATATAAAATCCTTAACAGGATTAGAAGGGGTGCGCAAATATAAAATTTACGGATTTTAATAAGGGAGGTTGCCAGTGGAGGCTAGACCTTTTTGAAGGTTTTTTAAATTAAAGGGGCGACAGCTTTTTCAATATTTGGTAGACAATCAGATATGAATGTCAAAATATTGCAAACTGAGTTTGCCGCTTCCATCGTAGAGTTTGAAAGGGATTCTTTACTGCATAAAATTGAAAACGAAATAGAGAGGGAACTCTTAACCTGGAAAGCCCCTTGGCGCCAGGAGGCATTAGAACATTACTTGCCTCTGGGTTGGAGTTTCGCCGCATGGGAGGGGGAGGAAGGTGTTTCTCCTTTGTTAGGATATTTCTTGGCACAACCCCTTCTTTTTTTTAGAGGACTGACTCAGTCCCTTTGGTTGGAGCACTTAGCGGGGAAGAATCAGAATGTAAAAAGTGATCTTCTTGAAATTGCCTATAAGACTTGTCGAGAAAAACATTTTCAACAATTGCTAATCTCTAGTGAGATTGAAATGGGTAAGGTTTCTTTAGATGGACAAATCCAAGGGCAAGACCCCGCCTTTAGTTTAATTTATACAAGCAAGATAGTAAAATAATAGCAAAATAAAGGATATTTAGTGAAACCATTTTCTGTTGGTACCCGAACTCAAAATATAGAAAAAATGAAAAATTCTAGCTTTGATCTAGTGGTTATTGGCGGAGGAATCACGGGGGCCGGAATCGCAAGGGATGCAGCTAGCCGGGGTATGAGTGTCGCACTTGTAGAAATGAATGATTTTGCATCCGGAACGAGCTCACGATCCAGTAAACTTATTCACGGTGGAATTCGCTATTTAGAAAATTTAGAGTTCCACCTTGTGTACGAAGCCCTATCGGAGAGAGCCTTATTATTTGAGCTAGCTCCGAACCTCGTTCACCCCCTCCGTTTTTTACTGCCATTATATAGAGGCGGTCGAGTGGGGATGTGTAAAATGGGGCTGGGTATGTGGTTGTATGATATTCTCTCGCTGTTTGAAGCTCCGGAAATGCACGAAAGGCTGTCCGTAGCAGAGTCTATAGATAGGGTGCCCTTTTTGAAGAGCCGGGACTTATTGGGCTCATACGAGTATTCTGATGCTTACATGGATGACGACAGGTTAGTTATAGAAACCCTTAGATCTGCAAACGAGTTGGGGGCTTTGTGTGCAAGTTATGTGAGCGCAACAGGGGCTGAATTTGAGTCTGGAAAATTGAGTCAACTGCAATGTCGAGATGAGGTTACAGGAGTCGGCTTTAGGATCTCTGGTCGGCATTTTGTAAGTACAGTTGGCCCTTGGACAGACCGCTTGGGTTCAGCGATTTTTTCTGATTGGCAATCTATTATGCGGCCTTCTAAGGGCATACACCTAACCTTAAACAGAAAGGATTTGCCGCTGCCTAGTGCCGTTGTGATGGCCTCTGATGTCGATAAAAGAATTGTTTTTGGAATTCCCAGGCACGAGATGGTTATTATTGGGACAACGGATACGGATTTCTCAGATCAACCAGAAACTGTGCATTCAACGGTGGAGGATGTAGATTATCTTTTGCAAATAGCGTCTGATTATTTTCCGGGAGCGGAGTTAACAAAGGACAAAATAATTGCCAGTTATGCAGGTGTAAGACCATTGGTGCACGATGGGTCAGCGACCGAAAGCGCAACGAGCCGGGAACACGTGATAATTAACGATCCAAGAAACATTACCTTTGTAGCGGGTGGCAAATACACAACGTATCGAAGAATGGCAGAACAAACTGTTGAGAGTTTATTGGCAAATTATCCTCTTGAAGATCAGGTGCAATTTAATAAGGCCAACACAAAAAAGCCTCTGAATCCACTTATTAGTAGTGAGAACTATTTGCGCGCCAAACAGAGTGTTGAAAAATGGTCGGAGGAGATGGGGCTTTCTTTGGTAGAAATGGCGGGACTGGTTGATCGTTACGGTGAGGAAGTGAGAAGCGATTTAAGTCAGCGGACTTTATGTCAAAACCTAAAGATAGGAACATCTTCATCAGAAAGACCTATTCCTTCAATATGGAGGTTTGAAGTGGCGCATGCCATTGAAAATACGATGTGCTTTAATCTTCTTGATTTCTATCTTCGTAGAACTCCGTTATTTTTATCTCATGAGGACAATGGGTGGAGTCTAGTTGAAGCCATCGCCGACGAGTTTGCTGAGTGCCTTTCTTGGTCTGATTCTGAGCGTGAAGGACAAATCAAAAAATTGAAAGACTACTTTCAATTTGAACTCAATTGGAAATCTTTGTAGTTGCATTGGTATTAATGGCAGAGAATCTTTACATAATCTTAACTGATCGTTGTTATAGGTCAAAACTCATTTGGAAACTGTATGGAAATGAAGGAAGTCTTTTGTTCTACAGATCGTAATATCATATACAATTGTGGTCATTGAGAGTTGTGATTATCGATTTTTGTAAATACATTTAACACTTCTTACTTAATTACTTGCTCTAAAATTACAATTGGAGTTGAGATAAAATTTCTGTTAAATTTCCTCTGCACTGCTTATAAGTGAAAATATTGAGAAATGGATCTCACACGAATTCGGCAGAATTGAGGTTTTTTTGGATTGCGTTGGCTTTAGAAGATTTTGTAGTAATTTGTATTTGCTTTTCATCATGGTGTTCGCTTGTGGATTGTCATTTTATACAAATGCAGTTCAAGCTAAGTTCTTTAAAGAATCTAAAGAGATTGTGGATGAAATGTGCGGTTCTAATGAGCCTGTTCTAGTCATAGATACCTTTCCTGCAGATGGAGAGTCCACCGGTAATGAAGCTTCGGGCGAAATTTCTATTTCTATGGGCTTGGTTGACGTGGTTTCTGATTCAAAAGGACGAATAATGGATGTAGATGGGGATGGAGTCCCCGATCTTTTTCATGGTGAATTCGTAGAGTTGTTAGTTCAAACAACAGGTTTTTTAACAGAAAGAGTGAATATTAGAGGAGCAAGGTCTCTTCCAGATCTTGCTGAGTTGCTAGAGCCAGTTATTCTCTCGATAGAGAAAGGGGAAAAAAAATACTCCCGCATTAATCTTTCTCAAGAAAATCCCTTAAAACTGTCAGCTTTTAAAGCGGAGCTTTATCCGGATGATCCTACATTTCCTGAGATTAATGCTGAAAATGTTGTGGAATATTCTGACAAGATACTCGAGCACTTTTGGACTCATGGGAAGGAATTAAAAGTTAAAGAGCTCTATGACATATTTTCTCGCTTCCAAAAAGCTGGAGTTCCCGTGGTTGTTGCTGCAGGGAATTTTGGGCCTAATTATGTAAACCTTTTTTCTTTGATGCCGGGAGTGGTTTCCGTTGGGTC
This sequence comes from uncultured Pseudobdellovibrionaceae bacterium, assembly GCA_964502735.1. Taxonomy (GTDB): domain Bacteria; phylum Bdellovibrionota; class Bdellovibrionia; order Bdellovibrionales; family UBA1609; genus JACKAN01. The sequence continues at coordinate 31,455 of CAZCYD010000033.1, forward strand.
ATTAGACCCAAGGGGGAATAAGCTTTTAATTTCAGCGGATAATAAATATGTGAATTGGTGGCGGTTAGGAGTGGTAGCCCCCACAGAAGTTATCAATGGTATGGATTTGAGTGGGGATGGTTTGTCGGATATAGGCTTTTCGCGGTTATCTGGGGGGGCTACGATTGTGTCGGATTATGTTGGTAAGAGGGCCTTAGAAATCAAAGCTACAGTTGACCCGGACTTAAAAGACTGGTTGATGAGAGAGGGGCCAAAGGGGTTTTTGGTACATAATGCGGCACTTAATATTTTAGAGCCGGGACTGTATGATGTAGAAGAAATTGTGAACTTAGGAACTGTAACTCCTGGTACGGCAAAGTACTTCCGTTCATTGGGGCGTTATGCTTTAAAGCAAAAAGATGGAAAGCCGCCTCGAATCTTTTTTGATGTAGATGAGAGTGGAGCTTTAGTCTTCAATCCAAGTAAAGACGGACGCGCTGGTCAAAAAACTAGAATTTCGGGAACAAGTTTTGCGGCACCGTTTATTTGCAATAAATAATCCCCATTCCAAAAAATACTCGTCTAAAATTTTGTGAATGCGCCTCACGCGC
>CAZCYD010000034.1:0-1851 GCA_964502735.1 uncultured Pseudobdellovibrionaceae bacterium
GTCTGGAAAGTAACTCCTTAATAAAACTAGTAACTCTCATTTTGAGGCAATTCGTGGATCAAATTCGGATCAATTCATACTTAAGTTATTTTTAAAAAAACCGATAAGATCCCATTATTTAATCTAGGACGTTAGATGAGAAAGGTTGAGTTAAAACACCGATCGGGACTTTGTTTTAAGCAGAGATTAGCTTCTTTGCTTGTCATAATTGTTGTGACAACCCCTGGATGCAAGCTCAACAGGTTGATTGAGTCTAATAGTAATTATAACTCTGACCTCCCGAGTTCCTCGCCACTTTTAAATCCCCAATCTGTTGTGGGACAACCTCTATCTGAGAATATTATTCGAGTAACATGGGTTTCCAGCAATAGTTCTCAAAATAAGTATAGATTGATTTATAAAGAGGGAAGTACACCGCCGACCTCATGTTTAGATCCTACTGGAATCAAAATGGATGACTTAACAGGTGACTTTGTTGAAGTTGTCGGCTTGAGCCCTAATACGGAATATAGCTTTCGGATATGTTCAAAATCTTTGTCACATCCAACCCTTTTTTCTCCTGGAAAAACTTTTGCAATTTCAACAGCAGATAACTCAGAAATTACTAATTTAAAATCGGAATGGGCGTCTGAAACAGAAATTGAACTTCAGTGGACAGACCCCACAGGGTTATTTGATGCTTACATTATCCACTATCAAATAGGAAAAATTCCACCAGTATCCTGTGAAGGGGGTATAGCAGTTTCCACAGATGATATTTCTGACTCTAAATATGTTATTGAAGGGCTGTCGCCTGGAACTTTATATGCGTTCAGAGTATGTGCTGTAAACTCTCTTCCTTCTTCTCCAGTAGTTTCAGATGGAAGTACCCGGTTAGAGGGAACTGGTGCTGACGTACCTCTTATTATTGAGTGGAATACGAATAACACGAGTATGGGTTCCTCTTCTGGGAATCAGATAAAGCTTCCATTGGTTGAGGGGGGTGTATACAACTTTATAATTGACTGGGGTGATGGGTCTTCGGATCATATCACATCTTGGGATGATGCAAACTCTATTCATACCTATGCTGTTGCAGGGGTTTATGTAACAGAAATTACCGGAAAGTTTGATCGGTTTGCATTTGGGCCAACTGAAGATAGGTTAAAAATCGTAGACGTGACTCAGTGGGGCAATCAGATTTGGAAAACGATGAATCAGGCTTTTTTTTCAGCTCAAAACTTACAGATTTCTGCTGTTGACAGCCCAAACCTTCAGCGAGTGACTGACCTTGGTAGTATGTTTCATACAGCTACGGGATTTAATCGAAGTATTAACCATTGGGATGTGTCTAACGTAACAAATATGAGCACTATGTTTTATATGGCTACAAGCTTTAATCAGCCATTGAATAGCTGGGACACTTCCAATGTTACCAATATGAGTTTTATGTTTGCTAACGCCACTTCATTTAACCAACCAATAGGGAGTTGGGACACTTCCAATGTTACCAATATGCATCGCATGTTTTACATGGCTACGAGTTTTAATCAGCCGTTAAATAGCTGGGATACATCCAAAGTGGTTGATATGTCGAGCATGTTTCAAAATGCAAATTTTAATCAGCCTATAAATGGATGGAGCACCTCGAATGTAACTAATATGAATAGCATGTTTCGTTCTAGCAGTTTTGCTCAAGACTTAAACGAATGGGACACTTCTAAAGTTACGGATATGAGCTTTATGTTTTATCTCGCGGGTACGTTTAATAATTCTATTGGAGATTGGGACACCTCTAATGTTACAACTATGAGTCATATGTTCTACCTAGCTAGTGGTTTCAATCAGCCTTTAGAATCGTGGGACACTTCT
>CAZCYD010000034.1:1951-31715 GCA_964502735.1 uncultured Pseudobdellovibrionaceae bacterium
TAGTTTTAACCATCCCTTAAACTCTTGGAATACTTCAAATGTGACTACTATGAATGGTATGTTCTACCTAGCTAGTGGTTTCAATCAGCCTTTAGAATCGTGGGACACTTCTAAAGTTGTGGACATGAGTTTTATGTTTTTCTCGGCCAGTAGTTTTAACCATCCCTTAAACTCTTGGAATACTTCAAATGTGACTACTATGAATAGTATGTTTCGACTTGCCAGTAACTTTGACAGGCCCCTTAATAATTGGAATACATCTAGTGTTACGGACATGAGGCAAATGTTTCGGTCAAATGCCTCTTTTAATCAAGATATTAGTATGTGGAACACAGAAGGTGTGACTTTAAGTGGAGATTTTGATTTAGACTCAAACCCTTCATGGGTGGCTGGGCATAAACCAAGCTTTTAGTTAAAACATCTGCTGGCAGAGCTCGCAGGTTGAGCCATTGCATTTGCGAGCTGTGCAAACTTCGCGACCGTAAAAAATAATTTGCAAGTGTAGTTTGTTCCAAGATTTTTGTGGAAATATTTTTTTTAAATCCCGCTCGGTTTCTTCCACGTTCTTACCCTTTGTAAGTTTCCAGGCTTTGGCCAGTCTATGGATGTGTGTGTCCACAGGGAAGGCATCGTGGTTAAACGCCTGAGACATAACAACAGAGGCGGTTTTGTGGCCCACTCCTGGCAAAGCTTCGAGGTCCTCAAAGCTTTCAGGAACTTTTCCCTGATGTTTTTCGATTAAAATTTTGGAAAGTTCGCTAATGGCCTTAGCTTTTCGAGGAGACAGCCCACAAGGTCTGATAATTTCTTGAATTTTTTCAACGGGAAGTTTAGCCATTTTATAGGGATTGTCAGCTAACTTAAACAAATGAGGAGTAATGGTATTGACTCTTTTATCTGTGCATTGGGCTGAAAGAAGAACGGCAATCAAAAGTGTATAGGGGTCCTTATGGTCTAGAGGGATAGGTGTTTCTGGAAATAGAGAGTTTAACCTTTTGTGTATAAGAACAGCTCTTTCTTTTTTTGTCATAATAAAACTTTATGAGGTTAGGGTCGCGGAGTTGAGTTCTAATATGTGGTCGCAGAACTCTTTGAAGCCTTCGCCACGAGCCTTTTGACAGACAAACTTAGGGGGAGTGAGAAGCTCAAAGTCTCGGACATTAGCGACTCCAACAGAGTTGTCAAAAAAGCCAAACATAGGCTCATCATTGGGGGAGTCGCCAACAAAGGAAAACAGGTTTTGGTTGGCTTCTAAATTGATTTTTAGAACATCTTGGCAAAATTTTTTGCACATAGTGAGCTTGTCGTAGTTTCCAAACCAGCCGTTGACGTGAATGGAGCTAATTTTAGCTTGTGCACCGTGAGACTTAAATATATTTACGATTTTTTGTACAGAGGCTTCATCCAAAGGGGTTACATCTTCACAAAAGTCTATAGCCAAATCCATTAGTCTACAAAACTGATCAGAGGCAAGAGCGGAGCCGGGAACAGAGGAAAGGATTTCTTTTTTTATGACTTCCAACTTGTTTTGGTTACCTTGTCTTTCTTCTTCTGGTAGGGAAAAAGCTCGACACATTTTTCTATCTTGGTAATAAAAATAAAAGCCACCATTTTCACCGATTATACCTCGGACAGGCCATTGGCGAGCGATAAGTTCACACCAACCCGCTGGGCGGCCGGTAACAGGTATGACCTCGATACCTGCGTTGTGGAGTTTCCATAGGCTCAAATAGGCTTCGGGTTGAAGCTGGCCATTATAAGTCAGCGTGTCATCGATATCGGTGAATACGTAGCGAACTTCCCTTGCCTTCAATTCTTTTAAAGTCTTCATGAGTCTGCTTTTACTGAGAAAACTGTGAATTGCAAGAGGTCACAAAAAACACGCCGCGTCGCTCTGGGGATATCTATCATATGGTGAAAAATACTTGCACAAAGTTTAACAGACTCTATTTTATTAAAAGGTTTAATAACACATGGGTATGTGCCTAATTAAGCCATTTTAATGTAACAGTCTTAAAGATTGTCAGTATTAATATTTTATAATTAATATTTTATAAAGGATGAATGGAATGGCTAAAAAGGTTCTAGATGGAAAAAAACTGGTTATTGTGGAATCTCCCACAAAAGCCAAAACAATTCGAAAGTTCTTGGGTAAGGATTTTGCCGTCGAATCCTGTATGGGCCATGTCAGAGATTTACCTCAATCAGCAAAGGATATTCCCGAAAAAGTTAAAAAAGAGCCTTGGGCCAGTTTGGGTGTCAATGTTGAAGATCAATTTGATCCCGTCTACTGCATTCCTAAAACTAAAGTGAGGATAGTCAAAACTTTAAAAGACAAATTAAAGGACGCTGATGAACTTATACTCGCAACGGACGAAGACCGAGAAGGAGAGAGCATAAGTTGGCACCTTGTGGAGGTTTTAAAACCTAAGGTCCCAGTGAAGAGAATGGTATTTCACGAGATCACTAAGCCGGCAATTGACAAAGCTCTTAATGAGTTTCGCGATATTGATCAAGACTTAGTCAAGGCTCAAGAAGCCCGGCGGATATTGGATCGTCTAGTGGGTTACACAATTTCTCCGCTGCTTTGGAAAAAAGTGGCATATGGGTTGTCAGCCGGTCGAGTGCAATCGGTGGCGGTTCGTTTAATTTCTGAAAGAGAGCATGAAAGAATCCGATTTAAAAAATCAGAATATTGGGGACTTAGTGGGTCTTGTGACAAAGCCGGAAAAGGCTTTGAATCTCGTCTGCTGAGTTATGCAAATAAGCGCGTGGCAACAGGTAAAGACTTTGATAGCGAAACAGGCAAACTCAGTGCCACTAAACAAGATCAGATCTTACATCTTAGTGAAGACTTTGTTCAAAAAATAATTGGCGAAGTTCAGGGAAAAAAATGGTCGGTAATTGAAGTTGAGGAAAAACCTGTATCTCGCAAGCCCTCACCGCCATTTATAACTTCAACTCTTCAGCAGGAGGCCAACAGAAAACTTGGGTTCACAGCTAGAGAGACTATGCAAGTGGCCCAAAAATTATATGAGCAGGGTTTTATTACTTATATGAGAACGGATTCTACATTTTTATCTGAGCAGGCGGTTTCAGCTTCTCGCCAGTGTATACAAGATCTCTATGGGAAATCTTATTTGCCGGATAAATTTCGAGACTATGCTAGTAAAAAAGTTAAAGGAGCCCAGGAGGCTCACGAAGCTATTCGCCCAGCGGGTACTGAATTTGTGAAGCCCGAAGATGCGGGATTAAGTGGGGCTCAGTTTAAACTTTATGATTTAATTTGGAAAAGAACCATAGCCAGTCAGATGGTCAATGCCGAGCAAAAACAATTGAGTGTTAAGTTTCAGGTCGAACAAGCCATTTTTAACACATCAGGTATGACAATAGAGTTTCCTGGTTTTTTAAAAGCTTATGTTGAGGGATCAGATGATCCAGATGGCTCTATTGAGGAAAGAGAAATTCGTTTGCCTCAAATGGCTGTCGGGGACTCCATCAACTGTAAAAAGTTAGAGGCCACTCAGCATGAAACTAAGCCTCCGGCTCGTTATACAGAAGCTAGTTTAGTTCAAAGAATGGAGAAGGATGGGATTGGTCGTCCCTCCACTTATGCCGCAATTATCAGTACGATTCAGGATCGAGGCTATGTGAAAAAACAGGGCAATGCTCTTGTTCCCACATTTACAGCTTTGGTTGTGTCAAAACTATTGAGTCAGTATTTGCCCAATTATGTCGATGTGAACTTCACTTCAGGCATGGAGAACTCTCTAGATGAGATTGCGCAAGGAAGCTTAGACTATGTTAAGTATTTAGACTCTATTTATTTTGGTGAAAGGGGCTTAAAGTCTTCTGTAGAAGTGCAAGAAAAGAAAATTCAGGACGAGACTTCTCGCTCTATTGAATTAGAAGGGTTGAACAATTTGAGCTTTCGTATAGGTCGCTATGGAGCTTATGTTTGCAAAGTCGACAAAGAAACTGGAGAAGAGGTTTGCGCCTCTTTACCTGAGAATCAGTTTCCCGGTGACATTACAGCTGAGGTGGCTAATAAACTGATTGATCAAAAAACAAACGGCACAGATGCTTTAGGAAAGGACCCGGCAACAGGTTTGCCTGTTTACGTTTTGACTGGACGCTACGGGCCTTATGTGCAGCTTGGAGATATTGACGGAGAAAAGTCTAAACCCAAAAGAATGGCCATACCGCCAAGTATGAATCCTGATGAGCTTCAACTGGATCAGGCGCTAAACTTATTAAGCCTGCCAAAGACGTTAGGACATCACCCGGATACGGAGAAAGAAATTAAAGTGGGCTTGGGACGCTTTGGTCCTTATGTTGTTCATGATGGAGACTTTAGATCTGTTCCTAAATCTGAAAGCCTTTTCACCTTAACTCTAGCTCGGGCATTGGAGTTATTGGCTCAGCCTAAAAAAGTGAGAGGGGGGTCTACGCCACTAAAAGAGTTGGGAAAACATCCTTTAAATCAAGAAGAAATGGGCGTCTATTCTGGAAAATACGGTCCTTACATCAAGTGTGGAAAAGTGAATGTGTCTTTGCCTGACGATTTAGAGCCGGAAAACGTAACGACGGAAAAGGCTATAGAGCTTTTGGCGCCCAAACTCAGTCAAAAGTCCAAGTCAGGTCAAAAGCCCCAATCAGGTCAAAAGAAAGCGGCCCAAAAAGAGTCTAAGGCCACTAAGAAAAAAGCCCCTGCAAAAAAAACGTCGGTTAAAGCTAAAAAAGGGGGCGTCAAGTCTGCTAAAAGCGAGGAAAAACCAGCAGCCAAAAAGGTTATACGCAGAAAGTCTGGGACCACAGAAAAGGCTTCAACCGCAACAAATTAAGGCTGTTAGCCGCTTGACTCTTAGCCGTTTTAGTTCAGAGACTCAAAATCAAGACTTGGTTTTTTGCCAAGTCTTTGCTATCTGGGAATATGGTTTTTAAAAGACAGTTGCGGGGAAGTAGTCAATTAGAGCTAGCAATACCGAAGCCATTTGAGTTGGACAGAAATTTCCACAAGGGTGGTAGGAGCTTCTATTTTTTTGATTTTGACGACAATATCGCCTACCTGAGAACTCCCACATTTTTATTTCACAAGGATACAAAAAAAGAGCTGGTGATAACAAGTGGCGAATTTGCAAAAGTGGCTCCTTATATTGGGAAAAGTGGATTTTTAAAAGATTATGAAATTGACTTTGACGATAGAAGGGGAAGTTTTAGAAATTTTCGAGATCGGGATATCAATGCTCTTCATCGCATTGCCGGAAAAAAACAGTATTTTGTACAAGACTTAATGGAGGCTCTGGGCTGTCCAGACACGAAGTGGAAGGGGCCTTCTTGGTCTTGTTTTTATCATGCTGTACACAATCTTAGACCCATTTCCTTAATAACAGCTAGAGGGCATCACCCCGTAACAATTAAAAAGGGAATTAAGCAGTTTGTACGGGACGGATTTTTGCCACAAGAACCAAATTATTTGTCGATCTACCCAGTTAATCATCCTCAAACAAGAAGTGAACTCTCAGATAGGAATGACGTTAGCGTGGCTGAGCTCAAACAAATTGCCATTAGAAAGTCTGTTGAAAAGGCTTTTATTAAGTATGGAGAGAATCCTCACCACCGCTTCGGAATGTCAGATGATGATCCACGAAATATTGAACTCATCATAGAAGAAATGATTGCCCTTAAAAAAGTTTATTCTGAAAATTCATTTTTTGTTATTGAGACACACAGTGGCCAGTATTATAAAAAAGAGATATTTGTGGACCATATTAAGTCACATAAAATTAAAAAACCCGAACAGCTTGATTTACCTTTGTAAATAATCTAAATCCTCGGATAAAATGCATCAAAATTTCCTCAAACCCTTTTCTGGGGTGCTATGTAAGACTTTCTAAAAAATAACAAAGGGCTTTCATGTGTTACATAATGTTTATCTCGAAATTAGGCCCAGACAAAAGGATGAAATTTAGCAAAAATTGCGATAGAATACCAAACTGGTGCCGATAGAGTGATTGTCAAATCACATAAAAAAGGACGATTATGAAGGTATTATTTTTAAGTGTATTACTGAGTTTAGTTTTTACCCAATCTGTTCATGCGCAATTTGCCTCAAAAAAGGTTTTGCTTGAATGTCGTCATTTGCAACATATTGAACTGGCCTATCTTTCTCGCCACATTAATTACTCTTCTCACAATAAGAATATTGAGTCTCGAGTTGTAGATCAGTTTATAAAGAAAATGGACCCCTCAAAGATTTACCTGTTGGCTTCAGACGTAGAAGAAATTAAAAAAAAGATGGAAAATGTTTTTGAGCAGGTCAAAAAGAATAACTGCTCAAGCATACAGGCGGCCTACAGTATTTATAAAAAAAGGGTTGGAGATCGAGTTACTTTTGTTAAAGGATTCCTAGACAAAAAATACAAGTTAGATAAAAGCACAGAATTTGTCTTCGACCCTTCCAAAAGAGAGAACCCCAAAACTTTGGCAGAAGCTAATGCTTTTAACAAAAAGTATATTCACTTCCAGGTTGCAAACTATATAGCCACAGATATACCCCTAGACGAGGCAAAAAAGAATGTAGTTAAAAACTACGAAAGAATGCTTAAACAAATAGATGAAGAGAAGGAAAGAGATCTTTATTCCATCTATCTAGATGCCTTTGCTCATGCCTTAGATCCTCACTCCAGTTACTTATCTGCAGACCAACTAGAAGATTTTGAAATTTCAATGAGATTGTCACTCGAGGGAATTGGGGCCACCTTAAGTTCAAAAGATGGCTTTACGGTTATCGAGCAGCTTATTCCAGGAGGCTCTGCTGAACGGTCTGGACAGCTTAAACCTAAGGATAAGATTGTAGCTGTAGCCCAGGAGAAAACTGAAAAATTTCAAAACGTCATAGATATGGACCTGAGAGATGTCGTTCGCCTAATTCGAGGAGCAAAGGGCACGACAGTTCGTCTGCAGATTTTAAGAAAAGACGAAAAGGGTGGGAATAAGAGATTTGAAGTGGCTTTAATGCGCGATCGCATTAAGCTTGAAGATGAAGCCGCCAGTATTGAGTACTTTGAAAAAGAGGCCAATGGCAAAAAATTTAAACTGGGTTTAATAAACTTACCCTCATTCTACTCGGACAACAGGGGGCAAGGGCGTTCTGCTGCTAACGATGTGGCAAAACTATTAAAAGAGGCCAATGAAAAGGGTGTTGATGGTTTGGTGTTTGATTTGTCCACAAACGGTGGAGGGTCTTTGGATGACGCCGTGAAAATTGCGGGTCTCTTTTTTAAGACCGGTAATGTTGTTAAACAGTCTTCTCGCGATCCTGGTAAAAGCGAGCTAGAGTTGGCCGACGTCAATCCGTTAGTCAATTGGAATAAGCCAGTTGTAGTTTTAATTAGTCGAATTAGTGCTAGTGCATCAGAAATTGTTTCTGGTACTTTAAAGGACTACGAAAGAGCGGTCATTGTTGGCGGAGATCATACTTTTGGGAAGGGGAGTGTGCAGTCTGTAGAGCCCTTGCCCCCGGGATTAGGTGCGTTGAAGACCACAGTGGGAATGTTTTTTACTCCAGGAGGTAGTTCAACTCAGCACAAGGGGGTTGATTCTGATATTGTGTTTCCCAGTGCTTATTCTACCGATGAAATCGGAGAAAAAACTTTAGATTATTCACTTCCCCCCAAACGCTTGACTCCCTTTAAGTCGCCTACAGCCTATGTAACTAAGGGGCCAGACAAATGGGATAAAATAACAGCTTCGGATATTTTGAAGTTAAAAACGGCATCAGAATCTCGTATAAAGGAAAACTCAGACTTCAAAAAGATTGTTGAGAATATCTCAAAATCAAAAGAAAAGGGCAGGGTTATAAAGGTTACAGAAATTCTGGACAAAACGAAGTCCACTAAAGGTGAGGAAGACCCTGAAGAGGAAGAGGACTCTGGCAAAGTCCTAACTAAAAAGGAAAAACTAGAGAAGTACAAAAAGCGGGCCGACATACAAGAAAGCTTAAATATACTTGCAGACCTTGTAACCCTAAAGAGAAATGCTCCCATTACTATTGGGAAGTCGGGTCACGAAAAAGAGAAAGATAATCCTAAGAATTGACAACTATACGGGGCGTTAGTACCCCTATAGTATGACAAACTTTACACCGGCGAGTTCGCAGGAATCAGGCTTAAAACCTGCGACCTCACAGAAATCAAAAGATCCTTCGCAATTGTTTCAACTTCCTAAGGGGCTCCTTTTAAAAATTCATGACCTAATGGTGAAATCGAGAGTTCTGGAGGAGCGACTCATTAAAATATATAAAGCAGGTGATGCCTTTTTTTGGATAGGTGGACCTGGGGAGGAAGCCTTTGGGGTTCCATTGGGTTTGCTTGCTAAAAGGGGGCAAGGTCCTGAGTACGATTGGCTGCACTTACATTACCGTTGCACACCTACGTTATTAGCCCTAGGCATGCCTATGGTGGATTCCATTCGCCTTATTATGAATAAGGCTACAGATCCGAGTACGGGGGGAAGAAATTTCTCCAATCACTATTGTTATCCTGAGTGGAACGTGGCTCCTGTTACGTCGCCAATAGAGGTGCAGTACACTCAGGCTTTGGGTACGGCATGGGTACAAAAGAGAACAAACAAAGGTAGCGTGACTATTGTGACGGGTGGGGATGCCGGCACGGCTGAAGGGGATTTTGCTAGTTGTTTGGTGTGGGCCACACGAAAGGGTAAGGAATTACCAATGTTGATAACTGTGCAAAATAATCAATGGGGGATTTCCACTCCATTTGACGAGCAACATGGCGAGGAGTTCATTGCTCACAGGGGTAAAGCCTTTGGTATGAAAACCATGGTTATTAATGGCAATGATCCTGAAGAGTCCTATATTAAATTGCAAGAGGCTCTGGACTATATTCGCAGTGAAGGTAAGCCTGTTTTGTTAGAAGCCATGGTGTCTCGGCTTTATGGTCACTCTTCAGCTTCTGGAGCCAACAAAGTTGATGAAGAAGATTGTCTTGAGGTCTTTGAGAAAAAACTTATACAGGCGGGTTATTTAACAAAAGAAGAGGCTGAGGAGTTGTTTAAAAAGTATGAAATTGAAGCCAAACAAGCTCAAGAGTTGGTTCGGAGTGAACCAGATCCAACTTCTGAGAGTGTATGGGAACACTTCTATGCCAACAACGAAAATGGGAACTGGAGGGAGTTCTAAATGGCAAATATGGCTCAAGCCATTCGGATGGCTCTTCATTACGGAGAGCAGTCGCTTGGTGTAAAAGATATTTTTGGTCAAGACGTTGGAGCTCCTTTAGGTGGGGTTTTTACCGCAACTCAGGGTTTAGAAACAGCTTGGAACACGCCTTTAGACGAAAGAGGGATAGTTGGAATGGCTACAGGTATCGCTATGACAGGCGAGAGGTGTGTTGCTGAAATTCAGTTTTGTGATTACATTTTCAATACGATTGATCTTTTAAAAATGATTGGTAATCTTCGTTGGTCCACCAGCGGAAAATGTGGATTTCCTTTGGTTTTGATGACTCCTGTAGGTGCAGGAATTCGCGGTTCGATTTATCATAGTCATAGCTTTGACTCCTGGGCTGTAAGGATTCCGGGCTGGAAAGTTGTAATGCCCTCCACTCCTTTGGATGCTTATGGCTTGATGTTATCGGCAATTGAAGACCCTAACCCAGTTTTGTTTTTAAAACCGAAGGCCTTGATGAGGGTGAGGGGCGAAGAGTTGATCCCTGGTGAGCCCTCTACCGAAAAAGAATTAAAACAAATGATAGATGCTCCTATTGGGGATCGATCTCAGTGGAAGCCTCAATGGCCCGACTTAAAAGACTATAGAGTACCTATTGGTCAAGCTAAAGTGACTCGAGTGGGAGAGCATATCACGGTAGTGAGTTATGGGCGCAGCCTACTTTTGTGCAACAAAGTGGCTGACGGTTTGGCTGCTGAAAATATAAGTGTTGAAGTTATTGATCTCAGATCTTTATATCCTTATGATTGGAAAACGGTTTCGGCTTCTATCCGCAAGACCGGACGTGTTGTTTTTGTTAATGAAGATACGGAAGTTACCAATTTTGGTGAGCACTTAGCTTATCGAACCACCCAAGAAATATTTTACGAGTTGATGGCTCGCCCCAAGGTTCTTGCCGGAAGGCATTTGCCGGGGATTGGACTTCATCCTAATCTAGAAGATGTTTCCGTTCCTGGAATAGACTCTATAGAGGTTGCTGTGCGAGAAACTCTGCACGAGGTTCCATAAATTTGAACATCACAATTATTGGTTGCAATTATTAACAGAAGATCGTCAGGGTTATCACTTTGGAAAAGCAGTATGAATAAAACCTTAAGTAAAATTTTAGATAAAAATTTAGATAAAAAAAAGTCAAAAAAGAAATCAAAAGACTTGGTTGATTTTGATAAGTACCATTATTATTTAAGATCAGTTCAATCACCTGAAAATGATGTTAAATTTTTGCAAAAAACCTACAAGGAGTTAAAGAGTAAAAACCCTGAAACTTTGTGCGAGGATTTTTGTGGAACATTTGCTATATGTTGTGAGTGGGTCAAGCTTAATGACAGATATAAAGCTATCGGTATAGACTTAGATTCTGAACCCATAGCCTATGGAGAAGTCCACCACAGACCTCAACTCACAGTCAGCCAAAGTCGAAGATTGTCGATTATTCAAGAAAATGTTTTGGCAAAGAACTTGCCAAAAGCAGATATAGTTTTAGCTTCAAACTTTTCTTACTACATTTTTAAACAAAGAGCAGATCTTATTGCCTATTTTTCTAGTGCCTTAAATCGATGCAAAAAACAGGGGTTATTCATCATCGATAGTTTTGGTGGACCTGAGTGCATGCAAGCTATTGAAGAAGAAACTGACTATGGAGATTTTAAATATTTTTGGGATCAAGACTCTTACGATCCCGTTACTAACTATGCACAGTTTTATATTCACTATAAGCGCAAGGGTGAAAAAAAACGCGAAAAAGTTTTTTCTTACGACTGGAGACTGTGGTCTCTGCCCGAATTAAAAGAAGCCTTGTTAGATGCCGGCTTTCGTAAAGTTCATATTTACTGGGAGGGTGAGGATGAGGAAGGTGATGGAAATGGCGAATTCACAAGAGTGGAAACTGGTGAAGAAGTCAGAGCTTGGGTGGCTTATTTAGTGGCTGAAGCTTGAGGCTAAGCTTTTGTCAAAATTGAGACATCCATCAATGACAATCTTTCTGTTGTTTGGGGTGGTTCCTTTTTGAGTTTGCTGCAGTACATTTTGCTGTAAAAGTTATCTTGGCCTCAAATAGATCTTGAACTAAGAATCTCTTAAGGATTATTCTGACCCCCAGCCTCTTAAGGAAATCTTTTGATTACCTAAGAGATGTTGCGGTCAAACATCAGTATCTCAATAATCTCTTTCAGAAAAAGTTTACACCTAAGAGTGTTTCTTGCTGTTTGCAGTAAGCTTGCAGGCAGCCTGTAGTTTAGCAACGTAGAGTAGAGAGGTTTAAAAGTTAGATATGAAAAGGATTTTTTTGTTAGTGCAGCTGCTAGCTTTTGTCGTTGAGGTTCATGCACAGAACTCAGGTAATTCAAGTCATTCGAATATAGGTCCCATGCGCTACCAGCACACTTGTAAGTTAGTAGCCGGTGAGAGTCCTTGGAGGACTTTTCATTTTGCTCCTTCGGTAGATCCTAAAACTGTGGAACTCGCGACCATGTTTGCCTTTTTGATTGCCGATTGGGCCGAGCCTGAAAGGTGGAGCGTGCCGCACCATTCCTTAAAGGTTCATTTTTATCCAGTAAATGACTTTATGGTGAGCACTGTAGACATTTCAGGATTGGGGCTTGATGAACAAACTTCCTTTATTGGTGAGTTTGCAGATTTAAAGGGGGCTTTGGCCTTCGTAATTTTTGTGTCGGGCACAAAACAAGTGATATTGCGGTATCAATACGAGGCGGTAGACTCTACTCAAGAGCCCGTGAGGGAAGCCATTTATGAGTGTGAGCACCCCAATCCAAAGTTTAACCCACTGATGTGGGTGGAAAACCACCGGTTTGGAGACACCGTTCAAAACTTACTTAAGCGTGTTCGGTCTTCAAGTCTTGAGCAGTAAATAGGGCCGTCATTTTTAATCCTAACTCGTCTAGTTTTTTAGTGCTTTGCCCACGGTAGATCACACACAAAACTTGGTCGATGAGGGCCCCTTGTCCGCGTAAGGCTTGGGTACTTTCCAGTACCTGGCCTCCAGTGGTGATTACATCTTCGATAATACAGATTTTTTTATCTTTAAAATCTAAGCCCTCTGCAAACTGGCATGTGCCGTAATTCTTAGGCTCCTTTCGAACAAACAGGCAGGGCAGCCCCGTTTTTAGGGAAAGGGCTGTGGCCACAGGTATTCCACCCATTTCTAGTCCTGCGAGAACCTCTGTGTCTGAAGGGATGAGTTCGGACATGTGCTGTGCGATTTGACTTAAAATCTGAGGTTGAGCTTCAAATCGATATTTGTCGAAATACTCATCAGATATAAGGCCCGATCTCAAGGTGAACTTTCCTGTTAAATGAGAAATTTCGTAAATGGTTCTTGCAAGCTCTTTTTTTGTCATCTTTTTCCTTTAAACGCTTTGGTAACAGTGACGTTTTGCTACCTGTTGAGAGTTCTACTCTAATTAAAACGCCTTTGTAAGATTGGCAAGATCTTTGCTTTTTTTATTTAATGGGTAGGAGTGGGGTCAAAATGCACACAAAAGCCATATTTATAATACTCGTTCTTATGACAATACTAATGTTAATAGCGACGAGATCAATCATAGGGGTGTTTGAACTGTGAAAAAAAAGCAGATTAAGTCTCGGTCTCGCTACGTAGCCAGTCTAAGTAGGATTGGGAACCAGACTGGATGGGTAGAAAAATTAAGCAAGGGCATGTGTAAGGGTGTATTTCCTGGAGTGTTTCCTCTAGTTTAGATTTTAATTTAGACTGAGTTTTTAAAATTAGTACAGATTCGCTGTCAATTTTCATAGAGCCTTCCCAATTATAAATGGAAGTCATGTTAGGAAGGATATTTGCGCAAGCGATAAGTTTTTTTTCTAATAAAATCTGAGCGATCCGTTGTGCAGATGTTGAGTTGGGAAGTGTTGTGTAGGCTAGGCAAAACTCGTTCATTTATTTGCCGTGCTTTTTCTAAGCCGCCAAGTGTCCAGAGCCAATTTTCTCATGTCCTCGACGTCATCGTATTCGTCGACAATTTCTACACCTAAGAGTGTTTCAATAGTGTCCTCTAGGGTGACAATTCCGGCAGTGCTCCCATACTCATCAACAACTAAAAATAAATGCTCATTTCTTTTGATAAATTGGTCGAGGGCTGCAGATACCGAGATGTCTTCGGGTACGGCATGAATGGGAGATTTCAGCTTTTCTAAGGGTAAATCATCTAGGTCGTGTGATGCCGCCTCTAAAATTTTATACCGGTGAACAACACCCTCTACATGATCTAAATCTGTTGAATAAATAGGGATGCGAGAGAAACGAATAGGTTTATGCTTTTCCATAACGTGAGCAACGGTTTCATTTTTATTAAAAGCATACATGACAGATCGAGGAGTCATAATTTCTGAGACTTCAACGTCATCAAGTAATAAAAGATTTTTTATAATACGTGATTCTTTTTGTCTTATGGAACCTTCATTAGCGCCAATTTCAGCTGTGACAATCATTTCCTCGCGGGTGACTTGCTTGACATTTTTTTTAGACAGTAGGGTAGAGATGAAATTGGAAAGCATGACCAAAGGGTAAGTGGCATAAATCAGTGCTCTAGTGAAGTAGGCACACAAAGGGGCCAAAGACTTCCAGTGTGTAGCTCCAAGTGTTTTGGGTATAATCTCAGAGAAAATAAGTATGATAAAGGTCAAGGCTGCAGAGAAGAAAGCCACATAGTGACTACCAAATGCAATTAGGGCTTGAGCCCCGACCCCAGTGGCTCCGACAGTGTTGGCAATGGTGTTTAGGGTTAAAATCGCGGCGAGAGGTTGGTCAATATTAAGTTTGAGATCAAAAAGAATTTCGCCGTATTTTTTGCCCTGATTTTTCATTAGGGCTATGTAAGCCGGGGACACCGACAGTATGACAGATTCCATCAGGGAACAAATAAAGGATACAATTACAGCTAAAGAAAAATACACTATTAAAAGCGTCACGGGATGTCATTAGATCACTTTCTTGGATTCTTCGTCAACGAGTATAGTAGTAGCACGTTGCAATAAAAAAGCCGTTTAATTTAGAGTTAAGCTTAGAAGTCTAAAAGATCTCTTTATTGGTCCCTAGATTGTTGGTCCGTATAGATTAGGCTGCTTGGCCGCAATTGCATGGCAGGGGCTTATAACAACTTTGATATTTAGGCTGGGTGTTCATTTTTAAAAATAACTGTCTTTTAAAAGGTTTTGGCAGGTGGTGGACCTTTTTTGTCTTAGGTGCTCAAAGCTTTGGTGATCAAAATTCAGGTGTTCAAAGTTTTGCTGGTCAAAGTTCAGATGATCAAGTTTCAAGTGATCGCGTATTAGGGCTTCAAGTTTTGTTATATCTTCTTCACTTGGTTGTTGAATAGAATCCAGCTGAATCGGAGAATTTAATAACAGAACACTTTTAAGAAATGAATGCTTTGAGCGAGCCTTTTGAGACTCTTGTATTAGGATTTCTCTAGCTGATTCAAGTAACTCCTCTGTGATATCATGATTGGGAGTATAGTTTAAACCAAGAGTCTGCCAAGTCCTCGCTATATGTAGCTCCAAAAAGGGGATGTCTCTATTGAGCTTACAAATAATGGGCGAGGTACTGCCTCTAATTTTAAGAATTTTCAGGCTCTGATCCTCATCTATTTGGACTTGGCATTTAAGAAGGACAAGCGAAGCTAAAAATCTTAAAGGATAATCCTCAATCGTCGAGTAGTCAGGTAACTGTGAAACGGAAAGTCTCTCTCCTTTAGCATTGTACGGAAAGATGAGATCTTTTTTTACCAGTTTGGGCATAGCTTCGGCCAGAGTTAAGTGAGACCAGTTCTTTGCGATTTTGGCAGGAATAGTCTGAGATCCATAATAGATGCTTGTAAGAACCTTGTGGTTTCCGTCTATCACAAGCACGGAGTCTGCTAAAAGGATAACAAGAGCGGATTTAGAGGCGGGATATAGAGCTTTGCCATTATCGCTAGTGAGTCTCCATTCTTGGGCTTGAGCATCCCAATCGGCGCTCCACTCTGTGGGAGCAGACTGAATTTTTTTTAAAACAGACAAAAAGGCAAAAGTCCCTTGGCCAGGTAACATCCAGTTAATTGGCAGATAAACTAGATCCCCCTTTTTTAGACTTCTATACTTCTTTTTTCCACTGCCTGCGATGAGTTGGTCGTAGTCGGGGCCTGTAAAGTGGTAAGATTTTTTTATACTGCGTAGAAAAGTTTCCATGCTCGCGGGAGTTGGGGGCGACAAGTCTATGGGCTCTTTTGAGTGTACTGAAAAAGAGAAAAGGAGTAATATTAAAACTTTAACGAGACAGTCTACAGTTTTACTCATGTGGTATAATAGGACTTATAAAATAAGTTCCAAATTGTCACCAATAAAAGCGTTGAAGGCTCTCAAAATGTAAAGTTATCAAAATCCATAAAAGGAGTTTTTTTATGAGTCAAAGTTATTACAGCGAGGCTGATCTTGCGAAGTTTCCAAAAATAACAGAATTTCAAAAAGAAATGGGCGAAAAATTTTTTTCTTGGTATTCAGAGGTTTTTAAAGAAGGAGCTTTAACGGCTAGAGAAAAATCCCTAATAGCGTTAGCTGTGTCGCATGCTGTGCAATGCCCTTATTGTATCGATGCCTACACCCAGGACACTTTGCAAAAGGGCTGCACGGAGCCCGAAATGATGGAAGCTGTTCATGTAGCTGCGGCAATACGAGGAGGAGCCTCGCTCGTGCACGGTGTGCAAATGATGAATAAGGCGACTAAACTTTCAATGTAATCTTCTTTTAAAGGTTTTGTTTATGCCATCCTTACAATCAAGAAACTCAGAGTTGTCTCACCCTTCGGAACAAATTAAAAGGCTTGAGAACTCAAATTTTGAACTCCCAAAGTTTTCTGACAAACTCAAATCGCTTGGTTTATGGCCTTTGAAACCGACTCAGGTCAAAGTATTCCAAGTGAACTTGGGTAAGATGTGCAATCAGACCTGTCATCACTGCCATGTTGACGCTGGCCCAGATCGAAAAGAAATTATGAGTCGAGAAACTCTGCAAACTTGTGTGGATGTCGTTAAGAGGTTTAAGTTTCCGATTGTGGATATCACAGGGGGAGCTCCAGAAATGAATCCCCACTTTCGATATTTTGTAGAAGAATTGCACAAATCTGGTGCTCATATAATAAACCGCTGCAATTTAACTATTATTCTGGCAAATCCAAAGTACTATGATCTTCCATCGTTTTTTAAAGAGAACCAGATTGAGGTTGTTTCCTCTCTGCCTCATTACACGTCTTTTCGTACAGATCGACAGCGAGGCGAGGGAGTTTTTAGTAAGTCTATTAAAGCTTTACAGATGTTAAACGAAGTTGGCTACGGTATTGAGGGCAGTGGTCTAAAACTTAATTTGGTTTACAATCCTGTAGGTTGTTTTTTGCCAGGGGAGCAAAAGGAATTAGAAAGGGACTACAAGAAAAAGTTAAAGCAGGACTTTAACATAGAGTTTAATCAGCTGTTTTGTATTACAAATATGCCAATTAGTCGCTTTTTGGAGTACTTAGAAAATACTGGAAACTTCGAAAGTTATATGACCACTTTGGTTAACTCTTTTAATCCTTTGGCCGCCAGAGGAGTCATGTGTCGCAATACACTTTCTGTAGGGTGGGATGGTCGGCTTTATGATTGTGATTTTAATCAAATGTTGGGACTTCATTTGAGTGCAAGGGATTCTCAGCACCTAAAAGATTTTGATTTGGCTTCCCTAGAAAAGCGCAATATCGTCGTAGGTCAACACTGCTACGGTTGCACCGCCGGTAGTGGGTCCAGTTGCGGAGGAGCTGTTGTTTAGAAGTTTTTAGATATTTGGAAGTTTTTAAATTTTTACTTAACTTCGCTATCTTTAAAAATTCTTGAACCTGTAGTTTTTCGTTGGCCTTGGTATTTTCCCTTGTAGGGATTACGGGCTTCAAGGTCCATTTTGCAAAACACGAGTTGGCAGATTCTTCTTCCTGCCTTGAGTCGAATGGGCAAGCTGTTGGCGTTATAGAGCTCAAGAGTGATTTGCCCCTCAAATCCGGGGTCAACCCAGCCAGCATTCTGAATGAAAAGCCCAATTCTGCCAATTGAACTTCGTCCTTCTACAAAGGCTGTTAAATTATTGGGAAGCTTAATATACTCCTGAGTCGTCGCT
Source organism: uncultured Pseudobdellovibrionaceae bacterium (assembly GCA_964502735.1). Classification (GTDB taxonomy): domain Bacteria; phylum Bdellovibrionota; class Bdellovibrionia; order Bdellovibrionales; family UBA1609; genus JACKAN01. Next base: position 19,356 of record CAZCYD010000034.1, read on the forward strand.
AACAAAAAAGAATGTGGAGGAATTGTTATTTCTGAGCCTGTAATTTCCCTGTACACAATTTCTTGATCTAGCTCGATGGTGTGCATTTGCCGATCTTCGACAACTAGAAAATGATCGCCGAGGTGACAGTCAATTGAAGCGGGTTGAATTGACTGTGGCTGTAGAGGTTCTACAACCAGCTCATTTTTAGAAATCATATCGTGGAGGGTGTGATCAGATAAAATCACTTTTTGGACTCTTCCTCTCGTTTCTTTTGGTAGATTTTCACAAGTTCATCTTGGATGTTTCTAGGTACAGTGTTGTATCTCGAAAATTCCATTGTAAACTCGCCTTTACCTTGAGTGGCCGAACGAAGTTCTGTGGAGTATCCAAACATTTCAGATAGGGGCACTTCAGCTTCAATAACTACAAACCCTTCTTGAGATTGAGTTCCTTGAATCATACCTCGGCGTTGGTTGATTTGACCCATAACCGAGCCCTGAAACTCTTCTGGGGCTGAAACTTCCAACTTCATAATCGGCTCTAGTGCCGTTGGGCGAGCCTTTTCGTAAGCTTGTCTAAAAGCGGCAATGGCGCATATACGGAAGGCCATTTCGCTCGAATCCACATCGTGGTAGGCTCCATCGTTTAAGTTGACTCGAATGTTTACAATTGGATAGCCGATAAGTGTACCCTTTTGTACAGCTTCCTGGAATCCTTTGTCACAGGCAGGAATAAACTCGCGCGGAATTCTACCTCCGACAACATTGTCACAAAATTCATAGTTTTTATCTTGTTCAACAGGAATGGGCTCAATAGTTCCGATAACTTTGGCAAACTGTCCAGATCCACCAGTTTGTTTTTTGTGAGTGTAATCGAACTCTCCAATTTGGCCCACTGTTTCGCGGTAAGCCACTTGGGGTTGCCCAGTAACAACTTCACATTTGAACTCCCTTTTCATGCGCTCAACATAAACATCTAGGTGCAGTTCTCCCATTCCGGAAATGATAGTCTCATTTGATTCTTCGTCTCGGTGGACACGGAAAGTAGGGTCCTCCTTGCGAAATTTTTGGAGGGCCTTTGTAAAGTTATCAGCTCCAGATTTTTCTTTAGGCTTAATCGCTAAAGAGATAACTGGGTCAGGAACAAACATTGAGGTCATAGTTATATTGACCTTACCGTCGGTAAAGGTGTCACCAGAGGCGCAATCAACTCCAAATAGAGCCACAATATCTCCAGCATAGGCCTCTTCAATATCTTCCATTTCGTCAGCGTGCATTCTCACTAAGCGAGGGACCTTTACCTTTTTTCCATTGGCCATGTTGAATATAAAGTCTCCCTTTTTCATAGTGCCTTGATAAATTCTCATGTAGGTCAGTTGACCGAAGCGGCCATCTTCCAATTTAAAGGCTAGGGCAACGAGAGGCTTTTCAGGGTCTGAAGAAAGGCTCACCTTTTCCTCATTCTTATCTTGGTCCATACCATCGTTTTGGACCTCTCCAGGGTTGGGTAAATAATCAGTTACAGCATTAAGCAGCTTTTGAACTCCACGGTTTTTATAAGCTGATCCCATAAATACAGGGGTTAAATCTAAGCTGAGTGTCCCTTTTCTTACGGCGCGTTTAATTTCTTCGATAGTGGGTTCTTCTTCCATTAAAAACTTTTCACCCACTTCGTCATCAAAATCGGCAACCTTTGCGATCATTTCTTGACGGTATTTTTTTGCATCATCCAAGAGTTCAGCAGGGATATCCTTTTCTATTATATTCTCGCCATTATCGCCTTCAAAATAGCAGGCTTTCATAGTGACAAGGTCAACAACTCCAGCAAGGGCATCTTCAAGTCCAATGGGGATTTGCATCATAACTGCATTGTGGCGCAGTTTTTCTCTTAACATTTCTGTAACGCGAAAAGGATTGGCTCCTGAGCGGTCTAACTTGTTAATAAAAGCGACCCTTGGGACATTGTATCGTCTCATTTGGCGATCTACCGTTATAGACTGTGACTGTACACCGGCAACGCCGCAGAGTACAAGGACAGCTCCGTCGAGTACGCGTAAAGATCTTTCGACCTCAATTGTAAAATCGACGTGTCCGGGAGTATCAATGATATTGATCTCTGTTTCACCCCAGTGGACATTGGTTGCTGCCGACTGAATGGTAATGCCGCGTTCTCTTTCAAGTTCCATGGAATCCATTTTTGCACCAACCCCATCTTTACCGCGAACGTCATGGATGGCGTGGATTCGCCCTGTGTAGAACAGAATCCTTTCGGTTAAGGTTGTTTTTCCTGAGTCAATATGTGCAGAAATACCGATATTGCGAACTTTTTCTAGGTTCCAAGTTTTTGCCATTGAAGTTTCCTTTTATTTAATCCCTGTTTTTGTATCTGTATGAAAAAGCAAAGTTTATATCATACAGAAGGTTGTTTTGTATCAGTTTGTTAGACGTAGTGTTCTAGCACGAAGCGAATGTAAGTGCAAAACAACAAATTATTTTTTATTTATTGTATAAATCCTTTAATTTCAATAGGTTGGATAAAGATGAAGCAGGGGCCAACGCCAGAGCAAATGAAACAATGGAACATTCGGGAGTTTCGTACACCCCAAAGGGAAGTTATTGAACATATTCTCTCTGGAGGGAGCGCACTTTTACTTATGCCAACAGGGGGCGGTAAAAGCCTGTGTTATCAATGGCCGGCTGCTTTTGGATCTCAAGGTTTGGTAGTTGTTGTATCTCCACTTATTGCGTTAATGGGAGACCAGTTAAATAAAGCCCAGCAAATGGTGGGTTTGTCAGCCACTTATGTAAACTCCTCTTTAAGTAAAAATGAAAAGGATCAGAGGCTAAAAAAACTACTTGCAGGTGCCTACAATTTAATATTTGTGACTCCTGAAAGGTTTAGAAAATCGGATTTTTTAGAAATAATTAAAAAGCAAAAAGTAGGGCTGCTAGCTATCGACGAGGCCCACTGTATATCGCAGTGGGGGCAAGATTTTCGACCTGAATACGGTCGTTTGGGTCAAATTAGAGCTGAACTTGGCCATCCGCCAGTTCTGGCATTAACAGCGACGGCGACTCCAGAGGTTCAGCAGGATATTCTGAAGCAGTTAGGTTCAAAAGATCGAATAGGTTCAGGTCCAGAGGGTTCAGACCTACAAGACCCGTCGGATACAGACCCAGATAAAATAGATTCCGACCTAAGAATTTTTAAAGCTCCAATTTTTAGAAATAACCTATCTGTTTATGTTCACGATATCTACGGTATGGAGGCTAAAGTGAGGGGACTGTTGGGGTTAAGGCACCATGTGCCTGGCCCCGGGATAGTCTACTTTAGTTTAATTTCAGAGCTAGAAAAGGCCTCCCAGGAATTGAGAAGGTTAAATATTGCTCATTGGACTTATCATGGCCAGATGCCAGCCGCTCATAGAAGGCGAAATCAAGATAGCTTTATAAACTCCGACTGCGACTGGATACTGGCTACTCCAGCTTTTGGCTTGGGGGTGGACAAGCCAAATGTCAGATTGGTGGTTCATTATGAACTGCCGTCCTCGTTGGAGTCATTTTATCAAGAAATTGGGCGAGCGGGCCGAGATGACTTGGACTCGGAGACACATTTGTTTTTTGATAAAGATGACATTGCAACACAAATGGATTTTATTAAATGGGCCACGCCTGAAGAGAGTTTTGTGCGCTCTGTATACAGATTGATTGAAACTTGCCGTGATCGGATTTTGTCTGGCGGTTTAGATTTTTTAAGAGGACAGTTGCATTTTTATCACAAGAGAGACTTTCGTTTAGAAACGAGCCTAAACTTATTAGAGAGGTGGGGCTGTATAGAAATCAACGAAAAAAATTCTCGAGATATTTTGCCAATAGAAGAGCCGTCGCAAGAGTTGCTAAATGAAAACTTTCAAAAATTAAGAAGGAATTCTCTAAATCGAAAACTCCTGGAAATTGTAAGGTGGGCACAAAAAGAAGACGGGTGCCGCTTATTGGAGATTTATAAATATTTTGGTGAAGAGGTTGATGTCAGTAGCCGTGAAGAATTAACCGCCGGTAAAGTCGAGATGATGTGTGGTAAGTGTGACCTTTGCAGGAGGATGTCGGTTGTTAAGCGATAGGCCTCGATTTTTTTCAAACCCACTGGAGAGCACAAAAGATGGTCTGGTGGCTATAAATGATGAGATGTCAGTAGATATCCTAAAAGAAGCTTACGGGTTAGGAATATTTCCGTGGCCCCACGAGGACTATCCCGTGCTGTGGTTTTCTCCCGATCCCCGTGGGGTTTTGTATTTTAATGAGGTTCATTTATCTAAAAGTTTTTTGAAGTTTTTAAAGAACTGCGACTGGGAGGTCACTTGGAATGAGGACTTTTCTGGCGTCATAAAAAGTTGTGCTGAAGTTAGGAGGCTCTCAGGAGAAGGCACTTGGATTAACCCCCATTTAATGACTCACTATCAAAGGTTTCACCAATCAGGATTTTCCCATAGCGTAGAGGTTTGGTCAGGGGATGAGTTAGTAGGGGGGATGTATGGAGTTTTGGTTGATGGATGTTTTAGTGGAGAAAGTATGTTTTTTAAAGTTTCTCAAGCCTCTAAAGTTGCACTGCTTGCCGCTATCGTTGAATTGCGAGAAATTGGCCTAAAATGGATGGATATACAAATGGTGACTCCCAACTTACAAGCCCTCGGTGGACGTTATATTTCTAGACTTCAATTTTATAGCGAGCTTGCCGTTGCCCAAGAAAACAAAAAACTACTTAAAGCGTTGACCCCAAGGCGCTCCTCTGTCAGGAGTGTAATTTCCAGATGGTCGGGAAAGAACGTAGAGTAGGGCAAAGGTGAGCAGTGTACAGAGTGTAAAGAATAAGGCTTTGCGGCCGTGCCTCTTATAAAATTTTATTGTGTTTGAGGCTAGGGAAAGAGCGGAGCTGGAGTAAGTTTTCCATATCATTATTCGCTTTTGTTCTTGAGTTTTTGTGATAACGCCTTTGTGAATAGCTGTTTTCATTTTTTCTGGAACTTGTTCAAACCTTACAGCGATAAGCTTTTCCTTTGGAGCAAAGTTTAGATGACTTGAATGTTTCCAGTTGTTATCTCGATGAACTTCAATTCTTACAACCTTTGCCCACCAGGCGACTTGTTCACCACCGGGTATAGAGAATTCTAGTTTGATTATATCGTTAAGTTTAGGTGCACTACTGGCCTCAGTTACAAATGCCAGGCCACTTAAAGAAATATTCACCAGTGAGGTTGTGAATATTCTCGATTTATCGCCTTCAATTGCAAATTTTAAATTTTTCTTGTCGCCAGCGACAAGAGTGTATCTCGTAGCTCTTTCAATATATTTTTTTGCAACCTGCCCCATAAGTGTTTATCGGGATAAAGAAATGGTTTTTTAAGCCCATATGCCGCATGAATTGCCTCTTGCCTCACAGGCATCTCTTTGCGGAGGGGTTATACGAGGATCGCGTCTAATCAAAAATAAAGCATTTCTGAAGCTTTCAAAGTAATCGTAATAAAGTAATAATCGTAATAAGGGCACGAGTTATAAGGTATTCATGAAAGCATTATAATTTTTTGCTAGTTAATAAAGTCAATATTTTGAGGCATTCAAAATGAAACAGAAACAAGCTCACAAGCCTTTAGTTTGGCTTTGAGGAAAATAGAGTTCCGGCTAGTTGAGTTCTAAGCTACAATATTCTTATGAAAAAAGGCTTAATTTCAACCGTGTTCTTTCTGGCTTACATTATTACAATCAGTTTTGATGTATTGGGGAAAGAATCTGATAAATCTGAGAAAGCGAATCAAATACAAAAAAACTCAGAAAGCTGGACGTATATTAAAAATACACGTTTTATAGAGCTATCAAGTTCAAAAAAAATTCAGTTAGAAAATTTGGAAAGCGAAAACCTAATTGTGATTTTCTGGGCCAATTGGTGCGATTCTTGTAAACTTCATATGGTGGAACTAGGAAGATTCATTAAAAAAAATAGATTCGACAAGTTGGCTAGTAAACTAGAAGTTGTAGCGGTCAATATTGATAAAAATCAAGAAGATGCCCTGTTGGGCTTAGACTTTTTTAAAAAAAATAATTTAAATTTTCGATTGGTTCATCTCAAAGATCAAGGTTTAGTAGGTAGAATGAGTATTTCTAAAATTCCTCTAGATTTACTCTTTGATAAACGTAGAGAGCTCGTTGCCTTCCATGTGGGACTTTCGGAGCTTAAATACAACAATTTTACTTCTGCCATTAAGGGGTTAATGTGAGGAACCTTTTTAAGAGCCGTGCCGGCTTTAGTTTGGTAGAAGTGAGTATAGCAGCAGCTATTGTTAGTAGTATCGCACTTTTGGCCTACTATCCTATGTCGAGAGTTGGTGAAATTAAAGTCAATAGTGAATCTTATGTGTGGTTAGAAGTCTATAAATGGGAGATTGAAAGCGCATTGAGAAACATTGATTCGTGGGAATTGACTAAGCTTAACAATTCAGTGGAGTTTGATTGTATCATCAACAATACAGACTGTTCACCTAAGAAAGCAACAAGAGATACCAACTATTTTAGAATTTACTCAAGCGGAATGGCCACGCCAATTAATGATTCCGTAACTCTGACTAATGGCTTTACCTATACGGGAACTCCTTGTAACACATTCACCTATGCTGGCAATGACGATTGCCCATTTCGAGTCGTAGCTGTTTGGGAGCCATTGTGTGTAACCGGCGCATGTGTATCGCCAGATATTCGCTTTTATATTTCTTTTAAATATGCTCCGGGCCCCAATGGCAAAAAAAGATTAGTTTTGGATATGAATCGTTATAGCTTTAAAATGGTTATGGCCGGAAGTGCAGTAGCTGTTGAGGGGGCAGAGGGCTCCTGCGCAGCGATGGGTGGGCAGTTTTACCCTGATGGAGGCGGAGGCTCCACTTGTATTTTGGATAATCCAGCTTCTCTTTGTTCGGCCATTGGTCATGCGCCCGTAGGATTTGATTCGAATAATAATGTTATATGCCAACCTGTCTCTTTTAACTACACTTGTCCTGCCGATGAGTATTTTATGGGGGTTGATTACGATGGTAATCCACATTGTGGTAAGTGTCCTTAAACTTTTTTATAAAGGTTTGGTATTTAAAAGATTGAATAAGAATGGACAGGTCAATATGGCGCTGTCTTTAACTATGGGTGCAGCCGTGGTGGCCTCGACCTCAGTTTATTACACTTCACGTAGCGATACAAATAAGCAAATTCGCACAGAACAGATTTATGACACTATCAAACTAGCGGCGAGTAACTTAAGAGGCGTCATCAACAACGAATCAGCTTGGGTTGCCACCGTAAATTTTTCCTTAAACTCTGATTCCTTGGGTTGTTTTACAAATCCTGCAGTCTCTTGTTGTGGCTTATCTAATCAGCCTTTTACTGTTGTAAGCCAAACTGGAACTCCTGTTTTTGAGCTGCGTACTGGTTATGCGGCAACCTCTGCCGGTCAAAGTGCTGCTGATGTGGCCTCTATTCCCTATAACGGGTTTAGTCTGCAAGGGGATGTCTGCAATACTTATAATCCTGCCGATGGGAATGCCGATTGCCCTTTTAGGATTCATACCTACTGGTCTTCTATTAATCCAACCCCAATAGATACTCAATGCAAGTTACCTCCCAAAATTAAAATGGTTGTTGATGTCAAAAACAGTAGAGGGCGTACGGAGCATATTAATCATACTCACCGCAGGTGGAGTTTTCTTGAATTTATACGTGGGGCAGGTGAAGACTCTTTGGCTGCTCATTGTGTGAAGATGAATGGAGTTTGGGATCCAAAGACAAATACTTGTACTTTGAGAGCTGCCATAGCTGAGAATCCCACTTTAAATCAAGTGGACTGTGCTTCGGAGATGGGAACAATGAACTCCTATACAAACTACATTTGCAATGTTCATAAAAATTGTGAAATGGAAGCTGCCGAGGCAGGATTCCCTAATCAGACTTGGGTTTTTAAGGGTTTTGACGTTCATGGACAAAGGGTCTGTGGTCCGCCATCCTCTTCGGGTTTTTCAGCCTGTCCGAGTGGACAAGCGATTACACAGATTTCCGCTGCCGCAGGGTCTATTTCAGGCGTTTGTGCGCCCTATCCTAAGATGGCTTTGCCAGATCTAAGTGGATGTCCACCTTGGTACAATGTTGCTGATCCGCCCTGGCCAGCAGAGTGTCCGAGTTGGCACCAAGATCCAGCTAACTTAAACTATTGTTATTGTGACTATCAAGTTTGTCATCCTTCGGACACCGTTCCTCCTAATGCAGTTACTTACAGGCGTGAATGGAACTACAGTCTTAATGCCTACCAATGTGTGGCAACGAGTTGTCCTGTTGGCCATATAACCCCTCCTGCGACTCATCCCGATCACAAGTTGGGCTGTTATCCTGTCTGTTCTGATTATAAAGGAAGTGGTTGGAACCCTGGAGGAAGTTGCAAGTACGCATCTTGTAACTCTCCATTTGTCGATTACGATGCCACGGCGGCCACATGTAGCTGTCCAGTTGGCAAGGTTGAGGATGCGGGAACTTGCAAAACTCCCTGTTCAAATACTACAGTGAATGCTTTTAATAATAGTGGCATCAATACGGGGCCCGTGCTTTTAAACAAGTTAGGTTTTGTTGAAGATGGATGTACAGAAGCTTGTTCGAACGGGTGGAATTATTTATCGAGTGGTGTTTTAGGAGAAGGTTGTTATCAGTGTTTGAGTCTAAATACATGTGTTGATGGCTGTGGTGTTACATCATACTCTTGCTCTCCCTGTCCAGCTCCTGGCCCATGTCCGTAGAGTTTAAACTGAGTAATATGATAAGATAAGGCGTATATGTTATGAGTAATAAAAATTTTATTTTAAATCAATCAGGCTTTACAATAATTCAAAGTTTAATAGCTGTTTCAATATTAAGTGCTGGAACTGCTGGGGTTATGGGAATAGGAAATCAAGTTTTAAAGATAAAAAAAACAGCTGACATTCACAGGGGTGCATCTAAATTTAGATCTTTGCTTGTCGACACGCTATCAACTTCTAACTCATGGGAGGCCACTGTAGCTAATCCTGGTAATACAAATTTAGATTGTTTAAAGCGCACTTCAGCCAACCCTCTGGGAACTGACTGTAGAGGTGAGGGGGGAAGCTTTGTTATTTACAACGGCAATGAAATTATGATTTATGATCCAAGCGATGTTGCAATTAGAAAGAATGGCTTTACCATATCGGGTATGTATTGTAGTGATTTCAACGGTTCACCAGGTATGGGAAATGATAGTTGTCCTTTTCGTTATGATGTTGAATGGTTTCCTCTTTGTCCTCCTTTGCCGGATACTTGTTTAGATCCTGAAGTGCGGATAGTGGGAAAACTCTCCTTTAATGCTTCTCTTAACTTTGATATAGAGTACGTCAATTCTGGTAGATATAATTTCGACTTTGTGCGTGATATAGCCACTAATACCATAAAGACGAGTTGTAACTCTTTAGGTGGAGTACTGGATTCCGCAACTGGGAACTGTAAATTGCCACTGGAGCAGAACTGCTCATCTTTACATGGCCCGGGCTGGGTTATGGTAGGTGTTGAATCAAGGGGGAACCTAAGAAACACAATTATTTGTAAACCCTATTTAAAACTGTGCCCAGCCGGGACTGTTATGGTAGGGTTGTCTGGCGGATCTCCACAATGTGTAAATAGCTGTCTTGGACTTCCTCCAACACCTCCTCCTCCTGTTCCCGTATTTTCAGAGGGGAGCAGTCTGACATTTGGTTGGTCTGATGGAGGAGGAGATGGTGATGGTTGTGGAGATGGTGGCGGCGGTGACGGGGGCTGTGGCGGGTGATATTTGAGTATCGTATTAAATAAAAAATAATTTACGGCTATAGAAGCAGGTGAGTTTATGTCAGTACGTATCATATTTTTAAGTGTAGTTCTAATTTTCCTTTTACATCCAAGATCTAATGCCTCACAGGTTCAAAAAATAGAAAAACTAAGGGATGTAGAAATGAAGTGGACTTTTAAGTACCATAAAAATTTTCCTGGTAAAATAGAACTTTACCAGGTTAGTGCAGATAAATATGAGTACCCGGGTGAAACGGTGAGCTATCCGATAAATACCCCTTTGCCTGTTTTAAATAAGATAGATGGTAGTTTTAAAATGAAGGCCCCTGGAGGCTTTGCCCCCATAGCCATGGTAGTAAAAAACCCAACAGACAAAGATTGGTATTTTTATGCCAACTTTCATAATTTCTCTCCCTCCGAAAGCTCAACGGGTATTGGATTACAATGTTTATGTGTTCAACACATATTTAAAGTTAAAGCTAAAACAGCGTGGGTGAGGTTGGGTAAGATTGATCTCAATAGGCGTTTTACGTCGGATAAAATAGAAATTGTTCACGATGTCATTCATATGACATATGAGGAGCTAAAAGAACGCAATTATTTAGGAGATGGATTTACCATTTCTAATGAAGAATAAAAAATATTGGGTTACTCTTTTTATTGCTTTAGCCACTCAGCAGGGGTGCTCTCCTCAAAGGGACATAAATTGTGATGTAGATGGTCAATTTGTTAAAGAGCAAAAAAAATGCGTTCATGATTATATACCAAATAATAAAAGTTTATGTGCATGCGACAATTTAAAATTTAAATCTATAGGAAATATACGTCTGACAGGATCACAGGATAGAAGAGGAATTACCATCGCCGAAAGTAAAATTTTCAGATTGACATCGATGGGTATAGATTTTTCATATGGAAATTTTGTCGGTTCCTCAATTGTGAATTCAAACTTTAAGAATTCAAAAATAACTCAGGCAAATCTTAATGGAGTAAAGATAGAAAGATCTAATTTTTACTCGGTTGATTTCTCAAAATCGTATATTCGTGGTGCCCATTTCTACCGTACAGATATGAGACATTGCTCCCTTTTAGGGGCCGACCTTACTGATACACAATTTTTGTTAACAAAATTGGATAATTGTAAGTTTGATAGTCAAACTCGGCTTCCCTTTAGTAAAGATGTTGCCATTCGAATGGGAATGCTTGAGGTTAAAGGTCAGTGAAAAGGTACTTTGAAAGTCATATTGCTGAAATCGTTTCTTCTGCCAGAGTCAGATTTTACGGTGTGCTATTAACATTTGTACATCTTTTAAGTATTCAATTTATGTACGGTCAGGGTAAATCAAATTTGATAGATAGTGTTTATCTCTACTGTTGGCCGTTTCTATCTAACTGCAACTCAATAAAGTTTATTTGGACAAATTGGAGTTATAATCTGATTGTTTTTATCTGGTTACTATTGACTCTTCTAACGCTGTATTTATTTCTGAAAAATAAATACATAAAATGGGCTTATTTAACTTTTGCTTTAATCAATATTATTAAATTTGTGATTTTAATCCAGGACTACAGATTTATGGGAAATTATCACTATATGCCCTTTATCTTATCTGCAGCTTATTTATTTATACCGGATAAGTTGTTTGTGGCTTCGATTTTTATTACATTATTTTATTACTTTGCTGGCACCTTAAAGTTGAATTCTCAATGGCTCTCTGGACAAACGATGTTGGCACCTTCATGGATTCCGATGGGCTATTTTAAATGGTTATGTTTTTATGTGGTTGTGCTAGAAATGATATTTATCTGGGGGTTGTACTCAACTAAAAAAATTGTCAGATACCTTGTTTATCTTCAGTTTTTTATATTTCATATCATCTCTTGGTATTGGGTGGGACACTTTTATCCAACAGTTATGTTCTGTTTAATTGGAGTTTTTTATTTATTCTGGTCAGAAAATCAAAATATCAGCCTAGAAAATATTTTGATGCGAATGGGAAAGTCTAAAGTTATTTTTTTTACTTTCGTTGTCTTCATTATATTCCAATTAATACCCTATATCTATAAAGAAGATGTAGCTGTCACAGGAAGAGGAAGAATTTTTTCTTTAAATATGTACGATGCAACAACAAAATGTGTTGATCTTGTATACATTGCGAGTTCGGACTCAACAGTTGAAGTGTCTTCACATATTTCAGAATCCTTTGCACAAAGGGTTCACTGCGATCCAATACTCTATTTTAATGAGCTTAAAATGATATGTGACGAGCTAAACTTGAAAAGAATGGAGCATGCTAAAGTTGACTTTCATCTTTTAACTAGAAGAACCAGTGATTCTTATTATACTAGTGTTGTATCAAAAGCAGATATTTGCGAAAACAAACTAAAATACAATCTCTTTGGGAAAAATAATTGGATTGATGAAAACTAGGTAAAAATAGCGTATGGATAAAAAATTAATAGTTATAGTCATTAAGTTTTTATTTATTATAAATGCAGCTCTAGTTGTCTTTTATAGTTTAGC
>CAZCYD010000035.1:0-30224 GCA_964502735.1 uncultured Pseudobdellovibrionaceae bacterium
ACATAAGTATCATCAGAGTTCAGCTGTCCACCTTGGGGGGCACAACTAAAGAGCGAATCCGAAGCCAAGCTCTGAAAGCCTACTGCTAAAACGGATAAGATTACCGCAAAGTTTTTTAATGATTTTACTCTCATACCCCCTCCTGATTTGCTTTTTATTGGCCTCAGTTCTCCCGACCCCCGCTCTTCTGTGGTTTAAATTGCTTTGGTCTAAGTTACTTTAGTCTAGGTTCTATTTTCAGGTCCTGACACGCAGCCCTCAACCGGTCACAAGATAGTGAATGTGGGGGAATTAATCAACCTCAATCTCAAACTGCTCGATATGAAAACTCGGCTCCACCTTGAAGGAAAGTGAGTATCCCAGCTTCTTTTCGAGATTCTCCAGAGTCAAACTTTCTTCTGCATAAATCCAATCAGCCAAATCTCCATGGCACCTCACAATAAAACGAGAAGGTCGCGTACCCCTCATAGCTTCGCGCTCGATCTCGCGGAACATCTCATTTGCTACGGTCATCTTCTGCTTGATATAACCTTTGCCGTCGCAGTAGGGGCAACTTTCGCAAAGCGTGGAGACAAGGCTGGGTCGGATTCTTTTTCGCGTCATCTCAACTAGTCCCAACTGAGACATTGTAATAATTTCAGTTCGAGCGCGATCCTTTCCCAACTCTTCTTGTAAAGCTGACAGAACTTTCTCTCTATGGATTTCCTTTTCCATATCAATAAAATCAATAATTATTATCCCCCCGCAATTTCGGATTCTCAGTTGATGGGCGATTTCTTTTGCCGCTTCAAGATTGGTCTTTAACAAAGTGTCCTCTAAATCCTTCTTGCCCACAAAACGACCTGTATTGACATCGATAACAACGAGAGCTTCGGCTTCATCCACAACAATATATCCGCCTGACTTTAACCAAACCGTGCGGCCCAGAGAGCGAGAAATCTCTAAATCCAAGTCGTACAGATCAAACAAAGGCTGATCATCTTTAAATCGTTTCACTTTATTTTTGTATTTTGGCATAAACTGAGAAACAAAACTGACAACTTTTTTGTAAGCCTTTGAGTCGTCAACAATAACATTTTCAACGCTCTCATTGAGCAGATCTCTCAGGGCTCGCAATTCCACATCGATTTCTGAATAAACAAGGCCAGGAGTTTTTCTTTTGTCGTAATTTTTAAGAACTTCCTTCCACGTTCTCTGTAAATAATCTAAGTCTTGTTTGATAGTTACCGGATCGGCCCCTTCCCCCGCAGTTCTCACAATAACACCACCGCGAGGATTTAAAGATTCAATCAATTTTTTTAATCTTTCTTTTTCATCTTCACTCGAAATCCGACGTGAAATTCCGATGTGCTCAAGTGTTGGCATATACACAAGCATTCTTCCGGGCAAAGAGATATGTGTTGTAATTCTGGCTCCCTTTGTTCCCAAGGGGTCTTTGGCAACTTGAACAAGAACCATTTGTCCCTCTTTTACCAACTCCTGTATCTGAAGCGATGGCACTTCTGTTTCTAACAAAGGGGGCTCTAAAACATTTAAATTGCTGGCTTCAAAATCTTCCACCGTGGCATCTAGTTCAGGCTCTTCATGAAAGTATTTTTCAGAGTCTACATCAGCCCGAATGTCTCCAACGTACAAAAACGCAGCCCTGTCTAATCCAATGTCAACGAAAGCGGCTTGCATACCTGGTAAAACTCGAACCACCTTGCCTTTGAAAACTGACCCCACGCTTGTAGGTGCCCTTTTCCTTTCCACCTTTAAGTCGCAAAGGATTCCGTTTTCTACATAGGCTACGCGAGTTTGATTAGGTCTAACATTTATTAAAATTTCGCTAGCCATCCACGCTCCCATTTGCACCCTCTTTTTGTCAATTTGCTTGGCACCCAATCACAAGAAGGTATTAATAATTAAGTGATTTATCCAAACGTTTGGGTAAACATTAATTAGCCCTTATCTTGACTATCTTGCAAGACTTTAGTTTGACTTTTCTTTTCGACAAACTCAATCATCTGTAGACTCTTGCTTCCAACGTATTGATCATATACAGCACTAAGGTCCTATTTCCGGATAATCCACTTAAAATCTGAAGGTTTAAGTCCGAAAGGCTTTCTGGATATACACTCGGAGATCCTTATGGCAAAAATAGATGAGTTATTTCGCATTATGGTTGAACAGGGCGCCTCAGATTTACACTTGAGTTCAGGCTCTCCGCCCCTACTTCGACTTCATGGAGATATGATTCCTATCCCCAATCAGCCGATTATGGACAACGCTTACATCCAATCTCTCATATTTGAGATTATAAATGAGAAGCAAAAAAGAAACCTCATAGAAACCTGGGAGCTGGATTGCAGTTATTTTATTGAAGGGTTATCCAGATTCAGGGTCAATGTCTTTATGCAAAGGCGAGGAATGGGGGCTGTTTTTCGCGTAATTCCTACAGAAATTTTATCTGCCCAGAAGTTAGGACTTCCCCCATGTGTTACCAATTTACTAAATGTCGAGCGGGGATTAATTCTGGTTACTGGCCCCACGGGTTCTGGTAAATCGACAACTCTGGCCGCGATGCTGGACTCCATAAATGCAAATGAACGCACTCATATTTTAACCATTGAAGACCCTGTTGAGTTTGTTCACGAAAACAAAAAATCACTTATTAATCAACGCGAAGTTGGAAGTCACACTAAAAGCTTTAGCAACGCTCTGAAGGCTGCCTTAAGGGAGGACCCCGATATTATTCTCGTCGGAGAGATGAGAGACCTTGAAACCATTGAGCTGGCAATGACCGCCGCAGAGACTGGCCACGTGGTTTTTGGAACCCTACACACCAACTCTGCTGCAAGCACTGTGGATCGCATCATAGACGTTTTTCCCGTCGATCGCCAGGCGCAAATACGAGTGATGCTCTCTGAAAGTTTACGAGGTGTAGTGGCGCAAACTCTTTTTAAACGCAGAGATAAACCCGGTCGAGTGGCAGGTTTAGAAGTCTTAGTTAACACTCGGGCGGTTTCCAACCTTATTCGCGAAGGAAAAACTTTTCAGATTCCATCAACTATGCAAACGGGAAGTTCGGAAGGCATGATCACGTTTGAACAACATCTTACCGGACTGGTTCAAGAGGGCAAAATCTCACTAGAAGACGCTGAAAACTTTTTGAATAAAAAACTTAAAGGCATCACCCCTCCACAGGCAGTTACTCACAATGTTTCCGCTCAGCGACCACCCAGCAGTGATCACACTACCGTCGGAGCTAAGCCTTTGAAAGCTCCGAGTACAGGTGGTGCGACTTTAAAAAACCCTTCCACAACTAAACCCAGCCTTGTAAATAACTTGGCTCAACCGAAGGCTCCTCCAAAGCCGATTCCGACAACGCCACAGCCGCCAAAAGAAGCCAATCCTAATACTGGTGACTTTAAAATTACGGGAGAACCTTTGCCTGAAAAAACAGGAGGGCTACTCGGTGGATTTGGTTTTAAAAAGAAAAGCAGCTAGCCAGCAAACGAGATGTTTTTTGCTTTATACTCACTCAAAAAAATAATCGTCTAAACCTTTGTGAATGTGCCTCATGCTCAAACAGCCGCAGCCTTGAGGCTGCAGAACTGCGCGTGAGGCGCATTCACAAAGGTTTAGACGATTATTTTTTTGAGTGAGTATAACTTGTTGTTTTACTTAAAAAGTATAAAAGCCGTTAGCTCTAATTTTAAAGGGGCTTTAAGATTTGCCCAGTCCTGGCAAGGAACTCAGCAACCCATCTAAGATAAATTGAATGGCAATTGCGGCTAAAACAAGACCCATAAGCCTCGAAAACACATTAATACCAATTCGTCCTAACCAAGTTGCGATTCTGTGTGCAGACCTCAAAATTAAGAAAACTCCAACCATTGTAACTATAATGGCTAAGTACAAATAAATATGATGGTGCCAACCTTGAGCCCTCTCAGCCAAAATAAAAACAGAAACAATAGAACCTGGCCCAGAGATAAGAGGAATGGCCAGTGGAAAAATAGCGACATCTTCTTTTTCAGCCCCCTCTTGGGCCTCCTCGCTAGTTGACTTCGTTCGGGATTGACGAGCGTTTATCATATCGAGAGAAACTAAAAAGAGCAGAATTCCACCAGCAATTTTAACTGCAGGCAGGCTAATTCCATAAAACTGAAAAATGAAAGTCCCGGCTGTCGCACACAATAGCAAGACAAACAGACTTACAAAAGAAGCCCTCAATGCCGTCCGCTTTCTGGAGGCGGAACTGTCACCCACCGACATGGCCAAAAATGGGCCCAGTGCCCCGAGAGGATTTACAATGCTAAAAATTGTTGTTAGACAAACGAAAAAGAAGGAATCTAAGCCCGACATAGAAAAAACCAGCCTTTAAATACGGAATCGTATTCATCAAAATTGAAATAGGATCTAATTCAGTTTTTGCAAATTCACAATCAAAAACTGTGTGAGTTTTCTGTGATAGAATTTTCTAAGAAACAAGTCGGCAATTACCTAGAAGTCCCATGTCTGACTCAAACGAAAAGTCTGTGTGCTCAATGGAGAAAAGACTTTGTCCAGATCTGCAAATAACAAGTCTCTTTCAATTTCATTAAATCCGTATGGGCGAGTGGCTGTCTTATATGTCGTGTAAACCGTTCCAGAAATAATTCCTATCGCAAAACCAACTGCAATATTAGACAGCTTATCTTGTGGGCGAGCATAAAAACTCAACGTGCTCAAACCCAAAACGGCACCAGCAAGTCCAGAAAATACTATTGTGGCCAATTGCTTGCGGGGGCCAGAGCTTTTAGTAGATTGAGCGGGATACCTCTGCGCAAAAGATGGAATGCACAGTCCCACTATAAGAACTTGGATGAGAACAACCCGGCCTAAATTTATTATCATTTTGTTACTCAAGATTTTTCCTTTCCAAGATTTAGCCTTTATATCTTGTGTATGAATCCCCTATCATTCTATTTTGGTTTGCCCTGCTCACACAACTAGAAAGCCACATTATTTCGTTTTTAATTATTTTTTGATTCTCGTGGTTTACTTGAGCAAATCTAGAGCTGTTTAAACGCAGCCCCCTCCCGTGGAGACCTCGAGCCTTTGCTGTGGGCGGATTCTCCTACTGATTTACACCTTTAATTGCGAAAAGAAATGGGAGAAGAAAAAGAAATAGGTGAAGAAACAAGAGAAGAGGTCTCTCTTTTGTTTTTTGTTGCTTTTCTTGTTAGAGTTGTAGGAATTTATAATACAGCCTAATACTGGAAGGCTGCTATACTATGATAAACAAAGGAGATTTGATGCTTAGCGCAAGCGAATTGGCTCGTTATTTTGACCACACTCTCCTCAGTCCAACCGCCACTGAGTCCCAAATTGCAAAGCTGTGCGAAGAGGCTATTGAATACAATTTTTTTTCTGTATGCGTCCATCCGTATTGGCTAAATTTTTGTCAAGACCTCCTTTCAAAGTCTCACATTCAGCTCTGTACGGTCATAGGCTTTCCCCTAGGACAAAACACAACAAAGTCTAAAGTGTTTGAAACTCAGAATGCTCTTGAAAGCGGAGCCGATGAATTTGATATGGTTATAAATCTTGCCGCGCTCAAAAATAAAAATTGGAAATATATAAAACAGGAAATCTCGGATATCGCCAAAGCCACTCAGGGAAAATACTTGAAAGTTATTATCGAAACGGCCTACCTCACTCCATCAGAGATTGAACAAGCCACCCATGCCTGTGAGGACTCCGGAGCCCAATTTGTGAAAACCTCCACAGGATTTGCCTCCAGAGGGGCTTCCTTTGAAGACATCCAACAGATTGCCAAAGCTCGTAAATCTTCCGTGAAAATCAAGGCCAGTGGAGGAATTAAAGATTTGTCCACGGCCCTAAAATTTATTGAACTCGGAGCTGAAAGATTGGGTTCAAGCAAAAGCGTTGATATTTTAAAAAGCTACACCGATGGAGTGTACAGATGAACCCTAAAAATAGATTTAATCCTGTAGAACTGATTTTAAAGAAGAAGCGAAACCAACACCACAACTCAGAGGAGATCCATTTCTTAGTAGAAGAGTTTACCGCCGGACGACTACCTGAATATCAGATGTCAGCTTGGCTTATGGCTGTTTGTTTTAATGGCATGAGCAGCGAGGAAGTGGCCACCTTCACGAGATCCATGAAGGACTCAGGGGTGAGTTTAGACTTTTCAAGTCTCCCTTATACCGTGGACAAACACAGTACCGGAGGAATTGGGGACAAAACCAGCTTAATTTTGGGTCCAATTGTTGCGGCGGCTGGAGCTTATGTTCCTATGATCGCGGGGCGTGGCCTTGGACACACGGGGGGAACTCTCGACAAACTAGAGAGCTTGCCAGGTTTTAATATTCAGCTCACAGAGTCCGAATTTGTATCCCAAGTGAAGGACATTGGAATCGCAATCATGGGACAAACTCAAGACTTGTGTCCGGCAGACAGAAAGCTCTATGCCCTCAGAGATGTCACTGGCACGGTTGACTCTCTTGAACTTATCTGTGGCAGTATTATGAGTAAGAAGCTTGCTGAAGGAATACGGGGCCTGGTTCTCGACGTAAAGTTCGGCTCCGGAGCTTTTATGAAGAGTCTTGAAAAAGCTGAACAGCTCGCCAATCTACTAAAGTTAACTGGAGAAAAAAATAATCTCGATGTGCGAGTTGTTTTTTCAAATATGGATCAACCCTTAGGTCGCTTTGTCGGCAATGGGCTAGAGGTCAGAGAATGTTTAGACATTATGAGTAACAAAACTTTTTTAGAGGATGGCCATGACTTCTACGCCAACACTCGGGATCTGAGTCTTATCCTTGCCGGCTATATGATTCACCTTGCAAACCTATCCGAGACTCCCGAGAAAGGACTCGACATTGCCAACGAGATGCTCCAAAGCGGAAAGGCCCTAAAGAAGTTCGAAGAGCTGGCCCACAGACAATGCTGCACAAATATCAACCCCAATACAGAAGCCAAACACAAGTTTGCAGTTGTAAGCCCTTCTGGGGGATATATTTCAACCATGGATTGTGAGCAAATTGGCTTTAGCTCTATATTACTTGGGGCTGGAAGGTTTAAAACCACGGATGTGATTGACCACTCTTCTGGCATAGAGATCAACTGTTATTTGGGTCAAAAAATTAACAAAGGACACGTGCTGGCCTACCTGTACACAAATAAGCCAGATGTTCTTGAAGCTGTCAGTGAAAATATCTTGAAAGCCGTGAAGATTTCTGCCAAGAAAGACGAAACCATACCCCCTCCATTAATATCAAAGGTGCTATAATGTTGTTACACAAACTTCGAGAAACCATAGACTTTATTCGCAACCAGAGTTCTCTTCGTCCACGAGTTGGGATAACACTAGGCTCAGGCCTTTCAAGTTTTGCCGAATCCGTGCAGGTCGAGTGCGAGATCCCTTACTCAGAAATTCCTAACTTTGCCCCCCCTACTGTGGACGGACATCCCGGAAAGTTGATACTGGGAAAAATTGATAAAACTCCTGTTGTCGTTCTTCAAGGAAGAATTCACTACTATGAAGGCCATAGCATGGAACAAGTGGTCTTCCCCACGCGAGTCATTGCACAAATGGGAATAGAAACGCTTATTCTAACAAATGCCGCTGGGGGAATTGATCCTAACATGAAGCCCGGTGATTTTATGGTGATTTCTGATCATATTAATTTAACCGGCAGCAATCCCTTGATTGGCCCAAATATCCAAGAACTTGGCCTGCGCTTTCCCGACATGAGTGAACCTTACGACAAAGAGCTCAATCGCAAACTCTGTCAGTTGCTCACCCAGCTCAAAGTTCGACACAGCACTGGCGTTTACTGCGGAGTTAGTGGACCCACATATGAGACGGCAGCAGAAGTTCGTTATTTAAGAACTATCGGCGGACACGCAGTTGGCATGAGCACTGTACCTGAAACTATCGCAGCCAAACATATGGGACTTAGGGTTTGCGGAATTAGCTGCATAACAAATTTGGCCACAGGCCTTACCCAAGGAAAGGTCACTCACGATGAGGTGAAGGACACGGCCAAACTTGTGGAAGAAACCTTCTCGCATTTTCTTAAACTCTTTGTTGCTAGTGAACTCGAGATCTCGAGTCTTTAAAATTCAAATCTGCGGATAAAATGCGCCAAGATTTTTTCCGTAGATTTGTGGGAGTATGGGTCTAATATATTTTCAATAGATTAGTGAATTTTTACAAATTCTAAGGGCTCAAGGAAGTAATATTAGATTTTTATAAATTATTTGGGTAACTATCCTCAGGACGACTAGGGATTATATGATAAAAATTAACATTGCTTTGTTGTTATTGTGCTTGTTTTCAGACTCAGCGATAGCCTCTACTAGCTACAGTAAGCCTGCCCAAATCCACTTTATACGCCCCATTGTTGTTCCACCTAAATTTGGATTGTCAGAGTTGAACGGTATTTACTGTCATGTCTTATATCTCGACAAAATTTTAATCGCATGGGATGAGAGCCTTATTTTGGCTCGCCTTGAGGACCACAGTTCTTCTCAAACCTATATCAGTAACTCTTCCTCAAGTCCCCACCACCTGTTTAGTATATTAGGCGTTCGACTTCAAAAAAGTAGAGGGAACAAGATCTCAAAGAACGATCAGATTTTTATCTACCTACTCAATGATAAATCTCGAGGCACTCTGGTGATGGGAGATTACTATTATGAACTCTACCATTGCCAGCCCGCATTTTTACAGGTCCTACAAGATTAAATAGCCTTGCCCAAGAAAAGCTCATTGTACCAATTCCAAAAAATAATTATCTAAACTTTCGCGGAGGCATCTCACGCGCAGTTCCGCAGCCTTGAGGCTGCGGCTGTTTGAGCATGAGGTGTCTCCGCGAAAGTTTAGATAATTATTTTTTGGAATTGGACTATAATGACGAGTGTTCCTTCTAATCTAAAAACATCTCTTTCTCTTCACGGCTTGGCAAGCGACAGGTCTCTTTTTTGCCAAATAAACTGTACCTATTCCGTGAAATTAACATGTAGATAAAGTCTCTTACAGGTTTCGGGATATACAATAGGACACTCAAAGCTCTCCAGCCCCCTCCCAGTTCCATCAAGACTCTTATGGCCGCGTCAGATCTAACATATAAGCTTTTACCTTCTAGAAAGACTACCGTCTCTAAATTATCTATCAACCCCCTGGGCAGTTTTTCTTGGGCAGCCTTACCTTGTAAGCTAGAAAAAAATATTTGTTTTTTTACATTTCTTTCAACAAGAAAGCTCACAAATACATTGCAAAGATTGCATACCCCATCAAAAAATAAAATTTTTCTGTCTTGAAGCTCTAAACGCTTGCTATCAACCATACCTTGTATAATGGCTCTTAACTGAATCCATCTCAACAAAAAAATTTTCCCTATTACAACCGAAACTCCTTATTGGAGCGCCATTCTCACCAGCCCTAAGTCTAAAGCTTTATGTCTAGTTTTACTTAGTATTATCAATCTAAATTAAAAAATTACTCTCTAGACTAACCTAAACAGAAAGAAAACCCGACAATAGAGAAAGCCCCTTTACACGAACTCCGGGGCAAAAAGCCCCTTGCAAACATTGAGGGCGGTGGGGTCACGAAGACCCTTAATATCTAGGAAGGATTTATGAAGCTAGTGTATGCCATCTGTTTTCTTTTTTTACTTAGTGCCTGTGATAAGAAATCTAACTCCGACGAACTTAGTGGTTTTGTAACAAAACCTGATTCTCCAGATTTACCAAAGTGCGAGGCTGCACAACTAAAAAATCAATTTGTTGTTGTATGGAAGGACGGCAGTATCAGTCGCGAATACTCAAGGGATCGCGAAAGCTTTATTCGTCTTTTTATGGAAGAGAATAAGGAGTATATTCAATTTGCTGAACATGATTACTTTGTTGAGTACAGTCCTGTTGGAAAAGGAGATCTCATTGATTTTGACAAATCCTTTGACAACTGGGGGCTAATCAACATCGATGCCCTTTCTGCCTGGAAGGTCGGTGCAAAGGGGCAAGGGGTAACCGTCGCCGTAATTGACTCCGGAACAGATGTTACTCACTCCGCCCTACAAAAACGAATTGCTATCAATATAAACGAAATTCCTGACAATGGGATTGACGATGATAATAATGGCTATATTGATGACTATTTAGGTTACAGCTTTGTAACGAATGACGACAATGTTAGCCAAGGAAGTTTGCACGGCACTCACGTCAGTGGAATCATTGCCGCCGAACATTCTGGATCTGAGATCAGCACAAATACAGCTCTGGGAGTTGCTCCTGAGGCCAAAATCCTTCCACTCAAGTTTATAGATGCCAACGGGGGAGGATACGTTAGTGACGCCATTGCAGCTATTGATTATGCTCTAATGAGGAAAGTTCAAATTATCAATGCGAGTTGGGGCGGCGGATGCTCAGAGAGCCTGAGACTTAAAATTGAACAACTTTCTAAACATAAAGTTCTTTTTGTAGCTGCTGCCGGCAACAGTTCTTCCGACATAGATGTTCGCCCCGAATTCCCTGCCGCTTATTCTTCAGACATCATGTTGACCGTGGGAGCTATCACCAAGTTTAATGGCCTTGCCTTCTTTTCTAACTACGGAAAAAATAGAGTTCATCTTTTTGCTCCCGGCGCCGACATTCTAAGCACTACACCTAAGAACGAATACCGCTATCTCGATGGCACGAGCATGGCCGCTCCCTTTGTTAGTGGAGCCGCCGCTGTACTTTGGAGCGACCGACCCGACGCCAGCCCTCAACAAATCAAGAAGGCCATTCTGGACTCTGTAGTTGTAGAAAAAAACCACTATGGTGAAACCGAATACCACAACCGCACAAGCGGTCGCCTCCATTTAGGACGCGCCCTAGTCGAACTACAAAGCTTTTAATAATACCAATTCCAAAAAGATGGTTGTCTGAACTTTGTAAATGCACCTCACGCGCAGTTCCGCAGCCTCAAGGCTGCGGCTGTTTGAGCATGAGGTGCATTTACAAAGTTCAGACAACCATCTTTTTGGAATTGGTATAAGCACCTCCTCAGTGCTTCCTTGGCATCTTACTTGCTTTGAAAAGGTTTATTAACTTGTAATCAATTTAGTTGATTCTAAAAGCAACTCCATATGTTCATAATGGAATCGATGGTGAAGTTTTTATAGGAGGTTGTGTGGGTCGTTGTTACAAGACTTCAGATCGCTGGATCATGGGTCGTTCGTCGTTTTCGCAGGCTTTTTTTATCATCTTAACCTTACTACCCTTTTCGGAGGCTAAGAGTGCAAGGTTTGACATCGAAAGGCGTGGGGATCAAGTTTGTAAATTCGTCTACGCTGAGGGAAAGAGGGTCGAATCGAGCCCTACATGTTATCCTCTGTCTACAGATATGCCCTTAGAGCTTGAGGTCATGGATCAGGTACAAGAGCTTTTAGCTAAGCTGTCTATACATGAAATTCGTCCAAATCTGCTTGAACTGATTCATACTGGCGGAGCCATCATGCTCCCTAATGAGACTCTTTTACTCCTAAATAAAAATTACCGCCGCATCTCTATTCGAAATTTTGCAGTCAACGTTGAGGATCCTATTGAAATGGACTCCGAAATTCAGTATCGTTTTTTTGCCGATGTTTACTGGCAGGGAAGTGCCAAAATGGAAGGAACTCTACACGTTGAAGGGCTTTTAATCCTTTCGGATGGACCGACTAACATTTCAGATCTCTTTTCTGGCATTGTTCCAATGAGTGCCGATATTTCGGCCTTTTCGGACAGTCGAACAGAACAAAAAAATGATCGCTTTAGATTTCTTGAAACTCTTGCTCGCAAACTTCACTTCACAGCTATAAATGGAATCGGAACGGATACAGACAAAGACACTCTTCGCTTTTTAAATGAGGTTATAGGACCAGTTATTGTTGGGGAGGTGTTTCTTCTTCCCACAATCAACTTTATTGTCGAGGCCCTTCCCGAACTCAGCGAGGCCCTAAGTGACAAAATAATTAAGGAAATCCTAGAGGGGTTGGGCAATCTCCTAAATGAGCTGAGCAACACGCTAGATAAACCAAAAAGCGAATCTGCTGATAAACAGGCTGATGACCCTCCTGATGTTGATAAGCCTACTGATAAACAGATTGACAAGCCAACAGAGGAACCTGCCGATGGTGAAAGCCGTAAGCAAAAACTTTTAATCGATCCCTGGTGGACTTCCAAACCAATACAAACGTAAGCGGATACAAACTTAAGCTATTACATAAGCTACTACAAATGTAACCTACGAATTACAAACTCTATGAACGAATTATAAACCCTACGAACTGCAAGAAAGCTGGGAACAGCCCGGTTTGTTTTTGGCCCAATCGGGCCTCATTACATACAGATGAGACAAATGCTCTTGATACTGGCAGGGGGCTTTAAGTGCACAAAAGATGTCCTCAAATTTCTTTCCAGGACTGTTGGAAGGACTCTCCTCCATTTCCTCTATGGCTTCTTGTAACTGAAAGTTTCTCAAAATAAACTTGGGATTACAGTCGCTCATCTTATCAATTGAATGATCAGCCTCGATTCGAGCTTTGTACTCAATTACCCATTTAACTAAAAGATCGCTCTGCCTCACCCTTTCTCTTTTATAGGAGACCTCCAGGAGCTTGGAGGCCCATTCTTCAGCTTTTATATCATTTTCTAAATTCCGCAGAGCCAGTTCAGTGAGTCGGACATAAAACAAAGTCATATCCATCCCATAGAAACTCAAAACTTCATCAAGGGATTTTAATAGATTTTCATCTCCCTCCCTTAGCTGACCAAATCCCAACTTGCCAGCCATCATCACTTTATAAGACTTAATAAATGTAGTTTCATAAAGCTCTAACCCTTCAGATAAATCCTCTTGAGAAAGTTCTAAAGTTGTACCTGAAACTTCTTTAGTGTGAAGAGACATCAAGGCCTCCGCCAATCTTTCTAGGTTCCACAAAGCTACGGCTGGCTGGCGCATAAATGCATAACGGCGGCCCGGGAGGTCGGTCGTGTTAGGAGTAAATTGGGGATCATACTCCTCCATCATGGCATAGGGTCCATAATCTATGGTGAGGCCGAGGATAGACATGTTGTCTGTATTCATCACTCCGTGAACAAAGCCGACTCGGCACCACTCAACCATGAGCTGGGCCGTTCTAATTGAAACCTCCTTGTACCACTGGGTTATAGCCCGTGGATCATTTGCCTCTATATCTGGAAAATATTTGGATATTGTCCAATGAATTAACTGCTTAAGAAGTGACAGTTCGCCCCTTGAGGCTAACATCTCATAATTTCCAAATCGCAAAAAGCTTGGAGCCATTCGAGTTACAATGGCTCCTGGTTCGTAGCGAGGATTTCCATCGTAGAGTAAATCTCTTAAGACCTCTCGCCCCGTAGCGACTAGGGAGAGAGCCCGAGTCGTTGGAATATTGAGATAATAAAAGGCCTCGCTCATTAGAAACTCGCGAACTGAAGACCTCAAAACAGCAAAGCCATCGCCTCTTCTCGAGTAGGGGGTCCGTCCCGCCCCCTTAAGTTGCAGCTCCCAGCTACAACTCTGATCACTTGCAGCTCCAAAACCCGGAAGAACTTCTCCCAAAGTTATGGCTCGTCCGTCACCAAGTTGACCAGCCCACCGGCCAAACTGGTGTCCACCGTAACAAGCGGAGTAGGGCTTCATATTTGGCGAAGTATAATTTCCTGAAAGGAGATCGAGGTCACGACTGTTTGGCAGAGGCTTTTGAAACTGAAATTTTTCTGCCAAATTTTCTGACCAACAGAGCAAATGGGGGCTAGGAGAAGGCGTTGGTTGCACTAAGGCATAAAGAGCTCCGGGAGTGTTTTTGGTTACATTAACACTCGAAGTGTCGCCAGGAAAATTGGCTACAAATTCACTAGCGAATGATACTTCCGAAAACCTTTTCATTCCCCTACCCTACCACACTAGAGTGTAAAATGCTTTTCTTTATGGCCTTGGCTGAAATCTCATGGCAAGTTCTTTTCACGGCAAATAAGGGCTTCTTATTCTTCAAAACTACGAAACCGATCTCTCGACCAATCTAAAAGCTGAGGACATTCGGTCCTGTTCTGAATTTGAAATTTTATATTTACTTGCTACTTCTCTCCATTTTTTTACGGCTGATACAACTTCATCCATGATCTTTTCAGAATCGGAAGGCGTTATTCGAAAAAAAGTAGCTACCTCGAGAACAAGATCTAAATCTTGAGAATTGTCGGAGTCCGAAATATTTAGCTTTAGCCCCTCACCCTCTGTCGAGGGGTTCATGTCGTAACAAGGAGATAGAGCCCATCCATTTGGCGTCAATAAAAAGCCGTGATTTCTCAAGTGATCATCAATGTTAGACACGCATACAAAAAACACAATCCTACGCCAAAGTTGCTCTAAATCTTTTTTGGGATGAGCACCGCCTTTTGCAATAATTTCCGCTAAGTCCAAATAACTTACTCCTGTAGAAGCATCATCCCCATCTTTCTTTTGTAAGAGTGTCATGGCAGATGCGAAATGAATGCGTTCTCCCGATGGGCTGCGATCAAATCTTTTAGTTAGAAACGTATGATGTTTGCCCGTAAAAATTTTAGCTTGGGCTTCTGGTATTATTATTCCGGCTGATCCTGCAAGCTCATGAACTACGGCTTCCCATGCTCCCTTATCCTCTAAGTCCGTTCGGCTTGGAAATTTTGCTATCCAAAGACTTCCTAGCTCATCTACTACTCCTACCTTGGGCCGCGCCCCACCTAATGAGCCCCCAGGCGCAAGTAGCATCATCAACCATTTTTTATAATCAGGGTTGTTCTCAGCATCTTCTTTCTCAAGTTCAAAACTTGCTTTCTCCAGTTCTCTCAATGAAGTCCATGGAGGAGACGCAAGGTTCCTGTTATCATCTAGAAATGGATCATGGCTACTCTTCTTAAACCTAAGGCCACCCATCCTATGTCCATCATATACTCCCAATAAATAATCAGATTCCAACAGTTGTTTTGGATCACGTTTTTCTTCGCGTGCAAGCTGGGTTTCTCTACGCTTCATCAAAAATCGGCCCCACCGATCAGGAGAAGAGTCTAAGAATAAACCAAAATTATCTTGCCCATTTGGAACATACTGAGGCCCTTTATATAGATTTAGAGCAGGATCAAGTACTTGAGCATTACCACTATCAATCCATTGTGGATCATACTCAAAAGAGAATATCTCCTTACCCCGACCTGGAACTGCTGACAAAACTCCCATTAACATCGGATTGGCAAGGCCAGCCCAATGTGCATAGACTTCTACCTCTGATTTAGAATTCCTTATTGTCTTCATTTGGATTTTTTCTTAGGTGCCCTTGATTTAATCGGTAAACCCGCATCCTGTAGCTTCCGTCCCAGCACATCGTTCTGACCTATTAAGATCAAATCCTTTTCCAAACCAAGACTCATCAGAACATTTGCATATGCGCCCATGGTAACTCTAGGGTCACCCCTTTCAATTGCTCTCAGGGTAGGGCGAGACATACCCGCTCTCTCTGCTACTAATTCCGCAGAAAGTCTCCGACGTAGGCGTGCGAGCCTAATGTTCTCACCCAACACCTTAAGTTGGCTATCTATTGTAGGTAATAAGGCTGATGTCTTTCCTGACATAATGGAAACCATTATATCCGATATTAACTATATTGGCAATAATGTTTTCCATTATCTATACTGGACATTAGCATAATGGAAAACATTATTGCCAATAAATGACTCAATGGAAAATAATATTTCCATTACGAAACATATGCCCATATCCCAAAGTGAGACAAAGAGTTCATATAAATCAAGCACTTACGATCAGATATTCGCAATATACTTATTTAACCCAACCCCGCGGATTTGATAGGGAAAACAACAATAGCAGACATAACCCTACAAATATTTGACAGATCGCTTCTGCAAAAAGGCAAAGGCCTTTTTGCTTCCACAAACTGCGACACTCATGGTAGAAATTTAGGCCACTTAATAATATAGATGGAGGGGTATGGCAGATCGTATCAATACAAAGCGTGTCTACACAAAGCGTACTTATGTAGAGGACCTTAAAGACCGCATTGGAGAAAAAGTTGAGCTCAAAGGTTGGGTGTACAACACCCGAGGTTCTAAAAAAGTTAAGTTTTTGATTTTTCGCGATGGCACGGGTCTTTTGCAGTGCATTTATTTTAATGGAGAATGCCAAGATTCAGCTTTTCAAACCTTCGATGAGCTCACCCAAGAAACTACCGTAAAAATCTCTGGTGTCGTAAAGGCGGAACCTCGCAGCCCTGGGGGGGTTGAGTTGGCTGCTGAATCTCTTGAAATTTTATCTAAGTGTCACGACTACCCCATCACCCCAAAAGAGCACGGTACAGATTTTTTAATGGGCCACCGCCATTTATGGCTTCGATCAAAAAAGCAGCATGCCGCGCTCAGAGTTCGAGCCGAATTGGTCTCGGCCATTCGCGATTTTTTTGACGGTCGAGGATTTACCTTAACGGATGCCCCTATTTTTACTCCCAGTGCCTGTGAGGGCACCTCAAACTTATTTGAAACTCAATACTTTGACGAAAAAGTCTACCTTTCGCAAAGCGGGCAACTTTACATGGAGGCCACGGCGGCAGCCTTCGGCAAAGTCTACTGCTTTGGCCCCACATTCCGGGCAGAAAAATCAAAAACTCGCCGTCACCTTATAGAGTTTTGGATGGTCGAGCCAGAAGTGGCTTTTAACGATCTTTACGACAATATGGAATTGGCCGAAGAGTTTGTAGAGTACATTGTTCAAAGAACTCTAAAAAACCGTTCTGAAGAATTGCAAACTTTGGAGAGAGATACGAGTTTGCTCGAAGTTATAAAAGCCCCATTCCCAAGAGTTCACTACAAAGAAGCTGTTGAGCTTATCAAAAAGGAGAACCCCGAGTTTGTTGACGGAAACGACTTCGGCGGAGGGGACGAAACTATTATTAGCTCTAAGTTTAACCAACCCGTTTTTGTTCACCACTTTCCAACCGCCATAAAAGCCTTTTATATGAAGCAAGACGAAACAGATCCCACTTACAGCTTAAGTTGTGATCTCCTCGCTACTGAAGGCTATGGTGAAATCATTGGCGGTGGTCAAAGGGAAGAGCGCGTAGATCTGTTAGAGCAAAGAATCGCCGAGCACAATCTTAATAAAGCTGATTTTGAATGGTACTTAGATGTGAGGCGCTTTGGTTCATTTCCCCACTCTGGATTTGGTTTAGGGCTTGAGCGAACAGTGGCGTGGGTTTGTGGCCTCAAGCACGTGAGAGAGACTATTCCCTTTCCTAGGTTGTACGGAAGAAATTACCCTTAATTAAAAATATAAATTTGTGTCGTAATCATGAAACGGAGAGGAACATGGAATACATCGAACAAAAACTCCAGGAGTTGGATAAAAAAAATGAACTCGCCTACGCTGGGGGCGGAGAAGATCGTGTTAAAAAACATAAAGGAGAAAAACGTCTCACAGCCAGAGAGCGCCTAGATGTTTTATTAGACCCAGGCAGCTTTGTTGAACTTGACCGTTTGGTTTCCCACCGTTGCGACAACTTCGGCATGGGACAGACCAAAATTCCGGGCGATGGAGTTGTCACTGGATATGGTCGCATTAATGGGAAATCCGTTTACGTCTATTCGCAAGACTTTACAGTCTTTGGCGGCAGTATGTCTCGCACTCAAGCCAACAAAATTCTAAAGGTGCAAGATTTGGCTCTAAAAAATGGACGCCCAATTATTGGCTTAAACGACTCCGGTGGGGCTCGTATCCAAGAAGGAGTTGAAGCTCTAGGCGGCTATGCGGATATCTTTTTGCAAAACACTCTGGCCTCGGGCGTGGTTCCGCAGATTTCAGCCATTATGGGCCCCTGTGCAGGAGGAGCAGTTTACTCTCCCTCTCTCACTGACTTCATTTTTATGGTCAAGGACACTTCCTATATGTTTGTAACTGGTCCCGATGTTATCAAGTCGGTCACTCACGAAGAAGTGACCAAAGAAGAATTGGGCGGAGCCAACACTCACAATCAAAAATCAGGAGTGGCTCACTTTGCTGCAGAAGATGACAAACACTGCTTGTTGTTGATACGGGAACTACTTAACTTTTTGCCAGCCAACAACATTGATGATCCCCCTGTGCTTCCAACTCAAGACTCTCCTGATCGCATAGAAGAAGACCTTAACAAGATCATCCCTGACAACCCCAAAAAGCCTTACGACATTAAGGAAATTATCACCAAAACGGTAGATGAGGGTTATTTTTTGGAAATCCAACAACACTACGCTCAAAATGTCGTCATTGGATTTGCTCGCTACAATGGCCGCAGCGTGGGGATTGTCGCCAACCAACCTCAATTCTTAGCTGGTTGTTTGAACATTCAGGCCAGCATTAAAGCTGCTCGCTTTGTTAGATTTTGTGATGCCTTTAACATTCCCATAGTCACCTTTGTAGATGTTCCGGGGTTTTTACCTGGAACAGATCAAGAGTGGAATGGAATTATCACTCACGGAGCAAAGCTGCTCTATGCTTATTGTGAGGCCACTGTGCCTAAAATCACTATAGTGACTCGCAAAGCCTACGGTGGAGCCTACGATGTGATGTCTTCCAAGCACATTCGCGGGGACATCAATCTTGCGTACCCCTCGGCCGAAATTGCCGTAATGGGGGCTGAAGGCGCCGTAAACATAATTTTCCGAAAAGAAATTCAAGAAGCTCAAGACAAAGAGGCGGAAAGAAAACGACTCATCGCTGATTATGAATCTCGCTTTAACAACCCCTATGTCGCAGCAGAACTCGGCTATATAGACGAAGTTATCGAGCCTGCCATGACAAGAAAACGCATTATTGACTCTCTTGAGATGTTAAAGAACAAAAAAGACAGAAACCCGCCGAAAAAGCACGGCAATATTCCTTTATAAACGGAGGATTTGAATGTTTAAAAAAGTCTTGATCGCCAACCGTGGGGAAATCGCTATCCGAGTTATTCGCACTTGTCGCGCTATGGGAATTGTGTCTGTCGCTGTCTACTCAGAGGCCGACCGCAATAGTTTACATGTTCAACTTGCCGACGAAGCCTACTTTATTGGCCCACCACCTTCCACAGAATCTTACTTGCGCATAGATAAAATTATAGACGTCGCTAAAAAAGCCGGGGCCGATGCTGTTCATCCTGGATACGGCTTTTTAAGCGAACGGGTGGAATTTGCCCAAGCTCTTAAAGAAGCTGGCATCACCTTTATTGGTCCAACTCCCGAAAATATCGAGTCTATGGGAGATAAATTAGCCTCGCGCGAACTCATGAAAGCAGCGGGAGTTCCGACGGTTCCAGGCACCGATGGCACTGTTGACACAGTAGAAGAAGCTGAAAGGGCGGCTGAGAAAATTGGATATCCCGTTATGATCAAAGCTTCTGCTGGCGGCGGAGGTAAAGGCATACGCGTGGTTTACGAACCCAAGGACCTCGCCAGCTCATTTCGCGCTTGCC
This sequence comes from uncultured Pseudobdellovibrionaceae bacterium, assembly GCA_964502735.1. GTDB lineage: Bacteria > Bdellovibrionota > Bdellovibrionia > Bdellovibrionales > UBA1609 > JACKAN01. The sequence continues at coordinate 19,518 of CAZCYD010000035.1, forward strand.
AGTCGGAGGGCAAAAATTACTTTAAGGATGATCGGGTATTTATTGAACGGTTTGTTCAGAACCCCAAGCATATTGAAGTTCAAGTTTTTGGCGACACCCACGGCAATGTTGTTCACCTATTTGAAAGGGAATGCTCTGTTCAAAGACGACACCAAAAACTTATTGAGGAGTGCCCGAGCATATCGGTTCCCGATGAGGTCAGAGAACAGCTCGGCGCTGTGGCCGTAAAAGCTGCCAAATCTATAAACTACCAAGGCGCGGGGACTATTGAGTTTATTTTTGACAACGTCACAAAAGAATTCTTTTTTATGGAGATGAATACTCGCTTGCAAGTTGAACACCCCGTGACTGAGATGGTTACAGGATTTGACTTGGTTGCCGAGCAGATCCGCGTTGCCGCTGGCCACCCCCTTTCATTCAAACAAGAAGATATAAAAATTAAGGGCCACGCCATTGAGCTTAGAATTTGCGCCGAAGACCCCTCAACCTTCGCCCCAGCCCCGGGGAAAATTCGCACTTGTCGACACCCTCAAGGTCCGTTTATACGCAATGACAGCTATGCCTATCCTGGTTACGAGGTCCCGATTTACTACGATCCTATGATCACAAAGCTAATATGCTGGGGGTCCACTCGTGAAGAGTGCCTGGACAGAGTTAAACGAGCTTTGGCTGAGTTTATGTTGACGGGAATAAAATCGAATATCGTTTTGCACAAAAATATTATTCGTCACCCTTCTTTTGTTGATGGCTCCTACACCACCCAATTTGTAGACAAAGAACTCACTGGCAAAAAACATCGCGAACTTTTTATGTTTATAGATGAAAATGTCTTTTTGATTGCTGGGGCTATTGAGGCCTATAAGAGACAAAAAAGTAAGGATTTTTCAAAATTAAACCTTGCGAGTCGCTGGAAAGAAACTGGACGTGCTCAGCAACTAAGAGGACCACTAAGCTAAGGCCTCAACTTTACTGGAGAAATTTTTTATGTTTTTTGAAGCTAACTCTAACGGAATACACTACGAAATTAACGTGCGTGAAGAAAGAAAAAACTGGGTCATCTCCATCAAGCCCGAAAATGGCGAGTGGGAAAAACACACGATTCCCAAAGAGGACTACCAGGTTTTTGACCGCACTATTTGTTTTATCTATAAAAACTCCTCCTACTTAGTTGACGTTGTTGGGCAAGGCACTAATTACGAAGTCTATACGCGAGGCTCCTACAGAACTCTAGAAATGTACAACGACGAAATGCTCTTGCACGAGAGCCTAAAAGGAAACAAAGGGCTTGGAGGAGGAAACTCCTTGGGCGCTGGAATGCCGGGGAAAATTGTTAAAATTCTGGTTAAAGAAGGCGACGAAGTTCAAGAGGGCACTCCAATTATGATTATGGAAGCCATGAAAATGGAAAATGAAATGCGGGCCGGTCAAAATACAAAAATTAAAAAAATCCACGTCAAAGAAGGAGACAGCGTCGAAGGGGGAGCCACTCTTGTAACTTATGAAAGCTAATAGCTACAATTAGCTACTTATTCAGACTCGAGCCCCTACGCTACAAAATTAAAGTATCCAACCTCCCTCTTGCCATATAAAAATCTCCTGCACACTTAAGGATTGCCGTATCCTGACACAGGAATAATCAAGTATTGATACCCCGAACCCGTAGAATACTCAATTTGGATACTCTCATTAAAAGGACTATCCACAGTCGGTGTAAACTCCAGTACAACTGTGCAGTCTTGACCAACATTCAAAGTGCCACCACAAGTTCCCGTTGTGCCAGGGTAGGAACCGCCTTTAAAGCTAAACGGAGTGGGAGGAGTCATTCCATAAATATCATTTGCCGGAGCCGTTCCCGTATTTTGTATTGTAAACGGAAAATCTGCAGAAGTCCCCACAGTCACCGGACCAAAATCGTGTGAGGTTGGTGTTGCGACCAACATAGGCATCAAAGGATTGCTCGCTATAATGGTCCTCACAGTGTTAAATGCTGGGGCAGACAGTACATTTGTATTTAAAGTGTAGGTGCCTTGATTTGTTGCCTTTAACCATAAGGACTGACTTGAAGTTCCCGCCGCCTGCGCAACAGAAAGGATAGCGTTTCCAGGCATATTTTCACAATCGTAATTGCTCTGGTAGGCCGAAAATCCCGGTGGAAAATTTAAAGTGTGAGTGTAAGCGTTTGTCGTGTTGGCTCGGACCGCTCCATAACCGCTAATGTTTTTGTATGTTGCGATCTCAAAATAAGCGCAAACATTTGTTGTGATATACTCTGAGCCTTCTAAGATAGCGTATTCTGCCGGACCAGGATCAATCGCAGTGATTCCTGTTAGTCCTGCATTAGACAAGCCCATGCTGTTACCGGTGGCAATATTTACGGTTCCCGGCGTGTTGGGCCTAAACTCCGCTCTAACTGAGGTTTGACTTCCAGAAATATTCAAACTTGCTGTTGGCCCTGTACCACACTGTCCATGATAAAAAAATGTTCCATTCATGGGAGAGGTATTAACGTTAATCACACCTGTCCCGGGAGCTTTTGCCGGAACTCCATTCACATCTGCAACGAGAAACTCGAACAACGAGCACGTGCTAGTAAACACCGTCATGGGCCCCCATGTGATTATTTTATTTGCTGGATTGTTTTGAACAGAGGGGTTAAATGGACCATAAGGCAGCAGAGAAACAGTCTCACTTGCATCTGAATTTACAGAAAGCTCTATGGGCGCCCCTCCGGATAAACTTTGAGGTTTAAACCAAATTGGTGTCACATGGCTATGTAACTCAAAAACCCCACTACCCACAGAATTGCTACAATCTGGATCATAAAAATAATAACCATATGGTAACACTAAGGGATCCAAGCCCACATTCAAATTCACTTTGTGAGGTAAATTGGGAAGAGAGGCCGGATTGCCCGAGCTATCCACCGCACGAATCTCCAGGGGCGTGCAAGAGTATTGATTTAAATAGGGAAACACCATTGGACCTTTGTTGACAAGTTCCACGTGGGTGGCCACAGGCATAGGGGCACCACCATTTTCTTCTCCACTGCCCCAAAAACCATGGTTCTTAGCCGCAATGGGATAAAAGAATTTTTTCCCGCTGACGTCCACCCACGGACAAGCCACAGCTTGTTTTCCACTCAAGTCCGCAGCTCCGAAATCATGACTACCTTGAACTCCTGAAGAGGCCACAGGTTTTAAAACGTGGTCAATCACAGGAGGAACGCTTATTAAACCCGTAGGAGCGTCCATCAAACCGCTAACCCCAGCATTTTTTGCCAATTCCATGCAAGGGTAATGGTCTCCGCGAAACTCAAAGTTTCCATCTAAAATAAAAAGTGCTAACCCGTGTACAGAGTTTCCAGCCACTCCTGGTAAAAACCTCCAAGACACCTCTTTAACCCCACTATTTTTTAAGTAGACTGCCCGTCCATTGTCGTTCATCGCTTGAAAGGGTCCTTCAAATGGAATCAAACCACGATTTTTCAGTAGTGTAGGCTCAAATTGAATACACCTTGGACTTACTAAATTATCTTGATCAACATCTGTGCAGGTAGAACTTACGCCAACTGCCATTCCATGAGTTTGCGTCATTTGGTGAGTATTCGTGGAATTAATGCCCACAACAAACTGAAGGCGATAACTGTCCCAAGCCGACTCGCTAACTAAAGAACCTGACCCATCAGGAGCTACAAAGCTAGTTCCTGCACTATTTATGGGATCTAACAAACCCGTGCCTAAGAGTCTGCGAAAAATACCTGATAAAGACATTGCGGCAGGAGGCAACTTCAAGCTGAAATTACTTCCATTCAGTCGGGGCAAGCCTTTGTCATCAAAAAAACCTAAAATGTAGGACTCTCCTCCCCCTTTGTGAGACTCGAATGCAGAACCATTCATATCTGTCCAACTGTGCACTCCGTAAAATGTTGGAATATTAACCGCCACTGCCGCATGATTGGCAGTTAGAGAACTCTCAATGTCTTTTAAATCCCGATTCTCAAACAAGGGAGTTTGAACCCCATCAGCCAGGCTCACATGAAAATAAGACGTCTTAACGTTTTCAAAAAACATCAAGTCAAACCAGCCCGAGAACATAAACTCGTCAAAGAGCTTCATGCGGGGGCGACCCGTTCTTGGGGGAACTACATAGCCTTCGACCTTACCTGATCTTAAGAGCCCATGACGACCACCCACCCGGCCAATTTTTCCTCCACCTTGTTGCACCCAGTTGTTGCCAATGGGGACAATCACATCGCTCGAATTAAAGTCCACATTAACTGCATCATCGTAGTTAAATATTAGCCTCTCTTCTTCATTTCCATAAACAAGCATTACCTGAATAATACGTCCAGAGCCCCTCGGAAACTGTCGCCCTTTAAAATCTATTTGGGGAGGAAAAGCACAATCCGCCATGTTCATATTGTCTTTGTCCTTGGCTTCACAGCTCCATTCATCAAGAGCCGTCTTGCCATCAAAGTGGACATTCGCCACTAGGTGCATTGGATAAAATCCAGCGGGCACAACAATCTTACCTCTGGCATTTGATTTCGAGAGGCTCGGATCAATCGTCATTTTAATTTTACTTCCAGAATCTACGGCCTCACGAGTGCAGGATAAAGACAATCCTGACAAGACCACCATTAAAAATAAAAGCTTCATCTGCTTACGTACCTCTTCAATTTTAAACCCAAACATGAGTTCCCCTATATTAATATGTTATTGATTTATCGGCACCAAGAGTCATTGCCTTAAGACATTTGTCCAAAGTTGAAACAAAAAAACTTGCGAGGAAAACAGCGGGGCAAAGACTGTATCAAAATAAATTTCGCCGTCTCAAAAAAATCCGCGCCTTGAGATTGACACCATTTCGTGCTATCCCATCGACATGGGAAAGACGCTTATTGCAATTGGGTCAGCACTTATACTCGTTGGAGTTTTAATCTTATACAAAGACAAGGTTCCTTTTTTAAAACTTGTAGGGCGTCTGCCTGGAGATATCGCAATTGAAAGGGAAAACTTTAAATTTTACTTTCCCCTCGCTACCAGCCTTATTATTAGTGCCATATTGAGTTTTATTCTCTGGCTGTTTAAACAGTCCTGATCGGTAAAGACCACGAGAGTCCAACTCCAGTCGGGCTTAGATCACCCAGATATTTTTGGATTTATTTTTTGGATTCCTTTAAACCCAAATCCGCGGATAAATTGCCGGACTTTTAGTTTTGCATAAAGGCAAAATCACTTTTCATCAGAATCGCTTTTTAATATCATATCTGCTGGCTCAGCATCAAAACAACTAGTTATAGCAGAGGCCCCTTTAAGAGGTTCTACAGGGCGGAACCCTCGTTTTCTGGCTGTGCAAAATCGGCTACAAGCTTCTGACTTTAAAATCTTGTATACACCCTCTTTGTTTGTAATGGATTCACCTCTTCCATTAAAAACTTGAACTCCCTCTAAAGGGTCACCATCTGTATCTACTACTCGACCCATCAACTCGCAATTTGTCGCGGTCGAAAGACCTGGCTGATTCTTAAAAGTTCTCTCCGCCTTTTTTAAACGGAAGGTGAGTCCTCTCGCTCCTTGAAAGTTATCAACCTTACATCCACTCAAACGAGTGTCTTGAGGGCTATTGTTTACAGCCACATAGCCGTCCTTTGAGGCCGAAAGAACTTCAAGACAATAGCTTTGAGTTCTCACCAAAAAATTTCCACTTCGTCTAGACTCCGCCTGCCAGGTGTCCGGAAATCCTGCCATGGGATAGGTTGAAAAAATCTGCGCCCCTCGCAAAGGATTGCCTTCTTCGTCAACAACTCTTCCTTGAATGCGTAGTTCTAAATCCTTAGGGTAGCAGGCGTAGAGAGATTCCCCTCGAAGACACTGTTCGAGAGGCTGTTCACACAAGCCCTCTACTTGAAAATTCTCAGGACATAGGGGGGGTAAATCTTCCGCGGCCTTATTGTTTCGATTGTAAACCCCCTTGTAGAACCATGTGTAAACTAACGGGGATTCAAACTCCTCAGGCTCTTCAAGGCTCGGAGGAGGGTCTTGCGGTTTTTCGAAGATAGGTTCACCAGACTGCACAGAGTGCTTTTGAGGCCCACAGGACAAGAGTAGGGCTGAGCAGAAGAATAAAAAACCCAACTTGAGGATTGATGACTCTTGCCGCATTGAAAAAGACTTTTTATTTTGATTTATCATGCTAATATTTAACAGCTGCGCTTTGCCTAATGCAAGTCTTGACAGGTTCGCGCAGGGCGTATTCACGGGGCTCTTGATGAATTTGATGAGTTTTACATTTTCTTTTTTACTTTCTCTTCTACTTTCTGTTTTTCTAATAGGATGTACGAATGGCTTTGAAAGTCAAAATTATGCTGATGGAAGACGCACCCAATCTCCACCGGCCCCTCCTTTAAACCCGAACAGCATTACTTGTGACAGCCTAGATGGAGTCTTCACTTCCATTGAAGATCTTTGTATTCGAACGGCAAAGCTGACTCCCAATAAATGCGTAGAACTTAATGGTGAAACTGCATGCGACGGGATTGGTCCTTGCACGGCTTGTCAAACAGCGGATTACACTCCTCCTGTAAACCCGCCCATAGAGCCACCTCCGCCAGTTACCAATCCACCTCCGCCAACCACTCCCCCACCGCCACCGCCTACAAATGGCAATATTAGCTGCTCTACAATTCCTGGTCGATTCTCTAGCGCTGCGCAAATTTGCAACTATTCTGAACAGATAAAAAACACGTCCTGCGTTCAGCTAAACGGGAGCACCATATGCTCGGGATTTGGCCCCTGCGCAAGTTGTTTTACGGATGGATACGTTCCTCCACCAACACCACCTCCGACTCCTCCTCCTGGGCCAGGACCAACTCCTTCGCCCACACCACCCCCGGCTCCGCCTCCAACACCACCCCCTCAGCCTCCGCACCCTTGGCCGACTCCTCCTCCTGGTTCACCAGGACCTGGTGGTGGGCATCGTACTCAGCCAAAACCAAGTCCTGAGCCCTCTCATCCAAGCGCGCCAGGACCCGGGCTAGGTGCTGGGCAATCTGGCAAGAATCGACGGCAACACCCTGAGCTTTCGGCAAGCTTAGGGAGAACTGATGGCATACTCATCAGTCTTAATCCACCTTATACCGAAAATTGGACTCTCTATGCCACACTTAACCCTAAGTCTTGCTTTTCTCGCAACCACCCCTTGCCACTACCAGAGGACTCTATCTGGTTGACTGAAGGGAGATCTTTTTATGAAAATTTCACGCACTACATGGACTCCATGGCACCTGACGGGATTCCAATATGCTATATGCTAACTGGCCGAGGAATTGTTGAGTCTAGTGCATGGGGATTAAGAGCTCCAGAAAATGAGCTACCTCCGGTAAAGAATCCTGACGACAAGGACGGGGACTACTTGCTTAAAGCCTCGCGAGATCGCACAGACGGCATAGCTCTGACTCTTAGCCCCACCTATCAGGACGACTTTACGGAGTTGTATGTGTCGCCTGATATTGAGCCTAATGTTAGCAAGGATAAGGTCCTGTGCCCACAAAAGGGAGACTCCTTTTCTAATCCCCCACCCAAATTGCGCTACATAAGAGTGATGGATAAGTTTTTTAATGGGCGCTACTACTTGGATTCACGCGCAAGCTATGAGTACGACTTGTGTTATTTCGTAGTCGCTCGGCAAAGTCGGCAAGTTATTGGTAGAGCTATTGGCTATAGACTTATAGAAGATGACGATAGTGAGGAATTTGCAAAAAAAGAGGGGCTTACAAAAAAATTAGACAAGTAAAACCTGACAGTCTGAGAAATAGACGGGTGCACTCGGGGGAAAGATGATGAAGATTTTTGTATTTATAAGCTCAATTTTCGCTCTAATTCAAATTGCCTCGGCCTCCCCAGGGGGATTTTGCAATCAGAGTGGACCTTTTATAAAGGACGCCCCACTCAGGGCTGGATCTGCCGATTTCTCGAATATGACTCCCTTACTATTTTCTGTCGACTCACCTTCAACCGAAGCCCTCTCTAAAGAGGACCTTCCCAGGGAGTGGGACTGGAGGGACCATCAGGGCCAAAACTGGTTAACCTCCGTAAAAAAACAGATCTCCTGTGGCGACTGTGTAATGCACGCCGTAGCCTCTGTTTTTGAATCGCAATTAAAAATCAATTCTGGATGGCCCCTGTGGGAACCCGAACTTTCTATAAATGAGGGTTTTCACTGCGGAGGTGGAGACTGTTCTAAAGGTTGGTGGGCCATAGAGGCTCTTCAGCGAGGGGTAGACGTCGGCTTTTTGGATAAACCCTGTGGTCAACAGGTGGCTTCTGCACAGGATTGTTCTCTTAAGGAGTGCTCAACCAGTCCTCAACGACGTTGGAACCTTCAAGGTTTTGACAAAGTCACAGACGGGGCTCTCGATATTAATGCGATTAGAAGAGCCCTACTTCACGGCCCCGTACTCACGGGCTTCACTCTCCCCGAGGACTTTGCCTGCTACAGGTGGGGGGTTTACAAAAGAGCCCCTGACATTAACTTCTTAAACGTTGGGCATATGGTTGCCATCGTCGGTTTCTCCGCCAGAAGAAAAGCTTGGATTGTGAAAAATTCTTGGGGTGAAGATTGGGCCAATCGAGGATATGGATACCTTTATGTCCGCGACACTACCAATTTTGGAACAGAGTCGTGGAGTCTGCATCTTCCAAAAAACCAAGGATTACTCGTAGAAGATCTTAAAAATGGAGATGTTTTTTCAGGTAAAAAGACCCTCTCTCTACGCAACTTGGCAGGCGAGAATGAAAAGATTTTCCTCCACTTGCAAAATAGCGAGATGGGTTTGTCTCATGTTTCAACTTGCATGGGACCCGCCTGCTCTATCGAGATTGACACAACAAAAATCGAAGACGGAACCTACGAAATCTATGCTTCTATTGATGCCGAAACCGGCTCTCTGAATAGCATGGTTAAAACTGTTCAAATTCTTAACAGTTCACCTTTGTGGGTCCCCTTAAATGAAATTCGCCACTTGCCCTTCTCGCTAAATTCTCTCAAATCCACGAAGTGGAGCTTGCCCATTCCCTTTGCCACTAAGCCCTCTTACATTGTGGCTCGCTTCATATCTACAGACGGAAATCTTTTGTTGGAGCAAAAAACTCGAGGATTAAATTCTAAATTCAACATCGAACTCATTCCCGAACTGGTCCCTAAAGGCTCGAAATTACTCGAATTCTGGTTTCAAATTGAGGGACACGCCCCCTTTCTCTACAGCCGGCATCAACTTCCTACTTTTAAATAATAGCCAATTCATCTATATCTATTATCTATTGATTTTTTTGCCCCATTGTGTCATAAGGTTCTGATGAAATCGTTTATCCCTCAATTTATGATCCCTCAAATGTCTCTTCTCTTTTTGATCGCTGGTTTGCTCTTCAACTCTCCCAGCCTTGCTGTTCATATGAGTTCTGGTGGAACGGGACAAGTGCTTCTCTTTCCTCATTATCAGGCCACAAAGACTAGCTATACAACTCTGTCCATAACCAACTCGAAGATGACTTCAAAGGCCATTAAGCTCAGATTCACTCATCCCGAAACTGGCGAGGCCGTGGCCACCTACAATTTGTATCTCTCTCCTGGAGATATGTGGCAGGGGCAAATTAAAGAAGACAAAAATGGCACTGTTCAAATTTTAACTCAGGATAAATCTTGTTTATTAGTTGGATTACGGAGTGACTTACCAAAGAGAGGGGGGCTGGAAGTCTTAGAAATGGCTACAATTAAGGACCTGTCTGTAAAAGATTGCGATGCCCTAAGTAATGCCTGGAATGATGACGGGCCATTTGGTGAGAACCCTCGCGAAAACGCAAATCGTGTTCTCACCCCCCCTACCGGTGGACTTTTTGGAAGAGCCGAAGTTGTTCAGGACAACAATATGTTCAGCTTTCAGCCGATCGCTCTTGAATCCTGGAGAGATGCCCCCCTACACACTTCTCCATCTGAAACCAAACCCGACCTCTCAGACGTCCATCCAAAAGTTAGCATTGTAACCTCGGGGTCTGGGGGATTTGTAACCTCAAAGTGGGAAAACAATCATCCCGCTTCTCCTGTTACAGCCTTATTTATGAGTTCTAAGCTCATAAATCTTTACCAGGCCGATTCTGCAAAATCTGACAGTACCGACTTCTTAATTTCTTTTCCAACAAAGAACTTTTACAATCACAACCCATGTACAATCGGGAAAATAAAGTTCTACGAACGACCCTCTTCTGGCAATCCGGCGCTTCAAGACAGCCTCAACCTTTGCTCAAACAGCTTGGTTCTATCCATTCACAATGATCGAGTCTTAGGTTTAGCTGATAGCCTATCTACATCACAGAATGTAAACCCAACGGATGGCCAAGCCCATTTGGAGCTCGTAGGCCTTCAGCTCAGTTCCGACGAGGGCCATATCTACTCCGGACTACCTGTCTATTCCTACTCTGTATTCATAAATAGACTGCTCGGAAAAAAGAGCCTCCCTCAGGTTCAGTCTGGCAGCTCTCAAAAGAGCATCACTTTAAATTCACCTCAATAAAAACTGGTCTTTTAAACTCATCCCTCTCTAATGCCAGTTCGAAACAATAATCGTCTCAAAGGTTGTGAATGTACCTCATGCTCAAACAGCCGCAGCCTTAAGGCTGCGGAACTCCGCGTGAGGTACATTCACAACCTTTG
>CAZCYD010000036.1:0-29100 GCA_964502735.1 uncultured Pseudobdellovibrionaceae bacterium
CTCCTCCTATTGGGGGTAAATCGTTCACTAAAATTTGTCCAGTACTTTTGGGGAATTCCACCTAAAGAAATTGGCAGCTATGGCGGAACTCGAAAAAAACCAAAGGGAAAAATTGATGTGGCAATGCTGCAAGCACTTGGCAACTTGCAAGACTCCACAGAATTTCTATCCCAGTACGGCTAAGTGATTATTGATGAGTGTCATCATATACCAGCTGCCTCATTCGAAGGGCCCCTTAAGCAAATACCTGCACGTTATTTCCTAGGGCTGACAGCAACACCGGTTAGAAAAGATAATCTTCAAGCTATCTTATATATGCAATGTGGGCCCATAAGCTATGAGGTGGAGGAGTACGGTGCAAAAGACCTAGTTAAAAAAGTTCATGTCAAAGAAACGTCTTTTCACCCAAAGGAAGCGACCAGTGAACAGCTTTCAATTCACCAAATTTGGGATCAACTTATTCGCTGCCCTGAACGATTAAGAATGGTAGCTGAAGACGTAAGATTTGCAATAGAGCACTCATCCGTGCCTCTCATAGTATCTGATAGAAAAGAACATCTGTCATATCTTGCTCGTGAGATTTCCGAGGTAGTATGGGCATTCCTTGCAAGTACTATCTTTTCACTTACCTCCCATAAAACCCACTAAGATTCCGACTGCCACGATAAAACGGTACTTAATCCTCAACAATATTAAGCCGTTGTACATTTTTGGGTGGTTAGTCCTAAACAACCTATAAACACCTCGCAAACACCCCTACAAGCTATGCGGCAAGCGCACGAATAAGTGCAGAGACTGTTGAAAGCTCAGGATTGAACTCTTTGTTTGGATCAATAAGATCATAAATTGTGCGACGGCCGATGCCAGCCTTTTTGGCCAAATAAACTTTGTTCACCGTCATTAAATGAGCGGCTAGCAGCTCTCTAAAACTATCTAAATCACCCGCTCGAATGCAACCCAATAAAGCCTCTGTAACTACTTCTGAATCTTTCAAAATATCACTTTTGAATGGTGCGTGAGCCTTCAAGGATTTCATTTCTGATCTTTTTTGCTTTGTTGATGTCTTTTTGCTGGGCATTTTTATTCCCTCCATTTAGGGCAATCACAATGGCTTCGCCCCACATAAACCTGTATAGACCCGAGTGCCGTTCTTCCATCGTAACTCAATCAAACCTTCAAATCGCTTGTGGTCACCAAAGTGGCCCAAAGACAATAAATCAAGTCTCGCAGTAACGATGGCCCGAAGCTTCTTCACTTTTAAAGTGTGCATTATGGCGCACACAATGTCAAGGAGTTTGGAAGGTGCCACAAAGATGGAGAACAAGAAGTTCTTTAAAAAAATCTACCTGATTAAAAAATCTCTCCAATTCCAATGGGTTACACATTGGAGGACACAACATGGCCCTTTCTCGGTGTAGGCCGACCAATTTGGAACCTGGAGAAAATTGATAAGTGATCGGAAATAATGCGATAAAGAGAAATCAAAAATTTGAAGACGCCTCCTCCAGGTTCGTTGGCGCAAACCCCTATCGTATGGGCAACACAGCCGGAGTAATATGGGTGAGAGATTATTGTCATTTCAATTTGCCTGGGGCTGAATGCTCTTCTAGCCGCATACGAAATGGCCTTTGTCTCAATCCCCAGATCCGAACTTCGCAGCCGCACAAAGTCTGGGAATAAGGACGCACAAGCCCTGTTCTCTCTGAGAGAAAATCCCGAAAGAACACTCTCTGTAATTCAAATTGGAATCAACTTGGTTGGCGCCGTTGGTGGTGCCGGTGCTGGAGAGAGACTGAACCTTACTTTATGCTGCCATTCTAGATGATTGTCTTGGTAAATGTCTCTGAAAGAGACATTTACCAAAGAAATAGAATAAAGAAATAGAATAAAGAAATAGAATAAAGAAATAGAATAAAGTAAATTATTTAATTTGCATTAATACGTAAAAATTATATACTATTGTAAGTAAGATATTTTGAAAATTGGAGTATAAGCAACTGATATTTCTAAAATAAAACTTGAAAATTACATTATTGATTTACAAAAAAATGGCAGATGGCATTTTAATCGATTTGAGGCCCTCTCAGGCTGCAAAATGAGTAACTCCAGCTTTCAGGCAGCCCTATCTGAAATGAATAAGAAGGGCATTCTTATAAGTCCCAAAAAGGAGTTTTACGCCATAGTTCCTACTGAATATATTGGCAAACCTTTACCCCCTTCAAATTATATTGATGCGCTCATGAAGCATTTAAACAAATCCTATTACGTCGGCTGCCTTTCTGCCTCTGCAATACATGGTGCTACCCACCAACAGCCCATGGAGTTTCAAGTCATTACAAAGGGGGCTATACGAAACATAGAGCTTGAGGGAGTGCATATTTCATTTTTGGCCAAGAAAAATATTGAAGAAATACCCACTGATAAAGTTAAAACTAGAACTGGTTATATGAATGTTTCCACTGTTGAAGTAACGTTGCTTGATTTAGTGAAATATATCGAACATGCTGGATACCTGGATAACGTAGCTAATATTGTCATTGAACTTCAAAGCAAAATAAGAGCTAGAAATCTTGGTACAGCATCTAAATCGTTTGAAACAACTGTCTTACAGAGAACAGGTTATTTGATAGATCAATTTTGCGAAGATAAATCACTTTCTAGATTTATTCATGAAGAGGTACAAAAAAGAGAACCTCAATTTATTCCTCTCGCTACTTACTCAAAAAAACAAAGCCATAGAAATGAAGAAAAGTGGAAAATTAAAGTCAATGAAAGCGTGGCGGCAGATATATGATACCACAAGCCTATATAGCACATTGGAGAAACTTAGCCCCTTAGCCAAGCGATGCTCAGGTAGAACAAGACCTAATTATTTCCAGATCCCTCATCGAAATTTTTAACCATGATTTTCTAAAAGACCAAGTGGTATTTAGAGGCGGAACAGCACTTCATAAACTCTTTCTAGGCCATAATAGCCGTTACTCTGAAGATATAGATTTAGTACTAACACAAAGCCAAAAGTATGGAGAAATCATAGGGGCACTTAGAGAAACACTTACTCCCTGGCTTGGCAAACCAAGGTTTGATCAAAAACAAGAAAGGCTTACTCTGCATTTTAAATTTATGTCAGAGATAGAACCTATTCAACAAATGAAACTTAAAGTAGAAATAAACACCTCTGAAACATTTAATGTAATGGGGATAATTGAGAAGGACTTTACAGTCGAATCTCCTTGGTTTAGTGGACACACAAAAATTAAAACATTTTCCCCAGAAGAATTACTTGGCACCAAATTTAGAGCCTTATATCAAAGAGACAAAGGCAGAGATCTCTTTGATGTAGAAATGGCTCATAAAATTTTAAAACTAGATATAGAAAAAGTAATGAATTGTTTTTCTGAGTATACAAAAAGGCAAGGACTAAATATCACTCGTGCACTTTTTGAAGAACAACTCTTCAATAAAAAAAACTCTAAGAAATTTTTAAATGACATGTCTCCACTACCCTACTTTCAACAACCGCTTGTTCTACACTCAACGACTAAGTAAAATCCTGATGCCAATATTTACGTTGCAAGCTTGCAGTTCGTGGTCATGTGGGCCGGCACAGGATTTTTCTTTAGACGGCTGGCGGGACCTTGGCTAATCAATATGGCCAATCAACAAAAGAGAAAGATAAATAACAAGGAGTAACTCTAATTGGATGCCCACATAAAGGCAACTGGTTTTGATATCTTTACATTAGTGTTGGGGCAGCTTGCTTAGCCAATTACCTGCCAGTAAATCGTAGTCCATTATTAGTTGATGGTAGCCATGAAAGGCTCTATGAAGATTAATTTTGGCCAACGCTTCATCTTCTTCTCGCAAATTTAAGATATAAAAATTGCTAGCACCCTTCTCAAATTTAACGGCTTCTGCCTCTAGCATCTTGGTCGTGTTTTCCACCTCACGCTTCCTTAAGGCGATGAGTTTCTCAGCTTGCTGCAATAACGAAAGAGTTTGATTAACTTGATTTTTGAAAACCCTATCCAGCCATTCGTATTGAGCCTCAAATGCAATTCTCTGAGAACGAACTCGACTCAAGTTTCCTTTCGCTTGATTATTTTCAAGTGGATATTCAAAAAATATCCCTAATCTTAGATCATCGGGGTGAGTATCTACTGGAGATCCCCCTCCTACATCTCGAACTCCCTCTATTTTTAAATTTAATAGCGGCCACATTTGATGGCTGTAAAAATCTTGATCTAATAATAATTTCTCCTTTTCAAAGTCCAACCTTTGAAAAATCGGCCAGTTTTTCTTAAATTCTGAAGGGGCAATATTCTTTGTTTTTTGAAGAAAATTTTTATAAACCCACTGAGACGGAAAATTAGAGCCATCTATTAATTTTTTTTTATTCAAATACAAATTAATATCTAAAGTATCTTCAGTGAACTTCTGTAAACTCTCATTATATTCTGCCTGACGTTTGTTAATTAGACGCAAATTGTCGGTAAGTTTAATTTTTTCTAACGCCCCGGCCTGACTCTTTTGAAGATAGATTTTTTGCCTACTCTCAGCCAGCTTTAACAGCTCCATTCGAACTTGCGAAATATTATAACTTAAAACCCAGTCCCAATACTTTTTGGAGGCCACATTTAGTAACTCTAAAGTCTTAAGCTTATATTCTTCTTTCTCAACATTAACCCTCAATTGAGCCGAGCGCCGAGTGTACCGAGGAGAATCAATCAAAATATTCCTTAACAATGGCAAAATCGCTCCAATATAGGCCTCTCCCAAACGTGAGGTCTGAAACTTTTCATCGTAAACAGGATAGTTCCCTCTACCCAGTCTTCGACCAGCAAACAACTCCACTCCTAAAATCGATGTCTGCTGGTAAACCCCAATATCAGAGAAATTGTTTTTGTAAATCTCGTCAAACCTATTCTGTGAGGACACTTTTATTTTAGTGTCAAATGCGCCTCTCACACTTCGCAGCTTAGCCTCTTCTTCTTTAATTTTTTGTTCATACTGTTTTATTAGAGGTAGGCTTTTAACAATTTCGTCTTGAATTTCATTCAAACTTAAAATTGCGCCCTGTGTGGAGGATAAAAAACACAAACAAACCACACAAAAGACTATTTTTCTCACTGAGAAAGCCCTTTCTTTTGATTCCGATCAAACATTATTTTCTCCAACTCATCTTCAATTGGAGCTCCCTTGGGAGGGACTCCGTTAAAAAGACGCCACAGCTCTTGACCGAGTCTTACAGTTCCAAAATTAACGAAGCCGTAGGCTAAGGTCCCTTGTTTTAAAAAAAGCTCTGTTGGCCATGTTTCATTTGGAACAATTAAAACTCTGAATAAATTATTATAAGAACTGGCTGTATCTACCAACTGAACTTGTCCTCGAAAGGTTCCAATAGCCAATCCGGGCCACCCTGGAGTTTGGACAGCTGGCCACCCAGCAAACTGTATACGCGCTTTACTGCCCTTTTTTACGAGCGGTACGTCATTGGGGTCTAACCACAACTCAACGGCTAAACTCGACGTTTTTGGCGCAAAAACAAGCAGGACATCTCCTGTTTTTACTTGTAGTCCGCCCTCTCCAGCCCTGACTCGAACTACAACTCCATCTCTTGGGGCTTTTATTACTTGTGTTTGCTGTCTCGCCAAATTTCTTTTTGCATTTGCAACATAGGCCTGTGATCTAGAGTACTCCATTTCCAATTTGGAAATATCAATTTTCACTCGCTCATAATCCCTACTCGATGTCAACCCTTTATCAAGTAGTAGTTTCTGTCTATCAAGATTCAGCTTTCCTGTCTTAAGTGCTAGCTCAGCAGCCCCCATCACTTTCTCGGCGGCACTCAACTCCATTTCTAACCTATCAATTATGGCAGGATCATTGTCGCTCATTTCTAACAACACCTCACCAGTCAGAACCTTTTGCCCTTCTGTTACCGACCAGGATTTCACAACTCCATCTACAGGGGCACTAATTTCTTGCAATCTTTCGTTAGGGTTAAGTGCTATGACTCGACCACCTCCACTAGAAAACTGTTGCCAAGGTAAAAACAAACATAAGAGTATTAGGAGTAAAAAAACTTGAAGAAATTTAAAAAACGAGAATATCCAAACCGGAGTATTAACCAATTTTTTCATTTAACTTTCCACAACCCTTGAAATCTTTTTTACAGATGTAAATAAATCAAAGTGGTTCTCAATAAACTTTGGTGCTTTATTTAAAGAAATAAAAATACTCGAAGCAATAATCTCTGCGGCGACAAATTGTCCAAGGCCCAGCTGCTCGAGCTCAACTAATAACAAGCCACCGAATAGTACGATCACTTGTCCAAACCATTGTGAAAACAACAAAACAATTGATTGTTTTTTTAAAATTATAAAATGACGATGCCTGGCTACGAAGTAGGAGGTTAAGTCTGTCTGCAACGAAGAGTTCTCAGCTATGTCCGAAAAAACCTTATATTTTTGATCCGACTCTTCCAATGAAGTCCTAAGACCATCCTTGCCTAAAAAGCAAACCAACCACAAGATTATACAAACATAGATAGATAAAAACAGAAATAGTGGGTGATAAAAAATCAAGGCCACCAACCCTACAAATATTGTCAGAGTCAATTCAAAACCATCCATCGCCCACGATCCGATCTTTTTTTGGATAGCATTAATTTCAAAAAAGTACCACTTTTTTTCGATTTTTAAATCTGGTTTTTTCTGAAAAAATTTAATGAACTGAACTTTAATTTTTCTTTGAACATACTCAAGCAAAATGATTTGAGTTAATTTCAATAGATAAAAACCACCTAAACCAAAACCTACTAAAACACCCAATGTTATCCAATTTTGAGTTAACCCTGCCATGGCCAATTGATTTACAATTAACTGAACCACAAAAGGTATTATTAAGCCTAAAACTGCGTAGGCTAGAGAATATAAAAAGAATGCCTCTTTTTCTTTTTTTAAGAAACCAAAAAAACGTCTTGTTAAGTAAATGAATTCTTGCATACAAGCCGCATATTATAACTAAACAAGGCCCAAAGAATAGAAAATTTATATAAACTTTTAAACATGCCAAAGCGTATAAAAGTACATTGATGTACAAGATTGCGGTGGACCACAACTGACTGAGGAAAACACCTAAAAGAAAGCAGAATAAAGTGAGGAGTTCAATTCCATTTATTATTTTTATAGAACTTCAGGGCCCCCAAGGCGTAGTTCCATCAACGAAGATAGTTCCCGGACCAGGAATATTTTGAGTGTAAATTTCAAATCCTTTTTTACTGCGAGCCCCCAAAGGCAGTTTGGCTCCTGTCATATCTTTTCCGGTGGGGTTGAAGCCTCTCATATCGGACTTACCAAATTTTATACTTGTAAGACTCTGACCATTTTCATTTGCGTTAATGGCCTGCCAGGGAATATTCGTACAACCGACAATATCAATACCCGAAATGTCCAAAAATGCATTGGGATTAAATCCTGCAAGATCCGTAAAACCTAAATTCATATCAGATATAGAACTGGGAAATGAAAAGGGGCTGTTCCCAGTATTAATCATTGGCCAAGGAATATTCGTAGCCGCTGACAGATTCAGTCCTGTAATTGCAACAGGATTCTCCAAATTAAACTGACTTAAATCTAACCCAGATAAATTCACGTTTTGAAACTCCCTTGTGGTCGCATTAATGGCAGCCCAGGGAATGTTTATCCCTCCAGATAAATTCATATAACTCATAATTGCAGATGTCGGAGGGGAGAAACCACTCAAGTCCGTATTGCTAAAATCAATTCCTTGTAAACTTGAAATATTGGTATTTCCATTTATAGCGGCCCATGGGATGTTGGTAGCTCCAGAAAATTTTGTATAACCTATATACTTGCTCGGAGCAGGATTAAAAGCGGATAAGTTTAAGCCACTCAAATTAGAGCCTCCAATTCCAGAAATATTGTTGTTTATGGCTGCCCAGGGTATATTGGTAGCATTTTCAAAATTTAAACTGCGAATATATAGAGTTATTGGAGGATCAAATTCTGTTAAATCCATATTGCTAAAGTCTATGCCATAGAGTCCGTTCACATGAGTCGTTCCATTCAGAACAGACCATGGGATATTAAAGGCTTCGGATAGACCTCTAAGGCCAGATATGTTTGTGGTACTTGCTGGGCTAAAACTAGACAAATCTAACCCCGCAGCATTAAAGCCAGAAATTGATGTTAATGAGTTTATCTGGGCCCAAGGCACATTAAGTGTATTGGATATATTTACACCAAACAAAGTTATCGGAGTGAAGCTTGATAAATCTAAACCACTTAGGTTCATTGTTGCCGTTCCTAATACAGTTGTATTACTGTTTATATTCGCCCAAGGAATATTTGTAGCGTTCACCAAGTTGATATTCATTAAGGATGATGCTGCCGATGGGTTAAATCCATCTAGATTTACATCACTAAAATTTATACCAACAAAGTTAGTTTTCGCATTAAATGATAACCAGTGAATATTGCACCAAAAATATTTAGGCCATTTACTTTTGTGATGTTGGTAAAGTTTAAACCAGAAAGATTCAGACCACTCAGGTTTGCTTGTGAAAGCCCATCTGCATGAGTGTTTAAGCTGATCGCTCCCCATGGTATATTGGTCGCTCCGCTCAAATTAATACTTCCTAAACTTATTGTGGCTGAAGGGTTAAAACCTGATAAATCCAAACCACTAAAATTTATACCTTTAAAACCAGAGGCGTGATTATTATTGTTTATAGAATTCCAGGGAACGTTCTCACAACTTGAAAAGTCAAAAAAGGATATATCATGCACAGAAAAGTCGACCTCTGAAATATCAATTGTACACAATGGTCTGTCGATATCTAAAGTTACCGTAACCAGACCCCAAAGCATGTCTCTTGCCTTTTCAACGTCTACATCCTGATTCGTCAAACTTCCTTTGACAATTTTATTGAGCTGAAGCGATAAAGTATGTGCCTGTTGGCTTGTGAGTTTATCTCTTTTAAAAACTAACTCCCAAAGTGCAGAGGCTGGAGTTTCATCAACCCTCTCAAACAATTCCTCAATCTGCTCCAAAGTCAAACTTTCAGATTGAATTAAATTTTTCCAATCTAGTGGATTCGCTGGTAAAACTGTATCTGGAAAGTTAGTCCCCGGAGTGCTAGGAGCTGAAGCCCCTCCTCCTATTACACTCTCAATAGATTGATTTAATCGGCATGAAGACAAAGATAGGGACAAACAAATATATACACAAAAAATCAACACCAATTGACATTGATGAAATTTCAAACTCAAAGTCTCCTCCAATTACGCGCCGCACATTCATCTCAACAAGATCCTATCGGTCATATTAAATACCAACTAAAGTCTTATTTTGTCTCAATTTGAGTCATTAGAAAAAAATGTGATTCTTCAGCAATTCTGTTACTCTAATTTGCCAGCGACTTTGTCTCTCCCAAATCCGCGGATTTGGGTCTCTTTATCGGATCATACATTAGAACAATAAGACTTAAGAAAATTAATTAAGAAATAATATGATGTTTGTTAAAGTGATTGCGCCTTAAAAAGAATCGCAACCTGCACCATTGTTTTGATCGTAGGCCTCCATAGCCTCTTCAATTAAAGCATTGATGTCCTGACGAGGATCATAATTGTCCCAGTCGGTACAAACAGTTCTTGTGGCCGCCTTCATAGACTTTCTTATTGAACTTTCAGGATTTGCCATATTGTACAACTCACTCCATGGAGTTGCTGCTGTGCCAACATCTAAAATATTACCTATATAGTTCTTCTCATACATTTCTTTATCAGATAATCCCTCCCAATCTTTCCACTCAAATCCTTCGATATTCGTAAGTTTTTTTATAACTCCCTGAGCAAACAAGGATTCACCGCCCTTACGAGTGATGTAAACAATCTCCTCACAACCATGAGCCCTTAAGATTAAAGTGGGGTGCAAATCACTCCAGCCTCCCGCTGAAATTAATCCACTTTCTAATTTGAGCAAATTTGCGAGACCAGGCTCTGCTGGTGAAGTTGACAAAGCCTCTAACCAAGGTTGACTTCCCAAAGGTAGGAACTTACTTGACTTCGCATCATCACGGGTTAGACGATCCGTCAAAAGAGCCTTCTCTATTGATCTTAAATCTTTATCCGCCCCCCAATAACCAAAGCGTAAATCTTCTTGATTGACAACAAAGCTATTTCCAAACGAAGCCTCTGTATTCAATTGATAGTCCTTCTTGGCTTCTTCGTAGAGAACTACAGCTTTATCTACAAGAACAGAGGTGGCTGGAAATGTTGGCAGACTAGCGCCAATTTTTTGCTGAATCCTTACTCCTGTATGCCCCTCACTTCGGGCAGCTCTTATATATGCAAGAATAGATCGACCAATTAACTGCTGGCAAACTGGCAACTCTTCATTGATCTGACGCCACGATTTTCTTCTAGACAGAGGCAGACAGTTTGTCAAAAAATCCTGAAAATCCTCATTGACCTGTTTTTGTAAAGCCTTATTCTTAAGCTCGACTCCTGCATAGTAATCTCCCATCAAACCGATGATCTCTGCCAATTTTGAAAAGCTAATAAGACCAGGTCTAAACAATAGCGTCTCATCAGAACGTGCATTGAACTTGCCAAAATTTTTAATACTCTTAGCAATTTCATTCTTTCTGTATTCAATCACTTCTAGAGTAACATCAGGGAAGCTTGAACTGCCGGAGGAAAGCCCCTGACTCCACTTCAATGTTGTTTGAACATACAATAAAAACTCTGGGTTGACCAAATCCACAAAATCTTGAGACTGAAGCAGAGTTTCTATATGAGCTAAATGTTTTTGTAGTGGCCTAATTAACTGCGGACTCACCCGGAGATTTTCTAAATCCTCGGAGGCTTTTAATAAAATCGATAAAAAATCTTTATCTGCAAGCAAAGCGGCTACAGCCTGCCCCTCAGGAATTTGCGTAAGCGCCTCAAAATACCCTTGAAAAGACTTAACGGCCAGGGATTGTTGAGAATTGGTCTTTAAATGCTTATTCAAATACAAGCTCTCAATCAAAAAGATAGTGAGACTGGCCGAACTTCCTCCTGACATGGCTTTGGGTAACCCTCTGTCTTCAATGAGGTTTGCCATAACTCCCCAGTGAGCCGGCATTTTCTCTCCATTACCACGAATAGCCACACAATATTCTTCACTATTAGAACCATAAATCTTATGTGAAACTGATAACCCTAAGGAAAACACCATCAGTAGTTTTAGAATTTTCTTAATGCTATTTTTAATTTTAAGGTTTTTACTCTTTAATTGAGTTAACAAAAATCCAATAGATTTCATGGTTCCAAACCCTCCCTCTATAAGAGGTCTGATAGCACAATTAACAAACTTAATGATAGGTCTTTTTTTAAAAGTGTAATAAATAAATGATTTGCCCAAACCCACTCATGATTATTACCTGTAAATACTACGAATAACTTCAGAATAGTCTAAGCCTGCAGCATCTGTTGCTGAAGCTTTTAGCTCAACAACTGCCTGTTCAACTCTTAATGCCGTTACGCAATCAAACTCAATAGCTGTTAATCCTGGAGACAAACTACCCTCGACCTGTGGACAAAGAACCCTTCCATCCTCAGTCGCAATAGTCACTTGATATGTGATAATACCTGAGTTCCCGGCATAGTGGCCAACAACGCCCAAGTACTTAAACTCAGATAGATTTTCAATTGAACTTTCAGGTTTAAATAACTGTTGATCCATATAAAATTTTGAGTCCGGCAAAAAACTATAGCCAAAAAAATCATCGACTTCCATTTGAAAAGATTGACCCTCCTTAGAAATTACCGTGTTGTAGTGTCCACCACAATTTTGAAAGCCTAAGGCTACAAGACTCAAAGAAATTAAAAATAGTACTAGGTGGAAAATATTTGCCCTATTCATAATGACCCCAGAAAAATAGCCAAGTTTTCGTAATCTTTTGTGGAAAGTACTGGTGCCAAGCTTTTCATGGAATCTACCACGTCAACTGAAGTCTTGATCTGCTCTATACTGCGACCAGACTTAAGTTTTGGTGGATTATGACAGCCAATGCAATGAACGTTAAACAGTTGTTTTCCAGCAAGAATTTTAGCATTGTTCGATGTGGTGTCTTGATCAATTATTACAAGAGAATTTCCTGGCTTTGAAACATCTACTGGACCATACTTAATTTCATAAACTGTTTTTTCATTAAGTGCGCTGATGGATAAATTAACCAGAGCCTCCGACAGACATTTAAGCCAAATGATATTCTTTCTATATGGATCTATCATCCACCGACAATCAACATTGTTGTCTATATCAAGCTGCACATCCTGCACAATCGCAGCACCCTTTTCTGCAACAACTCTGAAAGGGATAATGCGACCTGGAGTGCGAGATTTTCTATCGTATAAGCTCTGAACTTCTACCTGAGCAAAGGATGGAGCAGATATAATGATGAATAATAAGTTAAAGAATATATGATAACATTTCATATCTAGAGAACCTGCCAAAAACTTGATGCGCAAACAGTAAAAAATACGGCCCTCCAATCATCTCTCGTAGCTTCAGAATCTGGAAACATTACACTCAATGAATCAACAAGCGACTTTGGTGGCGATGGCTTTCCTCTATAAAACAAATGAAACACTTTTCTTAAATTGTATTCATTTACAGAAGGAACCCCATCCTCAGAAATTTTTTTAAGCGCATAATCCATAGTGACATTGTTAGCTGTAAGATCCGAACATGTTCGAGTCATAATGGCTTGTCGACTCACACTAGGTTTTGGATTTATTTGAGCATTTAAGTAGTTAGGAGACACTCGAGTACAGTTTTCCATTGCATCTGCCCGAACCCAATTGTTATTATTCTGAACATTATGATCAACATAGAGACCACAGGGGGCTCCAAACTCTGCTGTATTGTAATAAGGTTTCGCGCTATCAGCACTTACTGTTGATGGTCCAAAGATATCTTCTAATAATTCTTTAATATAATAACGGTCCAAAAGAATGGGATCATAGGTTGTCTCCACCTTTGACACATTGACATCTTCTAACATATGATCTTCATCTGAATGAGATTGAATAATTTCGGAAAACGAAATAGGTTCACTGCCCTCCAAAGAATTGAACCCACCATCTCCGCAATTCTGAAACTGAGTTAGAAGTACCACACTAATGAATAGTACAACAAAAATATTTAAAGAAGACCTAAACATTCTTAGCCTCTTCTTTTCTTACTTTCCAACCTCCACCGCCACCAGGAGCCAATAGAGAGTAACCATTTGTAACTATATCTTCTACCCCTAACATCGCAGTTATTGTTCTTACAACGTCATTTGTTTGAATAGGCCTGTCATAGCCATCCAGACTGTATGGCGCTGCAACCCCGAAGGTTCCCTGATAACTATTTGTATAGTGAGCTTTCTGAATATTTCCAACAACAGAAGGTCCTTGTACCATCCCTGAGATTAATGTCGTATTGCTCCCCATAAAGGCATGATCTGACCCAATCCCATCCGCTCTAGGTGTCCGATTGAACTCTGAGCTAATATGTATAACGGTTCTATCAAATAAATTTCTGGACTTTAAAACACTAATAAATTCCGTTAAACAACCTAGAAATCCTCGGTAAAATAAAGTTGTCATCAATGTACTCACCATATTCCCAATACGGTGTTGATCATGCGTTATTGAGGTATTGCCTGCCCCATGATAAGCATTTGACACAGATGGAAATGATAAGTTTAGTGAAGCCGTGATTTTATCTAGTAAAATTTCGGCAATGGCAAAATTTTCTGCCATCCTCGGCGCATTTGTCGCAGGAATCACCATGTCTCGCAAGTCATCTAAAACCATATTTCTATTTTCATCAAAACGATATTGCCCATTATTAAGTGTTGTAATTTTGGCATCATAAATACCTGGCAATTGCCCTTTATTAGGGTGCATAGCTAAATTCACAATATTTCGGTACTTAGTAACAGTTGAAGCCCATTGATTAGACAAATTAAATACATTTTGCTCAACCATCTCCATCGCATTGTCATACATTTTAGAAAGTGCTGAAGTTGTTATCCCTTGCCTATCTGCGTACTTTTCAAATTCTCCAAACGCCTGCTCTTGAAGTCTTATGTTGTAATCACTATGAATAAGCCTTGAAGTAAAAGTGTTCTGAAATGGTCTAAGCATTGTGGCTATTGGGTTTGTCGAGGCATTATCGGTATAAACAATAGGGTTCGGTGAAAGCCCTCTCTTCGAGCGAAAAGATGTAGCGGCTGAGGAACCAGGATCGACTACTCCAGGCATCGGTCTTTTCGCCGCATCTGCCACTATTCCAGTAAGACTGTATCCTCCAATAATAGGTGCCACTTGACGTGCATTGGATATGCTATGGTTATTTATTTCCATATCTATACCTCGAATAAAAAGTGTGTGAGCAAGTATATCTGAAAAATTTTGACTTGCGACGTTCATGCCCCATACCGGTGGCAAATGCAAAGATTTCCCCCCTATAGAAAATGGTTTTACACTGTAATTGGGCTGATAAGTCGTTCCTATTTTTTCAAAAACTGTTCCGAATCCACCTGGCAAAAAATTAGCTGCTGTTCGTCCAAAAGGAGTTAATAGAGAATCAAACATCCAACGAGGGGGCCCACCAGGAAAATTTAAATGAATGTAGTACCCCCCAGGGGCTAATACACTTTCTTGAGCATAGGCTCTAGATATAAATAATCGTAACAAATTATCTAATAGTATATTACCTCCCCCGAATGCCGTGACACCAACTCCTAGCCTCTTAATAAACTCCCTTCTAGCTATAGAGACTTTCATTTTCTTTCCTCCGACATATAGTTGCGGCGACGAAAAGCTTCTGAGGTAAAAACTCCGTACAATAATGAACGAACGCTCTGTTGAGTTTTCAGTTGCTGACCTAGAGAAACAACAACCTCTTGATGATGACGATCCAGTTCATTTTCTGCCCTTTTACTTAAGTCGACATTAATACCGGTAAAAAATCGGTAATATCTTTTTGCTGCACAAGTATAAAAATCGTTTTGCTGACTGAGTAAATTTCCTAATTCTCCTAAAGAACGAAATGTCTGCTTATATCGATTCTGACTCAATAATTCTCGATAGTGTAACGATCCCGTTGGGGGTTGAACAGCAAATGTTTTAGCACCTGATTTCGGCGTAAGCTTTGCGATACCCGAAAAATTGACTCCCACCGTCTGCGTTTGCAAACTCGGATTAGCTGCTGATGTATAAACTGCATAATTTCGCAAACCCAATGCCATTCCATCCATAGAGGAATGACAGCGCATACAACTTGTGGTTCTTTGAAATCCATGCTCTGAATTGATCTTGACTTCAGCCAGTACATCTTCATCAGTCAAGGATGGTAATTCATGACAAAGAATATCCTCAAAAATTCTGTTAGTAGTTCTCCTACTAATAATTGAATAATCATTTGGCAACTGATTACTCGTCAAGTTCGTATTGTTAAGTAAAAAACTCTGAGACCCTAGAACACCACCTCCAAAGTGCGTATTCGCATTAAAATTTGTCATTGTTGGCTTCACAGCTTCAACAACCTCAGCAATCCCACTACTGTTAAAACGAAATGAGGGCAGTCGAATATTTTCAGATGATTTTACTCCTACTAACTCTCCGACTTCAGTTATCTGGTTTGCTGGAATTCTCAGAGATTTTGCTCCACTAGAAATATATTTTTCACCATTATGTTCAATATGATTATAAGCTAGAATTAGATCCAATTCATTAGCGTAGGGGTATCCCGATCCATAAGATAAAATCCTTTGTGACTTGAATCTGTTAGCCTCATTTGGGTAACCAATTTGATCTCTGACTCCTGCCAATCCTCCAGAATGGGTTAAAACAGAACTAAATTTAGCATTGGGTAAAAACGCGGCTCTCGTAAAATAGAGTGCGGGTTCATCATTATCCCTCACCAAGTAAGACGCCACTTGAAAGGTGTGAGTCTTTATTTGAAACCAACTGTGATGTAGCTCGTGAAAGGTTCTCAAAATTGATTTTGCTACAGGATCATTTCGGTTAGTCAAGACTCCACTGGAGTTAAATTGAGCCTTGTCAAATAACTCTATACAAGCGTCCGCTGCTGTTTTTTTTCGAGACTTAACTTCAAGAAATAAGGAGTCGTTTAAATCTAAAACTTTACGTGCCATACGAATGTAGCAACGTTGGTACATTTCTTCATTAGAGATCTCATTACTAAAAGAGTTAACAGGCACAATAATTAACATGCAGAGAACTGTTTTAAAAATAGTCAAGCGCAAGCGTCCCAAAATGAAACTCCAATTGTCTTACCCTGAAATACATATCGACCTAAATTGAGAAAACTTTATGTCTACAGATCCTAATTTATTAAAAAATTCCACCCCGCCCAATCCCTTTAATATTATGGGGCGACCCAAATGAAGTCGTGGAGTGACCAAACTTTTTTAAAATATCTACAAGCAAGTCTGAGTATGGCCTAGACTCTCCAGCCACAACTCTAGACAAAGAAGGGTCGCCAATATTGCGGCCATTCCAGCTTCCATTTTTACCATCAATTATTAACACTGGAGCTTCATGAGCATTGTGAACATTACCATCATTTTGCTCTCCACAAAGGAGTATTAATGTTTCATGGAAAATCTCCTCTCTCTTTAATTCATTAACTAAATCTATCATCCCCTTTGCCACAACATTCATATATTTCTTTAATCCCGCGCCATGAGAAATAACATTCTCTCTTGTTTGATTGTCCCTACCAACATCTGCGTCGGCTATGTAATGTTGTCGATGATGGTTACTCTCCAGACAAATTGACATACTAACAGAGTTGGTGAGCCCTGCTTTTAAACACCTAGCTGCAAAACTACCAAGCTCAGCTAATTTCGAAGAGTAATAGATCTCACTCGACGGACTGGGTGTGGGTATATTAAATTTAGGTCCGACCCAATCACAAACAGAAGCTAATTTTTCTTTGGCATTTATATTAGAACTTAAGTTATTTATATCCTGTTGATAAGTCTGACTCTGTTTTTTAAAGTCTTGAATGTATATGTCGTACGTATCTGAGTAGCTCCTATCAACCCTTAAGTGATTAGCATAAGACTTTTCGAGAAGACTCATCAGTTTGATCTGATTTTGCAAATCTGCAATTTTAGACTCCGAAGATTGAGCAGCATCATTATAAAGTGAGCAACTCAGCTGATTCTTTACAAGATTATGTAAAGCTAAACTGTCAAATACCGGATAGTGAGGTTTATCAGGTCCAATCCAAGAAATAGCTCTAAAAAAGTGAGGAGCCTCAGCGCCATTATAAACTAAGCGATCTCTATATCCCAGTGCTAAAGGTTGAAACCCTTTATTTCTTGCAATAATCCAATCAATTGAGCTTACATTAGCAGGTGCTAAACTCGAACTTGAAGACCCCAACAACATATCAGAATGGGTCGCTGACTTACTAGGATAACCCGATAAAAAAGCTCCTTGAGCAAGAAAATGGCCAACATTTTCAATTTCGTTATTTACCCTAAATGTCAAGCCTCTAGGTACAAATATATGACTCTTTATACTATCAAATTCACTCAATGTTCCATAACCGCTAAACTTCCAGTTACCATAGCCATCAAAGAATCCATTTTGTAAAGTCATGGCTCTCTGAGGAAACAATAATGCTAATGTATGAGCCATAACACCAATAAAGTATTTATATTCAGAGTTAGAAGCCACAGCTCTATCAAGTAGGGAAACATAGGGCATTGCTCCGACCAAGGAGAGTCCCCTAACCATAAAGTTAAGAAACTCCTTTCTCGTCATCGGTTGATTTTTTTTTCTTTTCATTTCAATTCCCTTACTAAATAATTCAATAATACTTTTGCTCAAAAACCTCTTCACTACTTAATATTAGATTTAAAAACTCTCTTCTATCTTTTTCCTGAATGGTTGCTATTCCCTTAGCCACTTCAGATGATTGGGCCGACCTCCCAAACAAAATTTTATACGTTGTAAGCACAAAATCTTCCTCTGAAAGATTACGATTTTTTAATTCATTACTTAATAAAATTCCCAAAACTACGCTATTGACACTGTTTTTTAGATAATTATCTAACCAACTTTCAATTTCGCTCCCACTTCCTTTTCTGCCTAAACCTGTAATGTAGAGGTCCTCAACAAGTGATCGTCTATAATCCCACTTAGTCTGCCCTATACTCTTGGCTCTTTTGAGAAAGTTTCCCGATGTAAAGAACTGCGCGATACTGTCAAGAACAGATGCATTTCCATCGGAGTAACTACCTTCGGCATCACAAGCTCCAACATGAGGATTGAGCTCCCCATCAACTAAAGATCTAAAATTTTGCATGAAACACGAGCGCAAATGACCGGAAGCTGCAACTACACCAACAAAGGACTTTATATCCTTATATTGCTGGCCTAAAAACTGACCATCTTTTTGAATTTGACTACCATCTGGAAAATGAGTTCTAAGCTTTCCAAGTGGGCTAATTTGTTCCATTGAAACTCCAATAGGATCTATAATGCTATGACAAGATATACACTGTGGCTTAGATCTATGAAATTCTATGGCCTCCAAAGCAGTTAGCCCTTGGGCCTCGTCTTGAGATGTTGCGATATCTTCTAAAGTAGCTTGATTGAGTGGAGGCATTGGAATGCACAATATATTTGAAGAGATGTTCACTCCCCGAGAGACATAGTTAGTTTTAACTTCACCATTCAAGACTCTAGAACTCGCCATTGCAAAAGACGGATGAGTTAAAACACTTCGAGGGATTTCTTCTCCTTGATCTTGATAAAACATTTGATACAAACTTCCATTATTTAGAATTAAAGACTCTATAATCTGATAGGCATCTATCAACTGATTTTCTTTATCAAACCCTTCAACACCAGGGATATCCATTTTTAATAATTGATTTATTGACAGCCACCTTCCCCAAAATCTTTCAGAAAATCTTCTAGAATTTTTAGGGGAAGAGAGTAGTCTGATTAGCTGCTTTTTTAAAGCACTCGGGTCTGAGTAGACCTCCTCTTTTTTGTTAATTAACTCATCGTCAGGAAAGGAACCAAATAAAGATAATGATATCTTTACCACCAATTCATACGGGCTCAAATAGGAAGAGTAAGACTTAAAATGAAAATCTGGAGAATAAAAAATATAAGACAAAAAATTCATAAATGTTAGATCTTTTGTCTCAGCAACAAGTTCTTTAATTTTTATTTGTGAAATCTCTTTTCTAAAAATTTTGTATAGATACTGATTGAGTATTTCCTCTCGACAGTTCAAATCTATATTCGAACATACTGATATTTTTTTAGATGCGAGATCCAACTCCTTTGAAAAATAGTCAACAATGGCCTTTCGATCTAAAATAAATCTGCCAATTTTAGAAATTTCCAGATTTCCATCGTAGGCACTTGCTACAACGGGTAAGGATTTAACTATTTC
Organism: uncultured Pseudobdellovibrionaceae bacterium; assembly: GCA_964502735.1. Lineage (GTDB taxonomy): Bacteria > Bdellovibrionota > Bdellovibrionia > Bdellovibrionales > UBA1609 > JACKAN01. Next base: position 19,516 of record CAZCYD010000036.1, read on the forward strand.
CTTGAGCTTATTATGCTCTCTATCTGGAAATAAATCCTCAGCTATGCTTGTGTACTCAGAAGCACCTAAAGAAAATATTTTATTTTCAATATGCTTAGGTGTTGTTTCTCCACAGCCTGCGATAGGTGAGAATAAGGAGCTTGCCTCCTTCTGCTGACTCTCAAGTTGATTCTGAACGACTAAAAAACCCTGCCCACAATTATTAAACGCAAAAAGCAAAGCAACAATACCAACTATAGAAACAAATATGGTTTTCATGAACTTCTATGCTACCAAGGCTAAATGAAGTCCACAAATTATTAGGTTTATTTAACTTTAAGAGATCTCATTTTGAGACAAATGTTTAGTTGTTTGTTTAAACCTTCGCTTAACCAACTAAACTATTGACGTTTTCCTAAATTACAAACCTTATTTCTGATTTCTATTTATAATATACTTAATTAAATCTGTTGTTGTAAAAATACCCCATGGTTGATTGTCGGACGCGCTAACAATCACGCTGTTTATTCGATACTTAAGCATTTTTTCTAAAACTTTTGATAAATTGTCCTCTGAGTTAACTACAATAGGTTCTTCCATCATGATCTCTTCAATTAGAGTCTCCGTTGATTTATCTAGCCCTCTTGCAAAAGCAATATCTCTATCGCTAATTACACCAACTAGTTTACCGCCATCCAAAACAGGAAGGTGGTGGCAACGGTGCTCTCGCATCATTTGAGTTGCTTTATCTAAACTCACTCCCTTCCCAACGGTATAAGGTAGTAGACTTGCTAAGTCTTTAATTTTAGTTTCCATATTTTTACTCCTAAGAAATTAGTTAATGCTCTTGAGCTTCTACGCCCTTGGCAAACTGCTCGTAGACATAGACTTCAATATCCAAATTAGCCAAGTGCTTTTCCAAAAGAGGTTTAACGTCCTTCCAGTCGAGCCCTCCCACCCCCGTGGCAACCTTTGTCACAGCTAGAGTCTTAATTCCTTGGTCTTGCAGTTCCTTAACCAGACTTCTAAGACTGTTGTTAACATAGGCCTCCGAAGCCCTGCCAGGACGAGAGTCGTGATCCTTTGGTCGCTCTTGGGTAAATAGATTAAAAATTACTGGTCCCTCGGCTCCCTTCCAAGCCCATACATCTCCTTCCTTGGGAGATTTCACTTTACAAAAATGCCTGAAATCGTTGTACAACGAGGGCCACTGCTCCCTTAAGGACAGGGCTAAACCCTGTTTAAAATCATCGTGCGGAGCAACGCCATGCGCAAGAGCTTGAGATTGGGTTAACAGAATATCTCCTCTCACATACTTAACCATAAAGGCCTCCTAAAGTTCAACCCGACCCCCGCAGGGCTCAAGTTTTTAATTACGAACCACCACAATCAGCTAAACACTAGCTATCTTCATAATACAAATAATACAATTTTTTCCTTTTACAACCCAAATCCGCGGATAAAATGCATCAAAATTTCCTCAAAGCCTTTGACTTGTGGGGCTCCGATGAGCCGGAGGCGATCACCCGAAGGGTGACAGCGGCGAAGCAGGGGCTGTCCCTGCAAGTCAAAGGCTTTGAGGAAATTTTGATGCATTTTATCTGCGGATTTGGGTTACAGCATTTATTTAAAATCGAATTGGCCTATGATTCTCAAAAACTACATAGTGTAATCACGTAACTTTTCAAATATATACGTTTTCAAAACACCTATCTTGCATGATAGTTCTATATTGTTTAATAAATATCTCTATGCCGTCTAGATTATCACTTAAAATCTTATTCTGGTGATACTTTTGATATATAGCTTAAGACTCATTTTCAAAAATGAAATCTGAGCAAGATTAGGAAAAAACTACTAAGGAGATAATTTTTAGATTATGACTTTGAACCTAAAGCTACATTTTTATAGATTTATTCTGCTCATTTTTTGCTATCAATTAATACGAATTCTATTTCTAGTTGTTAATTTTTCACAATTTTCACAAAAATCTTTTTCTGATTTCATTATGGCATTTGCTGTTGGATTCCGTTATGATCTCTCAGCTATTGCTCTTACCTATTTACCCTTTCTTATTTTCTCAGTAATTCCAAAAATTAATAAGATTCCCACTTGGAGAAAAGTCGAAAACCTCATTTTTATTTTTCTAAACTCTCTCCTCTTAGCCCTAAATATTGGTGATATTGAATACTCTAATTTTGTCGGAAGGCGACTCACCTACGATACATTCAAAATTCAACAAGATATTCAAAATGCCGCTTTTAGTATTCTTCAATATTACTCAAGCCTTGTTGTAATTACGGTATTATTTATTGCCGTATTTATTTTAACTTCACAAAAACTCTATCGAAATACGATCAACTTTAACCCTATTAAAAATTATTCACAACTTTTATACAATGTTATATTTTTTGCTTTATTACTTATCTCTGGACGCGGAGGGCTCCAGTTAAAACCTTTAAAAACAGCGCATGCCACATTATGGGTAAAACCAGACCTCATACAATTATCTACAAATTCAACGTTCACAATTTTAAAAAATTTAAAATCAGATGAACTTAAAATGTACACATTCTTTAAAAATGAGGATGAGGTTTATAACTCTATTCACACATCCCCCCCCCTCTTAAGCCAAAATTCAGTTGAGTATAAAGCTAAAATTTTACCAAATGGCCCTATTAAGAATATTGTAGTCATCATCATGGAAAGCTTTTCTCTTGAATACATAGGAAAGGCTAATGGCGGTTTTGGATACACTCCTTTTTTAGATCAGCTCATAGACAAGTCTATATTTTTTAAGGAGTCATTTGCTAATGGGCGCAGATCAATAGAAGCTTTGCCATCTATACTTTGCGGACTTCCCTCACTTATGAAAGAAGCCTTTATCACTTCAAAGTACAGTGATAACCAATTACTTTGTCTGCCTGAAATACTAAAGCAACACGGCTTTAAAACTCTTTTTTTTCATGGAGCAGAAAATGGTTCGATGTTTTTTGATAGTTTCTCAAAAAAAATTGGATTTGATCATTACTTTGGCCTCACAGAATACCCAGACCCGCGCCACAAAGATGGTACATGGGGAGTATTTGATGATCCTTTTTTTCAATTCGCAGCAGAAGAAATAAAAAAAATAAACTCTAAACACTTGAGCGTAATATTTAGCCTAAGTTCTCATCACCCTTATTTAGTTCCAAAGGAGTACGCTAATAAATTCCCAAAAGGTACTCTTGAGATTCATGAAAGCATTGGCTATGCAGATTATGCCTTATCCAATTTTTTTAAATCAATAGAAAAAGACAAAAGTTATAATGAAACACTATTTGTAGTTACCGCTGATCATACCCAAAAAAGTGATCACCCCTATTACAAAAACTTTCTAGGAAGTTACAGAGTTCCTATACTTTTTTTCTTTCCCCCGGGGTGGCAATCCCAAGAGCTATATAATTCACACCATATCTTTCAACATATAGACATAACACCAACAATTCTTGATTTGATATTTCCATCTTCACTACCTTATTATTTTATTGGAAAATCTTTTAACTCTGAAACCCATGGGCAAGCCTTTAATTTTACTGATGAGAATTATTGGATACTGAGAGGCGACAAGCTTGTCAGAACAAATATTACAGAAAATCTCGAGTACTTTTCCTACGAGTCTGAAACTGGCTCACTTGTTAAACAGGATTATAAAGAAGAACATCATAACGGCGATAATTTATTAAAGTCTCTACAAGCGATTCTACAGTACTATTCCCACGGGCTGAAAAAAAATAAACTAAAGCAAAAAATCTTACAGTCTGGTCAGTAAAAATTTACACTTTACTTCCGTGCTTCAAATTTTATCTAACTCTTCAAATTCCATATTGTTTAACTTAGCAACCTTAATAGCGAGATCTCGCAAAGCCGTCCTTAAACCTTCTTCTACTACGGGATGATAAAATGGCATTTTTAACAATTCAAAAGCTGTTAAGTCCTGTTGAATTGACCACGATAATAAGTGAGCCAAGTGCTCCCCATCAGGGGCTTGCATCTCTGCTCCCAAAATTTTTCCACTTTTTTTGTCGCCATAAACTCTCAAAAGTCCCTGTTCTTTTAATTTTACAATGCTGCGACCCTGTCCCTCAAAGCTCACTTCCCCAAATTCAAAGTCAATATTAGAGCCTGTCAATTGAGCCCAGCTCTGACCTGCCGAGGCAATATTCGGGTCTGTAAATGTAATTCCTATTTGAGCCCTTCTCTTAAACTTTACGCTACCATTAGCTACGGCGTTAATTCCTGCAATTTTGCCATCATCGGCAGCCTCATGCAGAATAGGTCTTTCACCATTTACATCTCCAGGTAAAAATAAAGACTGACTCCCTCTAATTCTTAAGGTTTGTGAATCAACAATAGGAATACCTTTTTCATTAAATTCAATATTCAAATTTTCAAGTCCCAAATTTTTAACATTTGGAGATCTTCCCATGGACAAAAGAGCTTTCTCAACTTCATATATTTCACCATCAGCTTTAATTTGAAGTTTTCCTTTTGAACTTATGCCAAGAATATCTGCTCCATTCAAGCAAACAGGAAACTCCTTAGCAAACTTACTAATGACATAATCTTGAATTGCAGGATCAGAAAGCCCTCCAATTCGTCGGTTTGTTGTAATACCAACTATTTTAACACCTAGTCGGTGCAGCGCCTGTCCCAACTCACAACCAATAACCCCCAAACCAATTACGGCCATAGAATGAGGTAGCCTCTCCAACTCAAAAAATTCATCTGTTGTAACCAAATGCTCTCTGAAGGCTAACCATTTCTCAGGTATGATAGGTGAAGAACCCGTCGCAATAACTATTGATTTGGCCTTTACCTGCTCCCCTTCTAAATCTACAATATTTTCTGAAACTAGTCGGGCCCGCTTGCGAACGAGCTTATCCGTCCAAGACTCCATCCCCTGATAAACACTGCGAGTAAATCTATCCCTTAGGGCCCGAACATGCTTCATTGTTGCCAAACCGTCTATCGAAAGCTCTTTGCCACCACGGATTCCCATTTGGTCATATTTAAGTCTGCGAGCGTAATCATCTGCGACCTGAATAAAAACCTTTGAGGGCATACAACCTACACGGGCACATGTTGTACCCATAGGACCATTATCAACAACAATGTAGCTAGAAGTGACCTTTTCCACTTGCCGGCGAGCCGTCAGCCCGGAAGTGCCCGCGCCAATAATTACAACGTCAAATTCTTTCATATTTCTACAAATTACTTCTTTAGAGTTACAGACTCAATAACAACTGGCTCCATCGGAACATTCTCATGCATCCCCTTTGTGGTGGTTTTTACCTTTGCTATTTTGTCTAATGTATTTTCTCCATCGGTGAGCTTTCCAAATACGGCATAACCCCACCCATCAAAACTGGGATAATCCAAGTTGTCATTGTCCCTGTGATTAATAAAAAATTGTGCGGTGGCACTGTGTGGATCACTAGTTCTAGCCATTGCCAACGTGCCACGTTTATTTTTTAATCCATTTTTGGCCTCATTTTTAATTGGAGCTTTTGTCTTTTTCTGGTCAAGGTTGGCACCCTTGGACTCAAACCCTCCACCTTGAATCATAAAGCCATCAATAACTCGATGAAAAATAGTTCCGTCATAAAACTTGTCGTTCACATACGCCAAAAAGTTTTTTACTGTTTCTGGAGCCTTATCTTGATAAAGTTCAATTGTCATAGCTCCATAATTGGTTTTCATTTCTACTTTAGGATTCTCCATTTTCTTCCCTTCCTTTTTTATATTTTTAGGTTCTGCACTTAAGCTTAGTGAAAATAAGGATGCGATCAGCATAATCTTTAACATAAGAAATCTCCTAAGTTCGGCCTGTTATCTGAAGGCCTGATTTTACACAAAAAACTCTCGAGTGTTAGTTTTAGCCCTATTTTTCAATAGTTTCGCCGCAATGTATCTTTATGCCAATCAACCGACACTTTCCAGATTACTAAAACTGACTAGCCCACACATCATCCCCTTCGCTTCTCTATAGACAAAATCTGATTTTCTAGCTTTGATCTTCTAATCTATAAACTGTCTGACCTATAGTTTTTCTAATCTACAGATAAACTCTGTCCTTTTTGAGCCTCAAACTCTCCAAGGATTCCAATGTTAAAGCGTCTAATAAAATATTTAAAGGTTGATCCTTTTTAGCACAAAGAATTACATTTGGACCATCGGCGATCACCTTTTCCATGGGCCTTAAAATCCTGGCCACCTGATACCTGTAAAGCCCCAAATGCTCAGACAGCTCTGATATAAGATGACTCTTTCTTTTAACTAAGACCCTCTTCAAAATTAGAGAAGAGCCCCTCGGCCCCCTCCCTCCCCGATTCCCACTATTAATAACCGGAGAGTTCGCACTTTGTCTCAATACAGCCTTAGACTCTCTTGAGAGAGAAAGCTTGTGACGTTTAATTTTATTTCGATAATACTCACAGAGAGTTTGATGATTTTTTTCAATGGGCTCATAGGGTTTAAATTTACAACTTTTTAGTGGCCCCCTCTTAACAGCTTCTCGAATAATGAGATCCAATGCCTGTATCTTCTTTTGCAGAGCCTTTTGCTTTGCGTACTTCTTTTGCAATTTGGCCTTAGGATTAGCCAACCATACAGCAAATGTTTCAGCAAAATCTTCATCAGGATGAGACTGAGCATACCCATCACCCAAATGTCTTATATAATTGCGGCTGTAAAGTTTGGGTTTATAACTTGAAGGATAATTTCTTCGTCGTGAAGACCCAAAAGTTTTCGTTCTTAAGTCATAATTTCTCGTTCCGTAAAGATTCTCAAAAGCATGCCCCACCTCATGACGCAATAACTTCAACAACTGACTGTAGGTTTCACCCTCAACCATTTGGGTTTTCTCCCTCTCCATGTCCAAAAGAGTCCTATTAAATAAATAAAAAGGAATAGCAACGCCGCATATACCATCCGGGCAGAACCACTCAGTAGAAATCCAAAATATAGGATTAAAGTCTAACCCTTTACCTTTCAGCTCTGTTTTTAACTGATGAATAGCTTTGTGTATAGACCGACTTCGACTATCCAGAGGTAGCTTACTCAGAGGCAGCATCTGTAAAATTTGCCTCTCCAATTTTTCTTGCTTACTCAGTCTCACCGAGGACTTAAGGTTCACAACAGACCTCCAAACACTGAGTGTCAATACCTTCCACAAGGGAAAATGTCCAGTCTTCAAGTGATAATTTTTAGCTCTAGAACCAACCGAAAAACAGGTCGTCCAGTGCTCTCTTCAATTAACTTCATTTTATTATCTTTTGCCTCACCCCTCGTCAAAAGACTGGCCCCCTAAAGCTCATTCCTAGGCTTGAAAACATCTGTTTGTCTTCCGATGAAGGACCTATGGAGACAGTAAAACACAAAGTGCTAATTTGCTCACCTAACCCGGAATTCTTAACCGCTTTCAGATCACAATTAGATCGAGATTTTGATCTACAAGTCGCCTCAACCGAAGAAATTTCCCTGTTTATGGCTAAGGACTGGAGGCCCCAAATAGCCCTTATCGATGGAGATCAACTGGGCAACCTCACCGCTCAGCTCAGGCAAATTATTGGCTATCATGGCCTAGGGGTGTTAGTAATCTCCAATACTCCCGGAGTTTTTAAAGAGGAGTATGCCTTTAGAACCGGAGCTGATCACTTTATGTGGCAAATTAACGACTACAAAGCTCTAGTTTGGCGAGTTGTGTCTCTAATTAGAAGAGTTACTAGCATTCAATTGCCCGCCAGAAACTCCGAAAATAAAAGAAGCTCTGACAAAATTGCATCAAGTATCACTTACAAGAGTATGCAAATCTATCCTCATGACTTCCTAGTTAAGTGTAATGGTCGAGTTATAAAAATCACTCCCATTCAATTTAAGCTCCTGATCGCCTTTATTACTCATTCAGATACATTATTAACTCGGGAGTGGTTAAAAGAAAATATCTGGGGAGGGGCTAGAATCTCTTCACGATCTATTGATGCACAGGTCTCAAAACTTAAAAAAATACTACCTGAAATCAGCCCCGACATTATGAACATCTATGGACAGGGGTACCTTTTAACTCCTGAGCCCAAATCAGCTTAATAGCCTCGGAGACCCATTCTAAAACACTTTTACCTAGATTGTCCTAGGGCACTTGTAAGTCACTTTTACACCCTCACAGGTAGGTGGAAGCTGTAATTTTCTTCCGTTTAGGCTGTAATCACCTTCACTTAAAAGATTTGCCCCAATAGAAACTTTAAGATCAATGGGTTCACAGGCCAGTTCAGCAACTTGAGAGTTTTTAGCAATAGAAGCTCCTATTCTGCTTAATACTGGCGTGTAGTTTCCTGCACAAATGCTCCCCGCATGCCCAGGAACAAGACCGCCTAAGCGGCTAATTGTGGATCTATCCACAGTACCCAACTGAGCCATAGCCAACTGTTCGTACCAAGTACCATAGCGTATCATATCCTGACGAGTGGCCTGCTGTGAGGCTTGCAAATTATGACAGGCTATATCATCTACTCCTAGTAAATTGCCATTTGCATCTGCATAAGTAAGTTTAGACTGAATCACTATGGGATGAGCGCTAAAAGTTTTTGTCTGCCCAAATTCTTTGTCAATATAATCGATTATAGATTGTGGGGTATCTTCGTACGTAGGCTGATAGATAGAACTTGAACTTTTAAGACTCTGCCCCGCATCGGACCTCACATTTTCATCAGAAAGAAACACTATGGCCAAATGAGAGTCGGGTCTGAAGAAGCGAGTCTCACCAAAGTTTCCCCTAATTTTCGCCTGAGTAATAGCATAGTTGACGGCATAAATACCTCTTTCGTCACTACTTGGACAGGCGCTTTTATTACCATTATCACAGTTTAGAGTTTCTTCTCTTCTAACTGTCTGTTCGAACTCATTTTGAGCATTAGCAGTGTCCTTTTTAATAAACTTTTTACCATTTGGAAACTTAATCAATCTTCCATCCTGACGGGTTATAAGTTCTGGATTATTAGGATCATAATTATTGGGGCTTATAGAAATATCTGTGGTTGTAATGGCAATATTGTAATCCAATTTATTTATGGCTGCTAAGAAGTCAGGAAACCGTTTTCCCAGCTCAACTTGATCCTCATACATAGAGCCTGAATTATCGACAACAAATAAAATATCGGCTTTACACGAATCCACTTGGTAGCTGAGAGTGTTTAGTCCTGTCACTTCATCTTGTACACACGATCCATCCCCGTGGGCATTATTTAAGTTGACGCAAGTGTCGCTGGGTATCGAACTGAACTCTTGCTCAGTACAACTCGCTACAAGACCCAATGTCACAACGATGATAGATGTTAGAAGCTTTCTTTTCATAACTCTCTCCTCGATGAACTAGGTCCAAAACTTATGCCATAGCCAATTTCAACATAACTATTTGATTTAGCTTGTATTTTTATATATACACACCTCCTCCCAAGTGTGTTTAACTTCAGTGTCAGTGACATTTATTGCCACCGATCAAACACTCTCCGGTTTAAAGAACTTGGAGACATCGTGCACAGATTTGTTGCAAGATGTTGAAATAATTAA
>CAZCYD010000037.1:0-28984 GCA_964502735.1 uncultured Pseudobdellovibrionaceae bacterium
CCTTGAGGCTGCGGAACTGCGCGTGAGGCGCATTCACAAAATTTTAGACGATTATATTTTTTGAAATTGGTATAACCAAGCCCCTGATGACAAGCTCGAACAAGTTTAAATCTTGAAGTGGTATTTAACTCATATTCATAATGCAAAAAAAAACGATGTTCTTTGAACATCGTTTTTTTTGATAAACTTTTGTCTATGCTCGCTCTTACATATTGATTCTTATGATGTTCACTTTTGGGTGAACATCATAAGCCACCTTAAGTCTATTGCTATTATTAAAACTTAAAGCAACGGCGCTAGTAATAATGCCACAATAGAAATAAGTTTAATCAAAATATTCATGGCTGGGCCAGTTGTATCCTTAAACGGATCACCAACTGTATCACCAATAACAGCCGCCGCGTGAGCTTCAGAGCCTTTTTTCTCACCTTCAACGGCACCAGTTTCAATAAACTTTTTGGCGTTATCCCAAGCTCCTCCGGCGTTTGACATTAACAGGGCCAAAACAACCCCCGTTAATAGCGAACCCGCAAGCATTCCACCTAAAGCCTCTGCTCCCAGACCAAAACCAACAGCTACAGGTGCTATTACAGCAATAACAACTGGTGCTACCATTTCTTTTAGTGCTGCATTCGTAGAAATTTCCACACATCTAGCTGTGTCTGGCTTACCTGTTCCCTGAAGCAGTCCTGGAATTTCCTTAAACTGTCTGCGAATTTCAGTCACCATTTCTCCAGCAGCCTTACCTACAGACGTCATAGTCATAGCTGCTGCCACAAGTACAACTGTGGCCCCCAAAAATAAGCCCATGACAACTTTTGGATCGGTGATGTCCATAACAAGAACGGCTCCACTCTTAGCCAGTAAAGCTTGTTTAAACGCCACAAAAAGAGCCAGTGCAGTCAGAGCTGCAGAACCAATTGCAAATCCCTTACCTATGGCGGCTGTCGTATTCCCAATCGCATCTAGACCATCTGTGATTTTTCTGACTTCAGGTCCAAGATGTGACATTTCTGAAATTCCACCGGCATTGTCCGCAACAGGTCCGTAAGCATCAATAGTCATTGTCACACCAACTGTTGCTAACATTCCCACTGCCGCCATGGCGATTCCATAAAGGCCCGCAAACTCATGAGATGTCCATATGGCTGCAGTTATAAGCAACAAAGGACCTGCACACGACTCTAAGCCTACAGCAAACCCTGCAATGATATTCGTAGCCGGTCCTGTTTTTGAAGCCGCTGCAATTCTAAAAACGGGTCCAGAAGCTGTGTAGTATTCTGTGACCTTACCAATAGAGAATCCAGCAATGGTTCCCGCTAATATAGCCCAAAATACATTTAAACCATACCCAAATGTGCTTAAGAAGAAGGCTGTTGCACCTAAAAATAAAACCCCTGCCAATACCTCTGAACCCGTTAGAGCCTTTGCCGGATCCATATTTTTAAATATATTCATACCCAGAATACCAATTAAAGAAGCCAATAACCCAATCACGGCTAAAACAAGTGGCAGACCCATCAACATAGAGTTTGTGACACCTGATGGGTAGTACTGAGCAATCGTATCAAAAGACATTGTGGCAGCAATTGTTAATGAAGCCACCATAGCTCCTACATAAGATTCAAAAATATCGGCACCCATGCCTGCAACGTCACCAACATTGTCACCGACGTTATCGGCAATCACACCAGGGTTTCGGGGGTCGTCTTCTGGAATTCCAGCTTCGATTTTTCCAACTAAATCAGATCCTACGTCCGCAGCTTTAGTAAAAATCCCTCCACCAATACGGGCAAAAAGAGCTATTGAAGAAGCTCCCATAGAAAATCCAGAGATTATCGAAGGACCATTTTCATTTCCTCCAAAAAGAAAATAAAGTGATCCCAATCCAATTAAGCCCAAACTTGCAACAGCTAGACCCATCACAGCCCCACCGTTAAAAGCCACAAGAAGTGCAGCTGCAACGCCCTTATCCTTAGCCGCTGCCGCAGTTCTCACATTCCCTTTTGTCGCAGCTTTCATACCAATAAAACCGGCAAAACCAGAGCAAAGCGCCCCAGCAACAAAGGCCATGGCAGTGTTAGCACCTAAACTAAAAAATAGGAGCGCCGCCACGACAACAACGAAAATAGCCAACTTGCTATATTCAGCCTTCAAAAAGGTCATGGCTCCGAGGTGGATCTCTTCACCAATGTCCCGCATTTTATCCGTACCCACAGGCTGTTTTGCTACATATAAATAGGTAGCTAACGCCGCAACCAAACCCAAAACCCCAACACCTGGAGCCACGAGAGAAATGTCTGCCATCATTTCAAAATCTCCTTGAAATAAAATTATTTATTTAAAAAATCGAACCTCAATGAATCTACTTTATGGGAACGTTTGTCAACCTCAACTTAAGGCCCCCTGAAGTGACACTTAAAGTTTTTATACACCCCTCTCACATCGCTATGCGCAATTCTAGCTTTGTCAGCATATCTATTGGCCCGCACATTCCAACATCAAAAACACACTCATATAAGCTGGAAATTCACAATAAATCGTGTATGTTGCCGCTAATTGAAGTGAAATAATTGAAACAAAAACAAGGAGCTTGGCATGATCCCCTACGAAATTTATAAAATCGTTCATATTGCAGGAATTATGGCTCTTTATTTGTCGCTTGGAGCCCTCATTTTTGCCGGAGCACAGGGGCTAGAGCTAAATAAAAAAATAAAACGCCCTTGGCTGATTATTCACGGTGTTTCTCTATTTTTTATACTTCTTGGTGGATTTGGATTATTGGCCCGTCTAGGGATCAACGGAGCCTTTCCTTTATGGGTTTGGTTAAAACTTGCAGTTTGGCTAATTCTGGGTGCCGTAGTGGGCTTGTTAATTAAAAAGCCTTCCTTATCCAAAGCCCTATTTGCAGTCTGTTTATTTATGGGTGTAGCTGCCGCCTATTATGCCAACTACAAACCCTTATAATAGGACTATTTAAATAGGGGCTTAATGAGAGTCTCTACACTCTCATTAAGGTTTTCAATCTTTGCTATGGGCACACCCTCCTTATTTAGCAAGGTAATGGTATTTGAATGTGAAAACTCACCGTCATCCAGACGTTTATAGCTTATACCTAAAGCCACGGCTAACTCTCTTGCAGTAGCCTCGTTTGGAGGAGATAAAAACGTCCATAAATCTTCATCTAAGTTTTGCCTTTTCATATAACTTTTTAACTGATGTGGAGTGTCTCTCTCAACATCAAATGAGGCTAAAACGAATTTCATTTTATTTAGCCCCTTTTGGTTGGCCTTCTTTTTAAACTCCATCATCTTCGCCACAATCATAGGACAAGCGTGTGGACACTTTGTGTAGACCATTCCAATCACGACATCCTGACCTACCAACTGAGTGAGTTGAAACTCATTACTGTTGTGATCACGCCATGGTTTATTTAAGTGATACAAGGAAAGATCTGATAATTGGTTTTTTTCCATAACTGCAACATTTTTGGCTGCAGCTTTTGTAGTTGCAGTTTTTGAGGCTGCAACTTTCGCATCTCCTGTTTTAGCACTTAATTTTTTTGTCATTACAGGAGCGAAAAAAAAGACTAATATTAAAGGCAACACAATTGTTTTTATCATTTTACACACCTAAACCCTAAGTTCCATACAGAACTGTTTCCTTTTAAACTTGAACGAAATGCAAACCTCATATAGGCCGCATAATTTTCTTTATCCGATCCAGATAGACCACCGGCTCCACAAAACATACTCTTGTTAAAAGACTCATCTTCTCGGCTTTCACCGGTTATAAAGTTAGAATTAAAATCCTCTACCCATTCCCAGACTAAGCCATGCAAATCCCAAATCCCATAAAAGTTTTTGTATACACTGCCAACAGGTTTAAGCTGGCCGGATTGTGGTTCTCCATACCAATCTAAAATCCGCCTCAAAAAGGCTTCATCCTTGTTCGCATCTGTTTTAGTCTCCGACGCTGCGGCCATATACTCCCATTCCAAAAGCTTTGGAAGTCTCATACCTTTAGATTCACAAAAAGCTCGTGCGGCATACCAAGAAACCTCTGTTATAGGAGTTCTGTCAGATTTGGAAGACAGATTCTTTAAGTAATAACTGTCAGTAAATAGGTGTGGAGAGTTTTCTTTCCTCCATGTCGGCGTTTGTTTTAAGAAGTCCTGATATTGCGACTTTGTTACAGGGAACTTCATAACCTCAAACCCCTCAACTCTGAGGGGTTTGATCGTAGAGACTCTCTTGTCTTTTGTGGCTTTGGGTGCCAGCCAGAAGGGCACAAGTTGCCCAGATGGGACCTTGACTGTTTCTAGAGCCGCCGCCACCCCAACTCCCTTCATCAAAATAAAGGCGACAAAAAACGTAATGAAGCTCGTGCTGCCCCGGCACATGACTAGTGGCCTCCTGTCTCCGCTCCAGTCTTCTTAACCGCTGCGGCATCTTGAGGAGTCACAACCTTGCCTGAGTTCCCCCAAGAATTGTAAACAAATGTCAAAACATTTGCGATTTCTTCATTATTCAAACCCAAAGCTGGCATAACACCATCGTACTTATTTCCGTTCACAACTATGGGACCCGAAAGCCCATTTTTAACTGCGTCTATAGATCTTTTAACATCTTTATTTAGCCAGTCAGATGCCACGAGCGTTGGAAAGGCTCCATCCACTCCCCTTCCATCCGGCTGATGGCAGGCCGCGCAGCTTTGAGCATAAATATTTTTACCGAGAGCAATTCTTTCCTCTTTTGATCTGGCCTTTGTTACTTCTTCTTTATCCTGAACATCCTGGATGGCTCCACCCTCAGGGTGATAAACGTTGTCGGCAGTTTTTCCAGAGTAAATAATTTTATCTTCTGGTCCATCTACTGCAAGTATCCCCAAAGCGCCTTTGTTAAAAGTTCTAAAAATTGAATGATCAACTAATACTAAGTTTCCAGGAACCTCTACTTTAAATTCAACGATCGCGGACCCTCCCGCAGGAACCAACGTTGTCTGAACATTTTCATTAATGAGGTTCCCGCCCTCAACATAAACTTTGTCAAAGATCTCCCCAATAACATGAAAGGAAGAAACTAAGTTGGGCCCACCGTTTCCAACAAAAAGTCTTACAGTTTCACCAACATTGGCCTTAATTGCCTTATCTCCAGTCATGGCATTTGCAGCACCGTTAAGCACAACATAAGTGGGCCGTTCATCTATAGCCTTTTCCATGTCAAAGGGTTGATAGCCTTGCTTTCCATACTTCCCCTTTGTATAAAAATCGCCTTGAACAACTTGATACTCTCTATCTACCTTGGGCAAACCTTCCTTTGGCTCTACAAGTATCAACCCATACATTCCATTAGCTATATGCATTCCTACAGGTGCAGTTGCACAATGATACACATATAGACCTGGATTTAACGCCTTAAAAGAAAAAACGCTTTCATGACCAGGAAGTGTAAAAGAAGCTGCCGCTCCACCACCAGGTCCTGTAACTGCATGCAAATCAATATTGTGTGGCATTTTGGAGCTAGGGTGATTCTTAAGATGGAACTCTATTAAATCCCCTTCTTTTACCCGAATAAAACTGCCAGGCACAGTCCCGCCAAATGTCCAAAAGGTGTAGTCCACACCGTCTGCTATTGGCATCTTTTTTTCTAGTATTTCCATATTTACAATTAATTTTGTATTGTGTTTTCTTGTAATTGGAGGAGGTACAAACGGAGGGGCCGTTAAAACAGCAACCTCTTCACCCTTCATTTCTAAGGGCTTATTCGCAGTTTCATTTTTACAAGCCGTAAAAAGAAACGCCGCCGCCAGAATTAAATACCATTTGTTCATACAACCTCCCTAATTATCATTCCCAGACTAGGTAGATTGAAGCCCGGGTTACCCTCGTATTGTGCCATCACAATTCTCAGCTCGAATATGATTAACGTCAGTAATACTTTCACCTATTTCGTTTTTTAGCAAAAGATTTATATCTCCAGCCGACCCCCTCTATAGCTTTAGCCATCAGGCGGCATTAGATCTATTATGAGTCAATATTTTTGATTTTTAAAAGTTACTAGAAAAAATTTTATCAACCACACAAGAGTGGCCACAATTAGTAACCAGATAGCGAGAGCAAACCAAGGTGACGTCAGGTCGCCCCCCATCACAAATCTTCCAACTGTACTTAGCAAAACCAAAGTAATAAATCCTATAACCAGAGGAGATTTTATTTCATAGTCTAGAGACCTACCTCCATGAGCCAACATGACTCGCATTCCGATTAAAAGAGTCATCAATAACATTCCCCCTAAATACATTATATGATCAGTGGCAAGCCGGTTGCCTACTTCCAAGTAAGCCAGCGCTTTCGACAGTACAATAAATAAGGTCGACAGCTTAAGACCCACTCCTAAGACCCCCAGCTGAGTTGGCATTTGAAATATCTTAAAGTAATAAACCACAATAAAACCGATGGCTATCAATAACACCAAATTGGAAATCCTGTAATGTCCCAGCAAGTTTAAAATATAACCAAGGTTTAATATCAGAGCAGAAAGCAAATAAACCAGCTTATTACCTTGAACCTGCGCAATGTCTGGTGTTGAAACATTAGGCAGACGAGAAATTGCTGGTATTAATCGACTGCCAAGACCGCAAATTAGATTCAACACAAAGGCTTCTCCAGAAAATAGAAAAAGCTTAGAAAGACTCGTATCAAAATTAAGAGCAAATCGAACTAGACCAAACATCGCCCAAAAAAAGGCAGGAAGTAAAAAATAAAACCCTGGAAACGGGATTTTTTTTACTTCAAGTAACCTTTGTGCCAAAAAAACAACTAAAAAAGAAATTTGAGCAAAGGCCAAGTAAATTTGAATGTCCACTTGATTGCGTATGCCCAGAGTTATCTGCATCATAATAAGAAAGACATGGACACTAATTTCCATCCAACTCGCAGACTTTGTTCCCGTCATTCTAGGCACAGCAGTCATTAAAAATCCAGCGATGAAAGCATAAAAAAATCCAAAATAAAACAAAGTGGCGTGGATAGTTCTCGGATAGAATTTGATCCATCCCAAAGAAAAAAATGCCCACATCAATATGGCTATCAGGGCGGCCGTAACTCCTATAGGAAATAAAACACGATAGGGCTCGATTTCATCTGATGTATTTGAATGAATTGTGCTCAATCTTGTCCTCCTCTGATAGATTCCATTTTAGCCCTACAGGCTTGGTATCAGTTATGACAAAAATCATAATGTACCAAATATTTTCCTACTGTACACCCAATACTAATTGCTTGAGCAGTTCTTCACACAGTTGTCGAGGACCTTGTATACATTGATAGTGCTTAAACATGCTCCTAAAATAACTCTGGCTTCCTCTATCAATAGCTAAACAAAAAACATAAATCCCCTTCTGCTCAGCCTCCAAAATCGCCATTCTCACATCTTCTAAGCCCTGCCTTCCCTCGTAACCGTCAAGATCTGTGGGCTTTCCATCCGTTACTAAGAATAAAAGCTTTCTTTTGCCGACACCCTTGTCTATTCGCGCTGAGGCGTGCCGTATAGCAGGACCAAGACGAGTGTAACCACGAGGCTTCATTTTCAAAAGATTGGCTTTTAAAGTTGACCATGCTTGTTGGCTAGATTTTAAAATCGTATATTCACAATGGGCGCGAGTCGCACTCCAAAAACTACTCACCTCGATATTTGGTAAAACCGTGTCAAATATTTCAGCAACAGTAACTAAAGCTTCACGCATAACTTCAATAATATGTAAGCCGTCTAGATAGGAGTCTGTTGACATTGATTGGTCAATCAGCAGTGTGAGATCAAGGCTTCTTTGAAGCTCAGCCTTTTTTGCAAAAATGGCCTCATCAAGGCTCGTATTACCTGATCTTATTGCACATTTTAATCGAATAAACTCGTCAATATCAACCTCTTCACCCTGACGTTGGCGCTTTATCCATAAAGGCTCATTAAAAATATGAGAGACCTTAGACTTCCAAATATGAACAAATTTTTTATCAATCATTAAAAATTGTACATCTTCCTCGCCCAGCACGCAGGGTTCTTTCAATTCTCTTTCGTAGACTGAACAAAAATCAGGCATCATCAATTTTTTGTGAGCATTCCACTCTGGGTACTTGATCACTTTGGGGTAAAGCTCGTGAGCTTCTGTCATTTCAGCTTTTCTGAAATCAAAGAAAACCCACTTGTTTGTTTTAAACACAGACTGGGCAGCGTCGCCATCAATTGTAACATGACTGAGATCGACTTCTTCCAATGCTTTTTGATGATTTTCTAACTCATTATCGCCATCTACTGGACGATAGCCTCCTTGATACTCATCCAGAGTTTCAATTTTCTCAAAGGAGTGCATTACAGGATTGTATTCTGCTTTTTTATCCTCTATCGAAACCTGTTCTGGTGGAGAAAATGCGGGATTTTCCACTTCTGAGTTAGAAGAGTCTGTATTTTCATTTTTTGGCTCTGGCATTTTTTGATTAGCAGCAGGAGAGTCGTGAAGAACTGATAACGAACTCATCTGTGGAATAGAATATTGCATAAACATTGGAGTCTTTTCATTTTTTTTATAGCGAAAATTCTTTACTATAGATACGACTTCTTTGCCTGGGGGCTCACAACTTTTAAACTGATTGACCCAAGCTTCATACAAAGAATGCTTTTTTTCCGCAATAGAAGACTTAATTCTTATTCTGTTAAATATTAAATTTTGCAGAATTTCAAAACTATTAAACTCTTGCCGAAGGTAATTATTGACCAAGTGGATTTGCAACAAGAACTGAGTCCGCATAAAGTTACTGGGTTGACCTGACTTGGGTTGACCAGACTTAACAAGACAATTTGCGGGAATGACCTTACTCCCTCCATAAATAGAAAGTAAAAGCCACAAATAAACTTTTTTGTTGTTTTCAATTTCATCAAAAAGATTAACCCATTGAGGCAAATAGATGACGCCACCAATAAATCCACAAGTATTCAAACTAGGAACCGCACTTATTTTTTCATCAGAAGCAAAAAGCAAGTCAACGATACACTGAATATAATTTTCGACCTCTGAAAAAAAACAGGCCGAATCCGACTTTTCTGCCCGCTGTTTATGAGTTGACGTTAGCTTCCGGAAAAGCCCCTCTAAGTAATCCATTACACAATCAAGTTGATCAGATCAACTAGAGCCTCTTGTGTTTCTTTATCGTCTGTTAGTGTCTCGGCAATAGAATACCGACAGGCCATTCTTTGATCCATACCTCTTGCAATCAAATCAGCAGCATAAACTAATAAACGAGTAGAAACTATCTCTGATAAGTGAAGGTTTTCACTAATGCGAATTTTATTGGCTGCTTGCACTATTTTTTTTGCCACGCCAGGATCCACCTTTGTTAACTCACAAATTATTTGCGCTTCTTTAGCCTCAGGTAGATAGTTTAAAGATATAGTCACAAATCTTTGTCTTGTTGAAGGCTTCAACTCTTTAACCCCACGCTGATAACCTGGGTTGTAACTGGCTACAAGAAAAAAATTTGCGTCGGCCTTTACCGTTTCATTGAGTTTATCTAAGTAGACCTCTCGTCGATGATCAGTAAGTGGGTGGAGAGCCACTATAACATCCTCACGAGCCTCTGCAATTTCATCCAAATACAACATGGCCCCTTGGCGTGCGGCTCTGGTAACTGGCCCATCCACCCAAATAGTTTCACCACCTTTAAGAATATACCGCCCCAGCAAATCTGCAGCATTTGTATCTTCATTACAGGCGACTTTTATAAGTGGCACATCTAACTCAAATGCCATGGCCTCAACAAACTGCGACTTCCCACAGCCTGTTGGACCTTTTAGCATAAGCGGAAGTTTAGACTGAAAACAGGATCTAAACACTAAAGTTTCATTACCTGTCTCAAGATATAGTGGTTTATGCATTTTCAACTACACCTACAGGCTTGCCAAACCTTATAAAATTCCAAACGAAGGCAATTATGCCGATAGTAAATAACGATGCTGCTAATACAAGTCCAAAAAAGTGAACCTCTAGCTCTTTTTGTACAACCATAAAATCCATACCCATACGACGCTCAAGGTATACTTGCGCCACTCCGGCTATTCCAAATGCAACTGTCATGGAAATCATACCGATATTGGATGTCCAAAAGGCAAACACGCTCATTCCACTATCATTTAACTTTCTTCCAGTCAGCTGAGGCATCGCATAAGTAATTATGGCCAATACTAAGCAGGCATAAGCCCCCCAAAAAGCCATGTGCCCATGCATTCCAGTTACGAGTGTTCCATGAGTGTACATATTAACTTGTGGGAGTGTGTGGGCAAAACCCAAAAATCCAGCCCCAACAAAAGCAAGAATAGCCGTAGCTAATGTCCATGCCATTGCCGTTTTATTATCGTTATTGCGCCCACCTTTTTTAGCCATAACAATTGCATAAATAGCCATACCTAAAAAGGCCACGGGTTCCAAAGCACTAAATACGCCGCCAATCCAAAGCCAATAGCGAGGAGTACCAATATAGTAGTAGTGATGGCCAGTTCCTAATATTCCACTTAAAAATGTAAAGCCCACAATAACGTACAGCCACTTTTCAAGTATTTCGCGATCTACACCCGTCATTTTAATCAACAGGAATGATAAAATTGCACCCATTATTAGCTCCCAAACGCCCTCAACCCAAAGGTGAACAACCCACCATCTCCAATACGAGTCGTGAGTCTGATGATCTGTATCTATCATCCCTGGAAGATACAGAAGTGCAGCTGTTAAGAGTCCAAAAAATAATACTAAACTTGTCGTTGTGTATCTTTTTCCTTTCCAAATCGTGGAGCCAATTAAATAAATAAATAACAAAACATTGACGACTACAAGATAATCGAGAGGCCTTGGAATTTCTAAAAATTTTCTACCTTCCCACCAAGCAAAGTGAAATCCTATTACGGCTGTAACTCCAACCAGAACAAAAGATATAAGTTGGACATAAGCCAGTTTAACAGACACCAGTTCGCGGTCGGCCTCCTCAGGTATAATGTAATAGGCCGCACCCATAAATCCCGAAAGCAACCACATCACTAAAAGATTCGTATGTGTTGTACGAGCTGTATTAAACGGAATCCAATCGTGGAGTCCATCCATGCCCATATGAGCAAAGGCCATTATAAAACCATAAACAAGCTGTAAGCTAAACAAAAGCATACAGACAGCAAAAAACCAATAAGCCACTTTCTGTGATTGATATTTCATCTTATAACTCCACCGTCTTTTCTGATAAAAAGTTTACTAGATCTTCAATTTGACTACCTGTTAATGGTAATTTTGGCATTTTTGAATCCGCCTTTACAGAAAAGGGATCTTTTAGAAATTGACTTATCTCTTCACGGCTCATGCGTCCAGATACACCGTCTAAAGCCGGTCCAACAAGCCCTCCCTTACCCTCTAGTGCATGGCAGGTTATGCAAAGTTGATCAAAAACCGGTGGGCGAGAAGGCTTGCCAATATGATCGGAGTCTAAGGATAGAGCTGCGACGGATTGTGTGTCTTGTGCGAGCGGTGGCTTGGGAGGAAATCCATTGAGGTCCATTGTTCCAATCCACGTTAAGAAGGCCGTCAAATCATTAATCTGGGCCTCAGAAAATTTATAGTTTGTCATCCGACGTTTCTTTTGTCCCACCGACATTGCATCTGGATCTCTTAATATTGCCTTTATATAAGTCTCGCCCCGACGTTCAAAAACCTTAGTGAGTTCTGGGGCGTAATAGGCTCCCTCTCCCATAATGGTGTGACAGCCCATACAATTACTGACATCAAATAAATGTTTGCCTCTAATGACTTGCTCGTTCATCTCGGCAACATTTGTTTGAGTTGGAATTCTTTGAAATGTGTCTACTGTCAGTCCAATAAAAACAGCCGAAAATGCAGCTGTCCCCCATACAAAGAACGCTCGCGCTTGTGACTTCGAAAGCATCACGACTCTCCTTTCTTACAGAAAAACTTACAAACTTTTAGGTGCATACTCATCTCCTTTACAATGCCATCAAAACAGTAGTGAAAATGACATAAAACATCCACACGTTGGAGCTTAAAACAAAATTCTCTACCGATGTTATGATATTGATCATATTCACCTTCACAGCGATGAAAAGCCTTAAATTTACTTAACAAACCTAAGTCGAGTTGAGGTAATAATACCGTCTCATTGTTTATGTTCTAAAACTTATACCCCAATCCGATAGCCATATGCCAAGTCGAATTGTAGTAATAAGAGGGAAGCGCCAAAAATAGATGATCCTTACCCATGTACGGGCCACAACCCAAAATGGGTGTCCACTCGTCAATCGAATTATTATACCTCAATGACGGATAAAAGCTTAATCCACCAAAAAGTGACCCCAACTCAAATTTAATATTGGGCCCTCCAAAATTGAGGAATGCACTATCTGAATTAAAGGCAAAGCTTGGCACTCCCACTATGTTTACCCCCCCCTGAGCCAACACAGAGTTTGAAATAACTAACACCGCGATAGTTGCTGCTATAAATCTAAGCACACTAGCCCCCTTTAGTTATAGTTCTTAGTTCTCTTTTTTAAAGACCAATGAAAGGCCCATCACGAAGGCATTTAATAAAGTTATACCCTCAACACCCCAAACCCATGACACTACTACTAACATTGCTACTCATACTGTTAATGACACTTACTGCTTCCACAGTCTTTACACAAGAAACAACCTTCTGAAATAATTAACTTGTCGCTTCCACAATCCACGCATTTTAAGGATTTAATTTCACCAATATACTTCTTTAAGGTTCTAGCAATAGCTTTGGAAAAAGATGTTATCGTCCCCTCGCTTTTAATTAGTTGGGATACAATAAACTCAATATCCGTTCCGTGCCGAAGAGCTGTAGAAATCATCCTTGTTAGGGCCTCTTGCTCATTCGACTCAAAAAATGTGCTAATATCTTCCAGTCCCCAACCGTCTTCTGTCTGCAAATTGTAAACTCCTGAACTGGCTTTAATGAGTTTTCCTTTTATAAGTTTATTTGGCAGAAACAATCGCTCCTGCTTCATGGCAAAAACCTCATAGGGATCTCCACCCAACAGGCCTACAAGCACAACCCATTTTTCGTTGTTTGTTGTTAGGTGATGAATGTCGCAGTCAAGAACCATCGGCCTCTTTATAGCTTTAGTTCGTGGAATACCAACAAAGGTGGAGCTGTCAGAGGGGCTTGCCACTGACAAAACAGA
Source organism: uncultured Pseudobdellovibrionaceae bacterium (assembly GCA_964502735.1). Classification (GTDB taxonomy): domain Bacteria; phylum Bdellovibrionota; class Bdellovibrionia; order Bdellovibrionales; family UBA1609; genus JACKAN01. The sequence goes on from CAZCYD010000037.1 coordinate 13,251, forward strand.
GGTCATAGTTCCCTCTCTGTAAGAGGTGCACCCCTTAATTGTTCCCGATTTATAGACTTCCATATAAAGCCTCTTAAAATCTTCATAGGGATAGTCGTGGGGAATATTCACCGTTTTAGACATTGCCGAATCAATATACTTAGAAAGCACTTTCATAGTGCTTATATGATCATCAATATTAAGTTGAAAAGCTGTTGCCGCCCAAGGAGCTCCCTCATCCCATGTTCCACGCTCCTCATGAAACTGAAAGGCATAATCTTTAATCCGCGATTCTTTAAGCAACCCTCTGGATGAGTCTATCTTCCAAATTTCTCCTTGATACTCAGTCATCAATAGGCTCTCATCCCCTTCTTTTATCCACTTCCAGTCTTCCCGCCCCGACTGACTTGTATAGGTGTGATTTTGCCAATCCACGTTTGTTGGAACTTCTAATTCTTGAGGAGCATAGGGTTGAATAGATGTCCGAATATAGCGAGTCATAAATAAGGGCTCTAATCCACCTGACACATTATTTGCCAACACAGAACTGTTACCCGTAGGCTGAATCGATAACAAGTGGCTGTTTCTTAGCCCATGCTTTGCAATCAATTCTAAAACCTCTTTATCAAGATTTTTTATAAAATTTCCAGCCAAGAATTTTTCTTTGTCAAACTTCAAAAATGAACCCTTCTCACTAGCAAGAAGAGAAGAGGCTCGATAAGACTCGTTCATTATAAACTTTGCCAAATCTTCTGTGAGTTCCAAGGCTCTCTTAGACCCATACCGAACTTTCATCATCATGAGGGCCGACCCATACCCCATAATCCCAAGACCCACCCTTCTTTTTTCTATTAAATTATTTTTTTGTTCTTCGAGTGGAACGGAAGTTCTGTCGTTGACACTGTCAAGAAATCGTATAGCTGTAGGGATTATGGATTTCAATTTATCAAAATCCCAATTGGAACGTTCACAGTCTACAAATTGAGTCAAATTAAGCGATCCTAAAAGACAGGAACCTCCCACTGGTAAAACTTGTTCTCCACAGGGGTTGGTAGCATTGATATATTCATCATAATAGAGATTATTAAGCCTATTGATTGTATCAGAAAATAATATACCGGGCTCATTTCTATTGTAAGTGGAATTCATTATAAGATTCCACAGGGTATTTGCATTTTCATATTCCTTATAAACTTTTGTAGGATAACCTCTGGCCTTCCATTGATCGAGATTGCCATCCCACTCCCTGTCGTAAGTCTCTTTAGCCACCTCGTAGTCAGGAAACTCAAGCTTCCACGGCTTGTGATTTTCAACAGCGTCCATAAAAGCATCGCTAACCAGAACGGACATATTAAATTTTGTTAGTCTATTTGGCGTTTGTTTTGCGGTTATAAACTCCTCAATATCGGGATGAAACACAGAAAGCGTCACCATTTGGGCACCCTTCCTTATTTTGGCTTTTCCCTTATTGTTATTTTTCTTTTTTCCACTCCCCGCTGTAATGACAGCACTTTGAGTGTCCCACATTTCTAAAAGCTTAACTGCTCCTGGTGAGTCTCCCCCAATTCCCTCAACAAATGCTCCTCGCGGTCTCAAAACATCTGCGCAAAAACCATATCCCCCCTCTGATTTCAATATCAGAGCTTGGCGCTTTAACTCGTCCATTATACTTTCCATCGAGTCTTGCTTTTCACCCCTAAAACCGCTGACAAAACAGTTAATATAGGTTGTCCCCTTAAGTCCTGTGCCGGCATTGGAGGTGATTCTACCACCTGGAACGAATTTAAAATTTTCTAATAGATTTATGTACTTTATTTTCCAATACTCTTGAGCTTCGGCTTCCTCACTGGATGCAATATCAACGGCTATCGCATAATGGCGATCATTTATATCTTTTTCATTTCCATATTTGTAAGTGAGATCAAAAATTTCTTTGGAAAAGTCATTAGTAAACTGCGTATTGGCTTTTACAATACTTTTTTCTTCAGTCTCCGAGTTTGAAGATTTTCTTTTTTTCATCATAAGATTTCTATCCAAGCTCACGCTATCCAAAACAGCTTTATCCAATTCCACATTGTCCTCCAAAGTTAGTAATTTTTCTAGTTGATAGCCAAATTTTTTCTAATAATTCAAATCTGTATGTACTATATACCATTTTCAATTTTCCAGACATGATTTAATAAATTCTACACACCCTTCAACATGAGAGATGTTTGAGTTTAATGAATCTATAAATGGGTTCATTATTGTAAGCCTGACCAGAGCTAACTCCTCGCTGTCTTTAAACAAATTATTTTCTTTGCAAAACCCTTCTATCAGTTGACTGTAATTGATACCCAAACTTGTCTTTGAAACGAAATAAGCATTCTTATCGTTCACATCTCCTTTTTGAAGGGCGATTTTTAAAAATTTTTTTGTCTTATTATTGATTTCGGACAAACTGTCACATGGGCAACCAATAGCAAAGCCAATTATATTTGTGCCCACTGTTTTGACAAAAAGTACAGGCAAAGACTTCGCGACACAAAGTTTGCGAATTTTATGCGCAACTCGAACGGTTCTCTCTAAGATCTGACCATATCCCTCTTTGTCTAAGCCAATGCACTCTGCCGTCAACAGCAGTGCAGTTGCACCTGTTGCCGAGCGAGACCCCTCAATAGTGTAAGGCCCCAAATCTCTATTGAGCTCAAAATCTACATATGGTGCCGAAACTTCGTGAAGAAAGTAGTCGGTAGGATTATTACAAATAAAAGCTCCTGCAGAATAAGGCACGTAACCTAATTTATGTGGATCAATGGTAATTGATGTAGTTCGTCTTAGTGCATGAATGAGACTCGACTCTAAACTCGTACAAAATGGACTCCCTCTTAAAGTAGCAAAAAAACCACCATAAGCCGCATCTACATGGTGCCAAAAGTTAAAATTGTACATTTTGCGATAGTGGCAAATCACTTTATTAATCTGGTCCACCGGGTCAAGAGTTCCCAATTCTGTAGTTCCAAATATCGAAGTTATGCACATAACAGGTTTATTATTTTTTAAACAAGTATCGATTTTACTTCTCAAACTCTTCACACACATCTGACCATATTTGTTTAAATCAACACAAACAAGATTGTTTCTTCCAAATCCAAATAAGGCCGCAGCCTTGACCCAAGAGTAGTGCTTACTGTCCGGAACTAAAATAACTGGCCCTTCAAATTGTACATTGTACTTAGCATTAATGTGTTGATAGATCTCAAGCGCACCTCTATCAAGAACCGATTCACGAGAATGTTGGGAGGCCCCGAGGCTTGACGTGTAAAATGCCTCCAATAAGGGCAATGAATTGTTTTGATTTGAAAAAAGATTTTTTATCAGTCTATTCTTTGCTCTATAAACAGCCTCAAAGTTGGCCACGGTCCCCCCCGAGGTGAAGTGCCCAACCGCTGAAGTAGAATAGCCCACCATTTGCCCTAGGTACCTAATGGCTTTGGCCTCAATGTCAACGCCCACTCTTGATGACTCTCTCGAAACATTATTTGGATTATGGAGCAACGCGATAAAGTTGCCGATTATAGCCGGCATTGAAATTTCAGAAAACATATGCCCAAGGTAACGGGGAGAAAATTTTGGAATCTCCTCGGAAAAATTGTTAAGTAACATCCGCACATTTTCACGCATTTTCATTATTCTTCTCTGAAATTCAGGGTTATCCCTGTCTTGAACCGAAATTGCGTCGCCGTCTTCAGGGTAGCACGATTTTCTCCACAGTATCCACGATTGGAGAACGTTTAAAACCTCATCAACAAGAACCTCCGCGTTCTCTGCTTGAGGACCCACAAAAAAACTCTTTAGACTGAGCTCCTCTGGACGACAATAGACCTCCTCCTTTAATTTTTTATTAGACAATTTCCCCTCCATAAAACCTGATGCTCCTAGCTTACTAAAGTAAAAAATAAAGCATAATGATCTAGATCATATTGAAACTCTAACAAATACCTTACCCTGTCATTTATGTAAGGAGGTTAAAATGACAATGGTTACTAATATGACGTCTTCCAATATGACATCTAAAGATACGACAATAAATGCAGACAATTTTGAGGATAACTACTCTTCAGGATTAATATTTTCAATATTTGAGGGACTCAAGGAGGGCTGCAAATTCCAGATTATATCAAATAAAAATTTAACCTCTATAAAAAAGCTATTTGAGGAGGCAAAGATTGAAAACCTTCAACTCGAGTCGAAGCCCCTATCTGATGGAACCCACTACGTAGAAGTGCTAAAGTTAAAAAAATCAGACCATCGATGCTGCGGGATGTGTGGAGGGGGCTGATTTTGCCCTTGCTGCCCCCACTTAATTTAGTTTAGACAAACGATTTGAGGTACAACCCGTTGAAATTGATTGTATAGCAAGCAAAGAAGCATTAAAAATATAATAACTAAACAAACTAAATCAGAAGAATTAAGGGGTTGAAATTTGAACGACAGTAAAGCCTTAGATGCCGCAATCAGCGAAGTTTCTAACTTTCATATTTTTTCTGATCTAGATTTAAAATCGGTTTCTGCCCTTTGTGAGTCCGGTAAGATTATCGTAAGTCAGCACAAAGAAATTCTCTACAGACAGGGCGATCCTGCTGATAGCTTTGGAATTGTGCTGAGCGGTGCTTATAAGCTCTCCAAACCCACCCTAAATGGTGAGGACACAATTGTGCACTTTTCAGCTCCCGGCGACGTTATAGGTGCCTTTATAATGAGTCAACATAACCCCGTGTTTCCCGTCTCATCCTATTCGATGGGGCCCTCTCGTTTCTTAAAAATTCCAAGGCATGTCTATTTAGAAAGATGGAAGAATTGGCCAGAAGTGCTTTTTAAAATTCAAAATCTTTTATCAAGTAGAATTGCCACTTTGCAGGCTCAAAAAACACTGATCAAAGCCCCTCTTCCGGTTAAAATTGCTCATTTTTTAATAGACACTCTTAATAAGTATGAGGGAAATTCAGCCACGTCTTTATCCATCCCCATAACTAGAAAAGAAATTGCGGATCACTTTGGTGCCTCAGTAGAATCCGTAATTCGAGTTATGAGTCAATGGTCTAAAAAAGGGCTTATAGAAACCCATTCCCAGCAAATTAAGGTTTTGAAAATGGATAAAATCCTTAAAGAAATGGAAAACTTTTAAATCCACTTATAGCTTTTGCAATATTTAAAGCCCCCTCCAAAGCAAAGCCCTTTAGATGGTGTAGATTCTTCCTCAACTCTAAATTTATTGACACATCAGGAGGCATTGCCTTTTTCCAATAAAACCAGACCTTTGGTAACAATCTGTGCACGATGTCTCCCAGTTCTTTAACCAGAGAGGGAGCCAGAAAGTCGACAATAAATGTCACTCTGACGACAAATCTGTCGCTTAACAACATTAGAATCCCCTTAATTTTTATTTGAAGGGGCATTGCTGTTGCAAAGTTTCTGGCGTGGGAAGGTAGCGACTTTTAAGACGATACCTCAAAATAAGGTAGCGACTTTTAGGGCGGTACCCCAAATAAGGTAACGACTTTTAGGGTCGAACCCAAAAGTATAAAGGATTGAAGGAGCTTGAAATGAAAAAACTATTACCTCTAATCTTCACGTTAGCTGGAGGACTCACCCTACTAACAACGGCTTGTGCTCAAAAAGATCAAGGCTTCGAATCTAAAACCTTTATTAATAAAGATAAGTCTACAAATACCACAACAGACAGAGCTAACAATAAAGACGGCAAAGATAAAGAGCTTGGCTCCCAAACAAACACTAACAATTCACAATCTACAGATGGAAATTTGAACAATGAAGAAGGCCAAAGTAACGACAATTCAATATTAGAAAATACCATAAGCGAAAGCCTAAAAGACCAAGCCCCTGCAGCACAGGATTTCATTAGTAAGAACAACCCTTCTAACATGAGAGAAACAGAACTTGTTATTCAAGTTAAGAAAATTCAGACATTAAATGCAAATCAAAATTTAAAACTTATTCCCCTTGAGGCCCAAGTTGTTCTTTTTGATCAAAAGGCTCGCCACGGGTATATTCTTGGTAAAATTGATATTAAAACACAAGACTCCAAAAATGAAGACAATATAACTGTGAATGAGTCTCTAGTTGTTTCACGAGATGAAATTAACGACAGAATTGCCAAACTCTCTAGCATGAGCGCCAACCCTAGCCTTATGATCGAGGTGAATCTTGTCAAAAAAGTAGATAGTGATTCCTCTTCAATAGACGAGACGACTAACGTTCCTGACTCCTGCAACAGCTTAAGTGCGGTCAGAATGGGGCTCTTTAGCATTTCAAAACAAGAGCAAGAAATTGTTGGCAGCTCACCAAATTGCTCATCTACAGAACAAAACAAAGAAGAGGCTCTTCTTCTATCAGTTAGCTTTTCTACAAGTGGTGAATACCAAGTGGAAAATGGATATGTTTCTAACAATCAAAACCTTATCTGCGAAATCAAGTCTGAATTAAATGATGAACAAAATCTACTTATTCATATAAACAATAAAAACTTGCGTTTGATAAATGATTCTGGATCAATAGATATTATTAATCTATTTTATAAAGTCATCGTAAACCCTTTAGTCTCTGACTCTAGTATTATTGCAAATCACAAGGTTAACTTCAGTAACTTTGAAAACGATGTTCAAACCATAACAGCAAAAAGTCACAACTCTCCTACATCTAGCTCATTGACATCTATAAAACAAGAAACCTGTGCTGTTGAAGATTCTAATATCTCAGAGTTTAATTACTCAGTTCAATTTACAATTTCTGAGCAGCAAACAACTCAGTTCAAAGGCTGTTGCATGCCTTCAGGAAACTACATAAATACTTTAAGGTCAGCAACGGCAGCACAGTCATCCTCAGATGTTGAAGTGGTGCCTCCAACATCTTCGACTTCGAACATTACAGATACTCATTCTACACTTACTGTTGATTAATTTTAGCTTCTGCTTAAAAGAGGCTATATTTAAGCCACTTGCAATCAATACTGTTGTTGTCAACACTGTAGGACTTGTCTGACTTCATTCTCAAATAAGGAGTGAGGTCTTTATTTCCGGATAAAACCCATAATTCTGACCCCTTGAATTCCTGCTTTAAGACTTTTCCCATCTCTCCATAGAGTTCTTCAAGACGATCTCTCCCCTTTAATCTTTCGCCATAGGGTGGATTGCAAACAATAATATACTTAGCATTCTCTGTATTCTTTAAATCTTTTAAAGCCCTCTGCTGGAGATTAATAGAGTCTTGTAAGCCCGCTTTTTGTAAATTTTTACGAGCAACATCCAGCATGCCAGGGTTAATATCATAGCCTAAAATATTTATATCCATCTTATTTCTGATTTTATTTTCAACATCAACTTTAGCTTTATCCCAGGCTTCTTTTTGGAAATTGAGGTGATGCAGAAAACCAAAATCCTTTCGATACAGACCTGGCCCCTTATCCAAAGCAATAAGGGCCGCCTCTATTAAAAAGGTTCCACTTCCGCACATGGGGTCTAATAAACTCTGATTTCCATTCCACTGCGTAAGCAGAAGTAAACCTGCGGCCATGTGTTCGCGCAAAGGAGCCTCTCCGCTAAAAGTTCTATATCCTCTTTTGGTCAGGGACTCTCCAGTAAGATCAATGCTCACGGAAACCTGAGGCCCTTTTATTCTAACCCAAACCTGCAGATCTGCTTTTTTATCAACATCCGGACGACGATCATATTTATCTCTAAACATATCCACAATTGCGTCCTTAATCTTTTGCGAGACAAACATTGGGTTAGAGAACGGCCCCTCTGTACTGTGGATGCTGGTAACTATTTTTAAACTCTGATGAGGTTGTATATATTTAGTAAAGTCATGTTTTTTTATTTGATGGTAAAGTTCCTCGTTATTATAGGCAGTAAAATCTAAAACCGGCATTAAAATACGAGTGGCTGTTCTTAATCGCAAGTGGGCCTCGTACAGCCGTTGCCAGTTACACTCAAAAAGTGTTCTCGTCTGGGAGGACTTGAGGACTTTGTATTGATTGCCCTTTAATTCATTTTCTAAAACACTACCTAGCCCTTTAGAAGTTAAAGCTAAAAATCTTGGCACTTAACGGTTTCCTTTAGCTTTTTGAGGCTCTGTGGAGGACTCCCTTTGTTTTTTAAAGTCTTTTATGATTTCTTCGTCTACATTGGACTTGTACACGGTTTGCACTGGCTCAACTAAAACTTCCTGAACTTTAAGGTCTTCTTCTTGACTCCCGCCTGGGTAACTCCGAGCTCTGGCAATTTCATTGTAGTCAGTATCATTCTTGTTGAGGTCCACAGCGGCACTAAGAGTAAGAGGTTGCACTATAAATAGGAACACTAAAAAAAACAATGCCTTTGTACCCACTCTATCTGCAATAGTAACTTTGTCTTGCCAATTCTTTATCACTTCAAACATTTCTTAATTCTCCGCTATTTTTAATATTCACCTAATGCCAATACACCTTATCTTAATCCACTTTATCTTGATTCACCTTTCTGAGGCTTGTCCCACAATATTTTGCGATGCTGCTTCATAGGTATTTGGGTTTTGACCTTTTTAATTTCTTCTTTACTTAAATTTACAATCTCCAATCGAGGGGTTTCTTCTTGACCCATATCGCACAGAATGCGGCCCCATGGATCTACAACCATAGAGTGCCCATATGTATGCCTAGTTTTTTGATTCGTGCCCGTTTGACTTGTGCCTTTATGAGTTCCTACTTGAGCCGGAGCCACCACGTAACATTGATTTTCAATGGCACGAGCTCGAAGTAAAACCTGCCAGTGGGCTTCGCCCGTCGTTGGTAAAAAAGCAGAAGGCACCAACAGGACATCCACTTCGTCTTTAACATATTGTGAGTAAAGCTCAGAAAACCTTAGATCGTAACAAATACTCAATCCCAAACGCCACCCATCCTTGGACAATACAATTGTCTCATTTCCGGCAACAAAATTATCGCTTTCACGAGAGACGACTTCACCCTCAACATCCACATCAAACAAGTGTATCTTGTCATATACGGCAACTGAGTTGATGGCATTAACAACTACTGTAGAATTAAAAACTCCCATTGGTTTCTTAACCGGTACAGAGCCCAATAAAACTGGAAACTGCTTTCGTTTACACAAGTCTTGAAGTTCAACAAAGTATTTTTCATTTAAATCAAATGCAATTTTTGGACTATTTTCGTCAATTTTCATATACATCGAATTTTCAGGAAAAAAAGCCCAATCAATGGGATCTGAAATTGAGTCCAATAGATTATAAATAGTTTTAAAATTCTGATCTGGACTATCTGTAGAGGTCATTTGAATGATGGCAATTGATATCTCCGCCTTCATATCAGTTGGAGGATGTCATTGTCACAGAGTTCACTTTGCGACAATTCCAACCCGCCCCCTCAAGATTGGTTTTCACATTGCCCAAAAAGCGAACACAGCTTTCATAATGAGCTCCAGAACCAACAACCTTGTCAACCCCTGCCTTCGTGTAGTTTGTCTGGCAAGTTTTATCCTCCAAAACATCAATTCTGATTGTGCGAATAATTTTTTTATTTGAGCAAATATGAAACTCTTTAACCTTTGGAGCTTCAGCCAAAGCAGAGGCCGAAAGTACTAGAACAAAAACTGAGGATAAAAAAAAGGCCACGATGTTCATGGCCTGAATATAACAAAATTTAACTTTATAAGCAATTAGGCCTTAGCTGTAGACTTTTTGCTCTTTGCCACCTTCTTTTTAGAGGCGGCCTTCTTATCCAAAAGCTTGACATTAGAATAGTCAATGAAGCCTTCTTTTTGTTGAACCCCATCTTCTTTACTAAAGTGAGTCAACATGCACACTCCTTGCACTTTAATTTTGAGACGAGTTTTATCCAGGGACAAAACGGAGCCCTTTCGGCCCTTATCCTTTCCCGAAATGACTTCTACACTGTCGCCTTTGGCAATTTTCAACTTCATGGTCAACTCCTAAGCCCTTTTCTTCCTGTTTAACTTATTTAAAATTCTCGTTTTTACCCTCAAAGCTCGCTTAGAAAGCAAAGAATCATCTTGTTTTAAAATATAGCCATCAAAACCACCAGAATGCTCCATGGCCCTCAGTGTAGACGTCGCTATTTTGAGTCCAACCAACTCGTTGAGTGCCTTGCTAAATAGCCGTTTTTGCTGAACATTTGGGTAAGCTCGCGACTTTGTTTTTATATTAGAGTGGCTCACCAAATTTTTAACCACGGGGCCTTTTCCTGACAATTCACAACGAGACATTTTTAACTCCTCACGCCTTTGAACTTAATCTCTACTAATGAATTGTTACGTATAATTAAAAAGAAGCTTGTTGGCAACCAGATTTTGTCGTATAAGTCCCTTTCAGACCTTAAAGCAGATACTAAAAGGACGGTTTATTTTGAAAAAAACAGTAGCACGCACAAAATTCAGAGCAGAGTATCCTATAGAGTTTACTTTTGACTATAAAGATCCCGTGACTTTGTCTAAATTCCTAATGGATGGCGGCAAAATCATTCCTTCTCGAATCAGCAAGCTCAGTATGGCCCAACAAAGGAGCCTTACAAAGGCTGTAAAGAAAGCTCGTTCTTTAGCTTTGTTACCTCTTGGCAACGAAGCTTACGACTTTTACCAAAGACCTGAGCAGATCTCGGCTAAACCCCTAGAAATTTAACATTTTTCTGATTTTCGATATTTTGATGTTCTAACCCCCTCTCTATAATCCCGACACGCATCTCGTCGACCCGCTTAATGAAAGGAGAGGGCGGGAACTTTTATATGCTTTTTTATTTATCTAGATGGAAGACGCCTGTAAAGGGCGACTATGAGGTCTATTATCGTCGCAATAAAAAGTAGATAGTAAAATTGAGAGGACCAGGAATGCAAGGTTGGCCCAGTCATCCCCATCCATTTTAATTGCGAAAAGTGCAAGTCCGTAAGCCAGCGAAACCCCGCCATAGGCAAAACAAAAATAAATTGAAATAGAAGCATGGTGGGGACTGTCAATGTCCAATTGCGACGCCCCCAGGGCCAAAGCCAACACAGGATAAAAGCGCCCTGCAACACAAATGACAAAGAAGCGAGTTTAGCTGCCCACATTCTATCATCAACCCACTTAAATATTCCGACGATAAAAAAAACTGCTAAAATTTCTACAACTAAAACTATTGCCAGCCTTTTAAAATTAGCTGTTCGAATTTTCTCGGACACTTCGCACCTCAAGCCTGAATCAGTGGAAATTCAACTTTCACAAGAGTTTGCATAAGATACCACTAAACACGACGGGAAGCCACAGTTGATCTCTTTTCCTTAATGCCTCGCCCATACTCTTGAGGAAAGGGAATAAAGGGAAAGAAAAGCTAAAAAAATACAACCCCTTCTGCTCAGGACTCAGGCATTAAACTGTGGCTTCTTGTCTCCATAATACAAAGGAGTCAATTATGAATCTACTTAGCCAACTCAAGCTTTATGGTCTCAACCCTAAAGATTGGAATCTAAAATTAAAATTTGTAAAACCTCACGAACCTCTTATTGCGAGTCTTCAACACAAAGATGTTGAAGACCTACGCTTAGAGGGGCTTTGCAAAATAGCCGACGGATCTCCAAGGCTAGAGTTTAGCAGTTTGTCGCTACAGCTATTACACTAAATCTATCTAGAGACAAAAAAATCAACTACTGATACTGATTGCAACGAACGGATAGAAGCATAAGATTCCAAGCCTTTTCTCTGGGCAAAGTATTGGCACCAGGCAACTGAGCAAACATAGTTTCTTGGAACTCCTGCCATTGAGTAAGGCCATATATATCCTGAATTTTAGATTGCAATCGACAAAATAAATTTATATCTGCGTAGTCGAGCCACCCAATTTTTTCATACACATTCTCAGGGGGCTTAGCCCCCCATGCCAGATGAACAAACAAAGTTGCAGTTTGCCAAAAGGCATTCTTTACCAAATCAATGTCGGCAATTTGCTCTCGACAGTCGCGGGAGACTCCCTCGATACTCGTTATTAAACTGCGAACCTGAGTAAAGAACTCATAACATCCCCCCGGCCCGTTCCCCTGTTTACAGAGCTCTTTTTGTTCGTCAAATTTAGAAAGCCCTCTTGTAGATTTTGAGTTTGGCGCCAAAAAATGCCGGTGATTATTTTTAAAGACATCTTCTTCCGCGTCACAAACCGTTTTAGGAGGATCATTAAGAATAATAAAAACAATACCAAGGGTAATAACGACAAAGGCCACCAATCCGGGAGGAAATTTTGCAATAAAATTATCTAAAGACATGACACCCTCTTTATCTTACCAATTTACCACAACTTCCGTATTTCTTGGGATTAATGGGGTTATGAGGGCGAGAACTTTTTTGCAACCATAGGCTATTATCTCGATTGCAAAAGAAAATATTGTAAGGTTCCAGCTGATAAACTCTAGATATCTGCACGAGATCCTTAAAAGCTTCTCTTAATAGTTCTAAACGAGTGTCTCCGGTGTGCCCCTGACTGTCTTCCAACTTCTTTTTTGCAGCAGTTAAAATTTTAACCAAATGAGTCTGTTGAACTTGAGCCATAGGTGAGTTCTTTTCAGCCTTTAAAAGACTCTTAATAACTTCTTCGATAGCTTCTTCAATAAGTCGCTCATCTTGGGCGATGCAGGCTGAGTGCAAATCGTCTACGCTTCTTAAAACCGAGTTAAGCTCAGAGCTCAAAGCTGGAATTAACTCTATCTTCCCCCCGCTTCTTGCCAACGAAGGGAGAGTCCCCAGTAGGCCGCCAAAGATTAAAAAAACTATAATGCTTTTTAAAAAGGAAATGTACCCAAGATGATTTGCCATGATTTTATTTATACTAATCCACTAAACCCCAAGGAGCAATCGAAAGTGAATATGTTCCACAAACTGCGATCTATTAACTATACCCCACTGATTGTAAAATAAAAAAGCCGAGTTTTCACTCGGCTTTTAATTAGAAAAATTCTTTCTAAATTATTACTGAACTTACATTTAGAAAGTTGCTTTGGCTTCTAAGAAAGCTAAGCTGTAAGTGTCTTCAGCACTGCCTTTGAAAGCATCGCCAGGAGTGAACATGCTGTAACGAGCCTTAATCTCTAAGCCATTGTCGTACTTATGAGAAGCCCATACATCAATTTCAGTTCCAAGATCGTCTTCGTCAGCAACTAAAATACCAACACCAGCAAAGCCGTTTGCATTTCTGCCAAGGTTCACAGTGTTATCCTTCTTTTCTGTTCTGGTGAACATGTAGTAGTCCACTCCAACAGTGGTGTTTTCCATTGGCTTTACAGACAAGTTCACACCCATATAAGTCAAGTTACCCCAACGGAAGATATCCATTTTTCCTGCATTTTGGTGCATTTGGTAGTAGAAACTGTCGTAAGTCTCATCTTTAGTTGCAGAAGATGAACCTGAATCAGTGTGGTAATCAAAACCAACTCTTAAACCCATTACATCTTCAAGAGTGTAACCCAATTTAAGATCCATCATAGTAGATGAAATATCTTGGTTGCCTGCTGAACCACGATTAAGTCTTTCGCTTACATGCTCACCGCTAACCATGGCGTATGTGAAGTTGAAATCTACACCTGAAGTTTCGCCACCAACAGTCACACCATATCTCATGATGTCTTGACCAGCCATTGTAGAAGCATCCAGCTCATCTTGGTTTACTTTTATAGCATGTAGGTTCAACATTTTGATAGCGTCAGGAACAGCTTTGATGTCTAAGCTCAATCCGTAAGCATTCACTTCAGGATCTTCGATAGCGTTTTCTCCTCTGGCAAGATCGGCAAACTTTACGAAAAAGCCAGAAAGACGTCCAAACTCCATGTCGTGAGTGATCATGGCGCCGTCAAAAGCATAGGGATTTCTTTCCCAATCGTTCTCGCTGACAACTGAGCCGTCTGCCAGCGTGAAAGATCCTCGACCAAAGCGAAGTGAAGTGGAGTCGCTGATCGCCCATGTAGTATAGAACTCATTGACTAAAAGCATGTTCTGAGCATCACCTACACCATTGCGGATACCAGGTCCATCGTCACCAGTTACTGGACTAGCCCCAGCTGCATCGCCAGCTCTGTAAGCATTGCCCTGCCCCCAAATAGCGTTGTGGATAAGAGTCGTGTTTAAAGATAGCTTTTCGCCAAGGTTGTATCCTAAGCCTAACTTTAGCCTGTGTTCCCACTCATTTTGAGTGATGCCGCCATCTTTAGCTGCGCTTGTGTTCATGTCGTTTTGTACACGAGTTCTTGACTCTGCACTTGTAGAAAAGTTGCTCTCTGCATTTGCTGCCTGGCCTAAAGCTAGCACAGACACGATCGCGAGTAGTTTTCTCATTGCCTATTCTCCTTGTTGAATTCTTGTTGTTTTACTTAATCCCTATTTACTTAAATTATTTAAATTCCTAAAACCTTAACTCATGCCTAATAAAAACCTTCTTTACTCGACTCAGGCTAAAGTCTTTAGTTTTTCTTTGAAATTCTTCTTGCGAGACAAGCTAACGGTTTACTCCAGTAAAGTCATTAAAACTCAGACAACGCATTTAGCTAATCCTAAAAATTCTTTGAGGTGATTGGCAATAACTTTCGGTCAGGTTTGCTTGCTGCGTTAGCACTTTAGGTGTTTAAGACTATTGATATTTTCAGAAAATATAAACTACAAACGTGTGGACTTTAGGATACATAATAACGGTATCACACTAGTTTAACTTGTATTTACTCAGGCTATCACTCAGCAAAATATTGCATTGAGGTTGCGCACTAAATGGCCAGGGAAACCCCTCGCTATTTTCTCTATAGCGAATTTGAAGCCTAGCTAAAAGTATTGAAGCCACAATCTGTTGCTTGTATTTCACAACTTTGGAATTCACTCCCCACACGGGATCACGATGCTGTTGTAGGGTTAAAAACACTCCTCCAATCGCTAAACTCGACAAGTGAACCCACCAATCTGGCCCCCAAATTTGACTAATTGTGATGTGACTTGAGAGCATAACGAGAGGAGAAGCCAACCTCATAAGTTTTTGTCTTTTAAGCTTTTCCTCTAACAAACTCAAATCGTCTTCTTTAAACTGTAGCCCTTCGGCAAAAGCCACTTCAGTTAGGCGATCAAGAAATTCCTTTTCAGGCTCTGAAGGCTGAGCCCCGGACTCTAAGATTTCCAAAAGTCGATCCAAACTGAGGTGAGGACTGTTGTCTGTCAATAGGAGCAAACTCTCCTGAAAAAACCAACTTTCCTGAGAAAGTTTAGCAAAGACCCTAATTCCCCATGTGGATATAAACAAAACACAAAATAATCGGATAAGTACTGATGAAAATATCTTCTTGTTGCTCATGCGCTTGTAATAAGAAATTGTTTGTTGCCCCTGCACAAGTTTATTTCTTTTCTTTGAAAGACTTGCATATTCTTATGTTAAAATTATAAACATTTCAGGCAGATACCAACAAAAACTCGATGGATAGCCTTGAGCAATTGCGTGTCATTTATTTTTGCCAACTTGAGATTTTTGCTAGCCCCTACCCCACACCTCTGCTAAAAGTATTTCCTTTAGATTTAGGTGGAGCCCTTGTTTGCATTGCAATCTAAATTCGAGTTTCACATTCAGTCGGGGAGTGGCGCAGTCCGGTAGCGCATCTGGTTTGGGACCAGAGGGTCGCAGGTTCGAATCCTGTCTCCCCGACCATCTTTCGTAAATTATTGAAATTATTAAGAAATTTCGAATAGAGGAT
>CAZCYD010000038.1:0-19932 GCA_964502735.1 uncultured Pseudobdellovibrionaceae bacterium
TCACAAAATTTTAGACGATTCTTTTTTGGAATTGACATAAAAACTTAGCCTAAGACCACGGGGCTTTATCTGGAATTGCATACAAATCTTCTCGACCTCCAACTCAAAGATTGGTAGTTTCATTCCTTCATGCAAAAAACAGAAAGTTCCCAACAGACTCATTTTTTATATTGGCCCTATATTATCATCTCTTATTTGGCATTGTTATCCTTTGGAGTTCTGGACAATGTTAGGGGGCCTTATTTCCCGAATGTGATGTCCAGCTTACAACTTCGCGATGACGAAGGGGCCTGGTTCTTTGCGCTCACTTCTTTAGTGGCCCTAGGGGGCTCTTATTTGGCCCCGCGCATTCAAAACTTTATTGGGGCTCTAATGGGTTTGAGATTGGGGCTTTTTCTTTTGTCTCTGGGTTTTTTTCTCATGGGGGTTTCTCCACATTATCAGTTTTTACTTTTTGGGTGTGGGATATTTGGGCTTGGTATGGGGATATCTCAGGTTTTTGAGCATGTTTGCATACAAGAAGGGGCTTCTCCGCATCAGCGTCGCAGGCTATTTAGTGGTTTGCACAGTTTTTATGCACTCGCCTCCTTGTTTGCCCCTCTTTCGGTTGGAATTTTTTTAAGTTGGAATTGGGATTGGAGAAAGGGGTTTGTTCTTTTTAGTTTTATTCCCGCTATAGTATTCATAGTCTCCCTTTTTGTGAAGAAACAAAAAAAATCGACTGTACATATAAAGGTACCGAAAGCTAAGGGCAGAGAGTTGGGACATATGGCCTATATTGCTCTCGTTCAGGCTCTTTATGTGTCAGCTGAGATCTCTATTGGAACAAGACTGGTTTTATATATCCAAAGGACCACGGAGTTAACACCATCACAGTCCACGTATTATCTAACTGCATTTTTCGTATTTTTATTGTTGGGTCGATTACTTACGACTTATTTTGATTTCAAAAAACTGAGTAACAGGGGAGTTCTTTTGATCGCTCTAGCCCTTTCCGCTCTCGTTTATATTTTAGGTTTAAGTTGGACCCCCATTTTCTTCTCGTTGTGTGGGTTGACGATGGCCCCTATTTTTGCAGTGAGCATGGATTATCTTGCAGAAACATTTAAAGAAAAATCCACCCACGCAATATCACTATCATTTACAATAGGGGCGCTTTTTATTGTGAGTATGCATTATCTCGTGGGCTACGTAACAGAAGTCTCAGGTATTGCTGTGGCCTTAACTATTGGCCCCGCATTGCTTATAACCTCATGGTTACTGCTATTTTTTGAGAAGCCTATTTTTGAGGCAAATTAAAAGAGTAAATTAAATAGGCTGATTTGCTTGTTGACACAATCTTCTCAGGCTTTCTATAACTTGACTAGGGGGTGGAGTGTGAGGATCTTACTATTTTTTTTTGTTGCTTTGAATTTGGCGTGCGCTCCAAAGGATAGGCCCCTTAAGGGGAGTAAAAATTCTCCTCAACCCGACAATCGTATTCAAGAGAGTGCCTATAATGGATCTAAGTTAGATGTCGCTATTTTCAGCGGACTAAGGCTTTTAGAGCCGCATAGAGTTTTAAGTCTGGCTATGGTATGGCAAAGTGCTCCCAGTCGAATTAATTTTAAGGATCTTCCGGGTTACGACTTGTTAAAAAGTTGTTGGGGAGGGCGTAACGACGTTTATATTGATGTGCTTCAAGATGAGCCTCATTTGGTGGAGTTTGTTTTAAACTTTGATGGCTGCACATCATTAGCCAGTTTTGAAGCGAGTACGAAGTTGTATGGACGGGAGTTTTACACCCTTCATTTTGATACGACCATTAAGGGGACTGAAGTTCAGCGCGGAATTTTGAAGAGTTTGGATTACAGAACGGTTAATTTTAGTCATGAATTTAAGGCCAATAACAGAAATGTGCGTTATAGGTCCAGTAGTCAGGCTCGACTACATGAGAAAAGAGAAATGTATTTGGTGAGGCGTAGAACTGGCGAATACTATTTTACCTATTCCTCTCAAGGTCAATTTACTCAAAACTTAACTAGCTCTAGCTTTAGAGTGATTGAGGAAAATGGCTATCACAATTATTTTGCTGATGGAAATTTTATGATCAATAGAAACAGAGTTACTGATATTCGACATGCGAGTATTGAGTTGGAACATTTTGCTCCCCGTGCAGTTTATTTGAGATCAGGGTCCAAGCGCCATATTTTTACAAATGAAAAAAACAAGATTGAGTTTCGTGCTGCAATTGGTGAGTCTGGTGTCAATTTTGACAAATCCTGTGGTTATATCAATGGAAATTTAGAGTCTGTCGAGTATACGAATCATAATCAGAGGAGAAACCAATTTTTTGAGTCCTTTGATCAAAGCTTAGGTGATCACTTGTCCTTGCGTGGTGAGATTGTCAAGGGTAGCCATAATAAAATTGTATTACACAAAGATGATGGGGTTCTGACTGAAATTCCTGCAAAGTGCTACTTAGACTCGACTTTAAATCTGAGTAAGTTGGCTCAGCCAAAAACGCCCTTTGATCTGTTATTTCTCAAGTGAGGGGGCAGGTGAAGAAGATGATGGTGACGATGAAACTTTTTTGGGTCGAGGTTTAATGACAGCAAATACAGGCCAGTGGTCACTAACTCCCACGGGACTGTTTTCATCAAAGCGAGCTGGAGACATGAACCTATTCTTCTGATACACAACACTTTCAGGAACAGCTATAGATTTAGCATCTAATATCCAGTTGGACTTTCCTTCTGTCGGATGCATATCCTTGTGAAACAAAAGTGCATCTAAAAAGGACCATTGTCTCTTGGTGCGGTAATAATTAGTTCCTACGCATTCACCGCAGCCCATAATGTGTGAAACCAGCCAGTGTTGGCCAAGGTCCTTTTCGTAAAGATTGTGTTTGGAGTCCTCTTCTGAGTTAATATTGAAATCGCCGCCAGCAATGGCCAAGGTTCCATTTGGCACCTTTTTTAAGAGATGGTTGAGGTGGTCTACACTTTGTTTTCTCCAGTACGTGGGGTTAGCACCGGAGGGAAAGTGAACACCATAAACCACGAGTGGAGTTTTATCTGGCAACAATAGGTTGACTTGTAGAATTCCTCTTGATCTATCCATCCACTCTTGATCTTCGGGTTTGCTCGCTTTGTAGGGGATCTTATGAAGTGTTGCGGGTTGAAACTGTTCAAGTCTGGACAGTACAGCGACATCAATACCTCTTTTGTCAAAACCTTCGATCAGCACCTTTGTTTTGTACTTTGCAGGCTTCAAGTGATTGTCATTAAAAAGCGTCAGAACATTCATGTTCTCAATTTCTTCCATAATTAAAATATCTGGCCCCTTCCCCCCATTAACTTGAAGTACAACTTTTGCTAGGCGCTCCATTTTTCTTTTTAACACAGACTCACTCCAATCCATGTTGAGGCATTCATCTTTGTATTTTCCGTGGCGGATTTTCATACAGATTTTCTTGTGTTCTGCTGTTTGTTTACTCTTTAAGGGAAGGTAACTGTGATCTTCAGTTCCCTTATCATGTTGAGTGTCAAATAAATTCTCGAGATTGTAAGCCATTACACTGATGCCTTCCGGTGGTTGAGTGTATTTTTTGGCTCCTATTGCACAAGATGTGAGCAGAAATAAAAGTGCAAGAAAAATAATATTTTTTAATTTTTGAATTTTCATGGGCTCCCTCTCTTGTCGTAAAAGTTCAGAACCAACTTAAACAAGCTTGCAGCTAAGGGCCAATGATACTGCCTTGCAACAGTAATATTTTAAATTTAAAAGGAGGTTGCCATATAAGTTGATCTGAGTTCTATTTTTACAAGTAGTTTCCGGGAAGCCGGAAACTAGCAGCAACAGCACAAATCTACAGCGAGAATCTCAGCTTAGGTTGCCGATTAAGTTGTTCTGTTATTGAGTTTTGTCTCGGGGGGGATGAATGACTAGTCGTATGTACCGACATATATGCCGATATATATACCGACCTGTGTGTTTTGTGTGTTTCTCACTCATTTTTTTCAGCCCCGTCCTCGCCTTAGCTCAAAAATCTTCTCAGAATCAAAGTGCTGAAAATTTAAAGAATGTAAATCTAGAAAATTTAGGTGAAGGGCAGACCATTATGCAACAGTCGACCCTACCAGAGATGGATATTCCCACCTTTCGCAAGCGATATAGTCCTTGGGGACTGTCCTATTTTAATTGGGCCACACAAAACTTAGGTGATACGGAGCGAGGGACGGCTCGATTAACCACATACAACTATTTAAGCTTTAACTATCGGCTTAACGGAGGAATGGTCTCCTTTAGACCTCAGTTTTTTATCAACGGCGCTGGGTATGATGAGTTTCGCAGGGATATTGTAAAGGGTGATATTGAATTGGGAGATATGTACATTCAGTATTCTAAGTACAATATTGTTTTGCTCCCCGGTGATATTGGTTTAACGGGAGCCTTGCGTTTGTATTTACCTCAGGGAGAATATGCAAAAAGACAAGGGAAAATTACTGAGCTTAGGGGAAAGTTTTACTTTAGCAAGCCGTGGGGCTATGGATGGCATACAACTTATATGTTGGAGCCCCGGTATGCTTTTTTTAGAGAAAGAGGATATTTAACGGAGTTTGGAAACTCCCGGGCAAACAGATATGGTCAAATCTGGCATTATCTTGAGCAAACTAAGTTTTTTAGCGTGGATTATGGAATATCGGCTCAGATAGGAATGCGTCATCAATACTATTATGATTTTGCAAGCGAAAACATTCGCAACCGAGTTGAAGACTATTTTGAGAATGGTTTTTATTTTCTCTTTAATATTAGTGGTGTAAATTTCCGGGCGGGTTTAATGCAATCTAAAAATGTTCGACGACCCAATGGGCCCTTTGAGCCAGGGGGGAGATACAAAATTTTTAATCCCGAAGAGTCACAAATTTCTGTTATGACGTCATTTAGGCTTTGAAAAAGGGCAAAGGCTATCTCAAATAGGGATTGAATAACCTTAAAACAACAAAAATTTAAAACCTTAGAGTTCATACGTTTACAATTGTTTCAATGCAGGATAAATTGCATGATCTAAAACCAGAAATATGCGCAGTTATCGATTAGATTTTTGTGCTGATAAGTAAGCTTATGAATATGAATATGAATATGAATATGAATATGAATATGAATATGACGAGCAAAATCCATCTGGAGTCTTTATTAAGATCTCATTGCGTAGCTTTTATCTTTTTTTTAATGATGGGTTTGTTTTCGCCGGCCTATTCGGCAGTTCCTTTAGAAGTCTCTGTTAAAATGGGTTTTGGTAGAGTTTCTGTGGAAATAGTCAGCCCTACTGACTTTAAAGAGAATAAAGCGGTTAAGGTTTTTGTCGAAAATTTAGAATTAGCTCTTCTGACTAACGAGACATTGGCTCCAATAGTTACGGGTAACTTAAATAGAAAATACGACCTAATTGCTGGATATCGAGAATTTGATGATAGCCGGGAAAGTGTTTCTCATGTTCAAGAGTGGGTGCAGGCCATAATTGCAAAGGCTAAGAAAGATCTGCCAACGGATGGGACTTTGAGCGGCATCATCTCAGAGGGCACAAGGCGAGTTGTCATGGGCTCCCACCTCGTTGTTACAGAGGACGAGCACTTAGAGGAGGTTGTTGTTATTGCGGGTAGTGCTGATATCTTGGGTCAGGTTGATAAACTTGTCATGATTGGTGGCAATGTTCGACTTCATTCAACCGCAGTTATAAAAAATGAGTTGAATACATTAGGGGGGCATTTGACGGCAGATCCAGGTGCTGTGGTATCGGGGAAGTCTGTGAGTGTGGGAATGCCATTGAGTGAGGAGAGCTGGTTGCTTTTATTTAGAAAAATAAAGGAGTCCGACCTCGGTCATTTCTTGAGAAGCGATATGACTCAATTTTTTATGTTTTTACTCAAAATTTTGGCCTTAATGTCGTTTGCTCTTCTTGGTCATTATGTGGCACCCATTTACCAAAAAAAAGTAGAAAAGCGACTTAAGGAAAATATGGGAGAGAGTTTGTTTTGGGGATTTATTAGTTTATTTCTAGTAGTGCCCTCAATAATGATCTTGGCCCTCTCCGTAATAGGAATTCCATTAATGCCTTTGCAATTTACTCTGTACTTCTTGTTTTTTATTTTTGGATATATTCATAGTGCAAATTTCTTAGCCGTTAAGATCTTAAGTTTTTTTAAGAGCTTTAGAATTAGTAATTTCTATTTCAGTCTTTTTCTGGGTTTGGTTTCACTGGAGCTTTTGTCCTGGGCACCTTATGTCGGTGGCTTAATAAAGTGGGGCCTCATTTTTATGGGCTTTGGTGCGGCTTCAAAAGTCTTTTATAGCCACTTGTTCACGCCTCCATCTGTTAAAATTCAACAGATGAAGTCAATTCCTTGACGGTTTGCAGAGTTCAATTCGTCAAATTTCCATCTTATGTTGGCAGCTTTGACACTTTCAGGCTAATTTATGTTGTGAGATTTGGATCTTGTCACCATTTCACAATGGCTACAGTAAGCCTCTTCATCAATTGTAAAATTATTTTCTAAAACTTTCGTTTTTATAGTCAGTTCATGATTGCACAAAGGGCACAGATTTTCGCGCTCATAAAACATCTTTTGAGAAATGCTCCGATTAATGACCTTGGTCTGATTGCTATCTCTATCCACAAATACCTCCGAGTTAATTACTTATGCAAAATTGATGGCCAAAAATTTAATGCTAAGTGCATAGACCTATGTTAGATTTGTACGGAGTGGGCATTCAAAGTCGTTTAGTAAATACAGTAAATGGGCGTGAGTCTTTTAAACCCTTTATAAGGGGACTCTTGGTTATATTTCTTTCCACACTGCTTTTATTTATCTTAATTCAATCTTTTTTGTGGAAGCAGCACAGTCTAGAGGCCACTTATGTCCAACTTAAAAATATTTTTGTGGAAAGGAGTCTTGATAATTACATTGAGCTAGGTGCTATTTGTAATTCTCTTGGAGACTTCGAGTGTTCCGAGAAGTATTTCAACAAAGTTATTGAAATTAATCCGAATAATAAATTGGGGTTGGCCAACTTAGGTATTATTTTGGCCAAAAAAAAGGACTGGAAGAAATCACAATCTCCTTTAAAGGCTTACTTTAGTTTGGGGGGAAGATCTTTTGATGTTCTTTACTGGTATGGCTTGTCTCTTTTTCATACCGGTGAGACAGATCTTGGATTGGGTTGGATATTGGGGGCCTTAAAAGAGAACCCAACTTTTTTTGATGCAGCGGAGTTGTCAACGGACTATTTTTTTAAGTCAAATCAGACCAGTACAGCCTTAAGTCTTATTGGGGCTATAACGAGTGGACACCCAGAGACATCCGACTATTGGTACAGTTTTCTTGCTCAAGAAAGGTTTACATCCTTAATTGAGAGTGAGGCTGGTGCTGAAGACAATTGGACGTTATTAAGTCTTGATGGTGTCCATTATTATTTGCCTCTCGTTTTAAAGGAGCATACTCGAGTAAAGTATTTTTCGGTATTTGATGATGTCGATATGAATTTAGTGAACACTGATATTCTTCAGGAGCTTAGGATAGCTATTGAGAATATTGATTCGGTTAAAACTATTCAGCTCAACGATCGCAATTTACAAGTGCACAAGGTTCTCATTTCTGGAGCCCTAGTTCTGGGGAAATCAGTGGGAGATTTGGAGTTTTATGTGTGTGAAAAATGTCCAAATATTTTGGGTAAGCCTTTTTTGAAGAACTATCAATTAGAGTTTTGGTCAGATCTTCAAGTAGACTTTCTAAGTCTACATCACTAAAAAAGCTCCAACTTTAAAAATTTCACTTTTGTTGAAGAGGAAGTAATGTCATCGCCAATTTGACGAACAAAAGAATAAGACCCATTCCAAGAAAAATAATTGTCTAAAATCTTATGAACGCACCTCATGCTCACACAGTCGCAGCCTCGAGGCTGCGGAACTGCGCGTGAGGCACATTCATAAGATTTTAGACAATTATTTTTCTTGGAATGGGATAAGAGGCCCCCATAAAAGGCCCCTCGTAACATTTTTCTTAGATTAAGCCTTTCTTGCTGCGTAGTACTCAGTAAAGAGACCAGCATCAAAAGGAAAAGGAACGTGTTCAATTCTAGGGGTGGCATGAATAACCCCAACCTCTTTTCCGTTGACTTCTTCTTTTCTCAAATAGTCGGGAACTTCCAGTCTGGGGGCTTGTTTCGCTCTTAGGTAAGATTGGTTATTTTGGGCCTTTTCAGACACAGAAACTTGAGAGCCTGTTGGCACAACAAAAGAGCTAATGTCTACTTTTTGATCGTTAACTCGAATGTGGCCGTGAGAAATTAATTGCCTGGCAGCTCTGATGCTGGGGGCGAAGCCCAATCTGAACACGACATTGTCTAAACGAGACTCTAAAAGTCCGACGAGTTTGCTAACCCAGTTTGTACCCTTTCCTCTTTTTGCTTGTCTAATAAAGCGACGGAGTTGTTCTTCTTTAAGCCCATAATTGAATCTGACTTTTTGTTTTTCTTCCAATCGAAGAGCGTAGTCGGAGTACTTTCTTCTTTTATTTCCATTTTGTCCGGGAGGGTAGGGGCGACGGTCTAGTGCTCCAGCCTTTCCTAATCCAGGCAGTTCACAGCCGAGACGCCTTTGAATTTTGTATCTTTGTCTTTTTCCGCTATTTTTTTTCATTTTTTCTCCTATTTTTATCCCAGCCCTCTATTTGCAGTGACCTTTAGTCTGTAGCGACTTGTAGCCTGTAGTGATTTGTAGCGACTTTCATGATGTTGAGAATCAAGATTGCCGCATCAAATTAGTACATTATCAGTACATAAGAGTTCTTTGCTGAGCAGCGCCCATTAATTCGGGCCCTATAAAAATAAACGTTTCAGGGTGTAGGTTATATGCAGTTTTTACTTAAACATCAAGGATTCTCTCTAAAAGTCAAGATTTCGTCTAGAGGGCCTATTCAGTCTCATAAAGTTAGGTAATATAAATAGACGTGAAGAAAAAGCCTATCTCCCTAATTTTATTGTCGATTTCATTTCTTTTGATGCCTATTTTTAGCTTGTTTTACAATGCTTTGGTCGGCAAGCTTACTTTACTGGAGTATCTTCCGCTCTACTGGCAACAAGAAATCTGGTTAGCCAAGTTGGAGTTTTTTCTATTTTCACCATTGATAGGAGTTTTTATTTATAAAATGACTCCGTGGAGCTATATGGTGGCCTTGTCAATAATTGCATGGCAGATTTTTTCCAATTTATGGGTAGGTATCCATGAATACAATTCAAATTTGTTAATTTTACTAACATCAAATAGTTATTTGTCGGCAGGTTTGGTCTACCTTTTGACGCCTAAAGTGAGGAATGTCTTTTTTAACAAAAAACTGCAATGGTGGTTGTCAAAACCTAGGTACGTCACACACATCCAGAATATCATACTTAATAATCAAATTAGTGACGAGGCCCTCATTTGTGACATCTCTGAGGGGGGGTGTTTATTAAAAAACTCAAAGATAACAGATGTGGGAGAGAGATTTAAGTTGGGGTTTTCTCTGGGAACTTACAGTTTCTTTCAGGAGGCGGAAGTGGTACACAAGAGGGATGGTGCTGTCGGAGTTAAGTTTATTAATCATAACAATGAGACCTTAAGGATGGCATTAAAAGAAGGAAACCTTCCTGCAAAACTTGAGGCCAATACCTCTGAGACCTCATACCAAATGTCAGTTTAGGGGCCTCCGCTAATCCGTTACGGAGCGACTCGCCCACTTGTGATGAAGAAATAATAAATAGGCCCCAATTACAAAGAAAATGAGAATGACTAATATAGAAAGGCGTGGGTTTTGAGTTTTTACACTCACATAACCAACCAAAAAGGGACCAGCAATGGCAGAAGCTTTTCCAATCATATTAAAAAAACCAAAGTATTCCGCTTCTTTGCCGACAGGAATCATCTTAGAGAAATGTGAACGACTAAGAGATTGAACTCCCCCTTGGACGAGCCCAACACAGATTGCCATTACGTAGAACTCCCCAACGTTCTGCATTTTATAGCCCCAGAGGGTGATGAGTGCATAGGCGGCAAGAGCGATGGCTATGCCTTTAACGGGGCTAAATTTCTCACCTATTATCCCAAATAATATAGCTGCGGGAAAGCCAACAAATTGAGTGATGAGTAGAGCCGTAATTAAGTTCTGGGTGTCAAAGCCGAGAGAAAGTCCGTAGTCAACAGCCATTTTAATAATCGTGTTGACCCCATCAATATAAAACAAATAGGCCAATAAAAAAGCGAAAGTACTTTTTTGATTTAGAAATCCCTTAAATGTTCTCCAAAGTTGAGTTGCACTCGAGTAAAAACTGGAGCGGCGAAGTGAGCGACTAGACTCTTTTGGTTCTCGAACATGTAGAAAAAGGGGGGCTGAGAATATAAACCACCAAATGGAAACCAGAACAAAGCTAACTTTGACGGCTTGGCTAGGCGAAGAGAGGCCAAAAACTTCAGGATAAAGAGTCATGAAGACGTTGAAAGCAAATAGAATTCCTCCTCCTAGGTAACCCAAGGAAAAACCAAAGCCAGAAATAAAATCTACGTTATTTTTATTCGAAATACTGGGTAAAAGGGCATCGTAAAATATATTGCCTCCAGCAAAGCCCATTGTTGCGAGGGCATAAAGAAGAGCCGCAATAGGCCATTGTCCATACCCAACAAAGTATAAGCCTCCGGTGCATAAGACGCCTAAAGCAACAAAGGCTCCCAGGTAATTTTTCTTTTTGCAGGAATCATCAGCTAAAGCTCCCAGGTAGGGTGCAAAAAATGCCAATATTAGGCTGGCAAAAGAGTTGGCAATTCCAAGATAGTAGGAGCTGTCAGAGGCGTTTGTGTCGCCACTCCAGTATTGTTTAAAGTAAATAGGAAAAAAACCGGCCATAACCGTAGTGGCAAATGTTGAGTTTGCCCAATCATAAAGTGCCCAGGACAATACGGGTTTACTGGTTATCAGCCGTATTGATGTCATTTCGTATTAAGGTCATTGGCCCATTTTTGCCAAAATTGAATTTGCTCCTGGATTTTATCGGGGTGGTTTAAATCAATGAGAGGACCTTTGGGGTTCATAATTTTTAGCACCTTAGACATTTCCATCTGAAGCTCTTCGTTTTCAGTTTGTTCAAGACTTTGAGCAATAACCTTCATGTTTTCTGCAGTTGGTTTTTGTTTCATTTTTGCCAAGATGAGAAACTTCATTTTTTCATTATTATCTGGATTCAATAAAATTCGATGAAAGACATATTTGATGTCTTTGGTCCAAGATGAGCCTATGGATTCCAGGGCTTGTCGACGAGTTGAAAAATCGCTGCTTTTGTCTTCAATTTGTAATAGTTGGTTGTTGTAGCGGCTCAGCCAGAGGTTGATGTTAAAGTTTTCAAAGGTGGCCCAAGTTGAAGAAATCACGAGCCATTGAGTTTTTGGAGCCTTTAGTGCCCACAGGTTATTGCCAATCAGATAAAAGGAAAAGGTTTCACGTCCATTTCTGATCTCAAAACTGACTTTTTCCTTTCCCATATCCACGTGGGCGCGACCGTCTATCGAATAGTCCTTAAAGGATTCTAAAACCTTATCGTAATACTCCCAATTAATATTTTTCCCTCCGATTTTTTGATGCCAATCAGTCTGATCTTTTTGGAAGTCAAATAAGAGTTGCTCATTTTGATAAACTTGGAGGGTGTTTTCGATTTTAATAGAGTCATTAGTTTCTCCAATAAACCAACTTCTGTGTAGAGGGAATTCATAGAGGTCTCCACTTGTAAGGTACAGACAATCTTCCTCTCCTTTAATCATTTTTCTTTTTATAAAAAAATAAAAATTTGATTTTTGTCCGTTATTATTAAATACAACTGTAACATCTGGCTTTAGGTCTTTATCGTTTGGACACTCAACATCAAATTCGGTGAGCGATTCTATAAGCTCACGAGTCTTTGAGAAGACGGCGGGGTTCACCTCTTTGTTGCCAATAACAAACCTTTTATTTTTGTGAGTGATCTTAAATTTATCGTATTCAGTCTGAAATTCCCAACTCATCTCGGCAAAGGCCAAGTTTAACAAAAAAAATGGATAAATAATCAGAATAAAAAATGATTTAGTCATGCTTAAATCCTCACATAAATTAAAATGCTTATCAATCTATAAAGAGATCCACAAGATGTTCGGCAATTTTCTGTTGTTCATCTGAATTTTTTAAGCTCCTATTATAGACTTTATCTTTGATGTGGTCGAGTCTCATTTGGCTGGATAGGCTGCCAAAAAAAAGACTTGCTAACACGAACGGGTCCTTATGGCCGGCAATAAAATTTTGTTTTTGCGCTTTTTTAAAGAAATCAATCAGAAGTTCAAATATTTTTAAAAATGTTTCCTTAAAAACTTTTTCGGCAGGAGAGTGAATGCGGTCGTATTCTCTAACTATAATAAGCCCGGCATCGCGATCCTCTGTATACAAAGAAAAGAGATTGTGGATGAGAAGTTTGAGACGGGTTTTGAACTCCTCTGGACTTTCAACTTCGGTGAGCACCTCTTTGGCAAAAAGAAGGCGACTTCCTCCAATTTCTTTTAAGCACTCTTGGTAAAGTTCAGATTTGCCGCCAAAATAGTAACTAATCATACTAGAGTTAGTTTTAGCAAGTTTGGCGACATCTCGAATAGAGGTCCCACTGAGGCCTTTTTGAGCAAAGAGTTTTCTTCCGGCGAGTAGAAGGGCGGTCTTTGCATCAGGGCGCAGAGTTTTCCGTTTTGTGGAATTTGTTGCGCGAGTTAAATTTTTTGGTTTTGATCTTGGTTTTGACCTAGATTCCAACCTGGATTTTAGTTTTGGGTCAGATTTTGACTTAATTTGAGATAGTGGAGATCGTGTTTTCGCCATTTTTGTCATTGTTAATCAAAAGATTAAAAAAATCAATCAAGTGATTGATTTTTTTAAATGTGATTATATAATTAGAATGTACGATGTGTATGAAGATGCGCTTTACAGGAGGCAATTTATGAGTGTTCTTGAGTTCTACTCTGGCTACTTTCTTGGCAATTTGGGGTACTCAATAGTGGGCACGGTGATCTTTTTAATGGTAATTGGTTACATAGGGGTTCCTTTTTGGGTGTGGGTTGTTTCTGCGGCCGTTGCCATGCTGGGCTTTGGTCTGGATGTCTCGTGGATACTGGTTATGTTGGCTCTGGCTTCGTTATTTGTCATTAACCCTTTGAGGCAAATCATAGTGAGTTCTGCCGTCATGAAGATGTTAAAGGCTCTGAAATTTATTCCACAAATTTCAGATACGGAAAGGACAGCTTTGGAGGCTGGCGTTGTTTGGGCAGAAGCTGAATTGTTTTCTGGCAAGCCAGACTTTAAAAAACTGATGAATCAGCCTTATCCAGAATTGACTCCTGACGAAAAGGCATTTCTTGATGGCCCAGTCGAAGAGTTATGTAAGATGATTGATGCCTGGAAAATTTATCGCTCAAGAAAGATTCCTGATGAAATCATGGATTTCATTCGTAGAGAAAGGTTTTTGGGTATGATTATTCCCAAAGAATATGGTGGGCTAGGTTTCTCAAATTTATTTCACAGTGAAGTTATTCAAAAAGTTTCAACCCGTTCGATTTCGGCCTCTATTACAGTTATGGTGCCCAACTCCTTGGGGCCGGCTGAACTTTTAATTCACTATGGAACAGATGCGCAAAAACAAAAGTGGTTGCCTCGCTTGGCTTCAGGCAAGGAGATGCCGTGCTTTGGTCTCACAGAGCCTCAAGCAGGCAGTGATGCGGGATCTATTACTTCGGATGGAGTTTTATTCAGAGGTGATGACGGCAAGATTTACATGAGGCTCAATTGGCGCAAACGTTGGATCACTTTGGCTGCAATATCGTCCGTAATAGGTTTAGCGTTTAGGCTCCGTGACCCCGACAACATTTTAGGCAAAGGAGAAGATTTGGGTATTACTTGTGCCTTGATACCCTCTAAGACTGATGGAGTTGTGCTCGGAAAGCGTCATGATCCCCTTTCGATACCATTTTTTAATTGCCCTACAGAGGGACATAATGTGGTTGTGGAAGCCACTGAGGCCATCATTGGTGGGCTTGGTGGTGTTGGCAAGGGGTGGGGTATGTTGATGGAGTCTCTTGGAGCTGGTCGGGGAATTTCACTTCCTGCTCAGAGCACAGGAGGGATAAAGCTTCTGACTAGAGTGGCTTCTGCCCACGCAGTCATAAGAAAGCAATTTGGGATGTCTATTGGTAAGTTTGAAGGTGTGGAGGAGCCTTTGGCTCGCATAGGTGCAATGTCTTATTATGCAGAGGCTTTAAGAAAATACACCCTGAGCGCTTTAGATCAGGGGGTAAAGCCTCCGGTTGTTACAGCTATGGCTAAGTACAATACAACCGAGTGGTACAGAAAGGCTGTCAACGACGGTATGGATATTCTCGGTGGTGCGGGGATTTCTATGGGGCCTAGAAACGTAATTGCTGAGGGTTATATTGCAGCACCAATTTCTATCACTGTTGAAGGGGCTAATATTTTAACAAGAACTCTAATCGTTTTTGGTCAAGGGGCTTTGAGAGCTCACCCTTATGCCTTTAAAGAGATTTATGCACTGGAAAGTGATGATGTAAGAGAGTTTGATCGAGCTTTTTGGGGGCATATAGGCCATATTTTTAGGAATTTATTTAGAGCTAAGGTTTTATTTTTGACCCGTGGCTGGGTAGTATGGGGAGAGGGGTGTTCGACAACCCGCAGATACTATCAAAAATTAGCCTGGGCTTCTGCATACTTTGCGATTCTTGCAGATATTGCAATGGGTGTTTTGGGTGGAAAACTCAAAGTTAAAGAAAAGCTTACGGGCCGTTATGCTGACATTCTCTCATGGATGTATACGGCGACAGCTGTTTTAAGAAGATTTGAAGCGGAAGGAAGAAGGGGGGAGGACATTCCCTTTGTCGACTATTCCATGCAGCATTGCTTTCATAGTATTCAACAGGCTTTAGAGGGAATATTGGCCAACTTTGAAGGGCCGTTTTTTGTAAAGTGGTGCTTTAGGGGGCCGCTATTGTGGTTCACCAGTCTAAATAAAATGGGTGTTGAGCCTAGTGATGATTTGGGTCACAAGATTGCCGACCTCATCCAGAAGGATAGTGAGCAAAGAGACAGGTTTACGGCTGGAATTTACTTGCCTCAAGACGAAAATGAAGGGTTGGGGAGATATGAGAAGGTTTTTAAAGTTGTTAAGAGAAGCCAAGATATAGAAAAAAAGCTTCGTAAGGCGATCAAAAAGAGGGATTTGCCGAAAAAGCGTATAGCAGAGGTTCTCGATTTAGCTAAAGAAAAGGGAGTGATCAGCGAGGACGAATACAAGATTGTAAAAGAAACAGAAAGCTTAAGATGGGATGCTATACAAGTAGATGAATTTACAGAAGAAGAATTCATCGGCGGTGCCAGGCCCTAACTTGCGCCGCATAGCATCGCGATATCCGCCACTGGTGGTGGGAGGAGGCTCTCCCCCTCTCCGATGTCGTGCCCAGCCCCTCCCTTCCTGGCGGTGCCAGGCCCTAACTTGCGACACTTAGGGGCATCACAACCAACTATCTTGGTCTTGGTACCCTTCCTATTTTTTCCTCCTTTTTTTGTTTTGGCGAGATGGCTAGATTCTTACTCGAGGATATTAAAATTATGTCCTTGCTTTGGAGTAGGAGTTTTGTTAACTTACCGGCCTTTGAGAGGTAGTGTTATGAAAGAAGGAATCCACCCAGAGTTTCGAGAAGTTTGCTTTAAAGACGTGTCTTGTGACTGGACTCTAATCACAAAGTCCACTGTTCGTGCTAAAGACACCATCGAGATCGATGGAAAAACCTACCCTCTAGTTACTGTGGATATTTCAAGTCAGTCTCATCCCTTTTACACAGGAAAGCAGCGTCTTATAGATGCTGAAGGAAGAGCTGAGAAGTTCAAAAAGAAGTACTCGCTTCAAAGAAAAAAGTAAAAATCTCAAGTTTTCTCTTGGCTTTTTGTTTTAGAGCCTCTTACTTTAAAAGCTCTTTCTATTTAGGCCTCATTTTTAGAGACCTTTCAGTTTTTCCATCGTCTCTAGAATTTTCTGAGTGATTCCCGGCTCAAATAACGAGTGCCCTGCGTTTTCTATTATATGAATTTCTGAATAAGGAAGTGCCTTGTGAAGTTCCCATGCGCTTTCCATCGGGCACACGACATCGTATCGACCTTGGACAATGACAGCAGGTATAGACTTTATCTTATCGATATTTTCCAAGATGAAATTTTCTGAATCAAAAAAGATATTGTGGATGAAGTAGTGGCACTCAATTCTAGCAAAAGCCTCAGCAAATGTATCTTGTCCAAAAGAAGCAACAGCTTCTGGGTCTTGAATTAAATAGGAAGTCGCCCCTTCCCACTGGCTCCAGGCTTTGGCCGCTTGCATGCGACTATTTTTGTCTTCACTTGTTAATCGCCTGTAATAGGCAGAGACAAAGTCGTTTTGTTCTAATTTGGGTATGATTTCTCGATACTTTTCCCAGGCATCGGGAAAAATTTTTGAAGCTCCCTCTTGATAAAACCACTGAACCTCTTTGGGGCGACAAAGGAATATCCCCCGGAGTACCAAGGCCTTAACAGGTTTCGGGTGATGAATGGCATAGCATAGAGCGAGAGTGCTCCCCCAACTTCCGCCAAAGACTATCCAGCTTTCAATTCCAAAAAAACTTCGGATAGCTTCAATATCTCCAATAAGATGGGGAGTGGTATTTTCTTTGAGTTCAGCATGGGGGGTGCTTTTTCCAGCTCCCCTTTGATCAAATAAAATGACTCTATAAAATTTTGGATCAAAAAATTGGCGCTGTTCAGGAGTTACTCCTCCGCCAGGACCTCCGTGTAAAAAAATAACAGGAACCCCTTCTGGGTTTCCAACTTCTTCAATATATAATTCATGAAGTTCTGAAACTTTAAGTCGGTGGGTTTTGTATGGCTCAATTGCGGGAAATAATGAATACATAAGTGTGAATCCCTATCTTTCAATAATGGCGGTTACGCCCATCCCGCCAGCCGTGCAAACAGAAATCAAGCCGCGTCCGGAACCTTTTTGTTTTAGGGTTTTAGATAAACTGGCAATAATTCTGGCCCCGGTAGCAGCAAAGGGATGTCCTAAAGCGAGGCTTCCACCCTTTACGTTGAGTTTAGATCTGTCAATTGAACCTAAGGCCTTATCGAGTCCGAGTTGATTTTTACAAAAGTCCTCAGACTCCCAAGCCTTTAATGTGCAAAGTAATTGAGCGGCAAAAGCCTCGTGAATTTCATAAAAATCAAAGTCTTGCAAGGTGAGGTTGTTGCGAGCTAATAATCTCGGTACAGCATAAGCCGGTGCCATTAAAAGCCCTTCTTTGTCGACATAATCAACAGCTGCAACCTCTCCATCAATAAAATAAGACTCGACATCTAGATTGTTGCGTGTAGCCCAATCTTCAGAGCACAATAAAACTGCTGCAGCTCCATCGGTTAGGGAGGTGCTGTTTCCAGCAGTTAGAGTTCCTTGACCGCTTTTTTTGTCAAAGGCGGGCTTAAGTTGTTTAAGTTTTTCAATTTGAGTATCGGCCCTAAGGATACCATCAATATTGTTGCCTCGATAGGAGGACACAAGATCTAAATAAAAGCCCTCTTCGTAGGCCTTAGCTGCTTTTTGGTGACTCTCCAATGCAATTTGATCTTGTTCGTCCCTAGGGATTTGCCATTTTTTTGCCATGTCTTCACAACTTTGCCCCATACTTTTGTTTGTTCGAGGTTCGACAACGGCGGGGACTACAGGAATGAAGTGTTTTGGTCTTATGTTGAGAAGTGGACGTATTTTTGACCAGCTATCACGGCCACGGTAGCTTTCAAGTAAAAGCTTTGTAAAAGAGGGGGTGAATACAATTGGCAAATCACTATTAGTGTCAGACCCTCCCGCGATTCCACATTCTATTTGTCCGAGTTTAATTTTATTAGATATTAAAATAGCGGCTTCAAGGCTAGTTCCACAGGCTTGTTGAAGATCAAAAGCTGGGGTTTCGGCAGAAAGGCCACACCCCATGGTGCATTCTCTGGCCATATTCCAGTCTCGACTGTGTTTCATAACTGAGCCCAATACAACTTCTCCAAGGCGCTGATCGCGAAGGTTGTACTTGTGGACAATATTTTTTAGAACTTCGGTCATAAGCTCTTGATTGCCGATATTCATATAGTTTGTCATGGATTTAACGAATGGGATTCTGCTTCCGCCTATGATTGCTGCTTTTTTCATATGATAAGACTCCTTCACTTTCAGACTTGTTAAGTGTAGTATTTTGCAAGAGGGGTGTCTATTGAATCCAATTGAAAATGCCGATAATTTTTTAGCAACTGGAAATACGTTTCGTTTGGGGCACTTGGTCACTGAACAGTCTCATCCCTTGACTCAAAACCTTTCGGATAAAGTTCAACTTGATATATTAGATGCCATAGAGTCTTTAAAAACCGTGGATGTATTGGCTATTGAAAAATTCGGAAGCTATTTGCCAGATATAGAAATGCTAAACAAAGATATTAAGACTATTTTATCTCAGGGAGCCCGAGTGTTTCTTTGTGGTTGTGGCGCTACAGGTAGGCTTTCGCTAACCTTAGAAAGCTTGTGGCGGAGCTTAAACCCTCAGTCAGAACAAGTTCAAGCATTTATGGCGGGTGGTGATATAGCACTCGTTCATGCCGTAGAGGGGTTTGAGGATTTCCCAGAGCACGGAGCTCG
Organism: uncultured Pseudobdellovibrionaceae bacterium; assembly: GCA_964502735.1. Taxonomy (GTDB): domain Bacteria; phylum Bdellovibrionota; class Bdellovibrionia; order Bdellovibrionales; family UBA1609; genus JACKAN01. The sequence continues at coordinate 18,787 of CAZCYD010000038.1, forward strand.
TCAGTTAATGCAGATGGGCTTTACATCAAATGATTTACTAATAGCCATTACGGAGGGGGGTGAAACACCATTTGTGATAGGTGCCGCAGAAAAGGCTTCTGAAGTTTCGGTTATAAAGCCTTATTTTATATATTGTAACCCAACTGATACTTTGCGAAACACAGTTGAGCGCTCAAGAAGGGTAATAGAAAACCGTAAAATTCATCATTTGTGTTGGGATGTTGGGCCTATGGCTATTGCTGGAAGCACTCGTATGCAGGCCAGCACAGTACTTCAGTGGGGCGTAGGAATGGCTCTATTTTTTGGCTTTGAGGAATTGAGAGCAAAGTATGAAGAGTTCTTAAAAGTTATAAGTTCTCTAGATTTAAGTTGGCTGTCAGCGTTCATTCTTAAAGAGAGCCAGATTTATACTAGGAATGAGTTTGTCCATTATTTTGCCGACGAGTACGCAATTACAACGTTTACTGATACTACGGAAAGAGCCCCGACCTTCAGTTTAATACCTTTTCAACATTTAAAAAAAGAAACTCCTCAATCCCTTGCTTATGTAAGTATTATCAGTACTGCCACGGCACAGGAATCTTGGATGAGTTTAATAAAGAGGGTTCCTGTATGTTTGGGATGGGAGAGTAAAGATATTCTAAGTCGGGATTATTTATTGAAATACGATTTTAGTGAGATAGCGTTTGAAATGCGAAAAGAAATAATCGATACACCAATACACCCCTTTAGAATAGAAGGATTTACAGATGGAATTTCTTTTTATTTTTGCGAACTAGAGTATAAGCTGAGTTTCTCTCAGAGCGATAAAATATTTAGGCATACAATATTAAAAACAATTTTAAATATTCACTCTACCTTAGTGATGGGAAAAATTAACAGATACAAGAGTAATTTGATGACTTGGGTTAAGCCCAGCAACGGAAAACTCATAGATAGAGCTTGCAGATATGTTCAGTATTTACTTAAGTTTGAGGGAATAGATAGAGATTATGAAACTATTGTCCGGGAGCTTTTCCGTTTGAAGGAGAGCTTGCCTCCCACGGACTCAATAGTTTTGGCAACTTATCAGAGCCTCAAAGAGAAGACTCTTAACTAATTCTTATTTGGTTTTTATTTAGGTTTTATTTAGGTTTTATTTAGGTT
>CAZCYD010000038.1:20032-28776 GCA_964502735.1 uncultured Pseudobdellovibrionaceae bacterium
TTTTATTTAGGTTTTATTTAGGTTTTATTTAGGTTGGTCCGACTCTCTTTAATCTAATTCTCTGTAATTCAAGGCTCTTTGATTTGACTCTCTTTAATTTAAGAGTCTCGATGTCTATCGAGCCATCTCAACAGCTTGTGATTCTCTGACTACAGTGACTTTAATAGTTCCAGGATAATTACAATCGTGCTCGATTTTTTTAGCTATAGACTTACTAAGTTCAAGAGCTTTAGTGTCGTCAATTTTTTGATTGTCAACTGTGATTCGCACCTCTCTTCCAGCGCTGAGTATAAATGTGTCAATAACTCCATCGAAGCTATTTCCAATTTCCTGAAGTTGATTCATTTTCTGTAGGTAAGTGGAGGTTGTAGATCTCCTGGCTCCAGGTCTGGCTCCAGATATGGCATCAGCCGCGATAACTAGGTAAGCTAAATTCGTAGAAGGTGTTTCATCAAAATGGTGGGCTCGTACGGCATGAACAATGTGGTGGGCTTCTCCATTTTTTTCTATAAAATCAGCACCTATAACGGCGTGACCGCCATCAATGCTATGGTCCATGGCCTTCCCAATATCGTGTAAGAGTCCAGATCTTTTTGCGTCTCTGATATCTTCGTTGAGTTCAGAGGCGAGGAGCCCGCACAAGTGTCCAACTTCAGCACAGTGAAAAAACTGATTCTGAGTAAAAGAATATCTATATCTCAAAGCACCCATCATGTTTTTAATTTCTGGTTTTAGGTCCTCGGCTTTGAGTTCTTTGGCCACTCGATTGCCATCCATTTTTATTTGATGGAAGAGTTTTTTCTTACAGTTGTCTACAGTGTTGTTGATGACCTTTTCGTTTATAATGCGTTCTTTTGTCAGTTGCTCCAATGTTGCCCGGGCTAATTCTCTGCGGACAGGGTCAAAGCCTGAAACAGATAAGCTTTTGGCTCTTTCATTATAAATAATGTCAATGCCGCAAATTTTTTCTATAAGTTCGATATTGGATTTATTAGGACCAAGCATTCTCTCAACGTCTCTGTCGTTGTCGAGAGTTATAAAACCGATTCCACGCTCAGAGCAATAGGGGCGAACAAACCTATTAAGAGCTATGTTGATTATCTTTTTGGCCTCTCTTTCAATGTGATCTTTCAATTTTTCTTCTTCCTGCTCCAGACGCTCAATCAACTGAGATCTGTAGCGGCTGACAATTTTTGTAGTTAACTCATCTAAAACTGTGTCTTTTTCTGTTTGTGACTTTTCGGATAATAGCTGAATGAGCTCAGAACGCTTTCGATCCCGCTCCATTTGAAGAAGCTGAGCCTTGGCCTGTTTGGAGTCTAACAAATTACTCATCTGCATTAAGCTTTGGAGTTCTTTGTCCACTTCCTTTTTTTGTTCGATCCACTTCGAGTGGAGCTGGTTTTTTAGTCTATCGACTTGGCCTTGTAGCTTTTGGTTTTTTTCTTCATGGTTGAAAAAGTCTTTTTCATTTTTTTCAAAAAGAGATCTTTCATATTCGGAAGAAGAAGACTTAGCAAAATCCATGACTTCTTCAGCTTTTTCTTGTGCGGTTTCTAGAAGGTCTTGTGCGTAACTTTCGGCCTGTTGTCGAGCATGTCTTTCTAGATAAAATTTTAAACTGACCTGTAAACCCATTCCGATTGCCAGACCAGCAATTGCAACTAACAAAAGAATTTCCATAAGATTCCTAATAAGAGTTAAAGGCACGAGTCTAGCACTAGAATCAAATAAATTCACTATACTAGCTCTGAATTTGTCATACCCTTATATTCGGCAAAGCGCTAGATTCTTGATTCAACGCATAGAGTTAAGTCTTATTTGGGTCCATTGTCACATTTCTGAAATATTCCGGTGTGTTTTTCGAATCATTGGTTGAGTTTTATAAATTTGTAGTCCGAGTGCCAGAATGGCATCCCCCTCCTTGTTTTGCCAATAGCCTTACAGCGTGCCATGGCTCTAGCTTAGATTCGGTACTGTAGGTCTTCTTTAGGCTCTTCTTTTTTTCCACGATTTTCTCCTCTTAATTGGGGGTAAATCGTTCATTAAACTTTGTCCAGTACTATTGGGGGACTCCACTTCATCGGCCCAAGGTCTAGAAATGGATTTAAAGCCATAATGCCTTTGTGTGAGGTAGGACCGTTTTGAGAAATAGAACTTCATAAAGGTCCATATTGATTTCGCTTACAGAGTTTCCGAAGAGAAAGCTATAAACCCAGTTCTGTGGAGGGTTCGCAGAAAAAAATTGTGAATAGTCTTTTCTTTAGAGGGTGTTCAAGTTTTACTGCAATCAGCCTATAGATAGGGGTCTAAAGTTTAAATCAAGGAGTTGTTGTGCAGAATATTAAGCAATTTAATAAAGGCGATTTAATATTCAAGGAAGGGGAAAGCATAGATAAAGTCTGCTTTATTCAGAGTGGTAGGGTCAGTTTGTTTATCGAGCGGAATCAAAAGCGCATTGAGATCGAGCAGTTGTCTAGCTCTCAGGTCTTGGGTGAACTAGGGGCTTTATCTAATGGGAAACATGGTTTTTCGGCTTGTGCACTGGCTCCTACCAAAATTCTTGAGGTTCCCACTGAGATACTTGCACCTCAGTTGGAAAAAACAGCTCCAGTCATTAAACTTTTACTAAAGAGCACAATTGAAGGGGTTAAGCAAATTCGTCAAAAAATGAAGGGAATTAAAATGGAACAAGAGGAAATTTCTTGTCCTCAAGTTTTAATTCCCAAACTTTTTGCAATGTACCCAATATTGGCCAGGCACCTTGGGAAGGTGAACGAAGAGAGTCAGGAATATAAAGTGAGTTGGCAGGCTCTAAAAACGTATACAACGAGGATGTTCTTAGAATCTCCGCAAAGAGTGCAGTCCGGTTTGGAGTTGTTAAAAAAACTAGGTTATGTTGATATTCATACGGCTTTAGATGAGAATGAAGAAGAAGTTATTAGTGATATCATATTCCGCGAAGTTCAGACTATAGAGGATTTTGCAGAATTTTATCAGTACCACCTTTACAAGCCTGGCCGCGCGGAAATCTTATATTTGGATGAAGTGGCCTTTAAGATTGTCAAAGTTGTTGCAGGCATGGCTTATCCACACTCTCCAGATCACCGAGACTCGGTTTCATTGGACTATGACAAGGTTTTAGAAGAAGTTAAGAAGAAAGCAGGAGTGGATATTAAGAACACCCACTGGGATCTTTTAGAAAAAAAGGGACTTTACGTACAGAGAAAATCGAGAGAACAAGGTTTGACTTTGCAGCTGAATAAAGATGAATTTATTAAGACGGCAATATTCTGGGCCTTCATTAAAGAGATTGAAAGTTGGAATCAAAAAGGGTTTATTGATTTTACACAAGAAAAGCAAGTGGCGTCAGTTTCGACACTTGGTTGTCCCGACTGCAGCACACCCATCACGGCAGAACAAAAATTTTGTCAAAACTGTGGTGCAAAGCTTTTAGCTGCGTAAAATTTTGATCCGAATTCTGTGTAAGTTCTATTTTTGTGCAAATTCTATTCGTCGCAAGGAGAGGGTTAACGTTAAACGATTAAGAGTTTCGACTTTTTTGTTGCGCATAGTTTTCACGGATCCAATTGCGAGTGTATTTTAAAAAAGAGTCGTTGATGCCAAAATAAGTGAAGTAGCAAATGTAGCCCCCCTCATCAGAAGGATTCTCTTCGCATGAATACATTTTGGCACAAAGATTTTGGCCTGGTGCCTTTTCATATATAAAACCGTGTAAGAAGACAATCGTACCGACTTTTAGTGGCTTTTTGGAGTGGACCGTGCATCCGAATTCACTAATAGCAATGAGTTTAGCTTTTTTAGCTACATAGGCCGGCCACCTTACATGATAAGATCCTATATTATCGGGGTTGTATTTCGTAAAATTGTTGTTGAGAACCTTAGAGAGGTGAAAGCAGAGGGCCTTGGTGTCAATGGGAGTAAGAATCAGACTTTCAACTTTTTTTTCAAGCAACCAGTTAAATCTCTCCGCCGATAAACTTTTTGTATCGGCAAAAACTATGAGTTTAATTGGAGCTCCCGTGATATTGAGGTGACGTTTAGCCAGTCTCTTGTTAAGTTCTTCATACCATGTATCAAACTCGGTGGGGAGCATTCGATGATTTAGAATAATAGTATCTACAGACTCAAGAATGTCTCCTTTAAGAGCATCTGGTTCGGGTGGAGCTACGCAAATTTCAATTTTGTTGATGTCATGCCTTAGCGTTACAGAGGCCAGTCTTTTTGATCTGTCAGCATGACGAATATCCACCAAGAAAGAGGATTCTTCTTTCATTTTAAGTTGACTTAAATTTTCAAGTAACAGATCTTGACTGACGCCTTCTTCAAATAAGTATTTCCATTCTTTGGGCCCTAAAAAAAAATCTTTGGCGAGTTTTCCGCAAATCATATCACCGTCTTTGGGTTCCGTGACAGTATTGCTAAAATTAAAACTTTTAGAGTCGATCTTCCAGACAATTTTTTTATCAAAAATTTCGTGTTCTCTCAGCGGAACAGACTCTTCTTCCTCTGAAAGTAAGTATTTCTTTTCAAATAAGTAATAAGAGCTTTCCTCTACGATGCGAACTTGTTGCATATTTTCAAGGATTGAATTTTTTATCTGTTTACGCAATTGCTCATCAGTATCTAGAATTAAGACGGTTTTCATTCGCTTTTGTTCGTCAGTTAAAAAAATATTTTCAGGATAATAGGCAAAGTCCTGTTCATCAAAACTAAGTATTTCTTTATATTCGTTAATGTTTCTGAGATAAGCTTTTATTTTTATGTGAGTATCTTTTGGGCAGCCAAAGTAATCAAAATTGACGATATGGAGTTTCGTTTCAGTAGGATGGGCCTCGCTAATCGAGCTCTTAGTTACGACTCTCATCAGTTCATCACTGTTTGGAAATTTAAAAAAGAAAGTGGAGGCGAGGCCGGGTTTAAGCGGAATAGGGTTAGAGATAGCAATAGAAAGATCATTAAACTTTTCTAATCGAGATTGCTTTGATATTTCGATGTCCTTTTCTACAGTTTGAAGGAAAAGGTATCGAGGTTTACGATTTTCTGGCAGATTCAGAATGATATCCAATTTTTGCAAAAACAACAGTCTATCGAGCGGCAAGGTAATTAAGTCATCAATGTGAGGGTGAAACATTTTACTTTTGGGTACACCATCATCTTCATATTTCGTCACAATGAACCTAGTTATATCATCCTTAGGAAAAAACTCGTTGGCTTTGAGGTGGTTTCTTGTAGAGGTTACCCAGTCAGCAGTACTTTTCTCGACGAGTCCGTTTTTAAAAATTACTAAGTCAATTGAACTTAGAAGATCGAGCTCTTGGACATTGAGGCTTTCTCTATTGTTGATCTCCCGTTTAATGGCGGCCTTTCCCTTCTCTGGAGTGTTGAAGTCCTCAATGGTTAACTGTATTTTCTGAGAATCTATCCTAGTTAGTTTCATATGGGTAAGCCAGATGCTACTTCCATTCTGTATAGGCAGAATTAGATTTTCAGATTTGGACTGGTTTTTAGTAGAAGTGAGTTTTTTTAACACTTGTTCCCACAAGCCCCAGAATGGTGGCGGTATGAGATCAGAAAAAATATTTTTATTATTTACTATGGCTTCCGGAGTTTGTGAGAATATATTATCGACTTGAGGGGGGTGGACTTCAATAACCCTAAGCTCAGGGACTTCAAACACAATAGTAACTTGAGAAGTTTCAAATGGGGGGGACGGGGAGAAGTCAAGATCCATCAGAGATAGGAGACCCTGAGCGTCGTAGTGTGAAAATCCCAGTTTGTGTTCATTACTGAAGAGGTCTGCACTCAAAGATGTCTTGGTGTAGCGTTTAACAAACTGTTCTGTTGATTTAAACGAGCGAACTTTGTTGTCTTCACTGATTTCCATAACATATTGTGTGATTTCTCGCACAACTCGGTCATCGTCCTCGATAATAACTACATTAGACATACTATAATAATGATGGGGAGGGATAGAATTGGATAGAGCTTTTTAAGGATATAGACGTTGGCCCAGCCAAACACGGTCTTGGTTACGCCTAAAACGGAAGCAATCGTGAAATCGGTGTAGGTTTCCAATCCAGAAAATAATCTCTGTAGGTATAATTATGTAACCGCCCCAATGTTCAGGGCAAACAATCTCTTTTTCTGCCAAAAGCTGAGAGGCTTCCAGATACTCTTGTTCCAGTCGACTTTTTGATTCGGCCACTTCAGATTGTTTAGACACAAATTGACTAATCTGGCTTTCACGTGGTCGGGTATTCCAATAGTCTACAGACTCCTGGCGGGAAAGTTTGACGGCCCGACCTTGTATTTTGATTTGACGGAAGGGTTGGTCCCAATAAAAGTTGGCGCCTACAATACTGTTTTGAGAGATGTCTCTGCCTTTACGACTATTGTAGTTGGTAAAGAAAACAAATCCCTCATTTCGCACTTCTTTGAGTAAAACGACCCGAACCGAAGGGTATCCAGATTCGTCTACTGTAGCCAAACTCATGGCATTAGGGTAAGTCATATTGGCGTTTTGTTCGGCCCATTTTATCCAGAGTTGAGCTAGGTGAATGGGGTCTTGATAGCTGAGAACGTCATCTAAATTCATAGTTGGTCCTTTTTTACGGCTGTAAACAATAAATTGCGATATGCGACGTGTAAACAATCATAACCTTAAAGAAATGAGGTATATTCCATGTATATGGACATGTGCAGAAAGTGAAATAATAAAATAGAGAATAATAGAGAATATACAATAAAAGAACATAGGAAAATACCGAGAAAACAATGGATACCAATCTAAAATCCCCCCCTCAAATGTCTAACTTACAACACTCGAATTCGCGGTCGGGAGATGACCTTAACGCCGCACAGACTTTAAATTCACCAATCTCAAAATTTAGGCACTATGTTAAAGATTTGCACGAAATTGAATACGGCGACTTTAAAAGGAAGTTAAGTCTCTATATTTTGAGGTTGGAGCAGGGGCTGCCAAAGTCAGACGCTCAGACAAATTCCCAGTCTCGAAGGATTATTTCCGCCATGAGAGAAATAGCTATTTACAATCCTCAGGCCGATATCGACACGGTTAGGGAAGAAATCTTAGACTTAGCTAACCAATTATAAAATCTTCCCATTTTACTTTACGGATGATTTTACAGATACAACGAGTCCGTTACTCCTGGCGCTAAACTGTATGGTTTGACCCTGAACAAGGCGGCCACTGCTAAAAAGCCGCTCTATGTGGCGGTCGTAAATCATCTCATCAAAGAGGCGGGGTAACCACTCCATATTTCCAGAGTAGTTTCTTTCAAGATTGGCAATTAAAAGTTTTTTGGCGGAGTCGTCAAAGGACATTGAAATGCCCTTTTCTTCTAGATTCATCGTCACACTTCTAAGCTTTGCGTCCAAAACTTCCATTAAATCGTCTGTTTTAACCCTGGCCCAAGAAATCGTGCCATTAGATTGTGGGGTCAGGTCGCTAAGAGTCCTATAGTTAGACTCCAAGTGGCGATTGGCAAAGCCACCGGCGAGTTCTTGAGCTTGCAATCTTAGGCCGTTGCTAAGAGCCAGTGTCTGCTGCTGCCCCGATAGATTCACAACTTGCTGTAGAGTTTCAGGATTAAGTCCGAAAGTATCTGAATGCAAAATAAATGCGGAGTGCTGAAAATTGATTACAGTGGGAGTGTCATAAATTTGGATATCAACTTTCCCATCATTCATAATTTGCTTTAGCACGTTTAAAACTTGAGGATCAGAAGCCTCTTCTACATTTTTAAACACAATCACCTGATGTGGATTTCTTTGTATAGCTTTCACAATAGCTCCGGGCTCAACCGAGCGAGGAGAAGATAGAAATCCAAAAAGTTCAGATAGCGAAGATCCAGGAAGGGAAAGATCAAATTCAAGCACTTTATCGTAACCGGTTCGAGATCGCTTTAAAATCTTGGCCAAGGGCTCAAGGGCATTGGAGTTGCCTTGAGAAAAATACAACATGGGCTTCTTTTCGATGTGACCGCGCAATCGCCGAGCCTCAGATCTTACAATGTGTTGAAGTTCTGCGGATAGGCTTGGATAAGATTGCTGAACTCGAATGGCCAAGTCATCAATTTTTTCGTCAATAGATCTTGCCAAAAATTCTGGAGACACACCAAACTCTCTACCAATAGCTCTTTCGGCATCTTGGCGAGTTAGGCGTCCCATAGAAAGATATTCATCCCTTTGGGCCAAAGTGTAAAGGTCTTGGTTTTCGTCCATAAACTCTGCCACTATTTTTTGGCGTTGATTCATCAAGCTCATGATTTCTTCATTGAGATCCTTGACTTCTTTGCTTAAATTTTGATGACGAGCTATGCCCTCTGAATCACTAGGTTCGACTTTAAGATTTTTTAATTCTTCTTTTAAAGATTTTAATTTTATTTGTTTTTGATCTATGATTGCGCTGAGGGGACGTTGATTGGTAAAGAAGGCCCTCATTCTACGAAATTGCTCATTTAACTCTCTGAATCTTTTTTGGTCAAACTGACCACTCGCAATTTGTGATTCCATCCTTTTCAAAGTTTCATAAACTTGGTTGAGATAGCGGTCGCTATGTCCTACGAGAGCCTTGCTCCCGGCAGCAATGTCCATCATTTTAAATACGCTTCCAGGCATAGCCAGGTCAGAATACTCTCTTGCCAGTACAATAATCGCTTGAAGAGCTTCGTCGCTGATCGTTACGCCAAAGCTAGCTT
>CAZCYD010000039.1:0-27530 GCA_964502735.1 uncultured Pseudobdellovibrionaceae bacterium
GTCTGGAAAGTAACTCCTTAATAAAACTAGTAACTCTCATTTTGAGGCAATTCGTCCCTATTGGATTTTATTAAATTTTACCGGATTTCCTGCCGATAATATTATAGGATAAACGTACGGAGGTCCTGTTTCATTTTGGTTCACATGGACCCTCCATAACTTTTAAAGTAGTGAGGATGGCTTATGGAAAATAAGCGAAGAGAACTACTAGTTGAAGTGTCTATTGAGACAAAAGCATTTATTAATCAGCAGATTGCAAAACTGGCTCCCTATTGTCTGCCAGACTCTGGTGTTTCAGTTTCAATTGAAAGGGAGTTTGTTGAGGATGTTCAAAGCTCTAATGAGGTATTTTACGTTACGGTTACAATGACAGGAGAGGGAACTGAAGTGGAGTCCACAGGAAAGGCGGGCAATATTATTGAGGCTTCACAGTCTGCAATACACAATTTAATAGAGCACTTTCAAGGGGTTCAATTGCAAATGCAGGCAGAGCAAGAGGAAAAGGCTGAAAATCATGAAGAAGGTGAGGCAGGATTAAACAAGGTTGGTGGCAATAAAGTTATTTATCACTAGGGATCAAACTCACCAGCTGCTGCATGGCTTCGTAAGGAGTTAGTTCTTGCTCCTTTACCTGCGCCGTAAGCTGTTGCCATTGTTCTTTGTAGCGGGTTTCAAATAGGTTTTGAAAGTAAGAGTTAAGAAGTTTTTTAAACCATAGAAGATTTTGATCTTTACGTTTTTTATGCCATTGATTGTTTTTTTGTTGATGCTCACTGAACTTATCTAGAGTGCTTAGAATTAGCTCGAAACCCTTCTGTTCCAGGCTTGAGCAAAGCAATACAGAGGTGGGCCATGACGACTTTCCTTGTACAATGCCAATAGCTGATTTTAGCTGATTTGCAGACTTCTCGGCGGCGTCTTTGAGGGGGCCATCCCACTTGTTTACAACAAGAGTATCTGCCATTTCTAGTAAGCCTTTTTTAATTCCTTGAATTTCGTCTCCTGAATTAGGAAGCATTAGAGCTATAAGGTGATCAACCATATAACCAACTTCAAATTCAGACTGACCAACTCCGACAGTTTCAACAATTATAAAATCAAAACCAGCGGCTTCACAGGCTATAATGCATTCGCGAGTTTTATTTGCTACTCCACCAAGGATTCCAGAGGAGGGTGATGGACGAATAAAGGCCTGAGGATGTTGTGAAAGTCTCTCCATTCTTGTTTTGTCAGCCAATAAACTGCCGCCACCAACAGGTGAACTAGGATCGATGGCCAACACAGCAACTCTTTTGTTTTTCTCTTTAATCAAGTAACTAGCAAAGCCATCTATAAATGTAGATTTGCCCGCGCCAGGAGGGCCACTAATGCCCAGCCGGAAGCTTTTTCCAGAATAGGGTAGTAATTTTGTCAACAAGCTTTGGGCTTGTTTTTGGTGGGCAAGATTTGTGCTTTCAATTAGTGTAATGGCCTTTGATAAGGCTCTTCTATCTCCAGAAAGTAAGAGATCATACATCACAACGATCCTTTGAGTTTGAGAATAGCATTGACAACATTTTCGGCAGCAGTGGGGATAGGAGTTCCTGGACCAAAAATTCCTTGGACCCCAGCCTTTTCTAAAAAGGCATAATCTTGTTTCGGAATAACTCCACCAGCAACGACAAGGATGTCTTTTGCATTGAGCTTCTTTAATTCGCTAATGAGCTCCGGGATGAGAGTCTTATGCCCTGCGGCTTGAGTGGAGACGCCAACAACATGAACGTCGTTTTCTACGGCCTGCTTGGCAACATCCTCAGGAGTTGAAAACAGTGGAGCCAAATCGATATCAAAGCCAACATCAGCAAAGGCTGTGGCAATAACTTTGGCCCCGCGATCATGGCCATCTTGCCCCATTTTGGCCACTAACATTCGCGGTCTTCGGCCTTCAACCTTTTCGAACTCGACAATTTTTTTGTGAACAGCTGTCCACAGTTCGTCTTTTTCCATTGTTTTTCCGTAGACTCCCGAAACGACTTGAGTGGTAGCCTTGTAACGGCCCCACACATTTTCTAATGCTGACGTCATTTCTCCTACTGTACAGCGTACACGGGCGGCTCTGACAGTCAACTCAAGGCTATTGCCTAATCCTGTTTTTGCATATTCGGTTAAGTCTTGTAGTGCAGCTTGTACAGCCTCATTATTGCGAGAGCTTTTAATTAATTTTAATTTTTCTATCTGACTGGTCCGAACTTTATTATTATCAATTTCTAAAATATCTAATGGAGCTTCTTCTTCAAGTTTGTACTTGTTGACACCAACAACGACATCTTGTCCAGAATCAATTCTGGCTTGTTTGAGTGCGGCCGCCTCTTCAATTTTTAATTTTGGAAAGCCGAGTTCAATGGCTTTAGCCATTCCTCCAAGATCATCAATCTCGCGAATCATTGTTCTGACTTTTTTTATAACTTCATTGGTTAAGGACTCCATAAAGTAAGACCCCCCCCATGGGTCCACAACTTTTGTGATTTGAGACTCTTCTTGAATAAGAATTTGTGTATTTCTTGCAATGCGGGCGGAGAACTCGGTTGGTAGAGCAACAGCCTCATCAAATGAGTTCGTGTGTAGAGATTGCGTCCCCCCAAATACTGCAGACATGGCTTCGAGGGTTGTGCGAATAATATTATTGTAAGGATCTTGCTCCGTTAGAGACCATCCTGAGGTTTGACAGTGAGTTCTGAGAATTTTTGAGTTCTCATTTTTTGGCTGAAACTCACTGACAATTTCAGACCACAAAACCCTAGCTGCTCTCAGCTTTGCGATTTCTAAGTAAAAGTTCATGCCTATGCCAAAAAAGAAAGACAATCTTGGAGCGAAGTCGTCTATTTTCAAACCGGATTCAATAGCCGTTTTGATATATTCTTTTCCGTCGGCCAGCGTATAGGCGAGTTCTAGAACAGGATCTGCACCGGCTTCCTGCATATGGTAGCCAGAGATGGAAATTGAATTGAATTTGGGCATTTTTTGAGATGTGTAGGCAAAAATATCCGCAATTATTTTCATTGAGGGCTTTGGAGGGAAAATATAAGTGTTTCTGACCATAAACTCTTTAAGAATATCATTTTGAATGGTGCCAGTTAAAAGATCTTGTGAAACTCCCTGTTCTTCAGCCGAGACTATGTAGCAGGCGAGTATAGGTAAAACAGCTCCATTCATAGTCATAGACACAGAGACCCTATCTAAGGGGATATCCTTAAAAAGAATTTTCATGTCTTCAACGCTGTCAATAGCCACCCCAGCTTTGCCGACATCTCCTTTGACTTTTGGGTGATCGCTATCATAGCCCCTGTGGGTGGCTAAATCAAAAGCCACAGAAACCCCTTGTCCGCCGGCGGCAAGAGTTTTTTTATAAAAAGCATTGGAGTCTTCCGCTGTAGAAAACCCAGCGTATTGCCTTATTGTCCACGGTCTTTGAGTGTACATTGTCGCCCTGGGGCCCCTTAAATAAGGGGGGCTTCCAGGTAGAGTATTAGTGTAATTGAGCTGAGCCAGGTCCTCGGCTGTATAAAGTGGTTTTAAATCAATGCCATCAGGTGTTTGCCAGTTAAGGGTATCTATGCTGCGATCTTTGAGCTCTTTTTTGGCTAGGGCTTTCCATTCGTTTAATTCTTCAATCATAAGTGCTCCTCTATATGCTCTTCAGCAGAGATTGTAACTTTGCTCAATAGACTTTCGAACCCAGATTTTTTCTACCACAACATGTTATCAGGCGCTAGGTTCTTGTTGATCAACCAAAAAGTCATTTGGTGAGACCATTTACAATAAATGTAATTTTATTACATGATATTAGGTTTTAAATAATGTCAGGCAGAAATGAATTGCCAGCAGTAAGTATTTTAGTAAATTTTGCGACTGGTTGCGTCCGGTGCTGGGATCTGGTACCTATGACGGAATATGAAGTATTCACCTGTAATAGAGTTGCCAGAAGATTACGAAGTGTATGATTTTTCTGAGTGCTATGACCCTAACCGTGAGTTAAAATCTGAATATGGCATTGGCAAGTATAACGAAAAAAGACCCAACATGTACACCCAAGAGCTATTCGCTGAAACTCGCAATATTCATATGGGAATAGACATTGGAGCACCGGTTGGTACGCCGATAAAATCTTTTGCGGATGGACAAATTTTGTATTTCGCTGATAATGCGACTTCTGGTGATTATGGCCCAACATTAGTGATACAATACAACATTGAGGGTCAAACTTTATACGCTTTATATGGCCACTTAAGTCGAAATTCCTTGGTTGACAAATGCGAAGGGCAAATAGTTAGCCAGGGTGAAGTTATAGCGTGGGTCGGAGAAAAAGTAGAGAATGGAGGGTGGAATCCTCACCTTCACTTTCAGTTAGCTAGAAAAAATCCAGGAAGAGCGGATATGCCAGGAGTGGTTTCTGAGGCCGATAGAAAAAAGGCACTCAAGGACTATCCTGATCCACGAATAGTTTTGGGAAGCTTATATGAATAAATTGAGTCTGTATAAAAAAATATGTTTTTTCTTAATATTCTCAATTTTGATTAGCTCTTGTGCTGGTCTATATAAGAAAAGCAAAAAACAAGAAGTCACAATCATGACCTATAACGTGGAAACTCTTTTCGACAATATAAAAGAGCCCGGAAAGAATGATGATACTTATTTGCCGATAGAGCAGAAGCAAACAGTTGAACACAAAAAGAAGTGTCAAATGGCCCGTTTTCCCAAATGGATTGATCAATGTTTAAATTGGGACTGGAGTAATAAAGTTGTAGAGGTAAAGCTTCAACGCATAGCTGAGGCTATACAACAAGTTAATAAAGGAGCTGGTCCAGATATTCTTTTGTTACAAGAAGTTGAGAATAAAGCTATTCTAGAGCGACTGAACAAAGAGCATCAATTAGGATTTCGAGAAATAGTTTTAATTGAGGGGCGTGACAGTCGAGGAATTGACGTGGCTATTATGTCTAAGCTTGATTTGGTCGGAGTTCCTTCCTTGCATTACGTTCCATTTGAAAAGTTCTCTAGAGATCAACGAGAAGATTCGAGGGGTATACTGGAAGCCACTTTCCGACTTTTTGATTCAAGTCTATTGACGGTTTTTTCGGTTCATTTTCCGGCTCCCTTTCATCCCGTAGAGATGCGAAAAGAATCACTGGAATTTCTAAATGATTTATTAACAAAGCTTCCAAAGGATCGACTGGTTATTGCCGGTGGCGATTTTAATATTCCCATAGAGGAAGATGAAAAGACCCAGATCTTATCAGAATATGTAGAGCCTCTATGGAGGATTGCCCACAAGGAAGGCTGTGAAAGTTGTAAGGGGACAACTTACTACACTAAAAATAACACTTGGTCGTTTTTAGATATGATCTTAATAAGCAGATCCATTGACTCTCATCAGGTCTGGAGTTTTGATTCTTCTCAAGTTCAAGTCGCAAACTTTCGACCCCAACAAAGAGATAAAGATGGGCGTCCCGCAGACTTTGATCCCGTTGCACGGACAGGAACTTCCGATCACTGGCCTCTAGTGATAAAACTGATCAGGGTTCAGTAAGTGAAGGTTCAGTGTGAAGATTTACCCAAATCCGCGGATAAAATGCATCAAATTTTCCTCAAACCCTTTGACTTGTGGGGATAGCTCCTGCTTCGCCATTGTCGGGCCTTAGATTTGTATTCTGGTATTTAGTTTATAGACTGAATATAAGTTTTCGCAGAGTTATATTCTCAGGCGAGTTGGCTTTTTGAGATGGCTGGTCGGTTTGTACAGCCCCTTTTCATCAAGCTCGACCTCTGAGATCGCATATTCAGGATCATGAGTGTAAAAAAGCCTCCACTTTTCTTTTATAGCTCGTTGGTAAAGAACTTCTTTTTCGTCGATAACTTTTTCGGGGAATCGATCATAGCCCATTGTTATGGGTAGGTGGACCCACGGGATGCCGGGAACCAGATCTCCAGCAAAGAAAATTTTTGAACTCTCACCATGAATAAGAGCGTGCATGTGACCAGGGGTGTGTCCGGAAGTAAATATAAACTCAATAATCTCAGGGAATATAGGGCAAGGAGCATTCTCCTTGACTAAATAAAGGCGCTGCGAAGCTATAAGCTTTTCGTTTAATCCAGGTATAAAAGAGGCCTTATCTCTAGAGTGAGGATTTTGAGATCTTGAAAAGGCCTCTTGTCCCACAACATAGTTTGCATTGGTGAAAACAAGGTCAAACTTATTATTATTACTTTTAATATTTTCGTAAGTTGGAAGTAGCCCTCCGGCATGATCAAAATGGAGATGAGAAAGTATTACCCAATCAATCTGGTTGGGTGAGAGCCCTAATTTGCTAAGATTTTCTAATAGAGAGTGCTGTCCGTAGTCTTGAATCCCAAATCTCTCAGCCATTTTGGGTTCAAAAAAACTTCCAATTCCTGTTTCAAATAAGATCCTGGTGCCGTTAACTTCCAATAGAAGAGCCCTGCAAGCTAAAAGAATTCGCCCTTTCTCGTCAACAGGGGTCCAGCGTTCCCAGACAGCACGAGGAGCGTTTCCAAACATAGAACCACCATCAAGTCTTTGATAATTCCCAAGCACTTCAGATATTAGTATTTGCAATCCACTCATAGGAGACAGTTTTGCTAAAAACCTTTAAAATTTCAATAGAAGTTTCTATCTATGTGTTATGGCTCAAAATGGGACAAAAATAGCACAGTTTTTATCTCTGTAGGAAATTAGAGTATAATTATTTCAAGAAGATGAATTAAGGAGTTTCTGTGAGTGATAGGTATATTTGCTTTTATTTAGGTGAAGACTTATTTATTGTGCCGCTACATTCTGTTTCTGAAATATATCAATTAAACCCGGATAAAAACTATTCCGAATTGAGCAAAAATGTGTACATGGGGCACGAAGAAATAGGGGGAGAGCACCTCCCACTCATAAATTTAAGTCAGGTCGTAAATCGCGGATTCACAAGGCCCTTAAATAATAGCGAAAGCTGCATATTAAAATTTCAATTGTCTGATGGGGCATGGGGAGGAGTTGTGGATTCCCTAGAAGGCATTATCAGAATTAATAAGGAAGATATTCATCAGCACAAAGAGCCAGGCTCCCCAATTCGCGCAAAAGCAATGGGAATAAGACGCAGCTATCTATTAATGGATCCTGAAAAGATTTTGAACAAAATTGACAGGCTTAGGTGGAAGAAAAATGAAAACCCATTATCAAAGGCCAGCTAGCTTGGCAGAATAGAGATAACTACTTGATTTCTTTATGTAAAGTATGACGCCTAAGAGAGGGGTTATACTTTTTTTTCTCTAGCCTCTCAGGATGGGTTTGGCTATTCTTTTTTGTAGTGTATCTCGAAGGGGATTTACCTTCGCCGCGAGCTTCAGTGCACTCAAGAGTGATAATTCTAACTTTTCCTTTTTTCTTAGCCATGGCTTAACAACCTCCACAAGAAATCATGTGTTATTTCAAATATGCTTCTGGGTCAAGTGATTCCTATAAATACAAAATTTATAGGAATTAGAGTCCACAGAGCTCATAACTTCTATTGGTAAGGGGGTGGAAGTCAAAATAGTTTGTGGGAGGGCTGTGGTCAGGGTTATTTTCATAAAAAATAATCTCAGCTATTTTATGGAGGCCTTTCATTACAAAGCCTATAATCGCAAATGGAACGGAAAGTCGTTTCTCTAGAATTTTGTTTTGTTGAAGCTCTCTAGCTAGAGGCTCTGTTAATCTCTCCGCTTCACCCAAAATATTTGTTCCAGTGGAATAAACACCAGCAATGACGTAGGTGCCCATATTGTCGTTACTAACTATAGTAATTGTAATTGTTTTATTAGGAAGTTGAATGATGCAATCTACACCATCAGAAAGTTGGTTGAGACCTCCCAGACACTGAGGGGTGCTGACCGCAAATGAGGCAATTTTGTAAATCTCCCTTGAACCATCTTGATTAGGCTCTTCGGAGTTTGAGCCTCGTGCTCGAACTGCAGTTCCCGCAGCTATGTCAATGGCGAAAATTAAGGGTTGATCTTCAAGTGTATCAATTTTTCCAGCAGCCTTTGATAAAAAGGATGGAACTTGTTGATATTCGGATAGACTTCTTGCGGTTCTGTACTTCATTCCTTGTGCCGAGCACGGATTATTATTGGTAACCATATAAGCATGAGTTGCAGACGAAGCCAAAAAAATAGATCCAGCAAAAGCAACAAGTTTTACCCAATTCATATATAGATTCTCTTAGGTCTATTTTGTACAGTAGATTTCAACTTTAACTCAAGCGAATTAAATGGGTTGATGACTTGAAGGTTCAGAGATTTTAGGCTCCGAAAGTCGTAGTTCATCGGGAAGACGGAATTCATACCTCTTTATGTGCGATCCCAACTGACGATCTAAATACTCATCGACTGATAAAACAGTATGCCCTTCAACAATGGCAAGAGGACCTGCTGCATAGGGGTGCTCTTTGGAAGTCACTTTTAAATATTCAGGTAATGTCCACCGTGTAAAACCTCCCCAGCCCAGAGCAGCACCTGTTGCGTGCATGCCTGAGATGGCGAGCTTAGTAGGAAGATAACCCGTTTCTTTTAAATAAGCTACAGCCTCTTTGCGGGATTTTAGCTCGATGCTTGAAATTGAGGCAGCTAAAACTTCTAGGGGCCAAGTTGTTGAGTTTTGGTAATTTAAACTGTCTGAGTTTCTGTAGGTCGAGGCCAAGCGGTAGGTTTCAGCCATGAAATTAGAAGATTTTTCAGGGCTCGTAACTATATTAAATACCCGCTCCTGAATGTCATGAGGAAGTACAGTAATCAGAGTTGAGTAGTCGTAGGGTTTATCAGCAAAAAACCACCCTAAACCACCCTTGTGAACGACGGGTCGGCTTTTTTCACAAGGTTTGAGGAGGTGATAGATTTCCCAAGATTTGCGTGGGTCTGGATTATGAGTGTTCACAGCAAAACCAAGGTGTGAGTACCTCAGATGTCTTTTGTTATTTCTATCTTCAAACAAAGAAAGCATATAGTCTCTCTTCGCCTCTTTGCTGATTTCGTGAGAACTAAATGCTGAATGGAAATGGGATTCAACAGCTTTAGAGATGTCTTTTAAAGATAGTGCACGACCACTTTCATTGTAGTCTTTTAGTATTTTCGTCTTTTCAGGGTCCGTTCCCGCTCGGGCAATTATAACGACCTTTAAGTCCTTTTTTGTTTCCTTCTTATAGTTGTCGCTTATACTTTTTAGCAGAAAACTTGTAGCAGATCCCATCTGGCCAGCGTTCAGGGCTCTCGTTTGAGTGATGGGGGCGCACTTATCATTGGAGAGTCCTCCTCCACCCATATCTTCAGGGACATTTGCAAGCGTGATATGTGATAAAAATAATAAAGACAAAAATGCTAGGCTCAGGGGTGAAGTAAAGGAGTTTGATGACATAGGCCCTCCGTAAACGAAAATTATTTGTTTAAACCTTTTGGCAAGATCTTACACTTGTGTTCGCCGGTTTACTTTTAGGCACTCGCTTTAGGCACTCGATCGCTTGAGTTTCTAATCATATTTGACAGTTCAGAGATAGTCGAGGTTGAGAATTGCCTAAAAGTAAACCCTCTTCCTCAATCAGGAAGAGGGTTGCTCTAGGTAAAAAACTAAAAATTAGTTTCTGCCTTTTGTGTATTTGTCTGCATAGAACTCATCAGGAGTCATCAAAGCATTCCAAACTTCGCTAGGAAGTAAAAGAATATTTTGAACAGAACCTTTCAAGTTCCCTTGGCTAAGATCGCCTAAAGCAAAAATAACTTGGCCACTGAAAGTAACGCTAGCATCACCAACTGTGTTAGCTACAAATGCAAGAGTGGCTTTCGCACCTCTATGAAGTTGACCACCAACTTCTTTTGATACTTCTACTGTAAAAGAAGCAGAGTCTTTTACAAAATTAAAGCTCACAAGGGCAGAGTCGCCAACAAAGTGAACTGAAGCCACAACGACTTCGGCAGAACCAGTAACAACATCACCAAGACCTCCAGATACTCCCTTAGTGTTCAATTGGCCAGCTGCGCTAACAGTTGCAATTGAACCATTCCACGAGTGAACAGTCCCGTGCACAACTCCGTCCTTAGCCGTACTAAGGCTATCAACAGAGCCATTTGAAGCTCTAGCAATTGAATCAGCTTGTGCTGAAGCCATTCCCAATGTCGCGATTGTCGCCACGATAAGTTTTAACATAAAATCCCTCCTATTTATTTAGTCTTCACTATTGCAGTAAAGACATTTTTATTTATAACCCCAAATAGAAACTTGCAGAGGATGGATCTTCTTTTGATCGCACTCAGGTTTTATCTCCAGGTTAGCGCCTTGCTATCTCCAGAATCGAGTGCATTTATCTATAGGATCTATTACTAGGATCTATTTACCAGGATCTATTTATCCCTTGATCCATTTGATGATCTGATCCATTTGATTTTAAATCCCCCTCTTCAAATATGGGACTCAACCTACATACATTTTGTCGAAATGTCTCCAAAATGAACCGGACTTGAAAATTTTTCTTAAAGTTGTTTCTTTAGGCTTAGGAAGGCCTTTTAAGCTGAACTTGTTAAGATCAAGAAAGGTTTTTTTTGAAAAATATTCTCTTAACTAGATTTTTGATGAAAAAGCTTAGGAACAGGAATTCTGAATTTAAAAGGAAAAGGAGAGTTTCTGTTCTCCCTTTTTTTATCCGAATTTTTATCTGAAGCCCCCGATCTGTCCGAAGTGCTCGATTCGGGATTGAGAGACTCTGGAACTGTATCTAAGGTCAAAGAGGCCTGTTTATCTTCCGGGGGTGGCGAGTTTTTCGACTCTCTAGACCAAGGTTTAATATTTTTGCTTGTATCGTCGACTTCCATAGAGGCTGGACTCTTCGAGAGAGATTTTTGGTTAATTTTTTTTCTCTTTTTCTCAACTTGATTAAGACTCAAGGCCATGTGTGACCTCCGCCGTTAGGGTCCCAACTCGGGTTGAGAACTGTTCTTTATATTTTTTAAGTTTAATTTTGTTAAAGGCCTCAATAGCAATGTTGGCGTACTGTACGGCAAGATCACAACCTGGACTAAACTCCGCTACAGATAGGTTAAGTGCAGAAGATTCCTCCCCTGTTGAGTGTTCTGGAATGGAGTGTTCAGAGCAGTTGGGGATTTTTTCTCGGTACCAATCTCTTATTTCCAAGGAAAGCTTTCTTTGTTTTTGCCATCGCGTAGGAACATAGAAATGTTCAAAATGTAGATTCATGTCCGACTTAAATTCTCGAATAAAGGAGTCAAACATTTGAAAGTTTCTGAAGTTATTAATTTTACATTCAAGAGGAGAGACTAGGAGGTCACAGGAGGCAAGTGCGTTGGTAATAAGTAAGTTCCAATTTGGAGAGGCATCCAGAATAATAAGATCAAATTCCTTCTTTAAAGGTTTGATGACGTTTTGCTCTAGCCAAAATTCGCGCTTATTAATAAGATTAAGCGATCGATCAAGGCTCACCAGCTCGGGAGTTTCAGGTATAAAACTTAGTGTTGGCAGGTCTGTATCGATAAGTAGGTCTTTAAGTTCATATTTTTTGCTAAAAAGGTCGGGTAAGCCACGAATCGTTGAGAGTTTTTTTAGAGCTTGATCAAAGCTCTCTTCATTTTCAATCTCCTTATTAAAACCTAACGCAGAAGTAATATCTCCTTGCATATCAAGACCGACGACACAGGTCTTGATGTTGTGCAAGGCTGCAAGTCGAGCCAAGTTCAAGGTTAGCGATGTTTTAAGAACGCCACCCTTAGTTACAAAGCTGCAAATAACAGAGGGTAAAGTGGGTCTTTTTAAGAACCCGAATCTTTGGCCAATATCGGGAAGTAAATTCTCTGGCCAAGATTTTCTTGTTCCATTTTTTGTTTTGGGAAACGGAGGAATAAGCTCCTCGTGCATGGCTTTTATTAGTTCTTCTTCGAGGGACGAAGGGTCTAGATGGTTAGAGAAGAGCTTAGCAACTTTTTTGAGATTGTAATTCATGGCACGTCCTCTTTTTCAGTTTCCTTTTCCCCATTTTCTTTTTTAACTATATTTTGGTCTGACTTTTGATCTGTTGTAATTTTACAACCCAATGGAGATGTAGTGGAAGTTGACAAAGGAGAGCCATTAATGAGGGCCTGTAAGGCATTATCTAGATAACTAGATGTAACGGGTTTGGTGGGATCGGGCTCGTTGTCAATCCTTCCATAGTAAACTCTTTTTTTGTCAGCGTTAAATAAGTAGGCTGTGGGAGTTCTTTGAACGCGAAACTGTCGGGTTAAGTAGAGTTTCGGGTCTAGAACGTAGGGAACGGGAGAAAATTCTGCGGCAGATTTGTTTAGAACCGTAGAACTGTCGTCAAAAAGGTTTTTGTCAGAATTGGGGTTTACAATTACAACAAAGAAATGTTGGCCAGCAGCCCATTTTACCAGTTTAGTTAAGCGTTGACGCCAATCTTTGTCGTAAGGGCAATATTCATTTGTAAATACAATTAGGGTGCCGTTTTTTTCTGATTTCCATTTCAGTTCATTATTGGATATATCAAAAATTGTCTTGTCTATGTTGGGCCATTTAGACACGGGCTCAGAAAGGGCAATGCTAGTAAATAAGAGTGCATAGCAAAGAACAAAGGCTTTCACAGGTTCATTAAAGTCAGTCTTTTGGAGGAGGTCAATAACTTAGTAGTGATTGCGGAGACTTCGCAGCTGCGTAAAACATAAGAGTTCATCATCTGATGTGAGTTGAAACCTGTCGAGTAGACTTGGAGTGTCGCATCTCAAGAAGGGGTTGCATTTTTTTTCGGTTAACAAAACAGTAGGAATCGAGGGCTGGCCATTTTGTCGTTTGGAGTTAACTTTTTTTATGTAGGCTTTTAAGTTTGAATTTGTGGGGTCTACGGTGATGGCGAATGCAGCATTGGTTTGGGTGTATTCATGAGTGCAGTAAACCAGAGTTTCGTCGTCGAGAGATTTAATAAGTTTTAAGCTTTCTAACATCTGTTGGGGAGAGCCTTCAAAGAGCCTGCCGCAGCCAAGAGAGAACAGCGTGTCTCCACAGAAAAGTATTTTCTCCAGGGGAAAGTGATAGGCTATGTGCCCCAGCGTGTGGCCTGGAATTTCGAGAACTTGGCAGTGGGTGTCACCAAAAATAATTTTGTCTCCAGATTTTAGAGTTTTATCGACCCCCGGGATCCTGTCTTTGTCATATTTTGAAGAGTAGATCTCTAGTCTATAAAGGTCCTTGAGTTCTAGATTGGCAGCCGTGTGATCTTCATGATGATGAGTGTTAAATATAAATTGAGGCCTCCTATTTATAAGACTGGAAAAGTGGTCAACAACAGGTTTTACCTCCCCAGGGTCGACAATGGCGAACTGGCTACCTGAGTTTAAAACAAAGATATAATTATCTTTGAGGGAAGGGATAACATCTACTTTTAGTGACATATTTTGAGATAATTTTTTATAGTTTTTTCTAATCCATCATATAAAGACTCACAAATTAGAGCGTGGCCAATTGAGACTTCTTTTATGCACGGGATTTGCTGAATTAAGTAGGCCAGATTTTTTTGGTTTAGATCGTGTCCTGCATTAATTTGGATGCCGAGTCGAGAAAGCTCTTCGGCTACGCTTTTGTAAACTAGAGTCGAGTTTTCTTTGTTGGCAGTTTGGTAATCGCGAGCGTATTTTTCTGTGTAAAGCTCTACACGCTGAGGTTGAATTTCAAGTAGAGCTTTTTTTTGTTTCTCGTCAAATTCGAATGGATCTAAAAAAAGGGACACGCGAACTCCTACGGCCTTCAGTATTTTATTAACCTCAATGAGCATTTGTAAATTGTTGTGAAAGTTCCAGCCAGCATTTGACGTCAAGGTATTGGGGGGGTCTGGAACCAAGGTGCATTGGTGTGGCTTTAATATGCAGATCATTTCAATAAAATCGGGATGGGGATAGCCCTCAATATTAAATTCTACATGTGGCTCTTTAGATAGCCAATTGCCAATATCCTGTGCATCTTTCTTAGTTATGTGCCGTTCATCCGGGCGAGGGTGGATAGTTATACCTCGAGCTCCAAACTTTACGATGTCTTTCGAGACACTGAGCAGATTAGGCATATCTTGTCCACGAGAATTTCTCAATGTCGCGATTTTATTTACATTTACACTTAATAGAGTCATTCCCCCTCAAGTAAGTCTCAACCTTAGAGTTGTCAAGAAAGTCTCCTTTGTGGTTTTAATCCAAGGACGGCAGTAGAGGGTTATTCTGCTTTGCAGCTATTTTGCTGCTATATAGCGACTTCAGAGTCTTAATGCTTTACATTGCGCAGTGTTATGAAGCACAAAGGTGTTAAATGCTCTTATGTATGAAAGGGGTAAATATCAATGTATTTAATAGACCGTGCAATTGAATTTAATATGGGGGCTTTGAGTCCAGATGGGGCTTTAATTGTACAAACTGGGGAGAGCACAGGGCGTTCAACCAAAGAGAGGTTTGTTGTTAAAAGGCCAGATGTAGAGAACGAAATTAATTGGGGGGCCGTAAATAAAGCTATTGATTCCGAGTTTGGCGATAGCTTTTTAGCTAAGTTAGAAAAGAAAGTTCTCGGTGAAAACCACTTTAGCATGAAGGGCTTTGTCGGCTGTTTTGAGGTCGAAGTCTTTTCCACAAGTCCATGGCATATTGCTTTTGCAGAAAATATGTTTCGCAAAGAAATTGTGGCCTCTTTAAAATCTCAAGTTCAACAGGATTTAAAAATTCAAATTTTTCATTATCCCGAAGGCACAGTCTCGGGTTTGGGCCTTCAGCATGAATACGAGAAGGCTATTATTGTAGATCCCGCAAGGCTTAAAGTTGGAATTGTTGGCACCAGCTACGCAGGAGAAATTAAAAAATCTGCCTTTTCGCTTTGCAATTACCTATTGCCAAAGTTTGGTATTCTTCCGATGCACTCTTCTGCCAATTGTGATCTCGATGGAAAAAATTCTTCGGTTCTTTTTGGTTTGTCGGGGACAGGGAAAACCACTCTCTCTGCAGACCCAGATCGTTATTTAATTGGTGACGATGAAATCATATGGTCTAAGAAAGGCCTCTCTAATATGGAGGGTGGCTGTTACGCAAAACTAATCAATTTGAGTGCTGAGAATGAGCCAGACATATGGAAGGCCGCGAATCGAAAGGGGTCTATTTTAGAAAACGTGGATTGGAATCAGAAGACAGGTGAAATTGATTTTTCGTCTAGTCGATACACTGAAAATACCCGAGCTTCATATTCTATTGAGGCCTTAGACAAGGTTTTTGATCAAAGTAGAGAATCACAGCCGCCAAGTAGTATTGTGTTTTTAACTGCAGACGCATTTGGAGCACTGCCAGCTTTGGCTAGATTAAATAGTTGGCAGGCTCAATACCATTTTATTTCTGGTTATACGGCCAAGTTAGCCGGAACAGAAATTGGCGTTGTCCAGCCCCAGGCGACTTTTAGCTCCTGTTTTGGCGCACCCTTTATGCCAAGGTCTCCGAAAGTCTACGCAGAGCTTTTAGCTAACCTATGTACACAATACCAGGTTCCCGTCTGGATCTTGAATACGGGTTGGGTAGGTGGTTATAAGACAGGGCAAAGGTTTCCTATTCCCGTAAGTCGTAGGTTATTAACAGCCATACAAAGTGGGAGTTTAGAGTCTGCAAGGATGATAAAGCACCCTATTTTTGGCTTTGAAGTTCCTCAAAGTGTTGAAGGTGTCGATCCACAATGGCTTCAAATTCCTACGGGGTCTCAAGTTGAAGAGCTTGCACAAAAATTTATAGACAATGCACATATGATACATATACCCACAGACATTGCTAATAAAGGGGGCCCACTGGTCTCTAAGTCTGTTCACTAGGGGATTCAACTTTATTTAAAAAAATGGTGATGAGATGCGATTGGTAATTCAGAGAGTCAGCTGTGCGAGTGTCACGGTTGAAGGGCGATTGATCTCTTCAATTGATAAGGGTCTTTTGACTTTCTGGGGGGTCGAGAGGGGGGACAAGTTTTCGGATCTGGATCATATGGTGAATAAGATCATCAACTTGCGTATCTTTGAAGATAAATTGGGAAAAATGAACCTCTCCCTTCTGGACATAGGGGGAGAGCACCTAATAGTTTCTCAGTTTACCTTGTTGGGCGACTGCACAAAAGGGCGTCGCCCTCATTTTTTAAACGCTGAAGATCCTCAACTGGCAAAAAGCTTTTATGAGAGAGCTATTGAATTGAGCTCAAAATATGTAAAAACGTCAGGTGGAGTGTTTGCCGCTAATATGGAAGTGAGTTTAATTAATGAGGGACCTGCAACTTTTGTCTTATAAAACCCAAATCTGCGGATAAAATTATCGTAATCAAGAATTAGAAGTCGAGAATATAGTTTATAGGATCTACGGCAACTCCACGAATCCTCACTTCGTAGTGACAATGGGCTCCTGTTGAACGCCCGGTGCTGCCAACTTCAGCAATAACATCGTAACGTCTTACCGACTGTCCGCTAGAGACTAAGACTCTATAATTGTGAGCATAGCGGGTTTGAATGCCATACCCATGGTCTATAGTAACAATGTTTCCATAACCACTTTGATAGCCAGCGAACGTCACAACTCCATCAGCCGTTGCAATAATGGGTGTACCCCTAGGCGCAGCAAGGTCTAGGCCGGAGTGCATCGTAGGAGCTCCAGTAAAAGGATCCGCGCGGACTCCAAAACGTGAAGAAAACCAACCTCGGGTGGGACGAACACTTGGAGTTGCACGGATAAAGTTCTCTCGCTCAGATAGGTTTTCCCAAAGTTGCATGACTTTTCTCTCGAGGGCCTGAGTGTTTTGACCGGCAATTTCAATTCTTTCAGTCATCTTTTCTGAGAGTGGCTTTTGGTCTTCAACTTTTTTGTAAATAAGGGGGCGCGAAAGGAGTCGATTTCTATTCTCAACCCATGCGCTTGGATGTTTATAGCTTTGCAATAGAGAGCTTGTATTGACTCTGGCTTTTTCTCCAGTGGCTACATAATCCACTGTAAAATACTCTGTAGGCGTTGCCATGGTCGAAATGGGACCTTGACTGTAGTACTCTTGGATAACTTGAATTTTTTCGGTAAGTTTGTCCACTTTTGTCAGTTGACTCTCAAGGCTGTGAAGCTCATTCTCAACAAATTGAAGATTAGTGAGGAGTTGACTATGCTCTTCTTTAACTTTAACAAATTCAACTCTTGAGGAGAGGAGTTCGAGATAGTCAATAAGAATTGAGGCCACCAAAAAAAACATTATGGTTCCCAGCACGACAGCGGCTTTAAGACTGGACTGAGTCAGATTCATTACATAAGTTTTACCAATTTGATTGCTGCTGACAAATATTGAGTATTTTTTCATGCCGATCTTAAATCTATTAAAATAGAATTGGGCTGTCATTAATAAATGACGAAAAATGACCGATATAAATGTCATGGTAAGGTCCATCACTTATAGCAAAACTATTCCTGGTCGAGAGGAAATATCTTTGCATCTCGAGTTAGACGATAAGGACAATATTCTGAATGCCAAACTAACGGGGGTAGGGTCTCTCTTCTACTTGCAAAAGCTCAGTGAGGTGAGAAGAGCACTTGTTGGGATGATTCATGATATTAAAACACCCGATATTGACGAGGAAGAACCTGGCTCACTGCTTATTCGCTCGGCCGTCCTTTTTGTGAAGGGCATGTGGTGCCCTCCTTATAAAGAGGAAGTCATTTGTCATTGTCGAGGGGTGAAGACCAATGATGTTGATATCGCCATAATTACAGGAGCCAGGACAGTTTCAGAAATTATGAGAACAACCTCGGCAAGTACGGCTTGTGGGACCTGTCAGCCTGATGTGATAGACCTAATTCGCTATTGGACAGGAAAGTAGGTCTTTAATTTTACATTTAATTGTAATTGGAATGATATTGATTATTTTTGAGAAAATGTGTGGCCAGACAGGCGTTGCAGTAACTGAGATACAACTTTATTTTTAAGTTCATTGTAGTCGCCCTCAATAAAGGCACCAGCGGCGTGCATGTGTCCTCCTCCTCCAAAGTTTTCAGCAATTCCGAGGATCTCAATTTTATCTTTGCTTCTTAGAGAAAGCTTGTATCCATCTTGCGTGTCTTGCCTAAAGAGAGCGGCCGTAATTACGGTTGTGACATTCATTATCATGTCGATAACGTCTCTTGAGTCGTCCATATCTAAATTGTTTTTGTTGATATCTTCCAAGCTGAGTTTTAAAATCGCAATCTGTCCATCAGCGTGGTATTCAATTTCTGAAAGTACTTTAGCAAGAAAAGAAATTTTTTCTCTGGAAAATGTTGCAAATAAATGGCGATGAATTTCTTCAGGCTGTTTTACAAAATTTAAAAGTTCTGCACATATCAAGTGGGATGATGGAGCCCCCTTAACATAACGAAATATTTGAGTGTCAAAGGCAATACTCGTGTACAAGGCTTCAGAAATACTTTCATCTAAGTGAATTCCCAAATCTTTAATAATAAAATATGAGATCTCCCCTGTGCTAGCGGCACGGGTTTCAATGAAAGAGCCAGCAGTAGGTTCCGGTCCTTGAATGAGAACGGGATGGTGATCAATAAATAGAATTTTTTTACATTTTTTTTCAAGAGCACTATAAAACGGTTCGACTAACCTTTTATCGTTAGTGTCAAAAATAAGGCAAAGATCTGTTTCTCCTATTAGCTTGTGTGCTTTGTCATAGGCTTCAATATATGTGTCTGGTTTTAAAAATGAATACTTTGAGGGGACTTCATCAACAGTAAAGACGCGAACTTTTTTATTAGATTTCTTTAGAGCATGGTACAATCCGAGCATAGCTCCAAGTCCATCTCCATCACACTGCTTGTGGGTTGTAAGCAAAATCGAGTTAGCTTGAAGTATTTCGTTTGTAATACTCTTTACATTTAAGCTGTTAAGTCTCGGTGTCGTACCCATTTTAATCCTTGTTATCACAATCTAATGACTCTCCAGTCAAAGTGTGAGCCATAGTGCTTTTTTTCTTTTCGGAAGAGCCTCATTCATCCTTAATAGAATCGTATGGCTTGCTAGACCAAAATCCTGTTTGCAAGTTGATTTAACTTTATGATTAATTATGCCGCAAGAAACTTTAAGCTCAAAGCGGCAATTCCCAAAAAACTAAAGAAACTCATGATATCCATGAAGGTTGTGACAAGTACACCACCGCCGGTGGCGGGATCCCAGCCCATTTTCTTTAAGGTTACAGGTACGACAGATCCAGCCACAGAGGCTAATAGGGAGTTAATAATCATGGATATGCAAATGATTATTGACACCATAGTATTCCCTTTCCAGACCCATGTCAGCAGACCTGCACTGATACCAATAGCTATGCCTATGGCGACCCCCACCATGATCTCTTTAAGGATAGCTCGTGTTTGAGAAATAAAACTGAAGTCACCGGTTGCCAAGCCTCTGGTAACGACAGTGAGGCTCTGGATAGCCGTATTTCCTCCCATTCCCGCAACAATGTTTTTCAAACTTGCCAGTATAATAAGGTGGCTCATAGTTTCTTCGAACAGGCTAACGACAAAACTAGCAAGAGCCCCGAGAAGCAGATTCAAGTACATCCATGGCAATCGCTTTTTTATAGACTCTTTGGCGGGAGTGAAAACGCGGTCGTCTTCCTGTAGACCCGCTTGAGCGTAAATATCAGCAGTGGCTTGTTGTTGAACAATGTCGAGTATATCGTCGACAGTTATGATGCCAAGAAGTTCACGATCCTGATTGATTACGGGAACAGCAATGAGGTCATAGTGAGAAACCAACTCAGCTGCTTTTTCAATAGGGTCCTCTGGATACACCGCTACAACATCAGTCTTTATAAGTTCAGATAAGGGCTTTGACTCCGGAGCTGTTGCCAATTGCCGAAGAGAAAGAATGCCACGGAGTTGGTGGCGTTCGTTTACGCAATAAATGTAATATATGGATTCGGTTTGTGCCCTCTTGCGGAGTTCACTGAGTGCCGTGCTAGCATTGAGACTTACAGGTAAATTAAAGACTTCGGCGTGCATCATTCTACCAGCAGAATCTTCGGGGTAACTCAAATACTGTTCAATTTTTTTAGCTTTGTCTCTTGTGATTTTAGCTAGAATCTCAGTTTGTTCGCCTTTATTGAGCAGGCTCAAAAAATATGCGGCGTCATCAAAATTAGCCTGTTCGATGATTCTAAATTGCTGCTCTGGCTCAATATTGCGCAGCGCATCTTCAAGTTGTTGTTCAGGCACAACAACTAAAGTTTTCACAGCTTTGTTAATACCGATTAGGGCCTCTATAAAAAGTCTTAATTCCCTCTTATTTAAATTACTTAACAAGGAGGCCAAATCATGGGGCTCAAGTTTGTTCAATATAGATCGCAGAGGGCGGTTGTTGCGTCCAACTAGTAAGCGTTTAATAATTGCGGTGTTTGCGGCATTAATTTTCATTTTCCTCCATATAATGTCTTTTGTAGTTGTCTGCGTCAAAGAAATTCATATAATAGCGGGCTTACTTAGTTTCTGCTGAAGTGAAATGTGATCCTGTCAAAAGGAATTTAGAATAAACAGGGTGGAGAATAACTGGGTAAGGAACAAAAACTTGATTAAAAATAAACTAGGTTAAAAATAAATTTGAAAGAAGCAAGCTTTTGATGCAGGGCTTGTTTCAAGAACATTTTGGAGATGAGTATGAATGACAAAGTGCCAATGACTATTGCTGGCAAAGAAAAGTTGGAAGATGAGTTGAAAGATCTTATTCAAAATCAAAGGCCTGCAGTTATAAAAGCGATAGAGGCCGCACGTGAGAACGGAGATCTAAGTGAAAATGCAGATTATGATGCAGCCAAGGAGAAGCAAGCCTTTGTTGAGGCAAGAATTTCTGACATACAAGGTAAGTTAGCTAATGCTGAAGTTATTGATACTGAGAGTTTAAAGAGTGATAGAATTACTTTTGGTGCAAGTGTTGTTCTATTAGATTTAGACACAGAAGAGAAAATTGAGTATAAGATAGTGGGTGAAGATGAAGCCGATGTAAAGGCGGGGAAGATCTCTGTATATTCTCCACTAGCTAGATCTATTATTGGTCGAAAACAAGGAGACGAAGTCGAGTTCAAGAGCCCCAAAGGTGAGAAAGCTTACGAAATTATCAAGTTCTACTTTAAATAAAGACGCAATAAGTAAAAATGCAATAAGCAAGAGGCAGCAAGTAAAAATACAATGAGTGAAGATATAAAACCCCCAACCTCGATGGGTTGGGTAATTTTTTTATCTGGATTATTTATTAGTACATTCTTTGGCGGAGCAGTTAGAGCTTTTCTTTCTCCAGCTCAGCTCTCCAAGTGGGTTGAAAATAGAATATCAGAAAAAAAACCAAAGTTTTACCTCAACTTTGACCACCTGGAATTTAAGCTTTCAGATGGGATGTGGCCCAAATTTGGTTTCCAGGCCAGGGGCCTAAATATTAGTTCTAGGGACCTTTGTCAGTCCCAGTCTCAATTGGGTCTTCGCGAGGCCTATATTCCCATTAATATTTTTAGGTTGTTTCGCGGGGAGGTAAAATTCTCAGATATTGAGACAAGAGGGGTGAGGTTTTTATATCGAGAGCCATTGTGCAACTCCCAAGTTGAGGCCGAATCTCTTTTAAGACCCCCGACGCCATTGGATTTGAAGTCGAGAGAGGAAACTGTAGGTTCAAGTTCTTCAGCCCATTTCTTTAAGAAATTCATGGCAAATAGATTTATTAAAGAGTTAAAAAACAGCAGAAAATGGTTTGATTCCTTGGAGCTTCATGATGTCGAAATAGTTTTAGACTCTGAATCTCCGCAAACTATATTAATTAGCAAACTGTCGGTAGATCTAAACAAGTATGTAGATAAGATGATTGTCTATGGACAATTTCAACCCACCTTACAGGATTTAAAAATTGAGGGGTGGCGACCTTTTAACTTTGAAGTGTTGGTATCAAGCTCTGAAATATCCCTTTTAAGTCGCGGAAGACTTAGAGAGGGAGAGGTGAATATTTTAGGAAACCTGGCGCCTGAAACTGGAAACTTTCACCTCCAATTGGACTTTAAATACTTTCCATTAATAGAACTTTTTAAAACAATAGGGAGCTTTAAAAGCTTTACTGGATATGTTGAGCCCAAACTGTCTTGGTTTTCGTGTCATATAAGCCTAAGTGGGGCTGTGCATGACTATAGAAATGCCTTTGTGCAACTTGGAGACTGTGGAGTTAAAGGTGAGTCAGGAAAAATTTTTACAGACAATGTTTCCATAGCTCCATTTGGAGACTTTAAATATGAGCCTTTTCAGGTTGATATCCAGGATTTCCCCATGGTGTACATCTTAGAGGTTTTAAAGTTGAGTTTTAACCTGGAGCCCTCTTCAGCTATCATCAACTGGGGAAAGGTTGATGGTTACTTAGATTTTCAAAAAGAAGGTGTAAAATTTGTTGGTAAAATTAAAAATCTTGAAGCAAGTGTAAGTTTCCGAGACAAAAAGAGG
This sequence comes from uncultured Pseudobdellovibrionaceae bacterium, assembly GCA_964502735.1. Classification (GTDB taxonomy): domain Bacteria; phylum Bdellovibrionota; class Bdellovibrionia; order Bdellovibrionales; family UBA1609; genus JACKAN01. The sequence goes on from CAZCYD010000039.1 coordinate 22,552, forward strand.
TTGCAGCTCGTAAGAGTCATCGATGGTGAGGTGGAATGGAAAGGTGGGCGTACCTCTGGAATAATTAATAATATAGACATTGATGGTGGAGAGTTCGAGGGATTGCTTTCATTTAATTTTGATCAGCAACTGCTGTCGGGAGTTATTCAAAGTCATATAAAATCAGTTAAAATGAACAGACACATTAACAACCAACTATTTGTATTGGATCCCACTCCATTTGAAATATTGGGTAAGGTTCGAGTAAAAAATCGAAAGCTAGAAGAGTTGCAAGGTGTTATCGGGGTTTCTTCTGCTCATCGTGCAGGTGTAAAAATCGAAAAAATCAAGGTAGACACAAAATACAGTCAGTCGTATTGGGATTTAAGAGTAAAAGCAGAAACCGTTCAGATCGACCGGTCTAACTCCTTACATGCGGAGCTAAAGAAGGTTTTTATTTTAGAGGATAGTGATGAAGATTTTTTTATCGAGAATTTGCGTGGAACCCTTTTATTGGGCTCAAACTATCAGGGTGAGTGGTTAGGTGTTTATGCAAGAGAAAAAAACTTGGGCATTTTGCTGTCTTCTCAAGCTAAGTGGAATGAGCTGGGAGAATTAAAGGGCTGGTTGAATGTGGAGAAAAAAAACAAAAAGTGGCTAACATGGGATTTATTTGGCAATATTTTAAATATTAGATTTTCACCGTCATTATCGCTCCTTAAGTCTATTCGTCCGGAACACTCTACCGTAAATCTTTCGGTGGACTTGAGTTTGGAAGACAGAATAGGAGCCTTTGATAAAATAATGATCAGTCGCCGCGGTGAAGAGCTAAAAAGTTTTAAAGAAAAAATTATGGACACAGCAAGGAGTTGGGTTCCCGACTTTTTTAATTTGAGTGATAAATCAAAAAAACAAGACTCTCAATAAATTATTAGTAATTCTAAAATCATGAAAGTCCTATTTAAAGTTGATGTTGTACTAAAATTGCAAAACCTTCCTATTTAGTGGAGGCCAGTTCTTTTGCCTTATTCTCCAATTTTTTTATTCTATCGATGATCGTTTTGCCGATTCTTTCTGAGTGTTCAGCATATACTGGTTCTGTTAGCTTTTTTAGTTTATCCCTTTCGGCAGGGGTCATGGGGTATATTTTAAATCCACTTGCCTCTAGCCACCCCTTAGCCTTTTTGTCAGTTTCAATTGCATCTTCGCGTTCAATTAAGGCCAGCTTTTGAGTCTCTTCATTTAAAATGGATTTTAAGTCATCAGGCAAACTTTGGTAAAAAACCTCATTAACAACAATAGATGTTAAGAATAGACTGTGATTGGACTCCCAGATATGGCCCATTTTACTAGGGGCCAATCCAAACTTAAAAAATATCCTTGTATAATGACTGTAGTGATCTTCAGTTAGGCTAGCTAAACCAAGACGTGCCATATGAACTTTGGATTCCGGTTCATTCATGGCTACGACAGTTTTGATTCCCAGTGCATTGTAAGTGGATTGGCGAACACTAGGGGGGACCACAGAATGATCATTTTCATATTTTGGCTTTGGTAGATTTTCATAAAACTTATAAAAGGCGTGAGTTTGTAGGCTCTTTAAATGCTCGGCTTTAAAAACAGGTTTGTCAGCCACAAAAACTCTAAAACCACCACTGTAGGTAAATGCCAAGGGGCGAATGCTGTTAGACCCCTTTACGAAGTTATCTTTTAGATCCTGTCCTATTTCGCCATCTAAAACGCGAGCGACATGATCGTGATCGCGAAAAAGAAATGGCATATCAAAAACTCCAAATTGGTCAAAATAATCTGACAGCTCGCCAGCTCCTAGTTGACTCATTTGAACTTCATTTTTAAAAACCTTTTCGGCTCCCACACGAAAAATATTTCCATCGCGAACTTTATCCTGCGGAAACTGGATATTGATGATTAGACGTCCTTCGCTGCGTTCTTTTACAGAATTAACGAAATTGTAAGTATGTCTAACTAGGCGTCTATTTTCGGGCGTATGTGCAACCAGCCATGTAGCCTCATAAACTTGCTTATTTTTTTGATTTTTTGAAACGACAACCCCAGCAGTTACAACTGCCACAAACAAAATGCCAATTATAGAGATTTGTCCTAATATTTGCTTCGATTTCATTGCAACTCCCCTCCCTCGCCACGCACAAAAAATGAAACAGCACGAAGCCTAGAATTTACCACATATCACAATTTATTTAAAGAATTCCGTGCGCGGAGCTGCTATTTGTCCAGTTTTAAAACAGCACGACGTTAATTTTATAGTGACAACTCGGAGTTATAATGACAACTCGGAGTTGTCACGTCGGCAGGTACTTTTTTGATTTTAGGGCGAGATAAAGGGGGTTTAATTAAAAAGATCGTTAAGCCCAGTAACTTTAAGTCTAGTAATTCTAAGTCCAGTAACTTTGTAGATTATTGTATATTTTTGATACAGCAAGGCTCAAGGTGTTGGCAATTTTGTCTCCCAATCGTTTCTTTTCGGTTACTTTAACTTGGTAAATATCGTGGGTGTCTCTACGTTCAAAGAGATATTCATCACTTGTTTTGATTTCATCTATGAGGTTATTTTCAAGAGCCCTTTCACCAAACCAAGGCTCACCGGTCGCCACTTGATCTATGTTTACAACAGGCCTGTGGTTTTTGACAAAACTCTTGAAGAGGTCGTGTGTATCTTGAAGTTGTTCTTTGAATTTTTCTTTTCCTTTTTCGGTAATCTCTCCTAATACCGAAATAGTTCTTTTGTAATCACCAGCTGTGATTTCTTGGTAATCCACATCATGTTTTTTGAGAAATCTATGAAAGTTGGGAACTTGGGCGAGAACACCGATAGAACCTAAAATGGCAAAAGGGGCTGCAATAATTTTATTGGCTGTACAAGCCATCATATAGCCGCCGCTCGCCGCAACAGTATCAACGGAGACGCAAAGAGGAATTCCCGCATTGCGAACTCTCAGGAGCTGTGCTGAGGCCAACCCATAGGTATGGACCATGCCGCCAGGACTTGTGACTCGGACTAAGATTTCATCATTCGGCGTGGCTATGCTGAGTAAGGCTGACATCTCAATTCTTAAATTTTTTACAGCACTGGCTTTGATGTCGCCAAGAAAATCCACGACAAAAATCCTGTTTTTAATCTCATCTTTTGAGTGTTTTTTTCTCTCTTTTTCTTTTTTATCAAAGGTTTTGAGCTCTTTTTTATTAAAGATAGTTTCCCTCAAGCTTTGAGAGTATTTTGAAAGAATATCGTTAAGTTTAATTATCTCTAGAGAGGGTATGGGTGACGGCATTTTCATAGACTGTGCAGCAATAAATCCTGCAACGGCCATAAAGCCGACTACGACTGTTAAAACTTTGGCGAAAAAGACAATAAATTCTATTAAATGTTCCATAAGTAACAACTTATACATATAATACTAAAAATGGCAATCCAACTGGAGCTTGTTGAGGATAGAAAGTTATGCCAAAGGGCTTATTTGCAATTTTGATATTACTTCCGACACTTATGATGTGCGTTCTAAGTGTTTGGGCCGATGAGTTTCGCGAACTTGAGGTCCAGCATCTTAATGAAAGATACAAAGATTTTTATATCCATGAGGCTGAAAAAAAAAGAAGGGACGCGGAGAGACAAAGAGCGGCATCTGAACAAAGAGAAATTCGTCGCCAACTTGAACTAGAAAGGGAGGCGGCTCGCCGGAAGCAAGTTGCTATTCGTAAAAATCAGCCTGGCCATTTGGAGAACATTGCACAGGAAGAAGAATACTTAAAAAAAGTTGAGGCTAGAAGAGCAAAGCAAGATGAGAAGCGTCGAGCTTTTGTGAGGGAACGGCAAAAACTTTTAAAGATACGCAGAGAAGCCAAAAGGATTCCTGATGAGAAGGAACTGGGACTCGAATAGTTTATTTGTATGGCTTATACCCATTCCCAAAATAATCGTCTAAAATTTTGCGAATGCGCCTCATGCTCATACAGCCGCAGCCTTGAGGCTGCAGAACTGCGCGTGAGGCGCATTCACAAAATTTTAGACGATTATTTTGGGAATGGGTATTATTTGCTTTGTATAATAATTTCGTCTAGCTCGAGTTGTGTAAGGTCTTTAAGTCCGTTAAGAAGTTTAAAAAGTATAACCATTAAAAATGCGGTAAGCGGCAAGGCAATCACAACATAACCCATCCACCACATATCGGCAATTTGCTGATTGAGGGCTTCAGTTCTTAACTTGTCAGAGAGGCTGGGGTCGATATCCTTAAAGACCCAGTAGGCCAACATAAAGTTGAGAAATGCACTTATAAAGAAGGAAATTGAAAACAGGTTGTTGGTTCTAAGTAGCAATTTTTCGTAATTTTCGTAATTATTAAACTCCTTCAGTCGATGGTTAATCTTATCAAGATCCATAATCTGAGAAAAATTAAACATAAACTTTACGACAGGCTTTCTGGATATGGAGGAGGCTAATACGAAAACTCCGAGGAGAAAAGGAAAGGCGGCTTCTTTAACTATAAACCAAGTGCTTGAAAGCTCTAATAGAGCAAATCCTCCCGTAAAAAGTGTATTAAAAACACCAAAAATTGAAATGTAGTTGGTGCGATCATTTTGAAAGTAGTCATGGAGACCATAAAAAACTGGTAAACTCAAAGCTAAAACCAGGGCCCAGGTGGGTCCACCCTCCCCCAGGAAATGTGAGGTTTTTGTTAAAATCAAATACGGGGCTATTATGTTTACAATTAGACTAATAAAGGGGTTTTCTTTTTTGGTGTTGGTCGCCAGGTTGCTTTCTGTCATGGTTTCAATTTGCCAAGGCAGGGGCGAAAGTCAATAAAATTGGCCTAAAAATATGAATAAATTACAAAAGGCTATGACTATAAAAAAATTTAATGTTAATTCAAAGCACTTAGAATTCGATAAAATTGGGGATGTCGTGTAATCTGCAGTTGCTAAATATCAAACGTCAGCCAATCAAATTAATCATTAATTAAGAG
>CAZCYD010000040.1:0-26974 GCA_964502735.1 uncultured Pseudobdellovibrionaceae bacterium
CTTCAAAGAAGTTTTTCATGAATCAAAATGAGAAAGTGTAAATTTGCTCAATCGGTATGGAGACTTTAACTACGTCAAAACAGATTTATCCAAAATTTTCCTAAACTTTAGTTATTAAGATGCGAATCTGTGTAAATTTTAACTAATCCCCAAAATGAGAAATCTTAGGTTGATACAACAGAAAATCTCTGGAAACTTAAATTTCGAAATGGAAAGACCCTGGGAAGACTTTTGAGAAAATTTCTTAGGAAGATTTATATCTGACAAATTATTAGTACAAAGCTAGGGAGGGGTAATATTATGGGCTTAAGCAATTTTGTAAAGTTTGGATTGGGAACTCTAGTAATAATGATAATTCTTGATCCCTATTTCGACAGAGCTCAGGCTTCGCCCGCAGTCAACATCAACCCAGTTCATAAGATTTATTGTTCTGATAAAAAAAATGAAAACTCTTGGGCCAACTGGATATCAAACTTAAAGATCTTGCATGAAACAGAGCTTGAGATCTTTGTGGAGTTTAAAATCACTTATGGTTTGTGCAAGAATGGACGCCCCTATCTTCAAGCGGCAGAGTCTCCAAGTCTTGTGATCTGGCCCGTGCCTTACCGGCATCAATCCTATAGGCCCTCAGCTAAACTTTCCCAAGCCTATCAACTCGAATATACTGGACATCTTCGGGTTCAAAAGCAAGAATTTCTAGCTGAGCATGGCGATGAGGGTCGATTTTCTATGGTCTTTGTCGCTATACCCTTTGAAGTCAGTTTTTTTTGGAATCTGGCCATTCAAATTGGGAATGAAGACACCTCCAGTCAAATCTTTCTGGAGAGTTATTAAGCGGGACAAAGAAAAAACCGTTACCTCCCAAATCCGCGGATTTGGGTTACCTGTTTGATTTTTCTTTCGCATCAGGGCTAGTAGAGAGGTGAAAATTCCTGTTATATTGTCCTGGCTATGAAAAATATTAAAAAAGCCATTATACCTGCCGCAGGACTTGGAACTCGCTTCTTACCTGCCACAAAGTCTGTTCCCAAAGAAATGCTCCCTATTGTTGATAAGCCGACTCTTTTATACGTTGTTGAAGAGGCCGTGGCCGCAGGGATTGAAGATATTGTGATAATCGCAGGCAGGGGGAAAACTGCGATAGAGAATTTTTTTGACACTTCTTACGAGGTGGAAGATCTTCTGGAAAAACAAGGCAAAAGGGAACTTCTTGATCAACTCAAGCGAGTTTCTTCAATGGCCAACATCATCAGTGTCCGTCAGCGTGAGGCCAAAGGCCTTGGGCACGCTGTTTATTGCGCGGCCCCTGTTGTTGGTGATGAAAGTTTTTGTGTTTTACTTGGAGATGAAATCACTCTTCCTTCTTCTGGATACAATTATGTTACTGCCGAATTGATTCAGCTTTTCAATGAAACTCACAAGCCTTGTGTAAGTGTTATGTCTGTCCCGCTTAATGACACATCAAAGTATGGAATTGTAGATGGCCATCTTTGCGCGGAAAAATATAAAAATCTTGAACTCTATAAGGTTCATAATGTTGTAGAAAAGCCCGATCCCAAAATGGCTCCCAGCCGCTTGGCCCTCCCTGGAAGGTACGTTTTTACCTGTGAGATATTTGAGCACCTGCGAAACACTTCCCCTGGAAAGAATGGAGAGATCCAATTGACAGATGCTATGGTAAAGTTGGCTAAACAGCGTGAACTTCTTGCCGTGGAAATACCCAATCGACGCTACGATGCCGGTGATAAATTAGGATATCTCATCGCAAATATTGAGCTTGCGCTTGATCGCAAGGATCTTGGGGAACCTCTAATGAATTATTTGATCCAACTCAATCTAAGGAACAAATCATGAGAAAGATAATAATCTACACTCTCATCTCCTTTTTCTCTTTCCATGCCGTAGCCTATATACCCAAAACTCATTACATACTTCAACGCACTTCTGACCTCCATGGTTCTGGCATTTATCTGGTGGATCAAGACCTTACGTTTCAATCTCCCAACTATGGAACTCTTCACTTAAAAGAGCAGTGGTTAATTGAAGGGGGAGAGAGCATGAGGGTTCGCATTTTTGGTAAGGACGAACAAAATCAAGATATTCTTTTTACTTACCTCTATAGCAAAAATAAACGATTTTCGGTGGACCCTCAGGGCATCGTAAGGGCCTCGAATGTCTCAAGTGAATTTTTTGAACCTATATTTCACTTCAGAACTACAGATTTTATTAAAAAATTTCTTCACAGGCTGGGTATATTGCCCTCTGAAGGGCTGGTTGAGTCCAATAAGTACTTGAAAACAGATACCCTCAAACATGATCCTGAGAGTTTTGTGAGACTTTCTCGCAATGATGGCACTGTTCACTATGCGGTGGGGCCAAGGCCAACATCTGAACAAAGTTTTTCCCCAGCAGTTTGGATAGAGCAAGATCAGTTTCACATTCGAAAACTTAAGCCCTCAAGTGATGTTGAAATCATTGCTAATAAATATCAGCGTTATCACAATAATCTATGGCTCGCACAAAATAGGGATATCCGTTGGGGGGAGCATCGAGTTCTTATACATGTTACAGGGGTAAAAAACTATGATCGTAATTCTCAGATTAAAGATCGACTGAAAGCGGCTCAGTTTAATCCTCAAAAGGAACCTTCTCTGCGAGCTAAACCTCCGACAAACCCTTTAATCGTTGATTTTTACAAACGTTTTCGTTGAACAATCGTTGCCAATGGAAGCTGTAAGTGAAAGATTTTTTGAATTAGCGGTAGATGCCCCTTTGACCTCAACCTTTACCTACAAATCTGTAGACTGCGATTATGCAAGAGGGGAGTCTGTTCTCGTCCCCTTTGGCAAGCGGCTAGCGGAGGCTGTAGTGCTCCGAGAAGTTCCGCAAGATTCTACTGGCAAATATAAAGTTAAAAACATTTTGGAGAAAAACACAGACAGACCGATTCTTCCCGATTTTTTTTTGAGTTGGATGGAGTGGTTAGCAAAGTATTACTGTTACCCCATAGGGCAAGTTACGAAATTGGCTCATCCTCCTTTAAGGCCCTTGAAGTCTCCAAGAAAAAGTCAAAAGTCTCCGGTCGTGCCGAGCCTAGAGCGTTCTTCTTGTCCGACGCTGACACACGAACAGAATAACTGTATCCAAGAGATTCGAGACAGTTCCCACTTTCAAGTGCATCTCCTTCACGGAGTAACAGGCTCAGGTAAAACTGAAGTCTACTTGCACTTGATAGACGAAGTTTTGTCTCGGGGGCAAACAGCCTTGGTGTTGGTTCCTGAAATATCTTTGACTCCTCAGCTTCTCAATAGATTTTCTTCCCGATTTCCAGACAAGGTCGCCGTCATTCACTCTCATCTAACAGATCGGGAAAAAACGAACCAGTGGTGGTTGGCGCACAGCCAAGAGCGCCCGATCCTCCTGGGGGCACGTTCAGCACTGTTTTGTCCGCGAGATAATCTGGGTTTGATTGTTGTCGATGAAGAACACGAGCCCTCCTACAAGCAAGACGAAAAATTAAAGTATCACGCTCGGGATGCCGCTATAATGCTGGCAAAATATTACAATTGTCCTGTACTATTAGGATCGGCAACCCCAAGCCTAGAAACCTGGGAAAATGCACAAGGTGGACGTTACAAGCTTCACCAAATGAGTTCGAGAGTTTCAGAGCGACCCATGCCCAATATCGAAATTGTCACTCTTAAAAAGGATGAGTCTTCGCACGCTCTTCCATTTTGGCTCAGTCAAAATTTGCACAATCAGATAACTGAGGCTCTTGGGCAAAATCATCAAGTGGCTCTATTTTTGAATCGCAGAGGTGTAGCTCAGTATGTTCAGTGTTTTGACTGTGGCTTCGTTTATGAGTGTCCCAACTGTGAAATTAGCTTAACTCTCCATGGTAAACAGGATTTAGTTTGCCATTATTGTAACTACACTAATGTGTTTAAAGAAAAATGTCCCGATTGTCTTTCAGAAAAGATTTCAGCTATAGGCTTGGGAACAGAGCAAGTGGAGGTCGATACAAAGCGACTTTTCCCAGGAGCCAAGGTGCAACGTGCTGATAGGGATGAAATTGGTGGTCGAGAGCAGATGGAAGATTTAATTTCCAAAATGGAAAACCATGAAATTGATATATTGATAGGCACGCAAATGATAGCCAAAGGACTTGATTTTCCGGCATTGAATATGGTGGGCCTTATTCTTGCGGACGTCGGATTTCATATCCCGGATTTTAGAGCCTCAGAGAGGAGTTTTCAGTTGATAACACAAGTTGCCGGTAGAGCGGGTAGACACTCTTCTCTTCCCGGGAAAGTTATTGTTCAAACATTCAGTCCCACTCAGCCCTGCTTGAACTTTGCTTTAAATAATGACTACACGGGTTTTGCAAGCTTTGAATTGGAGCAAAGAAAAGAGCTGAATTATCCTCCTTTTGGCAAGTTGGCCTTAATCAGATTGACTGGGAATGAGTTTATTAAAACTAGAAATATAGCCATGAAATTGCAGGCCCGTATAAAAGCCCTAAAAGAATACCGACCAATCTACCAAAGCATCCAAATTCTGGGCCCATCGCCCGCGCCTATAACGAAATTAAGGAATAAATACCGCTTTCACATCCTGCTTAAATCTCCAAAAATTCAATGGCTTCATGCCATAGCGCAAGAAACTCTACCTGACTTTAGTAAGGGAAGTTTAGGAGTTAAAGTCCAAATTGATATTGACCCTTACAATATGCTCTAAGTGAGTTAGAATACTAAAAATGAGCGACGAAGACAAAAAAGTTTCTGTTGATACGGGATTAAAAGTTGCACTAAAATCCATTGGCGTAGAAGAAACGCGAGGGGAAGTCAGCAAAGAGGAGTATGAGGACCTCTCAAATAAAGTTTCGCAAGGCGTTCGCCTTCGCCTCGAGGCAAAAGCCAAAGAACAAAACCGGATAATCATGTGGAAGAGTCGAGTTAACTTGGTTAAACACGCTCGCGCTCTGATGATTAATAAACAATTTTCTGAAGCGGCTGTCGCCTATGAGAAATACCTCAAAGTCCTAGAAGTTATTTACGAGTTAAAATCGGGGGAATTGAGTCCTGATTTGTTTAACAGATCAAGTCGTTCTAAAGAGCTCACGGTTATCACTTCCGTCTATTGGGATTTGTTTCGCATTTACGATACAAGCCCTACCTACAAGGAGAGAATGAATAAGGCCGGAGACAAGCTCTCTGAGTTTTTACCCTACAGTAAAATATTTCCTCAGGTGGCTAAGGCCTTGGATTCGTTCCAGCGAACTTCAAAAAACCCCAAGATAGTAAAGCACCTTCTTAAGCAGCTAAAAATTAAAAAAGGTCCCTGCTTCATTGCTACTGTTGTATATGATGATCCGTGGCACCCCGATGTTAATTCCTTACGAAGCTTCCGTGACAAGTGCCTAAAGACATTTGCATGGGGAAGAAAACTCGTGTTTTATTACTATCTCTATTCTCCGAATTGGGCGGCAAGGCTTAGGGGGCATAATAAAACTAAAAAAGTGTTGCAGCGAGTATTACAAGTGGTCGCATTTTTTGTTAGATTGTACCTTCGTTTCAAAACAGGAACGAGAGTAAAGTCCAAATAAAAAGAAATAAAAAGAAATAAAAAAAACAGCAACAACAAGAAAAAGTAAGGTTTAAAAGCTCGTGAAATATATTTTAATTCTTGAAGATGACAAAGAATTTGCAAAAGTTGTTTCTGAATGCCTGGAGGTTGAGGGTTATCCTTCAGTTGTTATTTCTACAACTAAAGAATTATTGCCAGCTCTTAAGAGTCATAATATCAGACTTATTCTATCTGATATTATGTTAGACCAATCAGTGGGTCTGGATATTTTAAAACTTTTAGATTACAAAAAGATATCCATTCCTATTGTATTTATGACTGGGTTTGACGACATTCCCGGCCTTGCAAAAGCCATGGGTGACAAAGCCGTAGTTGATGTTCTAATTAAGCCGTTTAATTTTGAACATCTTATTTCGCTAGTGGCCAAGCGCATAGCTTAGTAGATGCCTAGGTTCCTTGTTTACCAACCTTGTTTATTGGCTAGGATTTTTAAAAAATAGCGATAATCGTATTGGCATTTTTTTGAATTAAGCAAAGTTTTTTTATTACTTGTTTTTCTATTCGTATTGGGCCAATTTATAAAAATGGAAAGTTTCAAAGCTGAAGATTTAAAGAGATTAGAAAAGAACGTCTACGATTTTGCTATTGTGGGGTCTAATTTTCACTGCTGGTTGCTGGCCTACAGTCTTAGTCGAGTTTATCACAAAAAAGTGGCGGTTCTTGAACCGCGTGAGTCCTTGGGTGATAGCGACTCTCCATTAAAGTCAGGTTCCGGAGAATTACCTAGCCATTTTAATAAAGTTTTAGACAATACAGAAAGTCGAAAGTCTCTTCAGTGGCTGCAAGAAGTGCTTCGAGAGACTCTCCATACAGAGGCTTTAGAAATTACACCCCTCACCGTCGACAGTGGAAAGTTAACTCCATTTGTTGGTTTTGGTGAACAGCATTTTTCTTCCGTGGATATCCTCAACTCTTTTTCCTCTTCAGATAATGTGGAGCTTCTTAATTCTCCTAGCCATTGGCTAGAGCAATTGGCCTCTCTTTTTATTGGTGACGTTTATACTATGGCTGAAATCACCAAGATTGAAACTTCTGAAAATCAATTAAAATCCATTGTCATCAATGGTTCATACGAGTTGAAAACAGAGAATTTGATCTATGGTTTGCCCCCCAAAACGTTAAAGAACCTTGTTTCAAACGAAATTATTGCAGACAAAACTTTTCAGAAAATACTTAAAACAAAAGCCTTTTCTTGTGTGAGACTTCACCTGGAACACCCCCCAGAGGCCCAGGTTGAGGCTCACCCCTATCACATATTATATGGGAATAAAGACGATTTTGATCCCATAGTTGGACAGTTTTTCAAAACTGAGAACAGACTCTTTTCTATGTGGGCTTGTTGGATGCTCTCTGATCTCATCGACGATCACGAACATCTGGGCTCCATGCTGAAGCATATAAAAAAGCAAATTAAACGGGCCTACCCCCACCTTTTGGACAATCTTAAGCAAGAAAAAATTGTGGTGGAGATCGACAGCGAGGGGCAGGGAAACACCCCCGAAGCTCTCGAAAGGAACTTGGCTAAGGTTCAAGGATTCTGGATTTGTCACCCTCAAGTCTTACAAAGTACTGGTTTTATTGCAAAAATAAATTGTGCGAGAAAGACTCTTGTGGGGATCTGCAACGCTCTGCATTTAGCTCCCGGTGAGATTTTACTAGCGGATACGGCCTTGCAAACCTCTGCTCCCGATGTAAGCCTTTAATTTCTTGGGCCAAGGGTGCTTTGAAAAAGGTTAAAAAATGACCCGGATTTGAGCTAGACTCCAATGGTCCTGTGTGTTAAACCCCTCTGAAACAATACGCACCTTCGCGTCTCTTTGGTGAAGTCCCATAAAAAGGTCTTTCCATTTACAGGTTATTAAAAAACGCCTAAATTGTATCGTTTTTGTGTAGCTTGTTTCGCGAAGGGAGGTCTAACCAGAGAGGTAAAATTTATGGCCACTATTAACATGAAGGAAATGCTTGACGCTGGGGTGCATTTCGGACACCAAACTCAGCGCTGGAACCCTAAAATGAAACCCTATGTCTACACAGATCGGGGTGGAATCCACATCATAGACTTACAAAAATCTGTTGCTCTAGCAAAAAAAGCTGCTGATTTTGTAAAGTCTGTTAGCGCCAACGGTGGCGGCTTAATTTTTGTGGGAACTAAAAAACAAGCCGTACTTCCCATTCAGTCTGCTGCAGAGAGAACTGGACAGTTTTATGTCACTAAAAGATGGCTGGGAGGCACGCTTACAAACTTCCAAACGATCAAAACGTCAATTGATCGGCTTAGAAAAATTGACCAAATGAAAGAAAAAGGAGAATTAAATTTCTTCTCGAAAAAAGAGCGAGCAAAAATTGAAAAAGAGTATCTTCGTCTTAGTGAGTACCTTAATGGAATCCGTGAGATGAAGAACAATCCTGCCTGTATGTTTGTTGTGGACATCAATAAAGAACACATCGCAGTTGCCGAAGCCAAGAGGCTTGGAATTCCTGTTGTGGCTATTGCAGATACCAATGTTGACCCTGAAACCGTGGACTATCCGATTCCTGGCAATGACGATGCAATAAGATCAATTTCTCTTTTTACAGACCTAATTGCTGATGCTTTCCTTGAGGGGCAAAGCCTTTGGCAAGAAACTCTCAAGAAAAATGCAGCTCTTCAAAAAGAAGAAGAGGCAAAAACAGAAAAGGTTGAAGTTTCAGCTCCTACTAAACCCACACCTTCCACTAGAGGAGGCAGGGCTCAGGTGTCAACTGCCGTGGAACCAGCAGCTGGTCCATCTGTAGTGAAAGTGAGTCGCGGCAGAAAACTTGTAGCTGCAGGAACTGCTGACGATGTAGAAATTGAAATGGAACTAGAATCTCAACAGGACAAAGTTGAAGACGAAGTTTCAAGTGAAGAGTAATTCATAGTCATATAAACAAATTTAAATCAACAAATCTAAAAAGGTAAAGATTAAGGATAAAGTTATGGAAATTTCAGCCTCAGATGTAAAAGAATTACGTGCAAGAACAAGCGCGGGAATGTTGGATTGTAAAAAAGCTCTTCAAGAAAACGAAGGTGATTTCGAAAAGGCGATTGAATGGCTAAGGGCCAAAGGCCTGAGTAAAGCGGCTAAAAAGGCAGGTCGAGTAGCTTCTGAAGGGCTCGTCACGTCTTATATCCATGCCGGGGGAAAAATCGGGGTATTACTTGAAGTCAATTCTGAAACTGATTTCGTTGGCAGAAACGAGGATTTCCAAGTTTTTGTTAAAGATCTCGCTATGCATATTGCTGCCGCAGCACCAAAGTATGTCAGTGTAGAAGAGATTGATCCTGCAGATCGTCAGAAAGAAAAAGAAGTCTTGATAGCCAAGGCCCGCGAAGAGGGCAAAAAAGAAGAAATGATTGAAAAGATCGTTGAAGGGCAATTGACGAAGTGGGCGGCTGAAGTTTGTTTGCTGGATCAAAAATATGTGAAGAACCCAGACAAGTCTATTAACGAGCTTTTGGCAGAAAAGATTGCGACCATTGGTGAAAACTTAGTTATTCGCAGATTTGTTAGATACGAGCTTGGTGAGGGAATCGAAAAGAAAAAAGAGGACTTTGCTGCAGAAGTGGCTGCTCAGCTCAACAAGTAAATATTTAAAGAGAGGAATACTCAAGTTGTCGAAGACACCTGTTTATAAAAGAGTCTTATTAAAATTGAGTGGAGAGGCTCTCGCTGGTAGCGAGGGCTCGGGAATTAACACCGAGATACTTCAGCGCATTGCCAGAGACATCAAAGAGGCTCACGATCTAGGAGTTCAAATCGGACTCGTCGTGGGTGGAGGAAATATTTTTAGAGGCGTGGCGGCCTCTATAAAAGGAATGGATCGGGCCAGTTCAGACTATATGGGTATGTTAGCCACTTGTATCAATGGTCTGGCTCTCCAGGACGCCCTCGAGCGACTCAAGTTGGACACCCGAGTTCAGTCAGCTATTGAAATGTCCGAAATTTCAGAGCCTTATATTCGCAGAAAGGCCATTCGTCACCTTGAAAAGGGCCGTATCGTCATATTTGCTGCCGGAACCGGCAACCCCTATTTTACTACAGATACAGCGGCGGCTCTTAGAGCCATGGAAATCAATGCAGATGTAATTATCAAGGCTACAAAAGTGGATGGAATTTATGATAAGGACCCTGCGAAGTTCACAGATGCCGTTAAGTATAGTAAAATTTCTTACATCGATGTTCTCAATCAGGGTTTACAGGTGATGGACTCAACAGCTATCAGCCTGTGCATGGACAATAAGTTGCCAATTGTGACCTTTGATTTAACAGAAGTGGGCAACATTGCCAGGATCATTTGCGGTGAATCCATTGGCACTATAGTTAACGGTTAAAGGTAGTTAACGGTTAGGGAGTTTTATAATGATCGAAAATTTAAAATCAGAAGTTAAACAAAGCATGGAAAAATCCATAGATTCGTTAGCCAATGAACTTAAAAAGGTTCGTACGGGGCGGGCTCACGTCTCCATGTTGGATTCTATTCGTGTTGATTATTACGGGAATCCCTCACCAATTAATCAAGTTGCTAGTGTTTCTTGTCCAGATGCAAAATCCTTTGTAATTGCACCCTGGGAGGCCAGCGTTTTGAGGGATATCGAACAAGCCATTGTCAAGAGTGATATCGGAATGACTCCACAAAATGATGGAAAGGTAATTCGCTTGAAACTGCCTGAGCTTACAGAAGAAAGGCGAAAACAAATGGTCAAACAAATAAAAAAGACTGTTGAAGATGCTCGTGTGTCCGTCCGCATGGCACGCAGGGATGCAAATGACGAATTAAAAAGGGCCCAAAAGGATAAAGAAATCAGTGAAGATGAGCAAAAACGAGCTCAAGATGAAATCCAAAAACTTACTGACGACTACATTAAAAAAATTGATAAAATCGGTGATGATAAAGAAAAAGAACTCATGACTATTTAAGGACTTCCCGTGTCTCTACCCAAGCACTTAGCAATAATAATGGATGGCAACGGCCGATGGGCCAAGGGTCACGGACACTCAAGAATCTTTGGGCACGTCAGGGGCGCTCAAGTCGCCAAAAAAGTCATTGAAAATTGCGCAGCCAGAGGTTTAAAGTATCTCACCTTGTTTGCTTTCAGTACGGAAAACTGGATGAGACCTCAGAGCGAAGTGGTGTTCTTAATGAAACTGCTAAGAAAGCAACTCTCGAGAGAACGTGAGAATCTTATTCGCAATAACATTCAGTTTCACACAATCGGTCAATTGGAGAGATTACCACAGTTTGTGCGTGAAGAAGTTCTAAAGACCATTGAAATGACAAAAGCTTGTACGGGAATGAAACTTACCTTTGCTCTCAGCTTTGGGGGCAGACAGGAAATTGCCGAGGCTGCAAAGCTCGTGGCTGAAGCCGTAAAAAATGGAAAGTTAAGTTCTGAAGATATTAATGAGGAAACCTTTCGCAATTATATACCCTCTTCGTTTGCCCCAGATCCAGACTTAATTCTTAGGACTAGCGGTGAAAATAGATTGTCTAATTTCATGCTTTGGTCAGCGGCCTACAGCGAGCTTTTTATTCACGACAAGATGTGGCCTGACTTTACTGAAGAGGATCTAAACGATGTCTTACTGGCTTTTCTGGGGCGCAAAAGAAGATTTGGAAAAACACAGGAACAGATCGTTTCGGCTAACGCATGAGGCTTGAGCACGCTCTTTTTTTAAGAATTATCTCTGCCGTTGCCGCAGCTCTTATTGCCATATTTTGTTATGTTTATTTTGGCAACGCCGGAATTTTTTATTTGATTTTTTTACTCACTATTATTGCCATCTTAGAATTTAATCGAATGGCATTTCAAGATTCAAAGTCTAGTCTATTTAATACAATACTGTTCCCATTGTTTAGTTATTCACTTTTGTATATTTCTGTTTATCACCCCCTTATTTCAAGTGAACTGTGGGCCGCATTACTTTGTTTATATATGAGTCTATGTATATGGTTATATGGATCAAGACAGTCAAATGATTGGCTGCTCAACTATCTAACAAAATCAGCCCTTGGTTTTTTTTATGTGGTGCTTTTGCCCGTATTGAGTATAAAAACCTTAGAGCTCCAATATGGAGCCACCTGGTTCTTAATGCTCCTCGTTCTTGTTTTCAGTGGTGATACTCTCGCTTATTTTGGTGGCAAACTCATTGGCAAAAGGAAGCTATCTCCTCAACTGTCTCCTAAAAAAACAATTGAAGGTGGATTTTTCGGACTTCTCGGCTCTTGTCTGGCTACATGGGCAATTGGATACATTTTTTTTCCACAGATTCCAGCCCTAGGGATGGCGGCCATCGGCCTAATCGCCGGCCTCTTAGCTCAAACAGGAGATCTTTTTGAGTCTCTTTTAAAGAGAGTTGCGAATGTAAAAGATTCTGGAAAGATTATGCCTGGCCACGGCGGAGTTCTTGATCGCATAGATGGGGTTTTATTTGCCTCACCAATAGTTTATCTTTTCGCATTTTATGCAGAAAAGTTTTTAATTTAAGTGTTCTGATGCTAATATGGTCGCATGAATACTGTTGTAGATTTTATTAATACATCCGCGTCTTATATTGGACCTTTTTTTATCTTACTCGGCTTGCTGATTTTTGTGCATGAGCTGGGGCACTTCCTAGTTGCCAAATACTATGGCGTTAAAGTTGAGGTCTTTAGCCTTGGCTTTGGAAAGAAAATACTTCAGCTTAAACGAGGAGACACCAACTATTGCATATCTGTGATACCGCTTGGCGGTTATGTTAAAATGTATGGTGACGACCCCACGGCAGATATTCCAGAACAAGAAAAGCAAAAAGCCTTTCTTTACAAACCAGTCGGGCAGAGGATTGCTATTGTTTTAGCCGGTCCTTTAATGAATCTTTTTTTTGCGGCTCTTCTCTTTAGCATGATTGCTTTTCTTGGCGAAAACTCACCGCCACCAGTTTTGGGGGATATTAAGTCTGACACTAAAGCTTATGCTATGGGGTTTCGCAGTGGAATGACCATTGAAAGTGTGGATGGCCAACCCGTCCAGACATGGGAAGAGGTCTCTCAGAAAATAAAAAACCATGCTCACCAAGAACTAAATTTTGTTGTGAGACCGAGCTCGCTTCAAGAATCCAGTCAGTCCATCAAGGCACGGGTTTCAGTAGGTGAAAATGACAACCTTCTTTCTACTCAGCGTCATGTTGGCAGTATTGAAGGTTTTACCTCTGTATCATTGGGGCCAACTATAGGAATTTCTAATCCAAGGAGTCCAGCTGCTCTTGCAGGTATGACGAGTGTAGAAGTTATAAAAAAAATTGGTTCTAGAGAGATTCATTACTTTCGCGAACTTGAAACCCTTTTAAAAGATCAAGATTTTATTTCTTCACTTAAAGAAAATCCGAGTCTAGAAGTTGAGTCCCTAGCCGTCACCGACAAAGAAGTTCAAGATGATCCAACGGCAGGCACTCCTCGCAAGGTTGTGATTAATGTCGATCATCAAAGTCTTGATTCAGCTACAAACCTATTTGAATATCTTGGGTTTGAGAAGAGTGATCTCTTTCTTTATCAGGTTAAGCTCGATTCGCCAGCTAAGGCTGCAGGGTTTCTGGCTGGAGATAAGTTAATATCTATTGGCGATGAAACTATTAGTGAGTGGGATGTTATAGTCAACTCCGTGAAAAATTATGATAATACTGGTCAGCCCCTAAAAATATCTGTTCTTCGAAAAGGTGAGGTCAAAACTCTTGAGGTTGTACCCAAAATGACAGAGCTTATGAAGTCTTCAGGAGCAGAAGATAATCGTTTTACCATCGGAATTATTCCTGCTGTATTCTCAGCTTTTCCGGAACCTGTTTTCATTAGACATCTTAACCCTATAGTGGCTCTCAAAAAGGGGGCTGAACAGTCATGGAACTGGTCAAAGATGGTGGCCATGAGTTTTGTCCGCATGATTCAAAATGAAGTTTCCTCAAAAAATATTGGCGGAGTGATCACGATCGGAAAATATGCTGGTCAATCTTATCAAGTCGGGTTAACACCATTTTTGAAATTAATGGCGATAATTTCTATTAATTTATTTCTTATTAATCTTTTGCCGGTACCAATTCTTGATGGAGGGCACTTACTTTTCTTTACAATTGAGGCTATTCGAGGTGCTCCTCTCAGTATGAGGAAAATGGAAATTGCCCAACAAGTGGGATTAATAATCCTAATGTCCCTAATGGTGTTTGCTCTTTTTAATGATATAAGCAATTTAATTAATCCTCCATGGTGAGGTTTTGATGGTGACGTTTTGAAGAGTACCTCAAAGAATGTTTCGAGCAATCATCCCCCAGCCGAAGTCGATCTATCGGAAATTGCGCTATCGGAAATTGCGCTATCTATAGACACAAGTTCAAGTTCAGGCAGTCTATCAATTTTTAGAATTACCGCCACTTCCTATTCACTTATCAGCTCCAAATTTTGGTGCCGCCAGCATTCACATAGTGAGAATCTTATTTTAGAGTGCCTAGAACTTTTAAAAGTCTGCGAACTTCGCCTAGAGGATGTGGATCATATACTTGTCACCCACGGGCCTGGTAGTTTTACTGGTATACGTGTAGGTCTAAATTTTGCCAAAACTCTCGCTTATGGTCTTAGTAAACCCGTTTATACGATTGATACCTTGACGGCTATAGCCTACGGTAAAAGAGCATCTCAGAACCCTTTGGTTGTTATTAATAATGCGCATAAGAATATGCTCTATTTGGCTACCTTTAGCACTCAACCCTTTTCAATTATTCAAACACCCATTGCCATACCCTATAATGAATTAGAAAAATTTATTGCCGACAAGACCTATGTCTGCTTAGGAGATGGATACTCCAGCTACAAAACTGTCTTTACAGAAAGTGCACTTCGCCATCTTCTGCCCTCAGAAGAAATTTTACCTCCGATCTCACAGACTTTAGGAGAGTTCTGGTGTGAAAATAAAAAAAAAATATCGGCTTTACAGTGGAATAATGCAATACCCCTTTATATTCGAGCATCAGAAGCCGAGGAGAGGCTGTGGAAAGGTCCTAAATCATTCTGATTGCGGGGCTATTTTAAAAACTGAGGGTTTTACGTGACAACACCAAATGATAGTCAGACTTCACAACCTCATACTCTTCGAGGGAGTTTAGAACCGAAGGCTAAAATTATAGCTTTTGGTGGTGGGAAGGGTGGTGTTGGTAAATCTTTTGTAAGCAGTAATATCGCTCTTTTTCTCGCCAATATGGGATACAAAACCATTTTAATTGATCTAGATCTCGGTTGTGCAAATGCTCACACCTCACTTGGAGAGGGGCAACCTAAGACAGGTATAGGCGACTTTATTCGCGGCTCTATAAATAGTCTTGATCACATTGCAGCGGCGACGAATCATCCCAACCTCAGACTTATAAGTGGTTGCAGTGATGACCTTGAAATTGCCAACCTCAACCTCGACGAGCGCAGTCGTTTAATGTCTTCAATATTTAACTTAAGTGCAGATTACATCATCCTGGACCTAAGCGCAGGAACCAACAACACGACTTTGGATTTTTTCTTAATGGCACAATATCATGTTGTTGTATTTACTCCGGAACCTACAAGCATTGAAAATGCCTACAGATTTATGAAAGCCAGTTTTTTTAGAAAAATTAAACGTTTTGAAAGGCAATTGGGCCTTGAAAATATTCTCAATGAGATCATGGCAGAGAAAGATAAGTTCCACATCAAACATCCTGCAGACCTTGTCACGGCTATCAGCAAGGTTAGCCCTCATAAGGCCGTGGAGTTAATTCAAGAAATGAATAAGCTTCATTTTCATATTGTGCTAAACCAGACCCGTTCATTTAAAGATGTTGAAATTGGTCGCTCAGTTCAAAGTGTTGCCAATAAATTTTTTGGGACTCCAACAGACTTCATCGGTCATCTCGAATATGATAATGCAGTATGGCAGTCATTGCGAAAGCGAAAGCCCCTACTTGTTGAATATCCTCACAGCCGTCTTTATGCTCAAATTTTAAATATCACCAAATCTATTGCTTACGAAGATCGGTATAAGGCTGTAGTATAAGGTTATGAATCAAAGATTTTTAGATCAAACTTATTACGAGATACTCGAGATTCAGGTCGATGCTGCTGAACATGAAATCCACCGTGCATATTTGGTTGCTAAAGAGACCTATTCGCCGGACTCCCCAGCCCTTTATACAATGTTTACTCCTGATGAGGCACGAGAACTTTCGCGCCTTATAGAAGAAGCCTATATGGTGCTGAGTAATCATGCGGCTCGCCGGGAATATGATTCGAGATTAATCGGACGGGCCTCGAACGCAAACGTAGCTGTTCAAGAATCTCAGACGCTGAATTTTAATACCCACTCCAACCCCATGCAGGAAAAGGCAAGGTCAAACCCCAAAGGCATAGAACCCCTTCCTGCTGGTTATGCAAAAACTCGTCATGGTTCTTATAAGGTGGACCTAGAATTTGAAAAGGAAGTCGCTGAGGCTACGGAATTTGACGGGCAATTTTTGGCTCGGCTTAGGAATTATAAATGTATTTCATTAGATAACTTAAGCGACGAAATTCGTGTCAGTCGGTCTTATCTGAAAGCTATTGAAGGCAATGACTATTCTTCTCTTCCTGCAGATGTTTTTGTAAGAGGCTTTGTGCTCCAGTACGCTAAGGCCATGGGTTTAGATGGAAATACTGTTGCCAATTCGTATATGAAAATTATGCGCAATGCCCGTCAACAATAAGCATATTTTTACTGTTCTCTCTCATCACGCCGGTCAAAGAATTGATAGGCTGCTTGTAGAAATTCCTGAAATCAGAACAAGATCTCGAGCTGCGAAACTCATTAGTCTCGGCCTTGTTTTAAAAAATGGATTGCCAATAAAACCTTCGTTAATTGTTTCTCCAGGTGAAACATTTGAAATTCTAATTCCCAACGAAACTAAAAATTTATTGATGCCCTATGAATTCGCGCTCGATATTCACTATGAGGATGAATATCTTCTTGTTATCAATAAGCCAAGTGGACTTGTTGTTCACCCTTCTCATGGTCATAACGAAAAAACCCTGGTGAATGCTCTCATTTACCATTGTAAAAACTTATCTATGGGTTTTGCAGAGAATAGACCTGGAATTGTGCACCGTCTAGATAAAGATACCTCCGGACTGATGGTTGTGGCTAAAAACGACATCGTTCATGCACACCTTGCCGTTCAATTTAAAAACAAAACTGTAAACAGAAGGTACAAGGCTCTTTGTTATGGAAAACCTAAACAAACTGTTCAGAGGGTCGAGTCCTACCTGATACGACACCCAATAAAAAGGAAAAAATTTTGTTCAGAGGCCCTTAATCCAAAAAAAGAGCAATATAAAGGCAAGTGGTCGGCGACAAATATCGAATTTATAGAAACATTTAAAAATCAGGTTTCTCTCGTACACTGTCGACTAGAAACAGGACGCACTCACCAAATTCGCGTTCATATGTCTGAGTTAAATCTACCGCTGTTAAATGACCCCATTTATTATTCAACGGGATCAAAAAAGCTTGTTCAGTCAAAAGATCTAAGAGCTTTAATAGAAAAAACTCATAGGCTTGGTCTTCACGCTTATTTGTTAGGTTTTACTCACCCCATAACTCAAGAGGTTCTAGAGTTTAAATTAGATTGGCCTGAAGACCTTCAAGAGCTTGTAGAGTATTTAAGTTTTTAAAATCTGATTTGTTATACTCATTCCAAGAAATAATTGTCTAAAATTTTGTGAATGTGCCTCATGCTCATACAGCCGCAGCCTCAAGGCTGCGGAACTGCG
Organism: uncultured Pseudobdellovibrionaceae bacterium; assembly: GCA_964502735.1. Lineage (GTDB taxonomy): Bacteria > Bdellovibrionota > Bdellovibrionia > Bdellovibrionales > UBA1609 > JACKAN01. The sequence continues at coordinate 17,461 of CAZCYD010000040.1, forward strand.
CGTGAGGCACATTCACAAAATTTTAGACAATTATTTCTTGGAATGAGTATAATCTCCCACCTTTAAATTGCTCCCAGAAAAAAAATACTTAAGGACAACCGGCGGTCTCACTGCCATTGGGGTGGTAAAAATCATGACTCGGTGGCAATTTGTCTCGCAAGTCCCACTTGCAGGCCAAGTAACCTTCCATATGGGTTCGTCTAGATGTGCTGAGAATGGTATTGTAAAAAATAACCTCCATAATCTCCCCATGATAGGCGCGGGCAGCACTGCTAGTATCTCCACCAATAGTTAAATTAATTGTAGTTGTATAAGAGGCGGGTATAACTTGATTGGTTACCGTCTGAGTGCCGTTCCAAAAGGTGTTCCATTGTTTGGCCCCACCATCGTGATAAGCTGCAACGAGATGCTCTTCTCCAGAACTCGTGGGTTGTGGTGAGATTGCAGAACTGTTCCAGCCAAATATAAGATTATTCGCCGGCGCAAGGTTGTTCCGTATTAGACCTACCCAGGGATAGAAATTTGCCGAAGTTGTCACCCAATTTACAAGGGGTCGACAACAAGAGCCGGAATTGTCGGACTGTGCTTGGACGCGAGTAACCACAAAATAACTAATAACGGAATTGGCATCGAAATTTAGGTTCGCATTTGTCAATAGATTGTTAGTTCCATTAAAGTAGAGCCCCCTTGTTCCATAGGTGGGCTTGTTAGAAGATCTGGTCACATGATTTCCGGCACCACTTCGATCGGCCCAACAACCCACAGGGTCTCCAAACACAGCAGATAAAGCACCTGTACAACTATGGGCCTGAAATAGGGTGGAGGCCTCAGCGGCATCTAGCCACATAAGAAGATTTTCAGAATCAATCGGGAAGGCGACGTAGGTTGCACTAGATGAAGAACATGCTGTCGTATTGCCGGCAGCATCTACAGCTCTCACCCAGTACTGAGTTGTCGTTTCTGCGACAACATTAATAGATATAGAAAAATCTCCATTCAGGTCGGCGGAAGCTGAATCAACAAAGGTGTTGCAAGAATTGTCGGAATACAAATTAACAGTTGCGTTTGGCTCCGTAATGCCAACGATCGCAGGATTCAAATTTGAAGAAGGTGAGGGGGGTTGGGTGCCCGTAATGATCAATGGAGCAGGAGGGTTTGAGTCTTCAATGATTGTCACAGATGTTATTGAACAAGGCGACTCATTCCCAATTGTGTTGGTGGAAGTCGCGTAAATGGTGGTGATAGAATTATTAGGAACAGTCGCCGTAACAGAAAAATTTCCTGCAGAGTTCGCAGTGCCCTGGCCAATTGTACTACCTGTGCAATTGGAATTATTATAGAGCTTGACAGTGAAATTGGGTCCCGTAGATCCATAAACAATAGGATTGTTATTGTTGATGGGAGAGACAACATTGATTCCTGTCACCGAGGGAGCTGAAGGTACGCCTGGCAATATGGTTGTGCTAAAGTATATGATATTTGAGGCTCCATAGGGGTCGGTTCCGACAACTCTAAACTCAATGTTTGTATTGGCGCGTGAATGCTGGGGGACCCATCCTGATAAAGTTCCCGTTATAGTGCTAAAACTGGCCGTTCCTCCGCCTTCGTTTAATAAGGTGGAACAACTTGCTGCGGATCCATCCATAGAGTTATTTATACTTGTATCAAAATGGCAGGAGTAGGTAATTTGATCTCCATCGATATCTAGATCTGTGCCCGTAACCGAGTCATTTGCGTCTATGTTAGTGATAACTTCACCTGAGTAAAACTGCGGACTGGCTATTGGACTTAAATTGGGAGCGCTATTAACTGTTGTAGATGCAGTCATATCAACAGTATTTGTTTCTTGGTTTCCGAGAGCATCTATGGCTCTAACTCTCCAAGTGTAACTGCTGTTTGGGTCTAGACCAGTTACGAGACCATTAGTGACGGTTCCTCCAGAATTGGCAATGGTCATCTGGTAATTCATACTGTCACCGAGCCCCATTCTAAATATCATAAAAGACTTTGCATCTGGAGTAGGGTCCCAATTTAGAGTCATGGAGTTGTGGTTAATATGAGTTATAGATTGAATTCCAGAAAAATTAATCGGACTAATGCCCTGTCCAGAAAGACCCATATTTCTTTTAAGGCTGGCTCCACTCAAAGAAGCTAAGTACAAACCTTCTAGAGTCATGTTGTGCAACCCGGGCGACTTGGGCGTAAATTGGACAGTTAATTGACAAGACTGATTGGGTTGAAACCCTTCAGGCTTTCTCGGACAATTATCTCCCACCAAACTAAAATGATTATTATCTCCCAAAAAATCTTCAATATAAACAGTTTGGGTGGATTTGTTGGAAACTGAAATTAATTTTCCAGCTATTCCCGTATAGGATTCTAAGGGGCCAAAATCGTAGCTGGAAGGTTCAAATTCAATAGCGGAGGTGCCAATTGTTTCAGAATTCTCAGCGGTGGGCTCTTCAGCAGAATCTAAAAACTTAAAATCATCACTCTTTTTTAAGCAAGAGAAATTTACTAAAATAGCTAGAAGTAAAAAAAACTGATTGAAGAATCTAATCATTAAGTACCCAAAATTTTATGCAGCAGTATTATCAATAATTATCAAATGTATATCGACAAAAATTGAGTTGGGCTTAAATAGTGAAGGGTGATCTGTGAAGGGTGATCAAAATGACACAGATCAGAACTGCACGGACCACAATTCAAATCACAAACTGTGCTAGAGAGAGGTCTGGACCACTAGATTAACTTTCTAATGAGCATTAGGTTTTACTACCTGATGTGTTCGTACCCACTGCCACCTAATAATCGAACTAATGAAGGGTCCCCACTGGGGTGAATTCCATAAATGTAAACCGGTTGATTTTTGTACTGTGCAGAATTGGGGATTTCCACTTTATAGCGAATGGGCTTGTACAAGGGTAGACTACAAGCCTTAGAAACACCCTCTTCACCAGGAAACAAAGTTCTAGCTTGAGAGATCAAAGTGCCCATTGGGTGGGGGCCGCCAGCATAGATATGTAAATTAATTGATAGAGGAGCTCCTTGTGAGCAGGCCCACCCCCACACAAATTGACGTCCATTTTCGACGACAATGCCATCAATGCCACCAACAACCTCACCGTACACAATTTGTGGTTGTGGTTGTGGTTGTTCCGCCGCAGGTACTAGGGCAAGATTTTTCACTTCCACTTGATTTTGATAGCCACCCCAAATCTCCCAGCCAATCAAGACCATATTAACGTGATAATCCTCGATACTTAAATTTTCTCCATATGTTGACTTTAAAAGCTTTAAGCTATCTATAGCTAAGCCTTCTACATCAATATCAAAATTTACCCATTTATTAAGACTCAAGGATGAATACCCTGGAGCAAAATAAACAACATTTCCGTATTGATCGGCATTTATCCATGGTGCGGGGTTTTTGTGTTGTATGGCATCTTCAGAGTAAAACATTGGGATGAGTGCGTAAATTTGATTAGCATTTATATTGTTGCCAACTTTTTGTGGGAAATTTTTGTGGCGCAATACGGCTGCCATATAAAAAAGTTCGTGGTTTGGGACTTTGCCATCCGCCCACACTCCCTCCTCGCACTCTGGTGCACCTAAACGTGTACTTAAGTTAAGTTTTACAGAAGATTTCCACCTAAGATTGTACTTGCCTAAGGCAAGTTCTCGGCGAGAGTTTGATGAATCCTCTATGTGTTGGCCGATCAAGAAGTGGGGCCAGTTGGTATCACGGTCACCAAAGCGAGGTTGATTCTGAGGGCCATCAGGGAGAGAGAGATTGCACCCTTTGCGCCACTCTTTTCGAGTGTCATACGACATCTTAAAATGACCAGGGCTTATAATGTTAAATTGTTTCGATTGATCCGCTGACGAATAAATGAGCTGTCCATTATTCTGAGTTGGGGTTTGAGTATTTTCACAGAAATAAGTGTTTTCAGCTATTTCCCAAAAAAGCCAAGAAGAGGAGCTAAGATTTGGGAGTAATGTGTTCCATCGATTTCGACAATCCTGACTGGTGGAAGCCGGTAGAGTATTGGCCCAACCATGTTGAATACCAGAATTAAAGGTAGAATCGCGAAAAAAATTATTTTTGTAAATATAAGAAGGGCTATTTTCTAGCTGATAACCGGATCCTTCATCAGAAAAATTCTCGTCCCTATTTTCTAGAGATTCTGAGTCTCGGTTAATTCCCCCAGCGGAGTTATTTGTTGAGGTTGAATGAGTTGAATTAAAGGACGAATCGCAACTTTGGAAACTAACAACTAAAATAGTGAGTCCAAATAAAATAGATCCATTTTTTATTATCTTTAAAGGTGGTATGTCTCATTTTAATCACCAATATGTATTGAGTCGAAACAATTGCTGAAAACGAATCAAAATGGGACATTAGTTAGGTGAGCATAAGGCTATTCGAATTTTGGAAAATTTTTGGAAAAATCTCAACTTTATACAAAAGTCTCCGATAAGCCTTTAGTGCGGCTTTATCAATATTTTTGCGAGTAGATTTTTGTGTAAAGTTTTGGCAAGCGTCAGGCAGACAGAAGCAGGAGTGCAGCCCTATTAGGATCATTTGTGCCTGATTAGCTAGATTTGAGATGGTAATGTGGCACATTTTGTGAATCGGTGTATGTACAGGGGATAATGAGTAAATGCGTTTCAAAATGAGACATAATCTTAAAAAAAATTATTCTGTCATACTGATTTTTTTGACAATCCTTCTCTCGTTTCAAAACTGTGCAGAGCCTCTTCAGATTGAGGATCAGAGCTATGGTTCAAAATCTGACACCTACCCATTTGCTTTCGAAACAAAAGTCGACACGTTTGCCTACATGTCTTGTGCGGGATTTGAAACCACGACGTTTAATAACAAGGCCATTTTCAGTTTCAAGTCAGGAGCTTACAGATCGGGCTCAGGAATTGGACTCAATACCTCTTTTATAGAGTCTATAGGGAACATGAGGATGACACAGCAGGAACAGGTCCTGTCTCAAGGTGCGGCCAACAAGGGGGCACAAGTTCAGACAGCTATGAGGAGAAGATCAAACCTTCTCGAGTACTACGTTGCTGATACAAGCGGGCAGGGCACAGAAGGAGTAGATTTTGATAATGTTTTGAATCCCCTCGACAGTGAGGACTTACTGAGGCCAATCATTGCGGGAAAAGGATCTCGAATAGGTTATTTTTCTAATCTTCCTGGACTAGAAAATCGCAGAATTGAAAGCCATCTTTATTTTAACGGTAGCGAAGAGTTGGCTCGGGATTTGCGCTCAAGGCTTCACAATGGTGAACTCATATATTCTATGGGTTACGTTGATGTCGGGGGAACGCACCCTGTAGTCCCAATGTCTCCAGGGGAGAGCGCGAGCGGTGGGGCTTATGGATTAGGTCTAAGAATGATATTTGCCAAGGGACACGGACTAGATGGTTTTGGCAATATCAGACCTTATACGAGCACTTCAGATGCGCGGACCTTGCAGAGTCTGCGCGAAGTTGACTTACTAAAACCAGGTATAGAAAAAACCCAGGCTGAAGCCAATTGGATTTGTCCCGAGAATTTAAGATTCATGATCGTCAGACCACAAGACAATGGGGATGTGCTTTGTGGTGCAACTTCGGCAGCGGGCATTAATTTTGGTTATTATGAAGATCCCATGAATCCCACAAATGTAAGTCTCGAAGAGTACCAGGCTGTGAGGTCCATACTTCCTGTCGAGTATTGGCATGTGGATTTCAAAAAAAGATGTGTTGTAAATAAAGAGTCAGATGACAAATGTTATGATGTTTCTCAAACAAAACAAATTAACTATTTTAATGGATCAAATTCCTTTCCTGCAACATGTGGAAGCGGGGAAGACGAAACTTATCAGTGTCCTCACTATGTCAGCATTTGTTATTTGAAGTAATACCCATTCCAAAAAATAATCGTCTAAAATTTTGTGAATGCGCCTCATGCTCATACAGCCGCAGCCTTGAAGCTGCGGAACTGCGCGTGAGGCGCATTCACAAAATTTTAGACGATTATTTTTTGGAATGAGTATAAACCATAATTTTATCTGGAGGCTAATTCCTTTTTTATGGAATCTTTTCTGTGGTAGGGATAGCTTTTGACATATTTAATGGGATCGACAAACTTACCCTGTTTTTTAAGAGCAAAATGGAGATGAGGCTTCGTACAGTAGCCGGTGCAACCGTTGGTGCCCAAAATTTGTCCTGGAGCCACAAAGTCTCCTATTTTCAGAGTTGGACTGAGTGCTTGGAGGTGGTTGTAATAACTTTCAAATCCATTTCGATGACTGATAACAACAAAGTTTCCTGCTGCTCGGTTGCGACCCATTCTTAAAACCTTACCGTTGCCGACAGAATATATACTGGCTCCTAACGGCAGTTCAAAATCCAGCCCTAAATGTGGTTTGACTCGGCCTTGGATAGGGTGTTTGCGGCGTTGAGAGAAGTGACTTGAGAATCTGGAATAGGCCGCTGGAGAGTAAAGGGGGCGTTGAGATTGGTTCCAGTCTGTGGATATAAAGGCTCCTCCATCAGGGAAAGAAACAAAAAAGCGAGTTACAAGTTGGCCGTTTATTTCTATTTGAGCCGTAAGAATTTCGCCATATTTTATAAATTCTTTTCCATCATACTTTTTTTCTACAGTTAGAGCGAATCGGGCTCCTCTCTGCAGAACTTTTTGCAAATTGTAGTCGTAGGAAAAAGCATCCATAAAACGGTAAGCAATCTGCTTATCGGGAATTTTATTGCTTATGCTGGCGATAAGTGAACCGTGAACTTTACCATGGAAAGACTCGACAGTGGTTCTGTATGTAGGTTTCTCAATATCGAGGCCAGCGTGTCGGCCCGATCTCCAGAAAACAAATCGATCTTCACTTTTGTAATCATAAAATTGGACCTTATAACTCTCGGGACTGTTGACAATAAAATAATGCTGTCCAGGGATGAGATCAAATGATGAGATACGAGAGTCTGAGCTGAGAGCTTGGTTTAAGTGTTCAGTTTGAAATTTATGACGGCGCAAAATATCAAAAACGGTATCTCCAGGATTGATTTTTTGGCGAACACTCGCTTTACTAACTTCAAAATTTAACAGGCTAAAAAAAATTAATAATATGTATACTCTCAAGTTGTCGCTCGCTTTCTTTTGTATTTCAGTTTTTCATCTTACCCCATTTCCTGTATTTGCCCAACTCTTTACAGGACCTGTCTCGTCCGGGGCCGGGGGAGCGGGAGTGGCGAGTGTGGAGGTCGTGGAGACCAGTTTTATGAATCCTGCCTCGTTGGCCCATGCCCCGACTTTTGTCGGAGGGGTATTTTATCGCGAGGGATGGTTAGATGGAATAAATCACGATTCTCTTGTCGCGGTTAATATTGTTGACAATAGCGATGGGGTCTTTGTTCCAGGTAGCTTGGGATACATACAAAGGAGCACTCATTACTCGGGACAACATTCTGTTAGTAGAAAGGCGTGGAACCTCTCAGTAGGCAGCTTTTTTATGCCTATGCTTGCCGGGGGGCTCTCTCTGCATCATGTCAATATGGAGTCCAATGGCGAATCCTATACTGACTTTAACGCTACAATGGGAGTGATTTGGAATCCTCATCCCGATTGGGGCTTTGGCTTGGCTCTTTATCAGGTCTTCGGGGGAAACAGGAAAATTCCCTCATATTTTAGGGAGCCGCAAAAACTCACCCTGGGGGCTACGCATGTGGTCTCGGAATATTTAAGATTGCGTTTGGACGTGGCATCAGTGTTGGAAGACAATCCAGAGAATAAGCTTCAGATAATGGGGGGCTTTGAGTCATTCTTGACCAGCTACTTTGTAATGAGAGTTGGGTGGAAGGCCGACGAATTTGCAAGTAGGGACACCTTTACTGCAGGATTTAGCTTTTTAGGGCCAAGGTTTACTTTGGACTACGCCTATCAGAATACTTTTGCAGATTCGTCGCAGGGGGCATTGCATAGCGTTGACTTGAGCTTTCCGTTCTAGTAATAAGGCTCTTTGTTATTTAGGAGTGATAATTATGGCATCAGCTACAAAAAGAACGTCTCGTATCAGAAAAGTTAAATTGGCCAAGAAGGGCAAGGTTCGCAAAGCGAAAGATCGCTCTCAAGGTTCGACAAAGTCTTATTCTCAGTTATTTGGTGATAAATAATTGTTATTAAATTGATTTTAGTTGTTGGGATTTAAGCTCTTTTTATAATTGGAGCTTGTTCGCAGGGTACCGCCAGCGGCTTTCATATCGCCCCTAAGCATAAAGTTCACAGTGTGGGAAGTGTACCCCTGCTGTCCGGGTTGGTACTTATACTTGCTGATAGCTCGGATAGCTTCGTAATCTAGGGCCTCGTGGCCAGACGACTGAGTGAGTTTCATAGATGAGACGATGCCAGTAGAGGTTACGAAATACATGAGCTTGACTTGCCCCATTTCTCCTTTTCGTCTGGACAGTTCGGGGTATTGAGGCGGAACATTCCCTGGAATTTGCACAAGTTCTCGATAGTCTCTCACACCGGAAGGCACTCCATAGTTCATATTGGATTCGTGTCTAAGTTGCTCGGATTTCTGTGGAAGACCTTCGGTGAGTGCCGGGGGGGCGGGCTTTGTTCTTTCAATTTTTTCGGAGGGTTTTGACACTATCTTTTCAGGCTCAGCTTGCGCGACTTTGTCTGTAGTGATTGCGGAGTCTTTAAGCGCGTATAACTCAGACTCGATTTCATTATCAATATCCTCATCGTTATCTACAGTATCTGTTTTGTTACCTATTTCGTCATTGTTATCTATTTCCGCGAGATCTTCCTTGAGGAAATCTTGGTCTGAGGCCTCAGCAATGGACGTATTAATTTTTTTAATCGGCAGGGCCTCTGTTTTTTGAACTTCAACAGGAGAGGCTGTTGTGGTCACAGATGTAGTTTCTGCGGATTTAGCTTCGGGGGGAGAGATTTGTAATTTTTTATCCGATTTTGTTTCAGATTTTGCATTAGTAATGAGTTTGTTTTTCTTAGCTGGTGGGGGGGTGACGGTTATAGGGTCGGGGTCTGTTGGAGGTGTGATTTCTACGGCTTTGGGGTGAGTCACGGTGGGTTGTGCTGGTGCTTCAGACTCGTGTTCACCGACGTCTAAGGTCTTCAGTTGTTGCCCAAGTGGAGGAGGGGTAAGGGCAGTGAATTCAACTTCCATGGAGGACACGGTGCCTTCGGGCAGGGGGACTAAGGCCGGGGAGATGGTGACGAGACCTGCCAGTGCTGCGTGGGTAAGCAGAGAAAGTGTGAGATGTGGAAAGGTTCTACTATCATTTCTTCTCATGGCAGAGGACTGATATTCAAGAAATGTTCCAGTCAAAAGGCTCTATTTTTCCGCTCCGAGCAGACAAATTCTCCCAATCCTATAAAAATTACCCAACTGTCTTGGCAGGTGCCATGAGGTGCCAGGCCCTAATTTGCGCCACCAAGCATCAGGTTTTATGCTTGGGGCATAAAACCTGATGCTTGGTG
>CAZCYD010000041.1:0-26909 GCA_964502735.1 uncultured Pseudobdellovibrionaceae bacterium
TTGGAGTTGGAGTTGGAGTTGGAGTTGGAGTTGGAGTTGGAGTTGGAGTTGGAGTCTGTAGCGAATTCTGCCCAAGTATAAACTTCGCACTATATACCTAAAAAAAGCTAGTACTAGGTTTAGATAAGAGATGTTGCAATGTGCAGGTGGTGGAAAGGACAATGATCTTATTAAGAATAAAATAATTTGAATTCATTCACCTTTCTTTATAAGCACCTTATCATAAGGTCTAAGGAAGTTTTTGCTTAATGGCTATCCGCACAGATTCTCATTTTTCCGTAAGATTCTATGTGTTAATGCCTCTAATTTGTTGACAGGGTTTTTGGCTCCTTAGATTTGCTTTAAACTTATTTAAATCTCGATTTTGATTTTGAAGTCCCAAATAGTTTTTCACCCCTTTGGCAGATTTATTAACGTTATTTCCACTTAATTTTCGTTACTGTTCTATCTATTTTAAAAATAGCTTTTAAATTCTCATGTTATATTGCTTTGATTCTTTGGAATAGAGGTGAATATTGGAATTAAATATGAATTTAAAACATTTAAATGATAAGGAACTTTTAAGTCAGACTCAAAGAATTGTGAGAAATGAACGCCAACTCCTGACTCAAATTCTTCACCACTTACAAGAGGTCGAAAGAAGAAAGCTTTTTTCAGATCTGGGATATCAAAGTTTATTTGAATACGCTGTAAAAGAACTTAAATACAGCGAGGGGCAAGCTGGTCGACGCATTCAGGCCATGAGGCTAATTAAAGAACTTCCCTGCGTCGAAACAAAGATTGAGTCCGGAAGTTTAAGCTTAAGCAACGTCTCTCAGGCTCAAAGCTATTTTCGCGAGGCTAGAAAGCTTGATCCTAAAAAAACTCTAGAGACCAAAATTAAACTAGAAATTCTAGAAAGCTTGGAGCACAAGTCAGCCAGAGAGGGGCAAAAGATCTTAATCCAACGTGAGCCCCAAATGGTTGGCTTAAAAGGCTCAAGACATACAATCCAACAAGAAAGAGAAATAACCTTAACTGAACTTCACACAGAAGTGCGCTTTGTTATGACTCAGGATTTAAAATCTAAATTAAATGAGCTTCGCTCTTTGCTCGGTCTAAAGGGAATAAACATGGGGCTAGCCGAACTTATAGACTATATGGCTGGAGTGAGTCTTGAGGACGTCAAAATCAAAAAGTTTGGCAAAAAACGCCTGCTAGCAAAGACTAAATTGGATTTTTCTTCAACTAAGACTTCTAATCCAGAAAAGCCTTCACGCAAATCTGCTCGTGGCGCTGAGCCCTTATCTAAGGCTACAAATACTTCAATGATGTTCGACAAGAACACAGCTTTTCAGCATATTGGTTTTTCCTCAGTCGAGTCCTCTAATCTAGAAAGTGCTAACGACGAATCCAATCGAACTCCGACGTCGGAGTTCAGCTCAGTGTCAGAGTTTGATTCAGAGCCCGAACTTGGTTCGAAGTCAGAGCTTGGTTCGGAGTCAGAGTTTGGTTCGGAGCCAGAGCTTGGTTCGGAGTCGGAACGGCGTCCACGCCAGTTGAGAGTGTCCCGTTATATATCTAAAAAAACTCAGCACCAGGTTTGGATGCGAGATGGTGGAAAGTGCAGAAAGTGTCGGACTCAGAGGCATTTAAACATAGACCATGTTCGGCCAGTGGCTTTGGGGGGATGTGCAGATATAGAGAATTTGAGACTACTTTGCTTTAACTGCAACCAAAGGCAGGCCATTAAAACTTTTGGCATGAGACAAGTTTAATTTGTGACTTTAAGTAACCTCGGTAATACTTGCGATCTAATACTCGTGGCCCAGGGAATATCTCGTCAGAAAGTATTATATACCTTCTCAAAATTATTACAAAACCAACTATTTGAGTGTACCCAACAAGAGTTTAAGAATAGATTTTGGCAGCAAATTGAAGACTTAGTAAATAATAACGACCACCTAAAGAAGAAATAAGGGGAAAGTTAGTGGGATTAAGAATTTTAGTTCAAAGTGTGATTGTTTTACTTTTATCTTTAAACGTATTGGCCGCAAGTCTTGAGGTCGTAAAAGTTAACGATTTCGATGTTCACCTCATTGATGTTGAAAATGGCAACGAGGTGTCTATCCAGTATTTAGTTCCCGTTGGCAGTCGATTTGACCCAACCCCAATGGCTGGTCGCGCTCATTTTTTAGAGCATATGGTTGGCAAAGGTTCACTTCGCTATCCTGGATACCACACCATGACAACACTGACCTCTCAAATGAATGCACGTAAAAATGCTTCTACCGGGCTGAGCTGGACCAATTACTATATGATCGTTAATAATGCCTATTTGGAAAAAGCCATAGACCTACTCTTTGCAGGCCTTGCTGGCCCTGAATTCAAAAGCGAAGTTTTAAAAAAAGAACTAACTGCCGTTGATAATGAAGTTAACGTCGAAATCCCATCCAAACCACTTTTTAATTTGTTTTACTCCAATGCCGACTTTCTTCCTGATGATCACCCCTATCAACGTTGGGACTTAGGAACAAGCGACATTCTTGACAATATGACCGTCGACGACCTAAAGGGACTCTTTTATGCCAACTATCAACCTGAGTTTATAAAAATCACTATTGCAGCAAATTTTTCAGGAGGCGACATCAAAAAAGAGGAAGTCATCGCTTACCTACAAAAATCCTTACAAGCCCCTTCTGTAGATAGAGATCCCCATGGTTACCAACTCACAGAAGCCCCAATTGCTTCGCAAAGACTTGCCCCAATGTTCGATCACAATAGCCCTGCACCTTTTATTGAATACAAGTCTGAAGATAGCACTATTATGGGTGTTCACATTATGGAATCTAAGTCCTCTCGCTCAAGAATAGACGCCCTAGCTTTGCGTTTACTTGAGGGGTATCTCAACCTAGATGTGCCAGGATCTTTATATAGAAGCTTAAAAGACAAGGGCTGGGTAACGAGTTTTGGGGCTGGAGACAATCATATCAGTGATCGCGCAGGCCAATATATCGTCTTTCGCTTTACTGAAGAGGGCTGGAAAAATCGGTCCCAAGCCATCTTGGCCTTTTATGAAACCCTCGCCGACATCAAACAAAATGGAATAGATCCCTATACCTTGGAAGTTATTAAGGGGCTTTTCTTAGATGAACAAAAAGAGAACTTCAAAAGTGCAGACAATGCAATGAACGCAATAAGGGACCTGTTTGAACTCAAGGACAAGGACCTGTTAGCACTAGACTTCAAAAAAGCCTTAGCTCGCATTCAGCCCTCTGATTTTAAGGCTTTGATAAAGAAAATGTATGATCCTCAACTGACAGCTACAGCCTATTTGTCTCCTGACGTTGAAGCTCAAGCCATGAGTCCCCACTTTAAAAAGCCCTTTCGCAAATATGAAAATAAAAAATTAATTCAGGCTTTAAGTGCAAAACTTGCTAGTAAAAAACCAACAAAAAAATACCGTCCTCAGTTTCCAAAAGTTGAAGAGTTTAAACAAAGAGCACAACCTCTTGCCTTGAATAAATCTGATTGGGTCAAAACGAGTGATCATGAAACCAACATAACCACCTACTTCAAAGAGGATCACTCCAAAACTGAAGGCGCTTTTTACCTCGCAACAACCTTAAATCATTTGGAAAGTGTCGAACGCCAGGTCGCCCTTCAAATATATTTAGAGTCCTTTAAAGAATCCACTCGCGACACATTTACTGTTTTAAGGTCACGAGGTATTTTTTTAAGCGGTTCGATTCAAGGCGATAGCCTTATATGGACAGGCGAGGGTGAAGCTCAATCCTTAGCTCAGGCTTTCACTTTAGTTTCAGAGATGTTCAAGAACTATCAACCCACTAATCAAGAGCTCAGCTCATCTTTAGTTCGCTACAGGTCCGCGATTAGACAAAGTATTAACTCCAGTTTTATTGGCAGTTTAGCCAGAAGTTATGCTGTAAGCGAGTTTAGTTTTCAACCTAATGCTGAAAAAATCTTAGAAGTCACACAACTCATGGATGCAAACTCCATTTTCAGAGAGATAAAAGATATTCAAATAACTGGCCGACCTCATTTGTTTGTTGTGGGAGATCATACTACTGATGAGGCTTCAAGTTACATCACTTCGACCTGGAATGTTCTCAGTTTTGCTTTTGCAAATATAAAGACTGAAGCTGAGCCTCCTGGAAAACTTCTTATCGAATCTGGAAAAAAGATCTTTCAACTACCCCCTGGAAAAGACCTTAATAGTGTTGGTGTAGCTCGACTTTACCAAGGGCCGAAAAGATCCAATTTAAAGGAAAACGCTATTTCTATTGTTTTAGGTGCCTACTTACACACAGCTGTATTTAATTTAAATCGTTCAGAAAAGGGCTTGGGCTATGTTCATGGAGCTGGCATACCATCTGTTGGCCCTTACAAAGATCTTCTTTTCTATGGTCAAGCTGATAGCTACGAAAAGGCCTTAGAAGCCGTGAAAGGTTGGGAAGAAGTTGTCACCCAACTCCGCAATCGTGAAGTTGAGAACACCGTCTGGGAGGAGTATAAAACCGGGGCTATCAATAGTCTTTTATCTAAACCGACCAGTTACTTAGAAGAAGCTCAGCGTGTTGGCGCTAATTTTCGCCTAGCCTTGAATCCCAACCAAGAAATTGAGTTGGTTGAAATGATCAAAGCCATCAGTCCAAAAGACATCTATAGTTTTATTGACACTTACCTGTCCCCCAACCAAGCCTACTACGATTTTGAGGTCAAAAACTGTAATGACGTTCTAAAGTGAGTGTCATTATAACGCAATTGCACCTCCGCCATTATTCACGGAGGTGCCTAATAAATTTAAAACTTGTTTAGAAAGAAATTAGCCTTACACCCTCTTCGCTTTTTCTTCTTATTATTATAAAAAATCTCAATAGAAGGTCGCATATCATTACAAAACTAGATACGAGTAAAATTCAGTTGACTATGTAATACTCGCGAGTAAAATTCAGTTATATGAATTTTACTCGATACATTAAATCCCAAATTTCTCAGGATATAAAGAAAAAAATGATCTTTATCGGCGGCCCAAGGCAAGTCGGAAAGACCACTCTTTCCAGAGAGTTCTTAAAACGGAATGAACAGTATTACAATTGGGACATTTTGGAACAAAGAGAAATCATAAAAACTCACAAGTTTCCAGAAGAACTTAAAGTAATTGTCTTGGATGAAATCCACAAATACTCGCGTTGGAGAACCTTGGTCAAGGGCTTATACGATAAATATCTTAACAAGATACAAGTTATTGTTACTGGATCAGCTCGACTTGATCACTTACGGAAAGGGGGGGACTCTCTATTTGGTCGCTATCACTACTTTCGACTTCATCCTTTTACACTACCTGAAATTGATCGAAAATTTAGTCGAAAAACCACCGAGTCACTATTAAAATTTGGAGGATTTCCAGAACCGTTTACATCTGCCTCAGAAACCTTTTATAGAAGATGGAAAAGAGAAAGACTGGCTCGAGTTATCTATCAAGACCTAAGAGATCTGGACACAGTTAAAGATCTGTCTAAAATTGAACTCTTAGTTGATCAACTCCCCTCAAGAGTGGGGTCCATTTTGTCAATTAAAGGCCTCCAAGAAGATCTTGAAGTGTCTCCAAATACAGTTGCCAGATGGATTCAAGTTCTAGAAGCTGTCTATTACTGTTATAGAATTCTACCTTATGGTAGCCCAAAACTAAGAGCCGTAAAAAAATCAAATAAACTCTATCTATGGGATTGGGCAGAACTGGACAACAATGGTGCAAGATTTGAAAATATGGTTGCCAGTCACTTATTAAAATATTGCCATTTTATAGAGGACACAGAAGGCTACAAAATGGAACTCCGCTTTCTTCGCGATGTAGACTTAAGAGAAATCGACTTTGTTGTAATCAGAGATAATAAACCACTTTTTGCAGTTGAGTGTAAAACAGGCGAGAAAAATATTTCGCCACATATTAAATATTATGCACAAAGAACTCCAATTCCCCAGTTTTATCAAGTTCATTTAGGCCAGAAAACTTACTCTGACAAAAACATACAGGTTCTGCCATTTGAGGCTTTTTGCAAAAAATTAGATCTAGTGTAAATTTAAAAAATCCGACACAACACAGAATGCCTATATTTGCACGGCCTAAGCTTCCAGTTTATCATCCTAAAATATGTATAACCGCGCCGATGCTATAGACAAAAACTTTATCAAATATGTGAGTGAAGGCAATTTGCCTCAGCCGAGAACCTCAAACTCCTTAACGGACTCTACCCTGACTCCCTACGAGCTGGTTGAGCTTTTTGAGTCTCAGCTGTTGAGTCGCCACCTAGACCTCCAAGCCAGGGTTCTAAAACAAAGTCAGCTCTGCTACTACACAATTGGCAGCTCTGGACACGAAGGCAATGCCGCCTTTGGCAAAGCCTTTCGCTACACGGATATGGCTTTTCTCCACTACCGCAGTGGGGCTTTTATGATACAAAGAAGTCGGCAATTGCCAGGCTCAACAATTACCTACGATCTGCTCCTTTCTTTTGTTGCGGCCAAAGAGGACCCTATTGCCGGAGGTCGCCACAAAGTTTTTGGCAGCAAGGCTCTAAACATCCCACCCCAAACCAGTACCATTGCCTCTCATTTGCCAAAGGCCGTAGGGGCAGCGATGTCTATTTCTAAGTGTAAAGATCTTAATTACCCTTCTCAGCTTTTAAGTGACGGTCTTATTGTTTGCAGTTTTGGTGATGCCTCCGCCAATCACGCCACAGCACAAAGTGCTTTTCATATTGCTTCTTGGGCCGCCTATCAGAATTTGCCTTTACCCCTTGTTTTTATTTGTGAAGACAATGGGATCGGCATATCCGTACCCACAGCCCAAAGATGGATTGAAAATGCCTTTTCTCATCGACCGGAGCTTCTGTATCTTAAATGCGATGGTTTAAATTTAATTGATACCTATAAGCAAGCTAAACAAGCTGAAAAGTGGGCTCGTGTCCGAAAAAAGCCAGTTTTTCTGCACATGGAAACCGTGCGTTTACTCGGCCATGCAGGTTCTGATGTTGAAACCACTTATCGCAGTCTCGATAAAATTGAGGCCGATGAATTTAATGACCCCCTCCTTCACAGTGCCCGCACCTTAATGGAAAATAAAATTCTGTCTAAGGAAGAAGTTCTTAACCTCTACAATCAAACAAAAATGAGAGTCGAATTTGTCTCCAGAGAGGCCATTACTCGCCCAAAACTTGAAGACCCCAAAGAAGTCATGTCGACCATTACGGCCTGCCAAAACAAAAGAAAGGCCCCTTTGCCAGTCGACGAGCAAGCGCGTGTGGCCATATTTGGAAGAGATTATAAAAATCTTCAGCAACCCCAACATTTAGCGAAACTTATCAACTGGGCCTTGACGGACATTCTACTGCAGTACCCCAACACTTTAATATTTGGCGAAGACGTCGCTGCCAAAGGTGGCGTCTATAATGTTACAGACGGTTTGGTAAAAAAGTTTTCTCAAAAAAGAGTTTTCAATTCTCCCCTAGATGAAACTTCAATAATTGGTGCCGCCATGGGCTTTGCCCATAATGGCTTGCTGCCAATTCCAGAAATTCAATTTCTGGCTTACTTTCACAATGCTGAAGATCAAATTCGCGGCGAAGCCTCCACTCTCGCATTTTTCTCCCAAGGGCAATATACCAACCCCATGGTCTTGAGGATTGCGGGCCTCCCCTACCAAAAAGGTTTTGGTGGGCACTTTCACAATGACAACTCCTTAGCTGTTTTTCGAGATATTCCAGGTTTAATTATTGCGGTTCCTTCCAATGGAGTTGACGCCGTAAAAATGTTGAGAACCTGCGTGAAAGAGGCTTATGAAAATGGACGTATCGTTGTTTTTATTGAACCTATTGCTCTTTACATGACACGAGACCTTCACTCCGAAGGAGACAAAGAGTGGGCAGGAGTCTATCCAGATATTCAAGAAAGTCTTCCACTAGGAGAATTTGGCGTTTACGGCGATGGAAACGATCTCTTGATAATTTCTTACGGAAATGGGTACTACTACTCAAGGAAAGCAAAAAAAATATTAGAAAATGAGCACG
Source organism: uncultured Pseudobdellovibrionaceae bacterium (assembly GCA_964502735.1). GTDB lineage: Bacteria > Bdellovibrionota > Bdellovibrionia > Bdellovibrionales > UBA1609 > JACKAN01. Next base: position 8,070 of record CAZCYD010000041.1, read on the forward strand.
GTATTCAAAGTACTATTGCCGATTTAAGATGGATAGCTCCCCTAGATGTTAACAAACTCTGCAACCTAGCTAAAAACTTTAAGCAAATTTTGATTGTTGATGAGTGCAGAAAAACCGGCTCTTTTAGTGAACAAATTTGTACGGGTTTAGTTGAGCTTCTACCCTCTACACCCAAAATCAAAATTTTGGCAGCAGACGACTGTTTTATTCCCCTGGGTGTTGCAGCGGCCTCTGGCCTTCCTAATGAGCATAAGATCGTCAGCATGGCACTAAATTTTTAGGGGTTTTTAGGGGTTTTTAGGGGTTTTTAGGGGTTTTGAAGAGTTTTGAGGAGTTTTGAGGAGTTTCAAAAATGAAAAAAAGAATTTTAGTCGTCGCTCCTGGTAGAGGCACATACACCAAAGAAACCCTGGGTTATCTTAAAAAGTTTCCAAAAAACATTATAAGTTTTGTTGAAGATTTTGATAAGTGGCGCAGACAAGCACAAGAACTGAGTGTGACAGATCTTGACTCCTCACCTCAATTTAAAAATCATGTCCACACCAAAGGCGAAAATGCGAGTGTGTTAATTTTTGCTTGTTCCCTGGCGGATTTTTTAAATCTCGACCAAGAAAAATACGAAGTTGTCGCCATAACAGGAAACTCTATGGGATGGTATACGGCTTTGGTATTGGCCTCTGCACTCGATATTCATGGCGGTTACCAAGTGATAAACACCATGGGCTCTATGATGAAAACCCAAATTATTGGTGGTCAAATTATTTACCCTATAACCCATGAAGATTGGACTTACTCTCATGAAGTTCGCAACCTTGTTTTAGATTTGATCAACAAATGTAACCAACAAAATAAGGGCCTGGTGTATCCCTCCATTTACTTAGGTGGGTATCTCGTAATAGGTGGAAATCAAGAGGGATTAGGTTGGTTAATGAAGGCCCTTCCCCCCAAGGAGCACTTTCCCTTTCAACTCATAAACCATGCGGCCTTTCACACCCCTCTTTTGCGTTCAACATCTGAAAAGGCCTTTCAAGTGCTATCTTCAGATTTATTTAGATCTCCAATGATTCCCTTAATAGATGGGCGAGGGCATATCTGGAACCCTTTCTCCAGCCATCCTCTAGATATTTACAACTACACATTAGGACATCAGGTTGTGGAGCCCTACGATTTTACTGCAGCAATCACTGTAGGCATAAAAGAATTCGCTCCCGACCAAGTTGTTTTGCTCGGCCCAGGAAATACCCTTGGGGGGGCTGTTGGGCAAATTCTTGTAAATGAGAAATGGAGAGGCCTCTCTTCAAAAAGTGAGTTTCAAACTTTACAAAAACAAATGCCATTTCTACATTCCATAGACCTTCGCTAACACCCAAATCTTTGAAACCAACCAAATGCACGGATAAAATGTGTCGAGATTTTCTCAATTGATCCCCTTCTGCAAATTTGGACCTCCGGCAAGCGTGAAGCGTTCGCAGCCAAAGGCTGCGATGCCGGTGAGGGCAGGAGCCCGTGTCTAAATTTGCAGAAGGGGATCAATTGAGAAAATCTCGACACATTTTATCCGCGCATTTAAGAATCAAGTTCCCAGAGAGAGACATTTTTAGATTCAAAGTGAGCCAGAAACTCTCTTCTTATTGCCGCAAATTATGCGCTGCGCTAACATATCACTAAGTGGTGGACACAATCTGAATTTGCAAGCCGCTAAAAGGCTCAAGCCGCCACCTAGAAGGCATCATACCGGTGCCGGAAAAATGAGAGGCCTAAGTAAAAGGCTATCAAGCGAAAGGACTTCGGCTTGAACTTGATAAAGGGGGGTACGTGGATTGCACACCAAAGGATCGAAATCTCGATCCACCACCAAAGTAAATAGAGAGAGTTTCTGTTTATTCTACACGATTTTATTTTACACGACATAAAATGATTTAAACTTCTAACTAAGGAGGTCGATGATCTAGAAAACTCACTTCGATGTGAATCCTTCCTTTGCTCAAGGCAAACTTTGGGAAACCAAAGGACGCAAAGCTACAGGGGCTAAGACTTGTTATGCCAGCCAGCTGCCAAAGGAACGAAAAGGGCCATTGGGCTAGAGACTTTGGAAGGACGTTATCGAGGAACTCATATCCCTACTGGCCCGCTTGGAATCCCAAGCGGGTTTCTTTTTGCTCAAATCCGTAGAAAAAGTACATAAAAATTTTCTCAACCTCTCTGACCTGTGGGGCTCCGCTGAGCCGGAGGCGATCACCCGAAGGGTGACAGCGGCGAAGCAGGAGCTGCCCCCACAGGTCAGAGAGGTTGAGAAAATTTTTATGCACTTTTTCTACGGATTTAACTACTACTGAGGAATAACGAGCCGTTTTCCAACAAATAATAAGGATTGATTTTTTAATGAATTTTCTCTGGCTATCTCGGCTACTGAGACACTGTACTTGTCAGCGATAGTAGAAAGATTTTCTCCAGTTCTAACCACATGCACTGTGACTGAAGGCCCAGACGCCACTTGAAGTTTTTGTCCCACTCGAATGATATTGTGATTTCTCAGACTGTTCCAATCTTTAAGTTGATCAAGACTGACTCCATACTTTTGAGCTATCAGACTTAAATTCTCTCCTTTTCTGATATAGTGGAATTTGGCAGAGCCTGTATCGCCATCTGTCTGTTGTTTTTTTGAGGAGCCAGATTTAATTTTTATCTTCTGTCCCACGCGCAAAATAGATCTGTTACTCAACTTATTAAGCTTCATAATTTGTGAGACGGAAAGGCCATATTTTCTGGCAATTAAGCTTAAGTTCTCTCCCCTTGCCACAGTATGATAGCGACTTGTGGCTTTTGCAGCAGGCCCTTTTGATGAAGAGCCCGATACAGAGGCCGCCACAACCCTATAGTTATTGCCTCTATCTGGAACTTTTAATCTTTGCCCCACTCGAATAAAAGACCGACGTCCCAAGTTGTTAAGATTTCTCAATGTTGAAACTGTTGTTCGATGCTTCATAGCTATCCCTGATAAAGTGTCACCACCTCGAACACGATAAAAAAAGTAATCATTGGGCACATACTTAGGCGCACTCGAATGACTAGCTTCTAACGAGGCCACCGCTTGTTGAGCCATTCCTTTAGGTACGCGAACATATACAGTTCCTCCAACATTTACAGGAACGTAGTCCGTGCGAAATTTGGGGTTTAGCCTTTTGAGTTCTTTATAGTCCTGCCCTAAATGAACAGCTAACTTTTCTAAACTGATAGGTTTAAAAACGGGAATATTGTCGTATGAAAAGGCCTCCATGTACTCAACACTATCAAAGCCATGTTTAATTGGATTTTTCGCTATGATAACAGCAGCCAGATACTTGGGAACATATTCACGAGTTTCTCTTGGTAGTTGTCGATACTTTGAAAGCTGCCAATAATCTCGCGTTCCATATTTCATGACAAGCCTCTTAACTCTGTTTTCGCCAGTGTTGTAAGAGGCCAATGCCAAATACCAATCGCCAAACAAATTATACAAGGCCTTCAGGTAGCGAGCCGCCGCCCGAGTGGAATCTACAGGGTCCATTCTTTCATCTATATAAGGATCAATACGAAGGTCATACCTTTTTCCAGTGGCTCTAATAAATTGCCAATAACCTACGGCTGAAGCAATACTGTGGGCCGAAGAGCTAAATCCAGACTCCACAATGGGCAAATAAACAAGATCCTCAGGCAGCCCCTCTTCCCTTAAAACCTGTCGCATTAGTGGCAAATACCGGGTGGATCTTTCTAAATAGCGGTTCATATGTTTGCGTCCTCGACCTTTGTAATAACTCATCCATTTGTTAACCTGTTGGTTCACTACAATGTCAACGGCTCCATATTCGCTTTCAATTTCTGCAATTTCATTGTTTAGGTTATCGGCCTCAACCATTCCAGATTCATAAGGTGCCTGTGCCATCTGACGCCCAGTTAATCCCGCACAACCTGTCAATACAAAAGAACAAAATAGAAGCTTCAGTCTTATCATTAAATTCCTCTCCCAATTTATTCCTAAGAGCCGAAGCCCCGCTTATTCTTCTTATTATTTTTAATATTTCTTTCTTACAACATCGACTTACGATTTCACATGAGTCTAAAATGTTACAAACAGTGTTACAAATATTATAGACCATGCTTAATTAAAACCGAAGCCCAAAGGCCTAACAACTTCATCTTTGGCTAGTCCCAAAGTGTAATTTATGAGAGATCTACCAAATTGGGTCCCTTAACTCTAGCTTATTCGCTTCCAGCATCCTGTAAAGTATCAAATTACGCATAACAGCTTTGACATAATAGCTAGTTTCAGACCATGGCAGTTCGTCAATCCAGATTTCGCTGCGGAAATTAGATGTCTGCCCCACCATTTGCTGGTTTAATGATTCTCTCAGCCGCATCCACTTTCTCATATTGCCAATGCCCACATTATAGGCAGCCAACGCCAAGGGAAGATGCCCCTCAAAAGCCCTTAAGAGCTGTGATAAGTACGAGCTTCCAAATCTAATGTTCGTTTCAGGATCTACGACATCATCTGGTATATTCAGAGGACTTTTTTGAAAACGTTGACTAACCTCCCGAGCCGTTGGGGGCATCAATTGCATAAGCCCAAGTGCTCCAGCTCGACTTTTAGCATCCTTTCTAAATGAACTTTCTTGTCTAATCAAAGCCCATATAACGTGACTCTCAAGACCGTTCGACTTTGCATACTTCTCAACATAGACTTTAAACTCTCTTGGGAAAGCCACACTTAAGTTTCCTAATGTCAGCAAACTTGGATCCTCATCCCAAACCTGATTAAAAGTTGTTATGGCTCTGAAATGATCAAAACTCCAACTCCACAGATGAGCCATTAACAGCTTAGACTTAGTAAGGTACATCGTCGGCAATAACTTTAACTCCATTTGAGCCTCTTCAAACCAACCAGAACGGATCAGCAAATTGGCAATTTCCCAAGCTTTACTTTCATAGTCGGTAAGATGAAGGTGCAGTATCTGCTTTTTTGTATCTTCTTTTTTTAACCAATCTAATCCCCCACCTTCAATCTCGAATCTGGCTCTTAAACCATAATAAGTAAGAGGGTACTTCTTAAATAATTGATGGCCGATTTCAAGTGATCTCTTTTCATCTAAAGTTTGCAAACAACGCCACAGCCAGTAGTAAGATGAAACTACAAAATTTGAATTGGGTCTCGAAGCCAATAGTTTTTCAAACTGTGCAGCAGACTCAGAAAACTGTCCTAACTGGAAGTAATTTAAACCTAGAAAAAACAGTGATTTTTCGGAAAACTCAGTACCCGCTCCCACTTGAATAGATTTTTCAAATAAAGAAGTCGCTTCTTTGTAACGAGCAGTATAAATTAAAGACTGAGCCCAAAGAAAATAAGTTTCTGACAACATATCTGCAGACTGCATCTTGTTTACAGCAACGGAGAAAAACATTGACGCATGGTCGTGATAACCTTTCGAAAATAAATATTTTCCCCACTTTATTAGCAACCCCCAGTCAATTTTTTTAAGATCTTCAAAAATCTTTTTTTGCAAAGCCACGTACTTAGGATCCTTTTTATCAATAACATTCAGATAAATCTGCAACAACCTCTTCTGAACCTCTTGGGCTCTCTCCCCTGAGGGAAAGTCCACCAAAATTCTTACTCCATCTTGAACAGCGGGAATAAGGTCCCCAGCAGCCAATGCCACCTTCATCTGTTCAAACATCTGATTCTCTGATTCAGAAGCTTCCAGCTCAGTTTTCACAACTTTTCGGTCGGTGATATCTTTTGATACAATCAGTTTTTTCTCAACCAGGAGATCCCTTAAACTATTAATTTTTATGTTGAGCTCATTATTACTTTTAAGCCGCAAACTGCGATTGAAATATTCGTAAGCCACTTCTGGCTTCTGCTGAAGAAAAGCCAATTCACCTGCTTTCTTTAAAATATCTGCAAGTTGATCCTGATTCAAATAGGATTGAAGTTCCATTAATTTATCAAACTCAGGCCATGCCCGAGCCCGATCATTTTCCGTGTACCAATAAAATAAGGCCGTTCTAGATAATACAAGCTCTAAGGCTAAGTGCTCTCTTTGTCCACCTATCACCCACCAGTCCTTATTTTTATCAACCAAATTCACCCAGTTTATTAGGTCTTGTGCACCAATAGTTTTTTTGGCTAATCCTTGCCGAGAGCACATCAAGGCCTGAGAAGCTAACCAAGGCCTTAAGCTCTTAACCCGGCTCTCCAATTGAGCAATTTTCTGCAAGCACTTTTCAAACTGACCACTTAAATAATAGGACTTGACCTGAGCGAGATCACGGGTGGGTTGAGTTAACTTTTCAATAGCCCCCTCTCCATATTGCCATCTAGGTGCCGACGGCAACTCTGCAACATTCAGTTCTAAAACTCTGACTTTAGCCTCAACAATAGATGCACATAAGTAAAGACATAAAATTAAAAGTCTAATCATGATAAAATTTCCCCAAGCCCAATTTGACAGCGCGGTTGAGAAGATCCTCCATTTCTACAACGCTCTTTTTAAGCTCGGCCTTATTTTTTAAATCGCCAACCACATCTTCAGGAGCAAAGCTAATCATCTCAAATTTTTTAAGATTTTTTAGTAAATCTGCACCTAACTCTCGCCTTACACTTGGAGGTACCTTTTCCATCATTTTTTCCACCTCAAGACTGGCTCCACCCTGCCCTGCGATTTCTCCAATTAAAAAATAAAATGTGTTCATCATTTCTACGCCCACCCGTCTCCAATTTCCAGCATCCAAATGTTGATTCACTTTCTTGAATTTATTTTTTAGAACAGCTTCTAGATCTTTCTTTTTTTGCTTTTCGCCAAGCTCTCTATAACCATAAAACAAAAGAGCGAACAAAGACAAAAGCACTCCTCCACTCCAAATTGACACCACTTGAAGTGATGACATTTGTACCCACGAAGGCTGCCAATTTGTCAAAATTATTTCCGGAAAAAGGACTCTTGAGGATTCATCTTGATTCTCAATATTTTTGGCTAATGGCTGTGAGGGTAAAACTTCGTCATCTTCTCCTTTGATTACTTCCAAAGCTAGTGGTAAAGAATTAACAACGTAATAACTTGCATTATCTGGATTAAACAGTGCAAAGCTGAGAGGCGGCAGTTCATAGTTTCCAGGTTTTCTTGGAATAACCAATAGCTCAAACTCTTTACGGCTTTGCCCATTTTTATTAAAGCTTGATTCCACCTTGGTGTCGTACAATTCTAAACCCTCTGGCAAAGAAACTTTGGGAAGCTCAATAAGCTTGGCATTTCCCTGACCATGGAATTTTAGTTTCCAAGTTAAGGGCTGATTAACAGATAACGACGATGAGTCCGACACCGAACTCATCTTAAAGTTCCCAACTCCTCCAATGTAATCCACACCTGTCGAATTTGACGGCAAAGATTTAACTTGAATCTCAACCTCTGGACTCTGCTTAGTAATAACTGTCGGCTGACCAAAGCCAAATGCTGTTGGAGATACAACTGTACATTTAGCCCTATACGTATCTACTTTTGTGACTCCAGTTTTTATAGGGAACAGGGCGTAGGAGGCTAATAAAGCTTTCCGATAAACAATCCCGTTTATCACTTCATCTTGGAAACCCAATCGCGTAGCCACTTCAATGTCTTCCTTCCAAAATCCGTTCAGGCTTGGGTAGTTTAATGTGTCAATATCTGTAATTTGAGCCCTGGTATACAGATAAAAGCTTGCGACAACTTGCTCGCCAACATAGACTTCTGTTTTGTCCACCTCCACTTGAATAAAAAAAGCTTCATCAGGATCAACAGGCTTAGCCCTATAACCCGGGGTAGGTCTGCGACGAAGAAACTGAGAGAACAAGTCATCAACATCATCAAAAGGGGTCTGAGCTCTCTGACGGCGAGACGGAGAAGGTGGTGGCGCGGCTGTCCCAGCAACAACTGTGATTTCTATAGGTTTTGTAATATGATCTTTCCCATTTATATTAACTGTGATTCCTTCAATTTTAAAAGTACCGGTTTTTTGCGGGGCCAACATGTAGTGATAGTTTTGCTTTCTCTGAACTTGAAATTGCCCATTAATAAAAGTGGAATAATTTTCTGACTCTGTCCAAGTGTTAATTAAGTCAAACCCTTCTATAGTGGGTAATCTAGGTTCACTAATGGAAACACTATTTTCAGACGAAACTGTTACGCTTAACGTAAAAGTGTCGCCTTCACCCATTTTATTTCTGTCTACTGAGGAGTTCACCACGACAGAGGCCTTAGCCACCGTAGAAGAAAATAACATCAAAATCATAATGAAATGTCGAATCATACTCATCACCAATCTTTATCTTTAGGTGCACTCTTGGGACCTTTTTCATATTCCTTGGCACGAATTTGTTGCTCTTGATTTTTTAACTCTTCTAAAATTTTCCTCACGTCTGATTCTGTTAAGTCCTGACCTTCAAATTCTTTGGGCTGCGGTTTTTGTTGCTGTTGCGGCTCTTGCCCCTCACCCTCCGGAGATTGATTTTGATTATCTCCCTTATCGGGATTTTCTTCCTGGCCATCTCCACCTCCACCTCCACCTTGCCACAATAACTCGATATTCGTTTTAACTTCTTTAGAATCCGGCTGTATTTCTAAAGCCCTTTGGTAGACTTCTAGAGCCAAGTCAATTTTTTTAGCTTCTTTTAGTGCATTCCCGGCGTTGAATAAAGCTATAAATCTTTCTTCATCGCTATTTGCGTATCTATATGCGGCCATATACTCATTGTAGGCCTTATCAAACTCTTTATTGGCTTCAAAAACCAAACCCAGGTTAATCCGAACCTGAGACTGGAAAGGTTCTGTCGTTAAAGCTTTCAAAAAGTGCCTATAAGCCTCTTGAGTTTCTTCATTTAAAAGACTCTCGACCCCTTTATTGTTGTTATTCACGGTAGAGGGACTATGGGCCCATACAGATGGACCATAAAAAATAACCAAACTAATTAAACTTATTTTTATCTTTATTCTTGTTTTCAATTCCGTCTTTAATTTCATTTTTCGGCCACCTCAAAACGTCCGCGCCACACTCGACCGGGAGAGGCCCTCTCGCCAAGGAATAGCTCTAGTAAGGCCAAAAGTATCGCCAAGAAAAGCCAAAACTGATACTTTTCTTGATAATCAACCACAACGGCGCTGTCAAATTCTGCTGTTTCTAGTCGGGTTAGGTCTTCACGCAGTGAGGATATTGAATCCGACCCATAACTCAGATGATAAAAACTTCCCCCACCCTCCTGAGCTAAGTTTTTTAAAACTGTCCCCTTAGTTTGAGTTAATACAACCTGGCCACTTTTGTCACGTCTGTAACCTTGCAGGTTTCCTCCCTTGTCCCTTACGGGTATAGCTCCGCCTTTTTCAGTTCCCACAGCCAGCGTAAAAATTTTAACTCCAGAGTCCAAAAGTTTTTTTGCAGAGTCCACAGCTCCTGGTTCATTATCTTCTCCATCCGAGACCACAACAATGGCGCGAGTGATTGCCGTCTTATCATCAACTTCGACTCCCCCCCGTCGGAAGGCTTCACGAGCTTCAATGAGAGCTCTGCTAAAGTCAGTTCCCTGACTACTAACAGTATCTACCGACAAAGACTCAACATACATATTTAAGGCATTTTTATCGGTTGTTATTGGTGAAAGAAGAATTCCACTGCCGGCAAATGCGATAATTCCAACCTTGTCATTTCCGCTCTCAATTAAGCGGATAACCTCTTTTTTGGCAAAATCTAAACGTGAAGGTTTAATGTCTTCAGCTAACATACTGCGAGAGACATCAAACAGTATCATCATTTCAATTCCCTCGCTCTTTACTTTCTCTTCACTTTGACCAGATTGAGGCCTCGCCAAAGAAAAAATAAACAGCACCAATACCAAAAGCTCCAGAATCAACTTCCAAGTCCTTTTAGAACTTGACACAGATGAACTCAAGAAAGGGTAGAGTTTACTAGAAAAAACTCTCATTATTCTCTTTTTATAAATTTTCAGAAAAATAAAACTCAGAGTTACAATTACGGGAATAATCCACAACCACTGTAATGCAAATGGATTTTCAAATCGAAAGTAACTCATGGACTTCTCCTAAGAATTGATCTTCCCAGTAGGATTGAAAATACATAAAATATAACGGCCCATCTCAAATACTTTACAAACAATTCATCATAACGAGTAAACTTATTAATCTCAATTTTTGTCTTTTCCAGTTGATTGATCTCAGAGAATACCTTATCTAAGGCATCGCTTGTGTTAGCACGATAATATCGCCCTCCTGTGACTGTCGCCATTTTAGTTAAAAGCTCTTCATTGATCTTACTGTGCATGGGGCGGTACCTTTTAATTTTTTGCCCCCCCGGCCCCTCAATGTAAATCGGCAGCTGAGCCTGACCGTCCTTTCCCATTCCTATAGAATAAACTTTAACTCCATAGCCCTTAGCAATATCAATTGCAGTTTCTGGATCAATGGTTCCACTGTTGTTTTCTCCATCTGTTAAAAAGATAACTACTCGACTTTTTGCAGTTGAATCTTTGAGTCTAGACACTGAATTTGCTAAAGCCACCCCTATGGCTGTACCCATTTTTATATTTCTTGTAATTTCAACTTCGCTCAAACTTTTTAACAACAGTGGGTAGTCAAGTGTTAGAGGCACTCGCGTGTAAGACTCTCCAGCAAACACTACCAAACCGATTCTGTCAGAAACTCTTTCTTCAATAAATTCTTTGATGATTTTCTTTGAAGCCTCCAGCCTATTTTCAGGCTGCATATCCTCTATAAGCATACTATCCGATATATCAAGAGTAATCATAATATCTATACCCTCAATATTTTTTTTAATCTTTGTACTCATTACTTGGGGTCTTGCAAGGGCCAAAATAGCAAATATTATTGCCATGATTTTCAAGGCTAACGGCAAAGGAGATATCCGCGACTTCCATGTTTGAGGTAAAGCTTTTAATATCCGAGTATAGCTAAATTGAATTGAGGGTCTCTGCTTGTTTTTATTGAGCCACTTCCAAACTAAAATTAGAACCAATGGGACTAAAAGGACAAAGGCCAACTTTGTATGCCAGATCACGACCTTCCCCTTGTTTTAACCTGATAAATTTGCTCTGCCGTTCTTCTAACCATTCCCACTAATTGCTCGCAATCTAATGAACTCAACTCTTTCTTTTGCTCTTTACCCTTGTGAATTTCAGAAAATTCTCTAAATAGCTTAATAAGATCTCCAGATGTTTCATCGTAAATCCTTGAGAAACGCCTTTTAATTTCGTTTAAGACCTCAGCATGACTCCAGTCTAGAGTCGGTATTAACAGCTCTCTCATGAGATACTGTTTAAAAGTTTTTTCAATCAGCTCAACAACTTTGTCTCGAGCCAGTAAGGCCTCAGATTTTTGCCCCAAAATCTCAACTTGCTGCCAATTCCTAACGTGGGTTCTCATGTCTTTGTTAAACTGATTAAAGGGGGTTAATGCCGTGGAGTGAGACATAAGCTCCTCGATAAGCTTTCTTCTATCCCACAATCTTTTAATTTTAAGTATAACAATACCTAGTACAATCGCAGCTATAAAGGCTATTCCAGACCAAAACCACCATGGCATGCTTAGACTCATTGGACCTATTGAGGGTACGGGTTTATCCTCCTTACCCTGCAAAACGCTCTCTACAGTCCAGCTTAAGTCCGTAACTTTTACAGATTGAATTCCATCAGTTATAAAAAAATGGGGCTGTTCAAAGTTACCGCTCTTGTAAGAAGTTGTAACCAAGGTCATAGCTTGGATGTCGACATTTTCTGACTTGAGAATGACCAAGGAGTAATTAAGAGTTTCATCTTCAAATTGAATTTTTAATTTGTCAGACTGCCATGTTAAAATAGGATCCCCATTACAAACAAGAGTCTGCAAACTCCCAACTGTAAGTGGAGTTTCACCAGGAGTCATTTGACAACTCCACACCGGAGCTGATTTTTCTTCTTTTTTTTCTTCTGAGGGCCTTTCCTCGCTCATCGCCCACTGTTCCTTTTCTTAAAAAAAGCAATTAAGGGTTCAGCAAAGTCCTCACCAACATCTACATTAATCTTGTCTATCTGCGCTCGTCGCAAAAGCTTATCTCTAGACTCCTGCTGTTCTAAAACCATTTTTTTGTAGTGATCTCGACACGACTTAGACGAAGTATCAATGGTTATGACTTCACCCGACTCCGCATCGTGAAGGTCAACCAAGCCCATATCTGGCAATTCTTTCTCAAATGGATCTGACACAACAACAGATACAACATCATGCTTTTGCCCTATAAGCCTTAAAGGTTTATCAAAATCATGATCAAGGAAATCACTGAACAAAAAAATATTAGATCTTTTTTTAAGCACTCCTTGAATATACTCAAGGGCTGTAGAGATATTTGTCCTTCTTGATCTGGGTCTAAAATAATAGAGATCCCTCAATATTCTATGAATTTGCCCATGCCCCTTTTTAGGTGGAACATAGTGCTCCACCTGATCTGAAAACAGAAGTAAACCGACGGGGTCATTGTTTTTACTGGCACTAAACCCCAACAGGGCCGCTAAATGAGCAATAATTTCTCCCTTAAAATAAGTCTGACTGCCAAAGTCAGATGAACCACTAATATCGACAGCAAGAATAAGGGTCATCTCTCGTTCTTCGTCAAATTTCTTGATAAAAGTTTTACCCGTGCGTGCCGTCAACGGCCAAGAAATTGTTCGGATATCGTCACCTGGTACGTACTCCCTGAACTCAGAGAAAGTCATACCCTGCCCCTTAAAAGCTGAGTGATACTCTCCAGCAAAAATGTTATTGACCATTTTTCTTGTGCTAATCTCCAGCAGCTTAACTTTTTTCAAGATCTCCGGTGGAAGACTCAAATCAGCTCACCTCTACATGGTTGAGAAGTTCCTTGATGACATCATCAGAGTTTACATTCTCAGCCTCGGCTTCGTAGGTAAGAATCAGGCGGTGGCGCAAAACGTGGTAGGCAATAGCCTTAACATCTTCGATGGTAACATAGCCTCGCCCCCGAATAAAAGCATGCGCCTTTGCTGCACGAGTGAGACTAATTGTGGCTCTGGGAGACCCTCCTACAGACAGTAAGTTTTCCATATGCCCCAACCCGTGCTCCGAAGGCTTTCGAGTGGCCATGACGATTTCGACAATGTAGGTTTTTATCTTGTCGTCCAAATAAATCATATCTACGCGCTCTTTGGCTCGCATAAGTTCTTCACGGCTAATAACTGCCTCGATTTGAGGAACATTGTCTGTAGCCATTTTATTAAGAATTTCCATTTCTTCAGACTTATTTGGGTAGTCAACTAATATTTTAAACATAAATCGATCCATCTGGGCTTCTGGCAAAGGATAGGTCCCCTCTTGCTCTAGGGGGTTTTGAGTTGCCAAAACCAAAAAAGGCTTTTCCAATTTGTAGGTTTCGTCACCTATTGTAACTTGCTTTTCAGCCATGGCCTCCAAAAGAGCACTCTGAACTTTTGCTGGAGCACGGTTAATCTCATCTGCCAATACAATGTTAGTAAACACAGGACCTTTTTTAGGGGCAAATTCCCCTGTCTTGGGGTTAAAAATCATGGTTCCGATAAGATCTGTTGGGAGTAAGTCTGGAGTAAACTGTATGCGCTGAAAATTTAAAGAGATGGCCTGACAAATAGAGGATATTGTCAGCGTCTTAGCCAGTCCGGGAACCCCTTCAAGAAGAACATGCCCGCCGGTGAGCAACCCCATTATGATGCCTTCGAGCATCTCTTTTTGCCCAACAACAACCTTACTGACTTCCTCTAGGGCCTTATCTACAAAGCGACTTTCCTTTTTGATTGCCTCATTTAAAGCCAATATATCTAACTCCACGACGCCTCCCTCACGATGAAACGGTTGTAGCAATTCTGACAGCTAACTTGCTCAATGTATGCCGCATTGTTTCTGCACAACTGTGTTTTCAACAGCTTAGCAAATAGAATTGCATAATTAAACTAGTCTGTGTACGTTTATAGCTGCACTGCTTTATGAAAAGTTCTCACCGAGCCTGGCTGGCATTAGCCCTTTTTTCAACCGTTAACCTCCTCTTTGGACGCCTTCTTGCGGGAAGAGAAGGGACCCTCTGGAGTCTTACGATTTCGCTAAGCATTATCATTTATATTCACACTTATGCAGAAATAAAAATCTTAAGACACTTCCGCGGAAAAGCCATTGAAGGCGAGGACCCGTGGGGGATCACAAGCAAAATAAAAAAACTTTCTCTTAGTGCCAAAGTGAGAATTCCTAACGCTCTCATTATAGATACCCCCTCCCCCCAAGCCTATGTTTTTGGTATGAGCTGGAAGAGATCCCATATTGTTTTAACTTCAGGTCTACTCGAAAGGTTAGAGAACAAAGACATAGAGGCCATACTCGCTTACTGCCTAGCCTCCATCCAAAGACAAAATATTTTTTCGCAACTTGTTGCCACTACATTTGTTTCATTTCTAACAAGCCTGACGAGCTTTCTGGATCATATTTACCGCTGGTTAATAGGACTTAAGGGTGAGGACCCCTACTTTCACAACTATCCATTTACATTTTGCCTCTCCCCATTTGTTCTCCTTATATTAAGACTCATTGTACCCGAATCTCAATACAAAGAAACAGATCTACAGGCTGCCAACTCTCTCAGCAGTCCCAGAGATTTAGCAGTTGCGCTATGGAAACTCGAATCTTACCGCCTAACACTTCCACTCAAGACATCGCCGGCTCTCGCACATGGTTATGTAGTTAACCCCTTGACGAATAAAGGTTGGTATCGATATTTTTGTTCACACCCCAGTATTCAAAAGCGTATTGAAAATTTAGTTGGTCACTATCCCATATAATAATAAACTGGGTAAAATTAGTCGGAGAACATTGTATATGAACGAACAGCAACTCGAAGCCAATTTTTCTACCTTAATAATATCTATTGCCTCTTCCGCAGCCATGTCTATGGGGCTAGCACCTAACCCCAGCACAAACAAGATTGAGAAAGACTTAAAAATGGCTCAATTCAATATAGATCTATTAAACCTATTAAAAGCTAAGACGGCGAACAACCTCACGAAAGAGGAAGAAACTTTTATTACACACGTTATCAGTGACCTGCAACTCAAGTTCGTGCAGGCCAAAAACAGTTAAGGAGAACTCACATGAAGTCTTTATTTCTTTTTGTTTTGACTTTTACGGCACTATCACTATCTGCAAACGCCAAAAGCTTATCTAAAATTAAACCTGGAGAGCCTCTGCCAGCCAATCGCTTTACCGAACTTGCCAAAGTCGTAAACCCCGCGGTGGTAAACATCAATACCACTCAGTTGCCGAAGCAAACAGAAATTGACCCTCGACTTCGTAGAGATCCATTTTTTGAGTTTTTTGCTCCCTTCATGGGCCCCATGCAAAGACAACCTGCCCAGTCTTTAGGGACAGGTTTTATCATTAGAAAAGACGGGCTCATTATTACTAATAATCACGTCATCGATAAAGCTGACATCATTAAGGTTCAGCTCTCTGATAAGGATAGTGATTCTTATGAAGCCGAAGTTATTGGAAAGGACGCTCGCACAGATATTGCGCTAATTAAAATAACTGGCAAAAAAGAGTTCCCCGTCGTTCCCTTAGGCTCCAGCGAAACTCTCGAAGTTGGAGAGTGGGTTGCTGCTTTTGGAAATCCCTTTGGCCATGGACATAGCATGACTAAGGGAATAATTTCAGCATTAGGTCGATCAATTGATGAACTCAATAGATTTCCTTTTTTGCAAACTGATGCCAGCATCAATCCTGGAAACTCTGGAGGACCACTTGTGAATATGCAAGGTGAAGTCATTGGAGTAAATTCGGCTATCGATGCCAGAGCTCAAGGTATTGGCTTTGCTATTCCCATAGATAACGTTAAAAGCATTATTGAGTCTTTAGAAAAAGATGGAGGCATTAAGCGTGGCTTCCTCGGAGTCTCCTTAGCCGGGGCCATAGATCCCCGTGCCGTGGAGTACCTAAAGTTAAAATCAATCAAGGGCGCTCTTGTTGAACACGTTTTTCCCGGGACGCCTGCCGACAAAGCGGGTATCAAACCCTATGACTTTATCACCAAGGCTGGTAAAAAAAATATTGAGTCCTCCTCTGATCTTATTCGCGCCATAGCAGATGCCCAAGTTGGACAAAAAATGGATGTTGTATTAACCCGAGACGGCAAAGAAAGAACCTTAGCTATCATTATTGAAGAGCATCCAGACGATACAAAAGGCAAAGAGTCAAAACCAATTAAAAAGTACTTTGGCCAGAAAGCCCCTTTTGACTTTGGTTTTACAATCTCGGACATTACCAACGAGTTAAGAAAAAATTATCGCTTACCCCAGCTCCCCAAACCTCATCCTGTAGTTGTTGAAGTTATTCGTGGATCTAAAGCCTCGCGATCCGGCTTGAGTGTCGGAGATGTCATACTAGACATCAATAAGACTCCAGTTCACGATGCCAAACAAGCGTTAAAAGCTCTAAAAAAAGATTATAATGTTTTGCGCATTCTTAGAGGAGAGCGAGCTTTACTTCTTTACATGCAGTAGTATTTAACGCTTGTATCAGATTGATCCAGGTCCTGTACAATATTTTGAGGTCTGTATAAACTTGAGACATATTTTAACTAACAATTGGAAAAGCAAGACCTCCTGGGCTAGTATTAAATCCATGTCGTGGAAAAGACGTTTATTCAGATGTTTACCATTAAGCATTCGTGAAGTTGTATTTCGTAGAGCTCTTGAAGAGCCTGACAGAGAATTTTTGTCTCGCGACATTGAGATCAAAGTGGCAGAAACCTCTCAAGAAGTGCTGGAGGCCTATCATTTAATTTACGAAACTTACTACGACTCGGGTTTTTGCGACATTGAACAAGAGGGAATAAGACTAACAAAGCACGCACTCCTTCCAACTACCTCACTTATTATTGTAAAGTATAGAGGTGAGGTTATTGCCACACTATCTCACATCATGGACAACCCTTTAGGGCTTCCAATGGAAAAGCTGTGGCCTTTAGATTTTTTAAGAGACACGGGAAGAAAAATTGCCGAGATATCAACTCTGGCTATTAAAAAAGGTCACCGACGTCAGCGCGGGAAAATCCTCTTACCACTTATGATCTTTTTGTACAAATATTCGATTGAACATCTCGGAACAGACTACTTTGTTATTTCTACCCATCCCGATGCCCTTCCCTTTTACACAGGGCTCTTCGCCTTCCAACCTATAGATAACAAGGTTAAAAGTTATGGCAGCGTAAAAGGAGCCTTGGCTACAGGTCAGTTTGCACATTTAACTTCCAAGGAGTTTCACGAGTTTATCAACAACTGTCACATAGGAAAGAGGGACAAAAAGTTCTCAGTGTCTAGCCTTTTAAATCTCGATGAGTTGGGCTGCTTTACGTACCCAGAGCGAAGATACTACCGCGCATATGACCCCTGCTTTAAGGTTGAGCTGCTCAAACAGGTTTTTAATAAAAAACTGAATAGTTTAAAAACCTTAGGAATCTGGGAACGCGAAATCCTTAGTAACCAATTTTCATACGATGAATACAAAAATGTTTTTGAAATCACTAGCGACGATCAGAACCCTTCGAAGCCCCAAAATGTTCGCTCATCCCCAAGGCACTGGGTAAATTGCCCTGGAACTCTAATAGACTATAAAAATGCAAAGCTCAGACAAATTCGCATATACAATGTTTCTCAACAGGGCCTACTTTTTCACATTAATGATGATGCCCTGGACGGGGACATAAATGTCGACTTCACAGGCACGATACATTGCAAAGTTTCAGAAGACAAAGAGGTCAAACTCGATATCAGAGTTGTAAGAACAAAGCACCATCAATACGGCGCAAAGATACTTGCGGCTAGCCCCTATGACACTTGGATCGATTTTATGGATTATCTAGAAGAAATTTTAGTTTCCAATAAACAAAAGCGCGATGATTTTGAACAGCTACTAAAAAAACTTAAGGCTGCATAAAAAACAAAGAAATTTCATATAGTTAAAATTAAAATCTCAATTTGACTTTAAGTTTTCAAGACTTTTGTCCGATAGTTTCATGTGAAAGCTACTAAAATTACCCTGGCTGTTTTTCATCCGCGAGGGCAACAAGGAGTTCAACTATGTCATTCAATGTTACTGAAGTGAGTGTTTTTCCTGTAAATGAAGAAAGACTCAAAGCCTACGTGTCCATTACTATCAATGACGCTTTTGTTATTAGAGACTTAAAAGTCATTAAAGGCAATGGGGGCCTGTTTGTAGCTATGCCTAGTAAAAAAAGAAAGGATGGTCAGTTTCGAGATATTGCCCACCCCCTCAACCAAGAAACGCGTGATGCCATTGAAAAGGCAGTTTTTGATGCCTATGAAAATGCCATCAAAAATATGGGAGCCTCCCTCGACGACTTAAACAATGAATAACACCCCTTTGTTTTGCTTGGCGTTATTTTAATTCCCCTTGATTTATCCATTTGATATCGTTAAAAATTGGACTTCATATCGATGGGGTATCGGCAAGTTGGTAAGCCAACAGATTTTGATTCTGTCATTCGTAGGTTCGAGTCCTACTACCCCATCCAATTTTCCAATTTAAAAATTCAAAAAAACCAAAAATGACCAAAGACATTAAGTAGTTAAAAACACTAGAAACCGCGAGACGATGAGGTCTGAGTATTTCAGTGCATTTCGGTGCATTTCAGATGATGGTAACATTCTGGTAATACCGATGGTAACA
Organism: uncultured Pseudobdellovibrionaceae bacterium; assembly: GCA_964502735.1. Classification (GTDB taxonomy): domain Bacteria; phylum Bdellovibrionota; class Bdellovibrionia; order Bdellovibrionales; family UBA1609; genus JACKAN01. The sequence continues at coordinate 26,861 of CAZCYD010000041.1, forward strand.
CTCTGAACACCGGAATATGCACAATTTGAAAGAACAGCGAGACTCGAAC
>CAZCYD010000042.1:0-26774 GCA_964502735.1 uncultured Pseudobdellovibrionaceae bacterium
TTTGACACGGTTGGACCTGACTAGTAAACGGCACTAAAGTCGGGGCTCAGGTCACCGACATCTCCTAAATATATTTTAGCCGGTTTTTTGTTAAAGTATGCAAAGGCCAGTACACTACCTAATAAATAGGCTCCACTACTCGATAACTCATTAGGTATTAAGAAAATTATCGGGATAGTTGAAATAAAATAGCCCGAAACAAGACCATCTAAACCGTCAATAAAGTTAATGGCATTACACAATGCCACTACAAAAAATATTGTCAGAACAGAAGTTATTAAAACGTGCTGCCCCCATGCCACCCACAATAAACTGCTGTATTTTATATTGATTAACAAACCAGCCGATAAAAACTGAAACAGTAATTTACTTCTAGCATTTAACTCTTTAAAGTCATCTACAATTCCACCTATTATAAGTGGTGAGGCTACTATTAAAAACTCTAAGAGAGGAGTGTGGTCATTATACCAAGCCACAATAAAGAGTCCGCCGGCGATGCCTACTCCACCCAACTGGGGTACTGTTTCTTCTTTAATTCTACGAAAACTTTTTTGACCATAAATCTTTAGGCCTTGTCCGATCTGCACTAACGACAAGGATAGTAGTAATGTGACAACAAATGAAAAAAGAAGTTCATTCACATGGACCTTATCGGTTATATTGATAATTAATCAATGAAGTCTTCTAAAACTATATTATTTGCAACCAACTCCTCTCGTCATGCTTGGCAACACAGAGGCGAACTGGCTAATGCCGCCCTAAAGTCTGGCTATCTCGTGTATTTTGCCTGCCCTTATGGCGAGGAAGTTAAAAAGCTAGAGTCCCTTGGAATTCAGCATATAGAGTTGAAGCTCAATCGAAAAAGTTTAAATCCACTTATAGAATTTTTGACATTTCTAAATCTATTTAAAATTATTTCGAATCTCAAACCTGATATTTTTCACGGCTTTACGATAAAAGTAGTTCTGTATGGTGGTCTGGCATGTAGGGTACTCAAAACTCCAATCTATTTGCTCAATATTACAGGACTTGGCTCACTTTTTTTAAAGACCTCGGTTGCGTACAAATGGATTCAATGTCTAGTTGGACATTTGTACAGGTTTACTTTTAACTCTCCTCGATCCCTAGCTATTTTTCAAAATACTGAAGATCAAAATTATTTTATAAGTCAAGGGTGGACAAAACCCTCTCAAGCCGTTCTCATACCAGGAACCGGAATTAATTGTCACAGTATTTACCCTAAATTTGAAAATCATGAACCACCAATAATTCTATTTACAGGTAGAATTATTAAAGACAAAGGAATTTCTGAACTCATATCTGCCTGTCATATCTTAAACGAAAAAAAATACAATTTTAGACTTCATTTGTGTGGCGAGCTCGATAGAGACAACCCTTCGACATATTCTAAAAAAGAATGGAAAAATTTAACTCAAGCAAATTTTATTTATTTCTTTGGCTATCAAAGTGATCTTGAAAAATTTTATCAAGCTTGTGATATATTTTGTTTACCTTCTTATCGTGAGGGGCTTCCTCTCTCTTTAATTGAAGCCGGCGCTTACGGAAAACCTTCTGTCGTTACCAATATTCCAGGATGTAATGACATAATTAAGAATAAAGAAAACGGTTTTCTTGTTAGTGTTAAAAGTGTACCAGAATTAGTTCTAGCACTCGAGCATCTATTGATGAATCCTCAGCTTAGAATTTCTATGGGAAAAGTAGCGAGAAAAGTTGTGGAGGAAAATTTTGACCAAGATCGGCTGCTTAAAAAATATATGCAAATATATCGCTCTAAGGATTAACACTGACCACGTTGAAGAATTTTTAACTTTGTACGGCTTAGTCTTTTGAGAACGAACCAAAACTAAAACCTATACCTATACCCGTGTAGAGCATTCTCCCTGGACGGATGGAGGCTTGAATTTCAGATCTGATAAAAACCCTTTTATTTGCATACAGCCTGAGCCCAAAGCCATAATGCCAGCCCGTTTGCCGAATAAAATTACTATCTACATAATCAATTGTATTGCGCAAATGTTCTGATAGATTTATGCCAAAATACCAAAAATAGTTCATATCAAATAAATTGACATCATTTTTAATGGATAAAAAATATCTCCTTAACTTTACACCTTCTGAGCTAGCAAAAAGATACTTTCCCTCTAAACGGAAATGGGTCAAGGACTTATCTATTGAAAACTGAACAGGAGGAAGAAGCTCTGTCACTCCTGCCACATTGCTTGGCAATAGAACTCCTGTTGTTGTTGCCAATTCCCAACTCGGTTCAGAGCTTAACTCTCCACTCTGTTGAGCCTCTGTTTGATTACATATAAAAAGGAAAGAAAAAAACAATATTATTTTAATCATAAATTAAAAATCAAATGTGTAAAAAATTAGACTGCCAGAAAAAGCACCTGCCGCATTCGCCACCATATCCTTTTCTGAAACTTGTTTGTCTGTAATCTCTTTCAAAGCTCCACCAGCAAGGGTGATAACAATACTCCCCAAAAAGCTAGACCATTTACTTTTATTACTATTGCGAAAAGTTAAATACATACCCGATGCCACCATAGCGCTTACAAAGGCATGAGCCTTTTTGTCTGGCCCCCAAGAGTCTTCAGGTTCTCGTTGAGCTAAAGTTGCTGAAGGGAAAAATAAACTTAGCAATAGTACAGATTTACAAGCTAGCGATTTATAATCTTTTAACATAGTTGTATAGTATATTATCACCGAGAGGCTAAATGATGAAGGCCAGTATGTTACTTATAAAAGTATCACTTACCCAATTAGGATTACTTCTGTGTTTTGCAATGCCAGTATCAAAGGCCGTAGCAAAGTCTAAAAACTATAGTTTTGCTTCCATTACTACCTATCACTCAAGTTTTAGCAATATCTCACTAAGCTCCGAAAGTCTCAAACCCGAACTTCCCCAAAGCTTAGATGTGGAGCTTGCCCTCAGGTTTCGCTCCATATTTAACTTGGCATTTGTTGCACAGAGATTTCTACACGATCCAGAATCACCCATCAACTCTTTGAAGGCTGAGCGCCAAGCCTTTGGTCTTGAATTGAAGATTGACTTACCGGGAGTTTTTTTTATTGGAAAGGCTGGAGATTTTTCGAAGCAAAATGGGAAGAATTGGCCTTTTAACAGTTTCCTCTACGGAAACATTCTACGAGTGAACACAACCAATGAGAGTGGAGCCAGAGACTCCTCTTTTGCCTCTAGATATGGGTTTGGTTTGGATGTTTTTATTTTTAATCAAATTGCTTATATATCAATGTATGTAGGGGGATTTCAATTTGAGGCCAACACCTTTTTGCAATCAGGTGTAGGCCTAGGCGTCACTCTCTAGCTTGACAAAATTTGAACTCACCAGGGTATGACTCGACCGTCGCGAAAGAATCCACCCGATGGCCCTTCGTCATCTAGAGTGGCTGCCCAAATAATACCCTGTATACCCTCCTCTAAAGTTCTCGGGGCATTCTCTCCACCCATTTGTGTTTTGACCCAACCCGGACAAACAGAGTTGATTTTGATATTATATGGTCTTAACTCCTCAGCAAATATTTTAGTAAATGCATTTAGGGCAGTTTTAGACGAACGATAAGCCGGCCACCCTCCCGCCATACTGTTTAGCCCCCCCATCCCTGAGGAAACATTGACAATTCGCCCATAGTTTTGCTTTTTCATAATGGGAGCTACAGCTTGCATGAGTTGGTAAGGGACAAGAGCGTTGATGCGAAAAGACATCTCTACCACTGCGGCACCCACCTCAAGCGCCGAGCGGATTTCTGGTGGTTCAGTTCTACCTTCTAAAAATACAGCGGCGTTATTAATCAAAACATCGATTTGATCAACCTCATCTTTTAACCACTGAAGCAACCTGTCCACTTCCGGAGGTTGAGAAAAGTCGACAACCTGATAACTCGCGCCCTGACTAACAGACGCAAACTCCTCAACCAATTCTTTTAGCTCTTGCTCCCGTCTTCCAACTAAAATGAGATGGTAGCCTTGAAAAGCTAAGGCCCTACTCACCGCTAACCCAAGACCACGATTAGCTCCCGAAATGATCGCCACTTTTTTTTCCATCCAATGCTCCCTTAAAATCCTACCCTTTAATTCCCTTAGACGCACATTTTTTAGGTGCTCAATTTTAAGCATTTGCGCTTCTAAACCTAACTTCTAAACCCTAACTTCTAATTAGACCTCTAGCCTCCACTCTTTCCCAAATTAATCTTAACTTGATAAGCTTTAACTTAATAAGGCCTTCTAAAATAAATAATAAAAGTTTAGATCATCTATTTAGATGATTTTAATAAAATTATCTAAAAAATATTTCTGACTTTAGATCTTAACTTCTTTAGACCTCTAACTTAAGCTCTTCGAATCTTGTGTGAATATCATATGCAATTAGCTAACTTATTGACAGTTTTTGGCTTTTTTACATATTGAGTCAACCCCAACGCCAGTGATATGTGTTGAAGGTTGAGAACTAGGGATAAGTAGGACCTCCAACCACTTTAAAAGGAAAACCTTATCTTAAAGGAAAAAGGAAACCCAGAATGAGAAATTTTATTTCCCAGTGTCTTTTAGTTTTGATCTTCACTGCATTTTCAATTTCTAATGCAGTTGCAAGCTGTGAAACGAGTTTGAACCCTCAGGAACCAAATTCCCCGTCGACAAAGGTTTGGGCCCAAGAAGAACTCGCTGAAAAGTTATTTGGCGACGTGACGAGAGGATGGAGTCTGCGGGGCTTTTTGGGAACACAGCCGGAAATGACTCCAGAAAATATCTTAATTGGAATTCAAAACCTGGTCATGCCTTGGGGGCTCCGCATTTATCCCGTCAGGTCTGTAGAGGAAGCTCTCGCTCACAATGTAAAGAGTTTTAATCGCGGTTTTAGTCCGGAGCAAATAGAGACTATGGGAGATTCCCACTACACAAGCCCCCCTGATATGCCCGTATACATCTTAGTCAACGATAATCCTGATTCTTATGAAAGACTTTACTTAGAGCAAAGAAAAAACAAATCCCTTCCTCATAAAGTTTTTCATGAGGTGGCCGCAACTACAGAAGTTTTCTATTTTGATCTCGAAGGTCAACGCCACATCCTTTCTAAAGAGCAACTCGTCCAACTCGATAGCGTCAGCTATAATGAAAATAACCCAAGTGATCACTTTTTTTACCAGTTTGGCTGGTTCGCCCCTAAATTTAAAGGTGTAGAGTCTATAAACCGATTTATGACCTCTGGCACAGACCCTAACAAGGCTTCTCGAACTTACTCTGATATGAGTAAAAAACTCAGAACTCTATTCAAACGCGGGCTCAGGATAACTTTCAATAGAGATATGGATCAACTCCTGATTTTGGCCGGAACTCAAGAGCGAATTGGCTCCAACAACAAAGTGGCCAGACAAACAGATCCTGAACTGAGTCGCTTTAATAAAAAAACTAGAGATGGCTACTTAGAGCTTCAAGCTGAAGGCCATGCTTATTCTGTAGAAGTCTGGGATGGAGATCCCAATGACCCTAATACCCGCCTTCTTGGAGGTACCTTTGGCAGAATTTCGGGAACTGTCGTTTCTGTAGACAGCTTGGCTTATGTCGCCATGAGAAAAGTTCGAAACTACAACGAGAACAAGGAGCCCCTCTTTCTTGTTGGAGAAGGACTCTTGCTAACTTTTGAAAAAGCTGTTGCCAAAGGCAACGAACTCAAAGCCGCAGATCTCACAAAAGGTTTTAGTCCCAACCAAATACAAGACAAGGAAGAGTTTTACACTCCTCAGCCCTCCTACGTTTGGGAAGATCCACGATTGGACCAAACAAATTCTCATGGTGAAATTGAATATCTATTGGATGAAAATGGCGAGATCAAAGAGATTCCCCGAGGAGAATTTGCTGATTTTGCCAATCTGGCTTTGTATGAAGAGCTTAAAAAAATGGGTATAGACATTACAGACGTCGGCATGGTGACTCCCAAAAGCCATCAAATCTTCAAAGCTCGATATGTTTCGCTTGAAGAAGCTCTCCCTCTATTTCAAGAGCAAGATAGGAGGCTGAGACCCCATGGACAAAATTTTGTATTTAATTTTCCTGAGCCGAATCAAATTTATAAGCCAGTGGGCTTAAGTAATGAGGAATTCACAAAAATATTGAAAAGCTCGAATTGATATATGCCGGGTTTCGGCGTAGTCTACTCCCTATATGACAAATATGAATCAAGATCCAAAAACAGTGGAAGGTTTTGGTGAAGAGTGGGCTTTTTTTCAACAAGATCAATTGTCCGACTCTGAGTTTGAACTGTTGTGCCAGAGGTATTTTTCTATTTTTCCGTGGGAGTCCTTGCCGGTAACAGCTCAAGGGTTTGATATGGGCAGTGGCAGTGGGCGGTTTGCCTTCTATGTAGCAAAACGTGTTGGCAAACTCTTTTGCATTGATGCCAGTCAAAAAGCTCTTGAGGTGGCACAAAGTCGACTCTCAAAGTTGAGTAATTGTGAGTTCATTCACGCCTCAGTAGGTGATGTCATTTTGACTGAGACCGACTTGAACAACAAAACTTTAGATGCTCCCCTTTTAACGCCAGAAAGCATGGATTTTGGCTACTCATTGGGAGTTCTCCACCACGTACCCAACACTCAAGAAGGAATAAACAATTGTGTACAATTACTTAAACCTGGTGCTCCTTTTTTAATTTACTTGTACTACTCTTTGGACAATCGACCGGCCTGGTACAGGTTTCTTTGGAAATTGTCAGAATTGGGAAGAAAAACTATCTCTAACCTCCCATTTTTTATCAGACGACGAGTCACAGATATTATTGCCATACTCATTTACTGGCCTTTAGCCAAATTGGCAAAATTATCTGAAGCGCTGGGCCTTAGTGTAAGCCACTTTCCTCTTTCTGCATATCGAAACTGCAGCCTCTATACAATGAGGACTGATGCCCTAGACCGATTCGGAACGGCTCTAGAACAAAGATTTAGTCGCCAGCAAATTCAAGAAATGCTGGAAAATGCAGGTTTAATCGATATAAAGTTCAGCAATAATGTCCCCTATTGGGTAGCCGTGGGATTTAAAAAATAGGTTAATGTCCAAAATGATTAGACTTCTACATATAATTGCAAGTCTGGATACGGGAGGGGCTGAAACGGCTCTCATCAATCTCATTAGGGGTACAAGTCAGGACGTCAACCCAGATACAAATCATGATGATACAAGTCGGAGTGATCATACTTATATCCAGCACACTGTTTTAACCTTCTCTCGCCCACATGAAAGAGCTACTACCTTGCAAGACATGAATGTGAATATAAAACAAATTCGTTTTTACAATTTTCCTTTTTTAATATTGAGCTACAAGCCTCAAATTATTATGGGTTGGTTGCTTCATGGAACCCTAGCGACATTAATAGCAAAGTTTTTTTCACCAAAAAGTTTAATTATATGGAATATTCGTTATTCTCATTTGCCTAATGCAAAATTAAAAACTCGATTGGGACTGTATCTATTAAAAATATTTTCTAAAACCCCACTTCTAATAATTTACAACTCCCATGCCGGCAAAAATTATCATGAGGAATATTTGAAATACTCCTCTCAATCCTCTACTGTAATTTCCAATGGTTTTAATACCAATAGCTTTCGACCAGACTCTTTATCCAGAAAAAAATTCTTAGCCACACATAAGCTTCACTCTAATTCTTTTATTTTTGGTATGGTTGCTCGTTTTGATCCCTACAAAAATCATGCAAACTTTATCCTGGCAGCACTTGAATGGCTTGAAAGCCTCGATGATTCGTCAAAACCGGTATATTTTATTTTTATCGGAAAGGGAATGGATAGTAACAATCAACAACTTAAAGATCTCGTCAGAGATCATTCCTGTGCAAAAAAAATTATATTTTTAGGTGAAAAATTGGATGTGAACACTTACTACCAAGCCATGAATATTCACTGTCTTTATTCCACCACTGAGGGATTTCCGAATGCTGTGGGAGAGTCCATGTCCTGTGAAGTTCCCAATATTGCAACCGATGTGGGTGATGTCAGTCAATTAGTAAATCCAGACCATGGATGGCTGATTCCTCTAAATGATAAGGAGGCCCTAATCAACAGCTTAAACGAAGCCTTCAACATTAGCACTGAGGAGCTTGAAAAGAAATCTCGCTTAGCACGTCAACACATACTTAATCATTTTTCTCAAGAGTCTGCTAATAAAAAATACCTTCATGTGTTTGAAAAAAATCTAAACCCGTGAACATTGGCTTATCAACTTTGCTGTATTTGCATGTAAGCCGATTTCTTAAATAATTAAGTCTTATAAAATCAGACTATAATTTTTTAAGTAAAGACTTTTTAAATTCAGAATCTAGGACCTTTTCCCCAATAAAAATTGACAGTAGGTTGTAGCTAAACTCTGATGAGGCGATGAAAGTTTCAAAAACTTCATCTTTTGTGATCTTAACACCAACTCCATCAGGCTTAAATATCAACTCCATGAGATCGCCAACGCGCATTGCAGTGGAGAATTCAATAAATTTTTTAAAATTGTCCATATCCTTTAAACAGTTTTTCACACAACTGTGCTTGTAGGCCTTCTCCCATCCCTCTACAAGGGGAGCCTTGTTGACAGTGTATGTAAATCTCATATACAGCTTTTTTATGTCAGAACTATCTAATAATTCAGTTGGCGAAGGCCTATTTTTTTCAGCATAAAACCCAGCTTTGTACACCTTAGCTGTAAATCCCATCCGACTAGCTACTCGAAAGCCTGATCCTATTAAATTCAAAGTTCGTCCATCGATCACCTGAGCTTTTGGCAACGGAGCCTCTATAGCCTCTTTTTTACTTGCACCACTACAAGAGATTAAAACTAAAGCCGAACATAACGAAAAAAATAATTTCATGAATGCCTCCATTCGTATTACTATAGTGACTTGTTAACAACAACTTGTCAAAGCGCGAGGGCAAAATGAAGACTTATCTTTATCCTTATGATCTATTTAAATTTTTGGGTATTTTTCTATTTATTACTAACCTGAGCCTCTCATCTCTTGCCTTCAAAGGTTTTGTTTACGAAAAGAGTACGAATCGAACTAAAACTCTCTACACAATTGAAAGAGTCGAATCTATCGTTAAAGATCAAGAGAGTTTAACTATTAAACACATTGAACCAGACAACAGCCTGGCTGTGGAAGAAGTAGCCCTTTTTAATAAAAACGAACTTATTGAGTACACCCTTAACTATCCTAAACAAAACGAACTCGGAAAGATTGTGATTAAAGAAGGTAAAGCTCACTTCAGCTATATCAAGAACAACAAAGAAAAAAAATCAGTCGAAAAGATTGGAAATAATTTTGTCGTCGGACTTTCCATGAACAAATTTGTAGAGTCTAATTGGGATGAGCTTGTAAAAGGTCAAAAACTAGACATTCGCTTTGGAGTTCCCGATAGAAGAGAGTCTGTAGGGTTTTCGCTATTTCGCACCAAAGAGCAAGAAAAGCAGGAGGGAGTGATGGTTATAAAGATGAAACCCACCAGCTTTATCATTGCAGCCCTTGTAGACCCTGTAATATTTCACTACGATCTAAAAACGAAGAATCTTCTGTATTTTATAGGTAGAGCCAAGCCCCGTCAGCTTGTTGGGGAAAAGTGGAAAGATCTTGATGCCGAAACTGTTTATATTTGGGATTAATACCCATTTCAAAAAAATAATCGTCTAAAATTTTGTGAATGCGCCTCACGCGCAGTTCCGCAGCCTCAAGGCTGCGGCTGTATGAGCATGAGGCGCATTCACAAAATTTTAGACGATTATTTTTTTGAAATGGGCATAACATATCTGATTACAAACTAAACTGTGAATTTTCTACCTTTGAATATTTGCTAGAGAAAAAATATTGCCACTAAATTTGTAAAGCAAGGTTAGGGACACTACGGTTTCTTTTCTTTCCGCTCCGAATTTTTCTTGATTCATAACATAACTTCCAATGGCATCGATGGATCTATTGAATGTTTTTATGCCGACATTTACGCCCGTTGATATAACCTTTTGATCCCTATCTATGTAATTTGCTAACATTCTTTCCGTAGAGTCTTTGTAAAAGCCACCAAATGTCATCGAATTGAACATAGAATCAGCCATTGGCAGCTCTCTCTCTAAGTATATAGAATAGCTGTATCTCTCTCCATAACTTGCGACTTGATTGTCTTTCTGGTTTAAAACCTCAGGGCTCCGAGTTGCAGATATCTCTAAAAGCCAAGATTTATTTTCGGCCCTTTGACTTAGACCAAAGCCAAGACCTGCTTCTATCCACTTTGTGTCTGGCCGAGAAGAGCCCTTTTCGGCCACATGATCAGCTGAGGCTCCGATAAAGAACATATCTGAGAATTTCATCATAAGACCCAATCCAAAACGCGTTTCTTCTATATCAATTGGAATATCTAGATTTTCTTTTTTTTCTGACTGCAAACTCTGTTTGTATTTGATGCCCAAATGAGTCTGTTCAAACATAGCTACTGATAGATTGGCCTGTGTATGTCTTGTCGTAATGGTATCTGTAAATGCAGGGTCACCACCAACTTTTGTTTTTCTTTTTAAGTCTCCTTTAAGCTGGTTTTGAACAACTAAACCACCTGTCGCCCACATGACCCCGGCATTGACATCGCCAATATTTGCCTCTTCATTAACATCTGTTACGCCCATTACGCCACTCTGAGCCTTAATTAGATGATGTGTGTACCCTAAAAATGACTCACGCAATGGAGCAAATGCAGATGCGGGATTATGGGAGATTTGGTTTTCAAATAGCGAGGGTTGAGCTATCTGAGACTCAGCATTATCTAGACCTACTAAAAAAAAAGCAAATAGACTTATAAAAATCTTTTTTTTTCTTAAGGAAAAATAAATAATAGCCATAAATAAAAGTGAAAAAACAAACCCAATCGGATAGGCAATCGCCACGACAACTGGAGTCAGTAGACCTCGCACAACTGATTTTAATATAGGCTTATCCGAAATAAACTGTGCTAGCCGCGGTGAGTATTTATAGTATTGCTTAACTAAATACTTCCCAACTTTCGTAGACCCTAGCACGTCATCTCTAAAGCTCCTTAAAGTAACAACATGATTATTTAAATAAGAACCATAAGCAGCTGTGGCTATAAAACAATGCACATCTTTATCTGAATCACTATTTTTCACACAACTTGGGTTAACAGAGACACTGTGATCACTTGCAGAATTCTTAAAATTTGCAACATAAGGATAAGTCAAATTAATTCTTTTTGTCGCATCAGAAAACCCATGGTCTCCCTGAGCCTGTCCATTTTTATTTATTGTTGGATTCGAAAAAATTCCTATTCTTTGACATGGAATTCCAAGATAAGTGCACTGATCCGCATAAGACATGATTGTTCTCGTTTTATTAACCAAATCTACATGTCCATGACCATAACCATAGGGCGAGTTTTCTCGAGGCCCATAGCCTGTTTCAAATCTGTCGTGACCCAAACCCATATTATGACCCAGTTCATGAGTCATTGTTGAGGCTCCACAAAGAAAATGTTTAACACTATATCCATAGTCAGAGTCAAAAGGCTCAGAACCCACCCATGCCAATCCACAATAATTGGATGTGTTTGTAATAAATTGAACTAAATCTGCGCCATGAGTTTCACGCAACCCAGCTACAGCAGTTAAATCATTTGCTCCACAAGCGACATGACCAGGATCTGTAATACAGTTTAAATCTGCCACTGCATCTGCTGCCTCTGTATAATTAACTGACTGTTGTGCCACTATTCTCATTCTGAAATTTGCACAACTGTCTTCCAAAGCCTGGTTTGTAAAGTCCATCTGGCTCTCGATTACAGACTCAGGATCTGCAGAAGAATTACTTACATCATTAGTATAAATAACTAACACATCGATAAAGTTATCACCACCTACGCTCATTTGTGAAAAAGTTTGTTCTTTATTACTTTTAAGTTTTACAGACTTCAGCTCTTTCATTTTGTTAAATAAATCATGAATACTCGCTGAATGCTCTCGCGCTTGACTATGGCTCTCAGAGTACACGAATACTGAATGTAAACCTTCGCCTAAAGTGAAAAGGTTATACTCTTTTCCCCCACCAAGAATTGACCCTGACAACCCTTGTGAGCTGTGAACTAAGAATGCCGATCCGTGCTTATCACCTTCTATTTTTCCGTAGATGTGAATTTTGCCATTTTTATCTTTTATTTTTTTCTTAACTTTTACTCTCGCTTCCACGCCTTGTTCCAATGGCAAAATAAATTTATCTAATTCCCACACTTCTTTTAATGATAAGTTGAGTTGGCTGAAGCTTAAGTTTTGTAAGGAAAAATGATTTTGTAAATTTATTTTTCTTATTTGAACGTCTTGAGAAAAGCTCTGTTCTTCTATTTCTGACTCATCAACTGGACTTAGAATAGAGACCCAGTCTTCAGCCTTTAAAGGGTTAATTAAAATGAAATATAAACATAAGAATATAAATGTGTTTCTCATAGCTGTAGAATACTTGAGCGGCTAAACATTGTCTTTTGAATAGAACTATTCAGGACTGAGGTTTTAAACCCTTAGGACAGATTGCATGTAATGATAGAACGCTTATTTAAAAGACAGACTTGTAACACTATAACTTATTTCATCATCTGCCATACGAAAGTTATAATCAATCTGAACTATAGAGGGATAACCTAGTTCATTGTTATATTGAACTCTTAGTTCATCAACTTTTCCAGATATCTTATATTCAACAAAGTTAAAAAGATCAAAAACTGTAACTATATTTTTAAACTCATCTGTATTGAGGGTAAAGACTTCGCCTTCAAGATTTTTATAAGATGCACTCTCTATGTTTCCATCTTTATTAACCAAAACCTGATATTCCCAACCTGAGTTTATGCAAAAGCATGAAACCATATAAGCGTACTCGTAGGACTTACCCTCTGCCAGTAGTCCCCACTTTTCACTGTTAGCATGGTAGGTCTCCTTAAAAACTTGAGAAGCATCTTCTATTGGACTTCCCTTAATTTGCCCCTGACAGGCCATTAAAAAATAACTAAGACTTAAAATAAATAAGTTTAAAACTCTATTTCTCATGCACCTCTAAATACTGCAATTAAGAGGCCAAGTCCAACTTAAAATAATTTAATAAAATCGGACTGTTAAATGACAAATTAATCAGGACTCTAAATTTTGTGTTTAGATTTTTTACAGTCTCAACCTAAAGAACTTGGAGATAAAGAACTTGGAGACATAAAGAACTTGGAGACATAAAGAACTTGGAGACATAAAGAACTTGGAGACATCGTGCACAGATTTAGTGTAGTCGAGTATGGCTATTTCATGATGATTCAATCATTCAGAAACCCCTGACCGGAACGAAAAGAATGAAGGGATTTTTCCGACTATTTTGGAATTTACCATTGGTATTTTTTCATAACGAGCTGGAAACAATGGAATTATGCCACAAAAGACAAAAAAATATTTCACATTTCTTATTGAAAATGTGAGTGTGTGCCTCTGTATCAGTCTCAAAGTTAGCTCTGACCAAGCTTTGAGATGGCTCAAAAAAAGGTGCAGCAAAGAAAACGCATAGAGCGCCAAGGAAGAAGTAGGAAAAGGACCAAAAGGGGATTAAAAATTGAAAGATTCAGTAATCAATGGTGCAAAAGAGCCATTAGAGTATTTACTTAAACTAACAATCATAAAAATTGCCGTCATAACTTCTGCTATTTCTGTACAGGCATCTAGCCTCGCTATTCCTCGCAATACCAACACCATGGGGCGTCCCGCTAGTGACTTAATTTACAAAAATCAAATTTTAGATCCTGGGGAAGCTGCAGCCCTCGGAGAACTCAACAGAGAACAGCTATCTCAACTTCATCCAAAAAATTCTAAACTTTGGCAAAATAAAAGGTATGAGGTTAGAGATTCTCAACCTCTGATAATTTTAAACAACAAAAGTTTACAGTACCCTTCATCTGCTCTAGTTCAATTTATGGATCACGACAGTCACATGAATTCTACTTATTTTGCGCGTGTTAGAGATCCACAAAACCCCATGCAGACCTATAGACTCGCAATGTCTCGCTACACTCATGCTATGCTTATGCGTACAGCTCTTATGAGAAAACTAGGCTATTATGTACCTGCACCCCAGTTTTATACTCAACTCAAAGTATCCTTCAATAGCCTATCTCAAATCGAAAGTTTTTTAGAAAGGGCAGCTCAATACACAGGTAGCAATTTAGACTTTAGAAATTGGGTTCGTGTTGATCGAGAGAACTTGTCTATCACTTTATCGCATGCCACACTAGAGTACACCCTTCCCGAATATTACAACTATCAGTGGGGTCACGCAATTCGTTCTACCAACGAAGGCTATATCGCTACCTTAATTGAATTATTTAATAAAGAACGAGCCTATCGAGCGTTAATTGTTCCTATGGTTCTTGCCGACATACCTGAAAGTCTAAATAGATTTGCCCCCACCGCATGTGAAATTATTAACGGAAATGTCGTTCTAACTCATCATTCTGCTGATAGCTTTAAAGGTGCCACTCGAGAAGACATTCTCTGGGTTCTTCATCTATTATCAGAACTAGACCAACATGACTTTGAAGAAATTATTGAATTTTCAAATTTCCCTCAATTCAACAGCGAGGGCAAAAAAACAGGATTTTCTCAACTCGCCTACACCACTCTAATACATAGAGTTCACAGCCTATTTGAGTGCTTTGAAATAAAAACATCTAAAACCCCACAAAAACCCCCACTACTCTTTGATAAGGGGCTTGTCGTTCAGGGCAAAGTTCAAGTGGAGCTAATTAAAAATAGTCCTATACGTTATGGACATGGTGATAGAGAGTCACCCTTTAGAGAAGGGGATTTTTTGCGATATCTCCGAGTTGAGTCTGTTTCTACAGGTATTAAAAACTTATTAGCTGAGGCCAATAAAAAACTCGTCTTACAAGGTGTAAATGATCTCGCTAAGAAAAGAGCCCTTGATATCCAAAATAAAATTCGCGACCACATTAAAGAAAAACCGAATGAGATTATGTATATGCCTGTTGAGTCATGGGGTGGATTTATTGGTAGTGTAGGGTTGGATGCTGGACGGCACATCACAACAGGAACTTACTATGACTCTCAAGCTCCCATCCAACTTGTGGATACAATCAAAATCTCTGGCCAAATCGGCTACTTTGCCACCATGGATGGTCTTGTAAACTACATTCCAAGTGCCGGTGCAAATGCCCGAATAGAAAGAAGCTATGCTCACGTCAGACCCATTACAAGTATCGAAGAGGGTACACATGAACCCCTCAAAAACCTTATCGTGAGTCGGTTTATGAACGAACTTGGTAAAAACTTAGTTTTAGACTGGAATAAAGAGCTGGAATGTGCGAGTCATGCAGAAAATTGGTTAAAAGAAAATCCAAATTCTTCAATCGAAAATTTGCCAGAGTGCCTCCATCCTCTTGACGCCTTTTTTAAAGATTTTAGAGAGGGTGAAGTCTTGACCATCACGGATTCTATTTCTTTTGGCCCTTGGTTAAGCGTCTCTTCAGCCCTTGATGTTCTCATGGGAATTCAACCTATTAACTTTATTAACAATATGAGCTTCAGCCTTGATGCTCAAAAAACAGCGCTCTGGCAGACCTCCTTAGTGAGAACTCAAAAAGGAATTCAAGTTTTTTTTAGAGATTTCGATATTTATGGTTTTGGAGCACAGTTGGACATAAATTATTTCATGAACTTGCTTCGTTGGAGAATGCAAAAAAATAATGCCAAAATTATCTCTAAGACTTGGGTGCTAGATTATGATCCTAACATATCAGGCATGATAGATGATCGTTTAGATATTACCAGTTCTGAAGAAAGTCGAGAGTCTGTTGATGAACACTATCGCTATAGAGAGCGTCTTAGTTCTTCTATAAAATCTGTACTTATGAACAACAATTCTGAACTCCTTTCTATGTGGTTCAAAGATAGGAAGTTTAAAATAAAGCACAATCTCGATAATAAAGAACAACACTTAAAACTTCTGTCTTACCGCCACAAAAGCTTTTCTGAAGGGCACAATGTTCGAATCACTTGGCCGGAAAATCCCTTTTACCCAGAATTGAATCCCGACGACGAAAAAGTTGAAGTCTACTCCTATCGTAAAGGTGAGCTTAAAGGTTGGGATTGGTTCGGACTTCTCGGCGACTCTTTAGATGGACTACTGGAGCGAAGAGGTTTTTTGTCAACTCCAGGTGACCCTAATCCAGCAAATACTTTATTTGGCAATGCCAGATGGAATCTTATTACAACAGAAATGGATCTGAGTCATGATGAAAGAGCCTACAAACCTGTTGCCAATATCCAAAATTTTTGGGGAGGGTGGAACCTGAGTCGCAACGACTTTTTAAAAATATTGAAAGAAATTAATAAAAAATTTGAGGATGCCAACATTGGAAGCAATCGCATTATCTTTGAAGAAGATTTTCGACACGTAAAAAAAATTAGATACTACAAAATTACATCCACTCTGGCTTTCAACGATGTAGCCATAGATAAAATACATAATTTACTCTTGCAAAAGGAAAGTTCTCATCTAGACCTAAATGCCAATTCTAGAGGAGAAATCCCTACTATTTTGCTCCCCCTACACTCAGTTTTAGATCTTGTCGGCAGTCGAATTCTGGGTGGAATTTCTGATTTGCTCACTGAGGGGCAACTCATAGATCGAAATTATAAACCCTCAGATAAGAGTTTTTATTATAACGTAATGAATATTATAGGAAATGGAAATCGCAAACTGGGAGAAGCTCTATATACTGAAACATGCAAAATTAAATTGAATGAGGAAAAATCTGGAGCGGCGGAATACTCCTTAAATACGAGTGCGTATTATTTTGGCACCGGATACGACTGTATAGAGCCCTGGTTGATAGGTCTTTTATTATTAAGAAGAATTTATCCTCACGATGACAAACGAAAACAGGCCGAATGGACGAGCCGAGTAATTTCTCATATCAATGGGGCTATACCTCTTTCCAGTTTGTTAAGTTTTATTGGAAGGGAAAACTTTAGCTTTTTTGTCAAAATTAATGGGTTCCGGGAAGGGGACGAAGATGGTGATCTCGAATATTTTTCGAATACAGCCGGAGACCCTGATGAACACTTCACTCGAGCCGGTGGAATTTTAAGTTTGTACTCCAAAGAAACAGGAATTATACCCACTGAAATACAAAGAAGTTTGGGGAGTTTCAGATGAAAATAACAGCCTATACTCTTACCTTCTTTTTATCGGCTTTTCATTTTACGACCCTAGGCTTTTCTAGCCAAGGATCTGAAACCCTATCGGACCCTTATGAGTATGATCAATGGGGGTTGAAGAACTCCTGCCAAGTCAAAAGTTTAGAATTGGACTTCCAGACAAATCTTTTTTTGCCAGTACCCAATGACAGGCCTCTTAATGATATAAATTTCCCTCCTCCATTTCTGGGTTCGAAAAAAATACGAGTTGCCGTTTTAGATACTGGAATAGAAAAAAATCACCCTGATCTCGCCGCAAATATTGTTCACAACAAACCTGAATGCGAGGCCTTAGCAAAGTTTGAAAAGTGTCTGATGTGTGATCACGATAACACCCTTTCCTGTAGAAGAAACAAGCTTAGAGAGTGTGAAAAAATTTGGATGGATATTAACAACCCTGAGGTTGACTTAGACGGCAATGGCTACCCTCTAGACTGCAACGGTTGGTCAATTTTAGGCTCTGAAGAAAATCAAACTCGAACCCCTAACCCCGTATCTCAAATTTTGGGACGCCCAGACTTTGGCGACAATAAAGGGCACGGCACACATATTGCTGGAATTATCGGAGCCGTAAGCCGTAATGGAGTGGGAATTCGCGGCTGCTCAGACAATGTTGAAATTTTACCAGTACAAGTTTTAACTCAAGGCTCACGGGAACCCATCAAGCCCCTATCCTGGAACTTAGACCCAAAAGAACCTCACGACCCTAAGGACAGACGTCCAATGAGTAACTTGGGAGACTTTGTAGCCAGAGGAATTTACTACGCTATTCACTCCAAGACTGACATTATAAATCTCTCACTAGGGTGGCCTCAATCTGTAGACTCTGATTTACTAAGACAAGCCATTGAGGAGGCTCAAAAACGTGGAATTATAATCGTAGCTGCCGCTGGAAATGACTCCACCGATGCTCTTTTACGACCTTGCACTTACAAAAATGTAATTTGTGTAGGGTCCCACAATCCCGATGGGGCCATTTCATATTTTTCAAATTACGGCCCCGGTGTTGACCTTTTTGCCCCAGGCTTAGATATCTTGAGCACTTGGCCGTCAAAGATAAGACCTCAGCGTTTCCGAGATTTTGTCTCTTCTCAATTTATAGAGGGCAACTACGAAAGGTTGCACGGCAGTTCACAAGCTACAGCTTTTGTCAGTTGCGCAGTTGCAGAACTACTCGCTCGCAAAATACCTTCTAGTGAAATTTACCCTAGACTGATCTTGGGTAGTCGCCCCCCACAACAACCTGTAAAGGTTTTGGAGGCAAACCCCCACGAAGAAATACTTTCTTGTCAACCCGCCCAGATTGTTAAACCACTTTATGATAAATTTGGTTATGGGGGTCTTTTAGATATTCAATCCTCTATTAACACAATTCCTCGCCCACTAATTCTTCCCGAATCTAAAGAGGAAATTCATGTAAATTGGGATCGTCGATCTGCAAAACTACGATTAAAAGTGCCTCTTAAAAACTTTTGGCTGACATCAAATAAAGAAATAAATCTGAAAGTTAAACACGTCAAAGATCACCCTCAGTCAATCAGACCCAATATCAAACGAGTCTATCTTGAGGGAGGTTCTTTAAATTGGAGAACCTCAGAAGTTAAGAACCTCATTATTGATTTAGAAATTGAAGACCATAAACTTCCAGAAAAATCGAGAATACCTAGTGAGTTCCAGATTGAAATCACTCCAAAAATAGCTAACGCCTCTATCTCTTTTCGTATCCCAGTAGTCATTACTGTTCCCGTTGATCCAGACAACTTGGATAAGGACGCAATAAAAATTCCCATTGCTGAGCGTCCGGGTTTTCCCTCCGCATGGACACCTCTCGATCACATCTTGGACTCTCGTCCCTCGCATATGGAGTACTGGCTGACACAAAAAACAGAAAGCTCTTGGACATTTCACATTATGTCACAGAGTCGCCCAGGTGAGATTCACGACCCGACACTCCCCTATTTTTTGCGCGCCTCAACAGCTCCACTAACTCCATGGTTAATAAAGGGGCGACTCCTTGAGTTTTATACCCGACATGACTTAGATGGAGATGGAAAAAGTGAGTACATTATCTTTATGCAAGATGACTGGAGTCAACTTCCCCATCAAAGGGGACCCAACCCCACTCGAATCTATATATTTAATCACAATCTTGAGTTTATTAGAGAAATTAACTACGATGGACATAAAGCTCCTATGCCCTATAATATTTCTCTGCACATTCAATGGATGCAATTCAACGACGCCAAGATTCCCGCTTGGGTGGGTTATGGCCAAGATCCTAACAAAAAAGCTAACCTCAGAGATGCTTGGAAAAATAGAAACTTAAGCAAAGAGTATCACTTTTGGGAAAACCCCGAAGTCAGATTTTACTATTTGGACTACGAAGGCTCCCTACATACAGTCAAAGGCTATGATGGTTATAAGGTTGCCGATATGCTGGCTCCAACTCAGGATGAAATTGAATCGGGCACGATCCCTGTTTTATTAATCAAATTGAGAGGTACGCAGTCGAAACCCTCTTACCTGGTCGACTTTGCCACTGCAAAAATTAAAAATGGTGAACTTTTTGATTTTGTTAAACTGGAATGGAACCCTGAAGAACTCAGCTATCGCAACTTATTAGACACTAAAGTTGACTACAGCTTTGACCTCTCCATGAGCCGCAGTCTTTACAGTGGAACTTTTTGGTTTTATCCAGGTCGCCCCAAGCATATGCGCGTCACTCTTTTTGACAATCAGAATTATATCTACGACAAACAAATACCACCCTTACGAGGAGCGGAAGACTCTGTGTTACAAGCTCGCTATGCCTACTCCTCTAAAGATATGGCCAGTACCTTTGTTCTGACAAATTCTGAGCTTCAGTACCACGAGTTAAATATGGAGCAAAGTGCCTATACAAGTTTACGCCGCTACACTTTTATTCCCGATCTAGTTGTTGAAAACTACAATTTTCCCTTTTTTGTCTTTGATAGCAATAAAAATGAGGCCATTCCCACCATATTTACCAACGAAGGATCTCAGTTTAATAAGGGGATTAGATTTATTGTTCCCCACTATGAAGACAACAAACTCCTTGAACTGACGAGTCCAGCTAAACTTCGCTTTCAATCCGGTAAAGGTTGCGAACCCATTGATCAGCCCTTTTGGTCAGGCCAAGGCTCACCTCCATTTCTTGACTTTAGATGTCGAGATCATATTATTCGCTACCCACTTAGTTATTAGATTTGTCTTTTTATAAACTCTATATATAGCGCGGTGTTCGTTATGATTTTTTTACAAACAACCGCCCACACATTGATTATTAAAATTATCAGGGTATCCACATAGATGGGATTAAACCAAAAATAATAGGAGGGTCCATGAAGATCAATACTTTAGTTAAATCATTAGGTCTACCACTTTTAGTGGCAAATATTGTGAGCTGCGGTGGCGGTGGCGGTGGTGGTGGTGGCAACCATATTGTTTACTACCCTTACGAAAATGTTTATGGAGATGTCTGCACTGGCAAGTTTGATCCCACACCTGGCTGTACCTTTAATAGAGACGATGGATCGCGAGTTATTGTTTCTCAATCTGCTGATTACAATCTTTTTGGTGGAAAGGACGGAGATCTCTACCGAGTAGAGTTTGACGGTAATGGCTACGGAGATGTTTACGAAGTTATAGGAGGAGTTTACTATTATCTTGAAACTCGTCACGCCAGTTCATTTTCTGGTTGGCAAGGAGGATCTACCATTGGCGTAGGAACGACGGGTCTTTTTTGGGAAAATGTGGCCTTTGGAGATTACTATCTAGACTCAAAAGGTGTACTATACTCAGCCAATGTCCATGAGTCTAACTTCTACGAAGCTATCAATAACCAAACTGCAGGGATGACAGCTAACACTGATATTGCAGCTATAAATGAAGACCTTAACAGAGAGCTTGTTGCCAAAGCGGCCAGCAATCTTGTAGAAAAATATGGTTTTCAAGAAAGTAAAGCTCAAGCT
Source organism: uncultured Pseudobdellovibrionaceae bacterium (assembly GCA_964502735.1). Classification (GTDB taxonomy): domain Bacteria; phylum Bdellovibrionota; class Bdellovibrionia; order Bdellovibrionales; family UBA1609; genus JACKAN01. The sequence continues at coordinate 21,323 of CAZCYD010000042.1, forward strand.
GTAGCTAGTCAACTTAATCGGTTTGCTGTGGGACTCAATAACCGCGGCTACAGCGCTCCTGAAGATATTAAGAGCACTTTCCAAGCGACTTTTGGTGTGGACTACGGCTCTGCAGTGGCCGCTGTTGAAGATTTGCTTCTTCGCCGAAAGCCTGAAGCCATAAGAGAGCTGCAAAATCGTTCAGCAGCAGCTCTGGGCCTACAGCCTCGTATGGCTAAACAATTTATTAAAGACAGCTACGAAAAAGCCCTAGCTGACTTTGGTTACACTGGCTCACTAGACTGGTAAAACCCTATTACGCTATGAGTCCCGATGAATCTAAAACATCGGGACTCATATATGCACCAACTTAAGATTATTCTTGAATGATAACAATGATAACATTTTCTCTGCGGATTTTGGTTATAATAGACACAATCTAAGTCAGTTAATTATGAAATTATTTTTGCTTGAGGTTAATTAACTTTTTTACGACCCCCATACAAACACCTAAGTAATATGCAAAATGAGTAAAAAAGAAGACAAATAACAGTAGCGGTGTTTTTTCTAAGGACTTAAATTTAAAACATAAAGCTAAGGATTGAAGAGATAAAACTATTAAGTAAACAACTAACAAAAAATAAAACAATTCCACGTAGTATAAGAAGAAAATCAAAGAGGTCAATACTGCGAATAGAGGCAAATAGCCATGAAAACTTAAACTCATGGGATATTTGCAAAAAACTTTAAATCTTCCTTCGCCAAACCTTAACATCCGTTTGAACCAACCCTCAATAGTTGTATCTGTAAAATGAGCCACTGCGGGGCTCTCCGCCCAAATTAGTTTGTAGCCCGCTCTATTGAGTCGAATTCCCATATCCACATCCTCGCAAACCTTTGCAAACCTGGGATCAAAGTTTCCAACGCCTAGGATTTTTTTTCTGTCAAAAATGACATTGCTCGTCGGTAGATGCTCCAAATAGCGTCCCGAACCTTTTATCTCCCCTTGAGGGGAGCCAAAATGACCAAAAAACGACTTCAGCATAAGACTTAAAAGAAAGTCAGCCCCCTTTTCCTTCGGATCAGAGGGAATACATGCTGGAGCTCCCATACCTGCAATTTGGTGATCTTGAGACTTTGCGCGCTCAAATCGTTCAGCCATCTCGCTTAGCCAAGATTTTCCAGGTAAACAGTCTGAATCTAAAAACAAGACAAATTGCGCCTCAGTTGATTTTACTCCCATAGCCCTAGCGAGCCCAACGTTATTCTCTTCAGAATTCAAATACTTAATTTTTATAATCGGATTGTCTTTTTCAAAAGATAGAACAATAGGTTTTGCACTCAACGCAGGATCGTTATCAACAACCACAATTTCCCACTTGAATTGAGCACTTTCCTGTGACACCAAGGCCTGCAAGCTTCTTTTTAGATTCGCCTCTTCTTTGTAGGCTATGACAATAATGGCAAATCTCATTTTAAATAATCACCTCTGTTTAAACTTAATATATCCTGGTTGACTAATTCTAGTTGATAGCACACTTATTTTCGTGCATACAATAAGCTATGCACTTTTCTCTAGTTATCCCCTGTTATAATGAAGAACTCGCCATACCTTCAATGGCCAAAAGACTCTCTGAACTGCTAAATGTTGCAAAGAGCATTTCTCCAAATTTTTTAAAGTTAGACATACATATTGTTGACGATGGCTCTCAAGATAAAACCCCAGATCTACTAAATCAACTTGATATTGAAGGCTTATTTATTCACACCTCTACTGCTCGACTAGGCTACGGAGGTGCCATAAAACTGGGAATTGAAAAGAGTCGCGGCCACCATATTGCTATTCTTGATATGGATGACACCTACAACCCACTAGATCTCATTAAACTTTGGGAAAATCTAAATCAAACTGATTCTTCAATGGTTGTGGGAAATCGATTTACAAACCTGTCCCAAATGCCCAAGCTTAGATCTTTTGGCAATGGCCTATACATAAAACTATTGCGCGTACTTACTCAACACCCCATTCAAGATCCCTGTTCAGGAATTAGAATTTTCTCGAGAGAGGTGTTCAGCCCTTTTTTTCAAGACCTCCCAAATGACCTTAGTTTTGCCTTAGCTTTAACTACTCTGAGCTTAACAAAGGGGTTTGCGCTAACAGAAGTGCCCGTCACGTATAATCACCGTCTAGGTGAGTCTAAATTAAATGAAATCAAAGATGGAATAGGCTTCCTTCACACGATCTTTAAGTACAGAAAAAAAGAGTTTTTTCCACGTTCGATTTCTTCAAATTCTGTGAACTGACTTACTTGGTCTCCACAAATGTGTGGGAAACCTACTCAAAAATTTTCCCGAAATGAGGGAAGCTACATATAGAGCACAACTCAACAGGAGCAAGGGATGTTCAATATAACTCCAAAAGCTCGGCTGAAGCTGGGTGTTTACGTGCCTTCTCCTTTTTTTAAAGTATGACCTCAAAGTGCAAAAGCCTGAAGCTCTCCCATGAAAGAAGGCCGTTCTTATTAAATTCCAATAATTTTTTTCTGAGTCATGAAAGACTGAGATATTCTCATTGATGACGACCTCAGTAGCCCTTTCTTGTAACTGCTTAGCAAAATATTTTTCTTCTGCAGCTCCTTTTGAATTGGGGTCGAATCTAGCCCCCCCAATCGCATCTCTCGGAACAATCACCAATCCACCAAGGAACTGCGGAGTTTCATCCAAACTATGAGTTTTCACCAACCATAAATTAGAAATTGCGTTGTAGGCTTTTTGAGGGGAGCTCATGGCTGCTTCTGACAAGTAAAATCCACAACTAGCTCTTGGTTCATTCTTCTGTATTATTAATTGGATATTGTTAAAAAAACCTCTCGGAAGATAAATATCATCATCTAAAAAAAGTATATATTTTCCCCTGGCCAGAGTTATTCCCAAATTTCTTGAATGATTAGCTCCAAAAAGTGAATTAAAATAAAAACCGTAATTGCTGCCACAGTTTTCAACTGTTTTCTTAAATTCGGGCGACTCCACATGACTAATCACGATCACTTCAAACTTTAATAAACAGCTTAATGAGTCCGATTGAATAGATCTTAAGAGTCTATCCAATAACTCTTCCCGTCCTATCGTGGGAATAACAATAGATAAATCCCACATCATAATAAATTAACTCCCACACAATAATAGGGCCACATCTCTCTACTTGAGTTATTTACTAAGGCTCCACGCCCATCAAAAATAGCAAACTCTTTTGAGACTTGGCTCCTCACTCCACTAAAATCAAAAGTTGAAAACTCCTGCCAGTCTGTACATACGCACAAGGCCTGGGCTTGACTTAGTGAAGTTTCTGCTGAGTCAAAAAATTCCACCTTATCTAAAAAAGGAACTGTTATGGAGGGAGAAGAAACTACTGGATCATAAATCTGAACTTTGGCTCCTTTCTGAAGTAAAAAATTTATTAAGGTCAAGGACTTCGACTCCCGAAGATCAGATGTCATAGGTTTAAAAGACAAACCCCATACCGTAATTTTTTTATCTTGTAAGATTCCGCCAAAGTAGCTCTCTATTTTAGAATAAAAGTGAGAAATTTGTTGAGTGTTAACACTTAATGTTGCCCGAGCAAGCGGCATAGGAATTTCATGGCTCTTGCCCAAGCCAATAAAGTAGCTGAGATCCTTAGGTAAACAAGAGCCTCCAAAACCTAAACCTGCTTCCAACCCTCCCTCGCCAAATCTAGGATCTTTTTGTAGAACGTCCCGGATAACTCTAATATCGGCTCCTGTGCTCTCACAAATTCGGGAAACCTCATTAATAAAAGAAATTCTCGTGGCCATAAAAGCATTACAAACTACTTTTGAAAGCTCTGCATTTTCCCAAGTTGTGAGTACTAAATTCAAATCACGAGAATTATAAGAAGTTAAATATTTTTCTACGGCCCACGAATTCTTGCGACTTCCAATTACAATTCGACTTTGATTAAAGACATCGTAAAGGGCCTGGCCTGACCGCAAAAACTCCGGATTAGAAATGATTTCTACAGAAAAGGGAACTTGCCTTCTTGATAAAATGCCGTCGACTAGGCTCTGTAATCTTTGACATGTCCCCAGAGGAACCGTGGACTTACAAACAATGACTTTGTTACTCATAGCTGCTTCTGCAATTTGTTCAGCCGAAGAGAAAAGAGACTCTACATTGAGATCACACTCATCTACAAGGGGGGATCCCATTGTAAAAATAATGATATCGGCATCCAGCAGAGATTCTCTCATATTATCAGAGAACTCCAACCTTTCGCGTTCTAAATATCGAGAAACCGAAGATGCCAACTCTGGCTCAAAAATAGATGTCTGACCTTTTTTAAGATTTGCGATCAGATTTGAGTCACAATCAACTCCGACGACTTCATTTCCTTTTTCTGCAAAAAAAACTGAAGTGGCCTGCCCAACTAGACCCATGCCTAAAACTATTATTTTATTGCGTGCAAAGCTCATTTTACATAACTTTATCTGACCAAGTTTTTGGTACGATTGATCCATTAATCTCTAAATCTATATGATAATTGAATTCCCTGCGACAGTGCACTTTCAAATGACTAGCTATTCGAATTAAAGACTCATCTAAACTTACTTTTCTTTTAAATCCGTACTTAGACTTGGCCTTTTCTGAAGAACACACAGCCAGTTGCACCTCGCCAGGCCTCTTCGGCATATAAATAGGCTGCAATTCAGATTCTGTGATTGCTAATAATTTTTGCACGAGCTCATTGATCGTAATATCCTCTGTATCGGGACCGATGTTGACAATATCCCCATGCGACTCCTTTGACTCCGCAATTGCAACTAGACAGTCAACACAGTCTAGCACATCACTAAAGCAACGTCTCTGGAAACCATCACCATAAATAATCGGGGGTTTGCTTGAAAAAATTCGATTGAGCATAATTGCTACTACATTTCTAAAAGGATCATCCGACTTTTGGTGGGGACCTATCACATTATGAGGCACGACAATTGAGTATTTCATTCCATGAAGCTCAGATAAATTTTTTACCAAATTCTCAGAGGCAACCTTGCTAACTCCATAGGGAGTGCGAGGGGCCGGCGTTTGGTCTTCAGTGAACGGAGTCAAATTTTGTCCATATCTCGACATTGAAGAAAAATAAATAAAATGACCGATCTTATTTTCTATAGCGGCACTTATAATAGATGCGGTTCCCGAATAAATATTGTGAGCGATTTGACTAGGGCAAAATACGCTGAGCCCATCATAAGCCGCCGCCGCCGCATGAAACACAATATCTACATCTTTTAGAATCTCAATATTCTTGGAAAAATCTAAAATATCACTTTCATAAAAAAGAACTCCAGCCGGAACGTTGGCCCTGTCTCCACCAGACAAGTTATCACATCCCACTACAGTGTAACCGAGTTCTAACATTCTATTGGCCAGAGCACTTCCAATAAGTCCGGCGACA
>CAZCYD010000043.1:0-26529 GCA_964502735.1 uncultured Pseudobdellovibrionaceae bacterium
GCAGCCTTGAGGCTGCGGAACTGCGCGTGAGGCGCATTCACAAAATTTTAGACGAGTATTTTTTGGAATGGGGATAACTCAATGCAACTAAACAGAGCAGCTTGACGCATGGTCTTAAGAGACTAATTGCGCGCAGCGGCTAATGTTGTCCGCGCATTTTTTTTATAAGGGCAATAATTTTGAACATATTTTTGAGCCCGTGTTCGGCCAGAAAATTTAAAAAATCGGGACCCGCTTTTTTAATAATTTTAAGGTATCCACCAGTCAGTATATTTTGAACAGAGCTCGTCATTCGGATTTGAATATTTCCGGATAAAATCTCACGCACAATCTCGATACCCGTTTCTGCCAGGGTGTCGCAGGGAAGAGTCGACAGCCGCCTTATGGACTCAGCGTTAATAATAAAAAGAACGTCAGCGTTTTGAGCAAAACCTTCGCGAAACTGCACTTGGTTATTGGCAAAAAAACAGTGAGCTTCGTCTCGGTCTTCAATTGAAATATTTAAGCTAAGGCCTTCATTGAGCTCGGCAAGAGCCATCCGAACAGAAGGTTTGTTTTCTATGAAGTGCTTTGTCATCAACAGGATTTGATTTTTTGACATGAGGACCCTCGAGCAATTATTATTGTTGTTGCTAACTTCTCGTATTGACTCTTGTTTTGTCAATGACCTAAATTATTAGCAGAGGGTGGCACTGAGAACAAAGTGTTCATTGTAAAATGAGCATTCAAATGAGTATTTTAGGGGCATCTTCTCGCAGCACGGGGCGGAGCGAGTTCGCCCTGAATCTCACCAATGGATTTAAACATGAGTTTTTACGACAAAATTACAGATTATTTTTCCAATGACATTGCAATTGATTTAGGAACAGCAAATACCCTTGTTTACGCTAAAGGGAGAGGCATTATTTTAGACGAACCCTCTGTTGTCGCTGTTCAAAAAAACTTTAGCGGGGCGCAAAACCGAGTCTTGGCCGTAGGAAAAGAAGCAAAAGATATGCTGGGCAGAACCCCAGGGAGCATTGTAGCTATTCGTCCGATTAAAGACGGTGTAATTGCCGATTTTGAAGTTACAGGTTCTATGTTGAAATATTTTATATCGAAGTCGACAGGGCATCGTAAGAGCTTTGTTCGACCTCGAATAATAATTTGTGTGCCCTTTGGAATCACACAGGTTGAGAAAAGAGCGGTTAAAGAATCTGCGCATTCCGCTGGAGCAAGAGAGGTCTACTTGATTGAAGAGCCTATGGCGGCAGCTATAGGGGCTGGACTTCCTATCACAGATCCCACTGGCAATATGGTTGTCGATATGGGAGGGGGAACAACTGGCGTTGCTGTGATTTCTCTTGGGGGAATTGTTTATTGTAAATCAATCAAAGTTGCCGGAGATAAGTTTGACGAGGCCATCGTTAACTATGTGAGACGCCAATTTAACTTGTTAATTGGTGAAAGAACGGCTGAGAATATTAAAATTAATATTGGCAATGCCTATCCATTTGACGAAGAAAAGACAATGGAAATAAAAGGCAGGGATTTAGTTGCTGGAGCCCCTAAAACCATAGAGATTACAAGCTCACAAATTAACGACGCCTTGATGGACCCTCTTAGTGAAGTTGTCGATGCCGTAAGAACAGCCCTTGAGAAAACCCCGCCTGAATTGGCTTCTGACATTGTTGATAATGGAATTGTTTTGACAGGAGGGGGGGCTCTTCTTGCCAATTTAGATGTTTTACTTCGCGAGAGAACAGGCCTGCCTGTTTCAATTGCTGAAGACCCTCTTTCGTGTGTAGTTCTTGGATCAGGCAAAGTTTTAGATGAGTTGAATTTACTTAAACAATTAACTGTGGATTAATAATGAACCCTTCTAGTGATTGTTGTTTTCAGGCCGGATCACTTAGGTCCGAGAGAATTACATAATGACCGTTGAGACTCAGATAAAGTCTGTGGCATTATTCTTTTCATACGCATTTTTAGACGACACCTTGGCTCTAAAAGCTACGAAGGCCGTGGTCAGAAAACTCAACAGGATTTCTATATCAACTCAAGATGTGCAAACAGTGATTGTTCAGTTGACTTATCAATATTGGAATCAACTTAAAAGACACCAGTCTGAGGATACTCAGTTTTTTTCGAGTCGCATGGAGGCTTTGGGAAGTGGGTATAATGATGTAAGCCCTTGGCGAGAATTTAAAAGAAAGGCGGAGGAGGAAGAGTTTCTATCTGTTTTGTGGACAGAAGTGCTGGGAATTCAAATTTCTAAAACTGCTAAAGCCTTAGCCATTACCGAAGGCACTGTTAAACATAGGGTTAATCGCGGGCTTCGTATACTAGCGGAGCGGGTGACTTAATGTATTAGGGGTTAGCGCGTGCTAGGGGCTAACGTGCTGTGGGTTAAAGTACTATGGAATTAATAATTGGAAAAAAAGAAAGAAAGCTAACGAAGTTTCTATGTCGAGAGATGATTTATGACTACTTAAAAGGCTCTCTTGATGAAGATCGACGTCGCGCTGTTGAAAAGTATTTATCACAAGATGAAGATCTCAGAGAAGAAGTGGAGAGACTTCAATCCGCTATTAATTATTGTCAAGAGTTAAGTGGTGCCCAACTGTCTCAAGATTTTTTTGAGGAAGTGAGCGAAAAGAACTCCAAATTGAGTGATTGGTTGGTGGCGCTTTCGTGGGGCAAGCTCCCAGATCCTGTCAAGTGGGTATTAGAGGCTGTTGTTATTGCTGTTATTGTCGCAGGTTTTTCAATTTATGTTCCGTGGGAAAATCTTTTTAGAAGTTTCCCACGAGACAAGGCTCCAATGGTAGTAGAGATTGAACCAGCATTAGAAGTTGCAAAAGAGGATTCTATTCAATTGGAGCAAGAATCAAGAGAGAGCATTGATGTTGCAGGGGGACTTGTAGAAACCAAAGCTTCACAAACTAATCAAGCGGGGTTTGAGAGTTCACAGGATAGCAGTCGAGTGCAGAAACCTTCTGTTGCAGAAACTTTAGTGTCCACTGATCCTGTTGACCTTGAGGATGTAAAACACGGGGAGCTTAGAGGGTCTGGAGAACAACATGAGGAACATGGCGAAGAGCTAGAAGAAGCAGCTGCACCAACCAAGAAAAGGCCCATACTTGTTGGCAAGAAAGAAGCTCTAAAGGGAGTTTTGTTTCGGGCGTTTATGAAGTTGGATGACATAGAACGACACACTGAAGAGTTTAGAGAAAAGATCCTTAGTTTGGGTGGAGAAAAGGCTGGAGAGGTTCAAGTTGGGTGGAGAAAGCCCGATGGTAGTTATTTTCACTTTTCTCTAGACGAAGAGAACTTAGAACCTCTCAAACAATTTATGAGTGAGTATGGACCTGTCAGATTTTATAAAGACCCCCATTGGAGAGTTATGCCTGAGGGAAAGATTAGAATGATTTTATGGGTAGAAGATAGTGAATACAAAAAATAAACCCAAAAAATCATTGAGAACAATTTTAATACTTTGGTTTCTTATTTTTTCAGTTATTCCCCTTGCGTTTATAACAGGGTACTCTGTTGTAAAGTATGAGGAGGCTATTAATGAAGAGCAACTTCAAAGACTAGAAGGAAATTATCGTGAGATAATTTCCATATTGGCAGAGTTTGAAGCCGATTTGATTTCTAAAATCACTGCCCATTCGCAAAACAGTTCATTAGCTTATTATTTGAATAGCAATCAGATACATCAAATCAAGTTTTTAGCTAGAAGTTGGCTGCAAAACACCTTAGCTCACAAACTATCTTTATACACTCGTGAAGGGCGCCGGGTCTTTAATATTTATAAAGATGCCCAGGGAGAAATTAAAGAGGGAGAAATGGCCCCGGAGGCCGATGTCTTTCTGTCAAAAGAATTCTTGCAACAGGTTTTAGAACAAGAAGTTTATAGACAAATAGAAGTGAGAAGTAGCTCTTTTATAGAAATCATTGCTGTTAGCAAGGTAAGAAACAGCTCGGGACGTGTCGTGGGGTACATAGAAGAGGTTATCGAATTGGATCAGAGTTTTGTTGATGGCCTGAAAAATCGCATGAATTTAGAGTTAGTGTTCTTTGTAGATAAACTTGTTGAAAGTAAAGACTCGGACAACTCGATTTTTACCAGCCACGAGGACTTGGCTCTCTATAGACCCGAGGACTTTGTTAAAGAGGGAGAAAACTCTACAAGAAATTTTTTTGAAATAAAAATCCGAGATGTTCCGTACGGCTTTATTTTGCGCTCGATGAAGTGGGGGGACCATCAGCTCAGTTTGGCAATAGGGACATCAAAAAAAGCCGTCAGGCAAGTGTTAAGAAATGTGAATTACGCTTTCTTTACAGTTGTGAGTGGGATTGTCATATTCTTAATTGTTTTGAGTTTTATCATCTCCAAAATTCTACTACGCCCAGTTTCAAGCTTAGTAGAGGCTTTTCAAAAAGTTCAACCAGGGCAGGCCATACCTAGAGTGGAGAACCTCCCAGATAATGAGTTAGGTGTACTTGCTGAAAACTTTAATGATCTTTCCCTTCGTGTGAATAAAACTCAAGATGAGCTTAGGTATAAAATTGCTGAACTTGAAAATGCAAATCAAGAAATTAGAGAAACTCAGGTTAAGCTTGTTCACACGGCCAAGATGGCAAGTCTTGGTCAGCTAGTTGCTGGAGTGGCTCACGAGTTAAATAATCCTATTGGATTTATCTATGGAAATATGGGCCACCTTAGAGATTACTCACAGTCATTAATAAAGTTAATTCAGGCGGCAGAAAAATCGGGAGTGGACCTCTCAGAAATTAAACGGGAACTAGAGTATGACTACATCTTAGAGGATATGCCAAAACTGATTCAGTCATGTGAAGATGGAGCCCGCAGAACTCGCGACATTGTGATTGGGTTGAGAAATTTTTCAAGACTAGAAGAGGCTACTCTTAAGGAGGTAGATATTCATGAGTGTTTGGACAACACTTTACATTTACTTTCAGGTGAACTTAAGAATCGAATTGTTGTAGAAAGACACTGGGGGGAGTTGCCTAAAATAGATGGCTATCCTTCACAATTGAATCAAGTCTTTATGAATATACTTTCTAATGCGACTCAAGCCATTGAAGGAAGTGGAGTCATAACAATTATAACTCAACTGATAAGTGATCGAATTGAAATTGTTATTCGCGATACGGGCAAAGGAATGGATGCCGAAACAATCAATAAAATTTTTGATCCATTTTTTACGACTAAAACACTTGGGCAAGGCACGGGGTTGGGCTTAAGTATTTCTTTCGGAATTGTGCAGAAGCACGGGGGAGATATACTGGTTAAGTCAGAAGTTGGCGTAGGTACTGAATTTACAATTTATTTACCAACAAATAGGAGCAAAGCATGAAAGTTAGGCACCACGTAGTTTTAATATTAATTTCATATATTTTTGTTTTAGGTTGTAGTTCTCAATCAATTTTACCAGAGAAAGACGATGTCAAAGTAAGTCGAAAGCCACCTTCAAAGGGATGTACTGAAATTGGTCCAGTGAGTGGTCGGTCAATTTCGACAAAACCTAACAGAGAAGCTGTGCTTGAAGACATGAAGCAGGATGCCGCTAATAAGGGGGCTAATTATGTCGTTGTTAAACAGTACTCAGATAATGGAACAGCTGTGACCGGCATAGCTTATCAATGCCCCTAATCAAAGCCCCTAATCAACAGGGTTTCTATTCAGAGAATCTCTGTCAATAGGGTGCCCGATTCAGTTTCTCTAGGTTCTGCTAACTATTTTGACTATACCCGTAGCAGGATGGGTGTATGATGTTTGGTTTATTAATTAAGAATTAAAACTAAGGTAAAAATGGAAAAGATAAATAACAGTATAATAGAAAATATTCTGAGTGTGACATTAGATTCTGGAGCTGATTTCTCAGAGCTTTACTTAGAGAACACCTATGAGAGCCAGATATCAATGAAGAGTCAAAAAATAGATGAAGTCTTAACGGGACGGGTGTATGGCGCTGGTTTGAGACTTTTTTGGGATAAGGAATCTCTGTATTTGTATACAAATGACCTTTCAGAAGCTGGGCTTTTAAAGTTGGCAAGGGCTGCGGCGGCCTCAGTTCCTGGTCGAGCGGGTGTTACTCTCAAACCATTAAATCCTTATGTTTACGACTCCATCCATGATTACAAGCTAATGCCATGGGAATTCAGCAAAGACACCAAGGCTGCATACTTGCACCAAATGGATCAAGAGGCTAGGGCCGTGTCTTCAGATATCACACAAGTTAGAGGCGTGATAAGCGAAGTTCACAAGCATGTGAAAATTGCCAACTCTAACGGTGTTTTAGCTGAGGAGACTCGCCAATACACACACGTAACATGTTCTACGATAATAGAGTCACAAGGAGTTAGGGAACTTGGCACTTCACGCTTTGGTTCATTGGCCTCGAGTGAATTTTTAGAAGGGGTTGATTACAAGGGCATGGGGCGAGAGGCAGCAAAAATGTCAGTTAGAAACCTAGGGGCAAAGTATGCGCCGGCGGCGGAGCTTCCCGTTGTGATCGCTAACGGCTTTGGTGGAGTAATCTTTCACGAAGCCTGTGGGCATGGTCTAGAAACAACTATAGTCGCAACGGGGGCTTCTGTTTTTTCAAATAAGTTGGATCAAAAGATTGCAAACCCATGTGTGACGGCCATAGATGATGGGACTATAAAAAATACATATGGTTCGCTCTCAATAGATGATGAGGGGTTTCCTACGCAGAAAACAGTTTTGATAGATAAGGGTGTTCTTAAAAGTTACATTGTTGACCATATGGGCTCACGCAAAACAGGTTACGCAAGAACAGGCAGCGGAAGGCGGCAGAATTATAAATTTGCTCCTACATCCAGAATGCGAAATACCTATATTGACAGAGGAGAATCGAGCTTGGAGGAGATGATAGCAGATATTGACTATGGTCTTTATGCTAAAACCTTGGGCGGTGGTTCGGTAAATCCAGCAACAGGAGGATTTAACTTCAGTGTTGTGGAGGCCAATATAATTCGCAGAGGTAGAATTGAAGAGGCCGTCAAAGGAGCAAGCCTTATAGGCACGGGAGTTGACACCTTGTCAAACATAGTAAAAGTAGGCTCAGATTTAGAGTTAAGTTATGGACACTGTGGATCTGTAAGTGGGATGGTGCAAACAACAGTGGGGCAGCCAAGCCTTCTTGTTTCCAAAATGACAGTGGGAGGGCGAGCATGAATTCGATGTTAACAACAGAACAGAGTGTAGAAGTGATTTCTGATTTAGCCAAAAAGAATCACATCCCGTTGGAGGCTCTAGTTGTCGAAAATAAAAACTTTAAGGCTTCATTTCAAAATCAAAAAATTAATAACTACAATGTTTCGCACATAAAAACTTTGGGTATAAGAGTTTTCGATGGTGCAAACGAGGGCATCGCATATACCGAAAGTTTTAACTTTAATGACGTTGAATCTTGTTTTAAAGAGGCTATGGAAAACAAAAATTTTGTGAGTCGAGAAACAGCATATAATTTTTGTTCATCTTTAGAAATGAAAGACAATACGGATTTTTTTAATGCAAATATAGAAGAAACCGCCGTTGAAGAGAAACTAGATCATGCAAAAAAATTAGAGTTTTTTGCTTTTGAGTTTAGCAACAAGGTGCATTCGGTTCCGTACAGTGCCTACGAAGACCGTTCAAGTCAGATCACTTTATATACAACAGCGGGAACACATGCCTCTTATAGAGCGAACTCTTGTTACTCATATATTGCCCCTCTGTGCATTGATGGTGAGCAGAGAGGAATGTCTATTGCTGCGCAGGTGTCTCAAAAATTTGAGAATTTACAGGCAAAAGAAATTGCTGAAAATGGAGTTCGAGAGAGTCTTTTAAAGCTGCAAAATGAAAAGCCAAAAACAGGGATCTGCACAGTTGTTTTAAACTCAAAAGCCAGTCAGACCTTTTTAAATTTACTTGTAAGTCATTTATCCCTAAAGAGTGTGGATGAGAGGTCTTCGGCTTTATCAGGAAGGGTCGGGCAGTCAATTTTTTCAGACAAATTGACGATTGTTGATGATCCTCTTAAAAAAGGAGGGTTATCTTCCCGCCCCTTTGATGCGGAGGGAATTTTAGGGAAGCCGACAACAGTTATTAAAAATGGTGTGCTGCAAACTTACTTAACAAATTCTATCTATGCTCAAAAATATAAGGTAAAAAATACTGGTCATGCTTCTCGGGGTCCAAAGTCTGCACTCGGTATTGAGTCCACAAATTTAGTTGTTCAAACTGGAACTCAAAAGTTTGAAGATCTAGTTGCAGCAGATGCCGAAGTTTTGGTAATTGATCAGCTGCGAGGTTTGGCAGGCGTTAATCCTATATCTGGAGATTTCTCTATTGAGTCAGAAGGGTTTCTGTACAGAAACGGTATGTTTTCTAATGCGGTGTCAAATTTTACTCTTTCTGGGAATGTTTTTGAGTGTTTAAAAAATATTGAAGCCGTTGCTGACGATGTATTTCCAACCTTAAATAGTATTTACACGCCTTCGCTACTGGTTGGAAAGTTGAGTGTGGCAGGTAAGTAAGCCCTCAATTCGAAAGAATTATTGTCTAAAATTTTGTGAATGCGCCTCATGCTCACACAGCCGCAGCCCTGAGGCTGCGGAACTGCGCGTGAGGCGCATTCACAAAATTTTAGACAATAATTCTTTCGAATTGAGGGCTTACTAGTCCGTTTACTAGTCCGTTTGTTTCAGAATGAGACATATCAAGTTAAGACAGAGAAGTGGTCATTTTCCCTGAAAAGTTATAGGCGGACAAAGTCGTGTGGTAATTACAAGCAATATTAGGTAGTGAAAAGTGTACAATTTTTTAACAAACAAATATTATTAATCATATCTAAGCAACTAAAATCATTATAGGCCATTAAGCTTTGGCACTTTGGTTGCAAATACTATCTTTATGTTAATACCCAGGTTGTTAGATAAAAGGATTGAGGTTGGGGAAATCTAAGTCTGTTCATCTGAGAACTTAGACTGGGGTGCTATTTAGGGGAGAATTTTGGTGAGGCTTCTTAATAAGTTATCTCAAAATCTACAAGATATAATTGTGGGTGGAATTATAATTGCTGGCATTTTAATTCTCAGTACAGTTTATTTAGGTTCAAAATCGAATGTCAAAAATTCTGATCAGATATCCAATCAAAAAATAAGACCTTCACAATTAACCTCCGAGCATTTGCGGGAAGCCGACTATCATCTAAAAATGGCGGAAATCAATCGCAACATCCAACAGCTCCATGCACAAGTTGAGAATTCACGAGTTTTGTTGGACCCCAGCCACGAGGAGTTTGATTATCTAAATAACGAAGTCACCCGTTTTGGACTGAGTCAAGGATTTGAGGCCGGAGCTAGAGGTGTTGAAAAGGAACTCGAAAGAGAGCGGCGCGCGGAGAAACGCAAATTAAGAACCGCAGATAAAATAGAGATGATTATTGCCCAAGATCAATTTCAAAGAGATTACGAGAGCAAATATGAAAAGGCTTTTGTTAATCACTTTATTGAGAATATGGAAAAGTCCGGCTATGAAGTGCAAATAAACGACAATCTGCAAGTTGTTCGCGTTAAAAAAATTCAAAATCCTTGACGAAAAACTTATCCCTATTAAACTTTACTTCAGACTTTTAGAGCCAAGTTGTCTTAACAGCGTTTGCGTGGGGAGAGTTTAATGAAAACTACGAATAAAATTTTAATAATGCTTATAATGGCTGTATTGGTGTCCGGTTGCGCCTCAAAGCCGTTCTCTGACGGCAATTATGATGAAGATGTAAATGAAACGAATCTTCTGGATGATCGCTGGTCAGAAACAGATATGCAGAATGCAGTGAAAGCCTTGGTTCAAAGTGCCACGTCCCACCACGCCATTTCTACAGCAAAACGCCCCCCTTTGGTGATGGTGACTCGTCTTCAAAATAAAACAAGTGAACATATTGATACACAAAGTGTTATGGATATGGTTCGGGTGGAGTTAATGAGAGGTGGTCGAGTCTCTTTTATTGATAAAGAGGCTCGTGATGATATTGCTGAGGAGTACGAGTATCAAGACTCTGGAATCGTGAGCCGTGAAAGTAAAAAGGGAAAGGGTAAACAGATTGGGGCCGATTTTATAATTAACGGTCGCTTAGATTCCATTGTTAAGCAGGTAGATAAAAGAAAAACTGTTTATTATAAAATCACTCTTAACATGACGAATCTTAGTACTGGCGTCATAGTTTGGTCTGACTATAAAGAGATTCGCAAGAGATTTAAAAAGAAAACATTTGGAATTTAAGTTTAATTTTTTTCATAAGAATATTCGCTCTTTTGTATTGTGGGGGCTGTGCTGTTTTTTAGTCTCTTGTGCTACCTATCAGGCACAGGTTGAAAGCTCTCGCAAAAGACTAAAAAATTCACCCTCGCAAGCGGCAGAGGCTTTAAAGCAATTGGCTGAAACCGAAGGTAAGGATCAACTGGTTTACCTTTTGGACTATGCAACAGCCCTGCAGGCGGCAAAAAACTATAAGGAATCTACAAAACAATTTCTAATCGCCGACAAAATGGCAGAATTAAAAGATTATCACAGCGTATCTAAGCAAGTGAGTTCACTAGTGTTGAACGAAGAGATGGTTCAGTACAAAGGGGACGATTATGAAAAGCTGTTAATTAACGCTATGCTGGCCATTAACTTTTTGTCTGTAGATGATCTTGATGGAGCTTTAGTTGAAACGCGAAGGTTAATTGAAAAGTTGGAGCACTATAGAGTCGATGAAAAAAAGAAGTACGAACAAAACGAGTTTGCTATCTATTTGAGTGCTCTTATTTGGGAAAGTGATCGCAAGTGGGATGATGCCTATATTTCCTACGAAAAGGCCTATCAACTTAATCCAGATATTGAATATTTAAGGAAGGATCTCATTCGGTCGGCAATTCGAGCGAGAAGAACGGAGACGGCCAAAAAATGGGAGAATCTATTTGGCATTAAAAGAGACCCAAAGTGGTTTAACAATAAAGACGGCGAAATTGTTTTAATTTATCAACAGGGTTGGGGGCCAAGAAAATATCCTAGTCCGCAATGGAGGCGTATACCCACATTGGTACCTGTGCGTTCACGCAATCGAATTGCAAGTTTGGAGGTTGAGGGATTTTCTTCTCCGGAATTTACCCAGAAAATTTACAATTTGGAAAGGGTGGCCATTCAAACTCTGAATGATCAATATGCTCCATTAATAGCTAAAAGAATTGCAGCTGTGGCGACTAAAGAGGTCCTCTCAAATCAGGTTAGCCAAAAGAATGAGGCTTTGGGTGCCATTATGAATATGGCTCTTCATGTGGCCGATCGAGCTGATTTAAGACAGTGGTCGACTTTGCCTGAAAGCTTTCAGATAGCAAAAATTCGCGTACCAGCGGGTAATTATACAGTTCGGGTTAAGGGTCTTGATTCTTATGGTGAGCCAACGGGTGAGGCCTCAGAGCCAATCGAACTCAAGGTCAAGGCGGGACGAAAAACCTTTTTCACCTACAGAACCTATGATTAATACCAATTCCAAAAAATAATCGTCTAAAACTTTGTGAATGCACCTCATGCTCATACAGCCGCAGCCTTGAGGCTGCGGAACTGCGCGTGAGATGCATTCACAAAGCTTTAGACGATTATTTTTTGGAATTGGTATAATTCTGAGGTTTTTTAATTCTGGCCGGTTTGGAGTGGGGGTCTCTGTTCTACAAGCCCTACAAATTTGGCTGAGGACTTTCAAAATAGAGCCATGAAAACAAAAAGGCAGCTTTTAAGCTGCCTTTTTGTTTTTGTCTACGTTTACGTAGGCTGCAGTATCTTAAGACTTCTCCTCTAATAGAGGGGCTCCCAAACACTACTGCAGAGGTTTTTAACTATCTAAACTTTTGTTCGAATTAGGCAAACTAGGGGGTGTGTGCTCTGTCCCAAATGGAGTGCCAACACCGGCTGCCAACTCTTCGTTGTTAGCGTTGGAAACTGCATTTGCTACCCTTTCTTCAAGAGTTTGCTTCATGTCGTCAAAAGAAGGTTTGGAGGTCTCCTTTTGGCTTTCTAGTAAAGAATCTCTTCGCGCCGCTGCCACTTGAGCTTGTTTTTCTGCATAATCTGCGGGAAAGGCTCCTAGCTTGGCTAGGTAGTTAGAAATGCTACCATTTCCATTTTGAATAATTTCCCTCAAGGTGAATAAGGGGGCATATTGCGAAGCCTTCTTTTCAGCTTCAAAAATAATTTGTGTCAACGTAGCCGCAGTTATGTCATTTTTAGTTTTGTTGTCTATGACCATAACCTCTTCATTGGCCCGGATCATCTTTGCGATATCATCAAGCGTTACATAACAACTTTGCTGGGTGTCGTAGAGTTTTCTGTTTTGGTAACGTTTAATGATTTTAACACGTGTACTCGGTTTGTTTGTCATAATTTCCTGATTCACCAGAATGCCTCCTCTGGAAGTTTCTCCCCAATTTACTCTCGCCGACGGCCTGGAATTGGGTTCAAGACAGGCCGTATCATTGGCCGGACCATAACGAGGGCCGCCACAGCTTGTCAAGCCCTCTCTTAAGCCTTTCCCAATAATTTCAATATCAAAGACGCCACGCATCCATCTGTGTGAGTCTTCATATGCGCAAAGCGTCATGATGTCTCATCGAATAGCTGTGAAAAAAACTCAAGGTAATTCAAAGTTTGACCGAGTACTTCTGTACGAAGGTCTAGTAAAATAACAAAAAGTTGAGCAAAATATATGAAAATTCAACAATTTAAGACAATTGACATAAGCTCTCTGTTAATACTTATGTTGTTCACTTTTGCTCTGATTTGGAAACTTGTACAAAATAAAGGCGACGATCCGGAGATCAAAAGAGCCATTGCGAGCGCTGAGTCACTCAGCTTGCAATTAGTGGCAGGGGGACTCGGAAGCTTGAGGCCCGAAGATTTAAGTCGGGACAGGCAGCCAGCCGCCAATCAGAGCCAAGAGTTAAAAAGAAGCATAGAGGTGTTTGGAAAAACAGGAAAGTTGAGTCTCGACCCATGGGGGCAACCTTATCGTTACAGCTTTGTGGCAGACAGCCTAGATGTGAGCAAGACTTACGTTTGGGTGTGGTCTGAAGGGCCCAATCGACAAAATGAAACAAACTATGAGGAGTTAGGAAGGGTAGATCTAATCAGTTGGAAAAAATCCAAGAAATTAAATGGCGACGACATTGGTTACGTCAGGATTGTAAAGACCAGTCCATGAGATTGGGCTAGGTTTTTATTGCCAACATTTTGAATCCATTTTCTAGACTAAAGGTCTAAATCCGCTCAATTTCCATTTTTAAAATTAAGCTGTTGTCGACTTTAACCGACTAGAATTTTAATGATAGGTAGTCAAATCTCCTTATTTTTAGGGTTCGTTTTGGTAGCGTTAAGTGGTGCGGGCTGTTCTAGCTTGGGGCGTCTTGAAAAGGCGCTATTCAAGGACTCTACACTTAGCAATTTAAATCCGGCACCGAGTCAGATGTCGCCACCAGGAAGTGGGGGAGCGGCTCAAATTATTGATCCGACATATAATCAAACTCAGGCGGATTATCACTTTACTCTTGCTGAGGCGCTGAGTTTAGATGGGCAAACACAAAAGGCCATAGAGGCCTTTAAATTAACATTGATTTATGATCCCAATTCTTCTGTCGTAAGATTGCGCTTAGCTGCAGAGTATATAAGGCAGGGCATGATTAGTGAGGCCATAGAGCAGGCGGAGTTAGCTATACAGCAAGACCCTAGCTCCCTAGATGGAAGATTACTACTGGCGGGCTTGTACTCAACTATCAGAATGTACGACTTAGCTCTTAAACAATATAACTACCTATCCATACAGTACCCAGAAAATTTGGAGATTCCTCTTTATAAGGGGGCTCTATTTGCGGAACAAAAGCGCTTTAAAGAGGCTGAAGAAGTTTTTTTAAGTTTAGCTCAACATCCCGAAAATAAGAGTCCATCAAAAGCCTATTTCTATCTGGGTCGAGTGCAGACTCAGCAAAAGGGCATGGAAAATTATAAAAGGGCAGAAAGGACTTTCTTGAAAGCAATTGCGCTTGAGCCCGAGAGCGTTGAGTACGTGATGGCGCTGGCAAAACTGTACGAGAGAATGCAAATGCCTAAGTCCGCCTTTACTCTTTTGGTTTCTTATCAAGATAAATTTGGCCCCAAAAAAGCTGTGGCCAGGACTTTAAGTACAATATATCTAGAAAATGAAGACTATCCAAAGGCCTTAAAGGAACTCGAGAATCTAGAGAATTTTGAACCTGATAACTTAAATGTTAAGGTCAAAGTTGCGTTGATTTATATAGAGCAAAAACAGTATGAGGAGGCCATCGCAAAACTTGAGGAGATTATTCGAGTTGCGCCTGAGTCCGATAAAATTCGTTTTTATCTTGGCGCGGTCTACGAAGAGGTAAAAAACTTTAAGTCAGCTTTGTACCATTTTAGCTATATTTCCGCAGTTAGTCCTTATTATTCAGAGTCGATTGTTCATGTGGCCTATTTGCACAAATTATTGGGCGACTTAAATAAAGCTCTGCAAACTATTGAGACGGCAATTACTGAGAAGCAGGACGTTCCTCAGTTTTATACATTCTACGCTTCACTGCTAGATGAGGTTAAAGACTACGACAAGGCTATAAAAATGTTAATAGGTGCTGTCGAGAAATTTCCTGAGCACGCACAGTTGAGGTTTTTTCTGGGTTCTATGTGGGACCGCAAAGGAGACAAAAAGACCTCTGTTTTCCATATGAAAAAAGTTTTGGATATAGACGAAAACCATGTTCAAGCTCTTAACTTCTTAGCCTATACAATGGCAGAAGAGGGGAAAGACTTAGACGAGGCTGAGCGCTTGGCTTTCCGAGCCTTAGATGGAAGTCCAGACGATGGCTACATACTAGACACGGTTGGTTGGATTAAATATAAAAAGGGGCAGTACGAGGACGCAATAAAATACCTAGAGGCTGCGCACAAATTGGCTGATAAAGAGAGTATTATAGCGGAGCATTTAGGTGACGCTTACTTTCGTCATGACCTTGTCGACAAGGCGAGAAAAATGTACTTAAAGGCGGTTTCTGTTGCCGAGGATGCCAGCCGAGTTCAGGAAATTCGAACTAAGATTTCCAATATTGACAGACAAATCGATTTGCGTCGACCAGCATCAGAGAGATAGTTGGCATTAACATCTTTTATTTAATTTTATAAGTCGAAAAACCTTTAGGAACTTTTAACTTAAAAACTTTATCGGCATTGGACACTGGCGAATTAAAAGTTAGAAATTTCATCTGCAATTCAGCAGAAGGATGAGTCACCTTTACGAGTTTTGTTGATTTAGCTCGGTCGCTCCATTCAATTTCTAGATTTGATTTTAAATTCTTACAGCTTTCAAGAAAGCCAAGGTCATCGACGGAGCAATTCCAGTCTGGATGTTTAATGGGTACGTCGAATACAATATTATGTAAGATTTCGGGGTCCATTGGAACTTCAATTAGTGGCTTGAGAGCCTTGGGCTTGGCCTTTCCGTGAATGTATTTTTTGTCAGCTACCATAATATATTCAAGATCATTGTTATTCATTGCTAAGCTAGCTACATGAAGCCCTGCGGGAGTTGTGACATTCATTCTCAGCGCTTGCATTTGTATGGCGCTGATATCGATGTTAACTATGTGAGAGTTTCCCTTTTTTAGATCTTTTATTAGGACTTTTGCTGTCCACTCGCCTTCGCTCACCGGAGCAAACTTTTTTTGAGCGGTTTGACATGAGATAAAAAATAGAGATAGCAAAGGCAAAAGAAATAATTGTTTCATCTTAAGACACGATCTCAATTCTCATTAATAAAGTCAAATGATCACGGAGCTTCATGATTTCACACAAATAGTTTTAGAAAATTAAAGTTCTGATTTAATCATATTTCATTCGTCTTAAGTCCTGTGCTATCGACCAAGGTCTGTATTAATATGAGAATCATAATAAAAGCGAATTATACAATTAAGAAAACTAACTAATACCAAATTGGGTATGAAAAAATTCTGTTCTCAAATCCAAAATATCACGTGGTCAGCTAATCGGCAAAAGGGTTAATTCAGAGGGAAAAAAATAAAAAAAATAATTGATACGTTTCTCTGTTATTTCAACCTGTTAAGAGTTATAATGGGAATGACTCTAAGGAGGGGGGACTTTTATGGCAGATACTTTTAATTTTAGAGAGCTTATACAGACATATCAAAATGAAAATAATCATCAAAACTTAACTTGGGTTGGAAGTTTTGATGATTACGTTAATCTCGTCAGAGAGAACCCCAAAATTACTCGCAACGCCTTTCAAAGAATGTACGACATGATTATGGAGAAGGGGACAGAAGAGTATGTTGATGTAAAAAAGCAAATTGTACATTACAAATTTTTTGATGATGAGGACAATAATGGAAGGGATGCTGTTTTTGGCCTCGACATTTCTTTAATGAAGCTTGTTAATGTCTTAAGGTCTGCTGCCTTAGGGTATGGTACAGAAAAAAGAGTTATACTTCTACATGGTCCCGTAGGAAGTTCAAAATCAACAATCTGCCGTATGCTTAAAAAAGGGTTGGAAGCTTATTCAAAAACTCCTCAGGGTGCTTTCTACACGTTTGAATGGGTTGATGAGGCCGGAGAGCATGAAGACATTTTTGGTGAGGGTGTGCGGGTATTTCCCTCTCCCATGCACGAAGAACCATTGTTGCTGATACCTCCAGAAATGAGAGAAAAGTTTTGTGAGCAGATTAATCGCGGCTCAAAAGATGAGTTTCGTGTTAAGATCGAAGGCGAGATATGCCCCCCTAGTCGCTTTATCTTTAAGGCCCTTTTGGAAAAGTACAATGGTGATATCAATCGAGTCTTAAATCACGTGAGAGTTCGTCGGCTTATTCTGAGCGAAGCTGACAGAGTGGGAATTGGAACCTTCCAGCCTAAGGATGAGAAAAATCAAGATAGCACTGAACTTACGGGAGATATGAATTATCGCAAAATTGCCGAGTATGGTTCAGACTCAGACCCTCGTGCTTTCAATTTTGATGGGGAATTTAACATTGCAAACAGAGGATTGATTGAATTCGTTGAGGTGCTTAAACTCGACGTGGCTTTTTTGTATGATCTACTAGGTGCTTCTCAGGAGCACAGAGTTAAACCCAAAAAATTTGCGCAGACCTATATAGATGAAGTGATTATTGGTCATACGAATGAGCCGGAGTATAGAAAGTTACAAGACAATGAGTTTATGGAAGCTCTGCGAGATAGAACAGTCAAAATAGACATTCCTTACATTACAAAACTTGGCGAAGAAATGAGAATTTACGAAAAGGATTTTAACTCCAGAATACTTCGTGGTGTAAGTATTGCGCCTCACACTCTTGAAGTCGCAGCGATGTGGGCCATTTTAACAAGACTTGAAAAACCTAAAAAAGCCAATTTGACGCGTCTTCAAAAATTAAAATTGTACAATGGCAAAACTCTGCCAAGCTATACAGAAGACAATATTAAAGAGTTAAGAAAAGAAGCCAAAAGAGAAGGCTTGGATGGTATATCTCCAAGATATATTCAAGATAAAATCTCAAATGCCATAGTGATGGCACAGCAGAGCAATAGAGGCTCCGTAAATCCTTTTATGGTTATTAATGAATTGGAATCGGGCTTAAAGCACCATTCTCTACTTTCAAACGAAGAGCTAAAGGCGGACTATAGAGAACTTCTGGGTGTTGTAAGGCAAGAGTACGAAGAAATTATTAAAGCTGAGGTACAAAGAGCCATCAGCGCCGATGAGAGTGCTCTCGCTCGGTTGTGTGGCAATTATATTGATAATGTCAAAGCCTACACCCAAAAAGAAAAAGTTCGCAATCCATTTACAGGTAAGGATGAAGAACCAGATGAGAGAATCATGCGCTCAATTGAAGAGAAAATTGAAATACCAGAATCTAGGAAAGACGACTTCCGTCGAGAAATTATGAACTATATCGGGGCGATTTCTTTGGAGGGAAAAAAATTCGACTACAAAACAAACGAGAGACTGCACAAGGCCCTTGAGAGAAAATTATTTGAAGACTCTAAGGACAGTATTAAATTGACCTCTTTGGTTTCTTCAGTGGCAGACAAAGACACTCAGGAAAAAATTGATATCGTTAAAACTAGGCTCATTAAAGAGTTTGGTTATGATGATGTCTCGGCTACAGATGTTTTACATTATGTGGCTAGTATTTTTGCTAGAGGTGATGTGAAGGATAAGAAATAATAGATTAATTATAACTGATGGATTAGGGTTTTTATGTCGGGAAACAATAGAATTTTAGCCGATCACAATAGATTTAAGGAAATTGTGAGAGGACGTATAAAAAAGGACTTTAAAAAATACGTTACTCAGGGCGAAATGATAGGAAAGCAAGAGAACGAATTTGTTAAAATTCCTGTTACTTCTATTGATCTACCAAAATTTCGTTATGGTCCAAAACAACAAGGTGGTGTAGGCCAAGGGCAAGGCGAGGCTGGGGATAATATTGACGGTGAACAGGCTCCTGGTCAGGGAGCTGCGGGTAACAATCCTGGTGAGCATGTTTTAGAGGTCGATATCTCTTTAGAAGAGCTTGCAGATATTTTAGGTGAAGAATTGGAGCTTCCCCGAATTGAACCTAAGGGGCACAAAAATACCCAGGCGACCTCTCTAAAATACTCTGGCCGTGGACCCATCGGACCGGACAGTTTAAGGCACTTTAAGGCTTCGTATAAGGAGGCTTTAAAAAGATCGCTAGCTAGCGGCACGTATGATCCTCAAAAGCCTGTTATTGTTCCCATACGTCGAGATTTTCGCTACAGAACTTATCGCGAAGTCAAAAAACCATTAGCGAATGCTGTTGTTATTTATATGATGGATGTTTCGGGCTCTATGGGTGATGAACAAAAAGAAATTGTTCGTCTAGAGAGTTTTTGGATTAACACTTGGCTTAAGCGAAATTACAAAGGTCTTGAAACACGATTTATTATTCACGATGCTGCGGCCAAGGAAGTGGACGAAAAAACGTTTTTTAGCACCAGTGAATCCGGGGGAACGCTCATTAGTTCTGCCTACAAGCTGTGTCAGAAAGTTATCGAGGCCGACTACCCCAAAAGTGAGTGGAATATTTACCCCTTTCATTTTAGTGATGGTGACAATTGGTCAGGTGAGGACACAAGGCTTTGTTTAAAACTTTTAAAGGATTATTTTCTTCCGAGTGTGAATATGTTTGGCTATGGGCAAGTGGAAAGTAAATATGGCAGTGGTCAGTTCATGAAAGATTTAGAAAAAGAATTTAGCGGCGATGAACGTCTGGTTATGAGCAAAATTGAAAACAGAGACAAAATTATGAGTTCAATTAAAGATTTTCTAGGAAAAGGTAGGTAAAATAAAATCTAAAACTGCATTACTGATGTACAGATGAGATCTGGAAAGTTTTTATTAAAATTTTTGAATTTAAAAAATATAAAAAAGGTTGGAGCCTATGAAAAAGACAAGTTTAACTCCGGAATTAGAATCGTACAGAGTCCAAATTTGTAAAGTTGCAAAAGATGCCGGCCTAGATTTTTATGAGACCATATTCGAGTTGATACCTTATAACACACTTAATGAGATTGCTGCCAGAGGGGGATTCCCGATCCGCTATCCTCATTGGCGATTTGGGATGGAGTACGAACAACTCTCCAAGAGTTATGAATACGGATTATCTAAAATTTATGAGCTTGTGATAAATAATGACCCTTGCTACGCGTATCTTATGGAGGGCAATGAACTCTTAGATCAAAAATTAGTTATGGCCCATGTCTATGGACACTGTGATTTTTTTAAGAACAATATGTGGTTTTCTCAAACCAACCGCAAAATGATGGATACGATGGCTAATCACGCCACTCGGGTACGTAGGTACATAGACCGGTATGGCATAGATGTAGTTGAGGATTTTATTGATAAATCGTTGAGTTTAGAGAATTTAATAGATCGTCACAAGCCTTATACGAATGTTAAAATTATGACTCCAGAAGATGCAACCAAAAGCAAGTCTAAGGCTTACGAAGTTCCTCACCCAGCGGGCAAGCTTAAAGTGCACAGAGAGTACATGGAAAGTTATATTAATCCACCCAACGTTCTCAACGATGTACACAAAAGAGAACAAGAAAATAATAAGGCGGCTTTTCCTCCGCATCCGGAGAAGGACATTTTGCTGTTTCTTATTCAGAATGCTCCCTTAGAGGACTGGCAAGCTGATATTTTGTCCATTATACGAGAAGAGGCTTATTATTTTTCCCCCCAAGGCATGACAAAAATTATGAACGAGGGTTGGGCCTCTTACTGGCACTCAAAACTGATGACCGAAGAAATCATGAATGACAGTGAAATTATTGATTTTGCTGATCGGCACAGTGGAACTATGGCTATGGCTCCGAATGGTTTTAATCCGTATAAAATTGGCATTGAGATTTTTCGCGAAATCGAAGACAGGTGGAACAAGGGCCAGCACGGTAAAGATTGGGAGGAGTGCTCAGATTTAGATGCCAAAAAGAATTGGAACACTAATGCTGGAAAGGGTCGAGAAAAGATATTTCAGGTGCGTCGAGACTATAACGATGTCACTTTTATTGACGAGTTTTTAACCGAGGATTTTTGCATCCGCAACAAGATGTTTGTTTATAAGTATAATAAAAGAACTCACCAGTTTGAGGTCGACACCAGAGATTTTAAGGCCATTAAGGCTAAATTTTTATTTCAACTCACAAATTTTGGTCAACCCATTATAAGTGTTATTGATGGAAACTTTCAGAATCGTGGGGAACTTTTACTTGCCCATTTATTTGAGGGAGTGGACATGCAACCCGACTACATGGAGGCCACGCTCAAAAACTTACAGTCTATATGGGGAAGGCCTGTCAGCTTGGCCACTATGATGGACGGCGAAGGCAAAGTCTTCACGCACGATGGAAAAGAAATGGTGGCCACCCCATTCTCGGAACTCCCCAAAGGCGAGCAGCAGTAATCTAAGTCTTTCCAATATGCTTGCAATGATTTTATAATTAGACTTCAGACCCAAAAGCTGATTTAAGCTCAGCTGGTTATCAAAGAGAAAGTTGTAAGGGGTTCCCGAGGTGTTGATTGTGGTATTGATGTAGCCTTGCCAACCCTTATTCACAATGCTCGATTTTTTGATTATCTCAGAATGTTACAGAAACAGAACCATCTTGACATTTCATGAAATTTCATGAATACTACATTCCATGAAGGCTAGAAAATTTTCTACCCAAATTGATGAAAAGGTTTTTAAGGACTTAAAGTCTTTTTCTAAAAAGACGGATCGGAGTATTTCCAAAGTGGTTAACGAGGCTGTCAAAGAGTATATTGCTAAAACTCAAATTCGCCCAGCGTTCTCCTCAGCTATGGACGAGGTCCTCAATGATCATGAAGAACTCCTTAAGCGCTTAGCTAAATGAGGTTAACGCTATACCCAACCCTTTATGAAGTTCTAAAGCTGCATGAACAATTAATTGCCAGGTTTGGTGGCTCCCATGGAGTTCGGGACTTGGGACTTCTTGAAAGTGCACTCATGAGGCCACAAACCGGATACTATGCTTCACTTTCGCTTGAGGCGGCAGCTCTTCTTCAAAGTCTTTGCCAGAACCATTGTTTTATTGATGGAAACAAGCGAGTCGCATTTGCAACGGCAGCGATATTTCTAAGAATGAACGGATACAGACTCAAGGTCGATCCAGACAATGGAGAAATCTTTCTCATCGAAGAAGTTATAAAAAATCAAACTTCCATTGAAAAAATAGCTGCATGGATTGAACAAAAATTGAATAAATCTTAGTATTCAAACCAGTCAATGTTCAGGCAGCGAATTGTCTGAGAGGGGGATGGGGCCACGTTGAAAATAAATTCGGCGCTTTAAAAATCGATGGACAGCGTGACCGCAGACGAAAGCGCCATTACCGACCGAATCGCGAGAGCGATCCGGGTCGGTTGCTTTGTGCTTTTTGAGACCGCGTCCTTTGACCAAACAAGGGGTTTTGTTTACTACCCGCCAAGAGGCCAGAAAAAGTGCTTTATAGGCCCTTAGAGAGTTTTTTAAAAAATGGATTTAGGCGTAAATTTTTCCGCTATGAAGAGACTTTAAAAATTCCATTACGGGCATGATGGTCACGCCGTTTCGGTGGAGAACTTTCTGACCTGTATAGATTCCGCTTTTAAAGGCGGATTTTCGCCAATACAACAGTGAGGTTGCCAGTGATAAGTTATTTGAAAATAAATTTAGGAGTAAATTTAGGAATAAATCTAAAAATGAATTTTAAATTCAACTTTTGGTTGCTTTCCCTGCTTTATTTTTTATGTTTGTCACAAGTTCAGGCAGCATCACAATTTCAAATAAATACTCTTGTGCAAGAAAAAGATGTCATTTGGGGTTTTGATTTTTTATCAGAAGTAGAAATCATTTATACGCTTAGAAGCGGCAAAATAAAACTTTATAACCTTTCAACTAAGACAACTCAGGACATTGAGGGGGTACCTCGGGTTTTTTCTAAAGGCCAGGGAGGATTGCTCGACGTGCGCGTAGGCCCCAAAGGTAAAAGCCAAATATTTTTTACCTTTTCTGAACCTGTCGAAGACCACAAAGCCGTTACCTCTCTGGGGGTGGCCACACTCAATCGCGAGAAACTCATCAGCGAGAAGCATGCAAACGGGAATCATACAAATGGGAAGCTCACAGGAGGAAAACTCACAGGAGGAAAACTCACAGGAGGAAAATTAACAGAAGGAAAATTCACAGGTGCAAAACTCACAGATTATAAAAGGCTATTTCAGGGTAGCCATCCAACAAGTGAGACCATCCACTTTGGTTCGCGCATAGAGTTTGATAAAGATTATAAGCATATATTTGTTAGCATTGGCGATCGCAACCAAAGGCAACAGGTGCAGGATTTAGGGAGCACTACAGGTAAATTAATTCGTCTCCTCATGGATGGGTCGATTCCCAAAGACAATCCGTTTGTACAAAATAAAAAAGCCAGACACGAAATTTGGAGCTATGGGCACCGCAGTCCGCAAGGGCTTGTTCGCCACCCAGTTAGCCAAGACCTGTGGTTGGCTGAAATGGGCCCTCGGGGTGGAGATGAATTGAATCTTATTCTTAAAGGTGCCAACTATGGTTGGCCTGAAGTTACCTATGGCCGAGAGTATTGGGGGCCTAAGATTGGAGTTACAGAAAAAGCCGGCACGGAGCCACCGGTGGTTTATTGGGTTCCCTCTATCTCGCCTTCGGGCATGGATTTTTACCGAGGCGACAAGTTTCCACAGTGGAAGCACCAGTTGTTTGTGGGTTGCCTATCGGGACAGCATTTGCGTCGAATTAAAATTGTTGATCAAAAAGTTGTGGAACAAGAGGAACTTCTTACAGATCAAAAGTGGAGAATTCGCCAAGTGCGCTCAGGTCCAGATGGATTTTTGTATTTATCAACGGACAATGGTTTAATTGTTCGCATCCAGCCTCAGTAAATTAAAGGCATTATTTACTGTTGTTGAGTTCGATATTTTTATCGAGCTTTTTGTAGAGGTCTGCCAGTAAACTCACTCGATCCTTCTCGCTAAGTGGGCGGAACCCTCCCTCGTAAGAATTAACGAGGCTTTCAGGGACCTCGCATAAAAACCTTGAAGGGGCGGTTTCTCTCCACTTGCCATAGCGTTTGCGCTGTTGGCAGCGAGTGAGGATAAGCTCCTGTTTAGCGCGAGTAACGCCAACATAGAATAAGCGTCGTTCTTCGGCAATATTAAGACCGAGTGTTTCATGTGGAATCAATCCCTCGTCAACTCCCATCAGTATGACAATAGGAAATTCAAGTCCCTTGCTGGCATGCAAAGTGAGTAGCTGAACTTTTTCGGTTTGATCACTGTCATCATTGCTAATGTCTCGAAGCTCTAAAGTGTCCAAAAAATCCCGGATGGTTTTTTCATTTTTTCCAGTTTTGCTGGCAAAGCCATCGAGAATGCGGCCTAGAATTTCAACTAGCTGCCATTTTCTATTAGAAGTGGCCTTGTCCTTGTAGGACTTTAAGACATAATCCCTGTAGCCCATATTTGTGAAAATCTCTGGCAAAAGATCGGCGTAGGGTTTTTGATTTTGCAGAATGGTCTTCTTGAGATTATCGAGTAAGCCAAAAAAATCTTGAACTTGTTCTCCCGTTTTATCGTTAACCTCGGCTTCTCGCCATTTATAAAGAGCTTGCAGAAAAGAAATGTCTTTTCCCTTTTGGTAATCAATAATTTTATGAATACTGTTGTCGCCAATTCCTCTGTTGGGAGTGTTTAAAATCCGGCGGATACAGATGTCGTTGGGAAACAGAGCGCTGCGCAGATAGGCCAGGACATCTCGGACCTCCTTGCGATCAATTAAAGAGGGGCCTCCAGTCATTTCATAGTCAATATTAGCTTGGCGTAGAAAGCCCTCTAGAAGGGCCCCTTGTGAGTTGGATCTAAAGAGTATAGCCAAGTCATTGAGTCTAAAACCATTTCGCCTATACTGAAGAACCAATTGTGCAATCTCTTCGCATTCGGTCTCTTCATTGTCATAAATAAGTATCTCGGGGAGTTTTCCCGTAACCTTAGAGTTAAAAGGGATAAGAGTTTTTTGATGTCTTTCCTCGATTTTATTAATAATAGAATTGGCCATTTTGAGAATTTGAGGTGTGGATCGGTAATTGGTTTCTAGTCGGACGACTTTACAAGATTTAAAAAGCTTCGGAAAGCCAAGAATATTTTGAATTTCAGCTCCACGCCAGCCGTAAATAGATTGGTCATCGTCCCCAACGACAGCCAGATTTTGATTTTCATTACAAACAGAAAGAACAAGATCCATTTGAATTTTATTAGTGTCCTGAAATTCATCAACCATAAGGTATTTGTATTTATCTTTGTATTTGCTGGCGAGTTTTTCGTGTTCTTTCAAAAGTTCGATAGGCTTAAGGATTAAGCCGTCAAAATCAATCACCCCTAAGGAGTGCATTTTTGCAATGTAGGAGGGCAATAGCCACTCAGCCATTTCCAGATAAGCTTCGTCAATATTTGGAGGAGTCTTTTTTGTTGCTCTCAAGTCTGATAAAACTCTCTGCAAGGTCTCGAGGTCAAAGTTGTCTTTACAGGAGTGCTTTCGATCGGCAAGAAGTTCTTTGATAACCGTTCGGGAGTCTGTTGCGTCTAGCAAGCCAAACTTATTGGGAAGTTCAGCTAATTTGTGATTTTTCTTTAAAAAATCTAATCCCCAGCCATGAAAAGTTCCTGCCCATATTTTTTTACTTTCTTTACCCAGTTTGCTACTCACCCGCTCTTTGAGTTCTTTGGCCGCTTTGTTGGTAAAAGTAAGAACAAGAATTTCCTCAGGCTTGGCCAGTCCCTGAGATAAAATGTGACCGGTTCTGGACACAAGAACAGTTGTCTTACCCGAACCGGCCCCAGCGAGTATTAGGAGGGGTCCTTCCGTGTGAAGCACGGCCTGCTTTTGCTCTTGATTTAAATTGGATAAAAAAGAGGTGTTAACATTCATTTTTAGTTAAATTTTACAGATTAAAATTTTATAGGTTAAGGTATTCGTCATAGCTCGTATACTTATCATTTTTAATCGAGCCGGAACTCTCTAATTCAATTACACGAGTGGCAACGGTTTGTACAAGCTCATGGTCGTGAGAAGTAAACAGGACAGTTCCAGGAAAGCGTTTGAGCCCATTATTAACGGACGTAATACTTTCAAGGTCTAAGTGGTTTGTAGGACCATCTAAAATTAGCAAATTGGCCCCACTAAGCATCATTTTTGCCAACATACATCGCACTTTTTCTCCTCCGGATAAGACCGAGGGTTTTTTAAGAGCCTCTTCTTTGCTAAACAGCATTCTCCCAAGAAACCCACGAATAAAGGACTCGTCTTTGTCCTCAGAGTATTGTCGTAACCAGTCTATAAGATTATCAGCTTCTGTGTTCTCAAAATATTTTGAATTGTCGACGGGAAAATAGCTAGGTGTAATCGTTACGCCCCACTGAAAGCTACCAGAGTCGGCTTCGATCTCGCCTGACAAAATCTGAAAGAGTGTCGTTTTAGCGAGATCATTTTTTCCTATAAAAACAATTTTGTCGCCCTTTTTAACGGTGAAGGAAATATCTTTTAGTAGGCATTCGCCTCCGACAGATTTTGAGAGTTGATTCACACTTAGGATATCATTGCCTGCCTCGCGCTTAGACTCAAAACCTACGAAGGGGTATTTTCGTGTGGAGACGGGGATATCCGCAAAATCGAGCTTTTCCAGTTGTTTTTGTCTGGAGGTGGCTTGTTTAGATTTTGAAGCATTGGCGCTGAACCTTTGGATAAAAGCTTTAAGTTCTTTGGCTTTATCCTCAGTCTTTTTATTTTGGTCGGATCTGAGCTTTAAATTTAACTCACTCGCACTCACCCAGAAATCATAATTGCCCG
>CAZCYD010000044.1:0-26277 GCA_964502735.1 uncultured Pseudobdellovibrionaceae bacterium
TGAGATGCATTCGTAGAATTTTAGACAATTATTTTCTGGAATTGGTATTAGTCGTGAATTTAAATACCTAAAGACTGATCGCAATTTCCTGAATCTGATTTTTCAGGGAATTCTCCTGGAAAATATGGAAAGTCATCAAAATACACATTCCCTTGATTATTTCTTTCAATACAAGAAAAAACCTACTGTAGCCATCTCTTTGAGTCTATACCTAATATTTGATCGCACTCACTTTCGAGTTGATCAGCCTGCCGTCCCGCATTAAAATCCTCTCTATTGACTCCAATAAAAGCCGCTGAGCCTATTAGCTTTGGCCATAAAAAGTGTTCTGCATTTGCGTTCTGGATTTTTTCTAAAATTCCTGCCTTTGCAACTTCATCAATCACATTCTCAGCGTCAACGGCGGTGTACATTCTCTCAAAGTCCGCGTAACTTGATGAGGCTCCCCATTCATTACCCAAACGAATAAACCTCATACCTACTGGCGACAAATAGTGGCCTAAGTCTTTTAAGTTTAGCTGATTTGCATTGACCACGTTAGTTCGACCAACATAATCGAGCTGAACAAGTCTTGGAGGGTTAGGGTTTCCAGCGTCCATGATGGATAAATCTACAGAAGATATATCCTCGTGAGCCGGTCGAGCCAGTGTTCTAACGCCAGAATCGTTAACCATATATAAATCGTTGTACTTCCTTTTCTGGTAAACTTGGAGTCTTGGTAGTTGATTATTATGATTTCTGTATAACGCCAGCATTTCATCTGCTGAATTCGAGCCCGGTCGTATTAAAAATATTCTAAATCTTGGCAAACCAATCATTTGTGTAGTCTTTGCATCAAAGTGCACCAGGATATGAGAGTAACTTTCATAACCCATAGAATTAGTCGCTTTAAAAAGTTGAAAATTGCTTACAAGCGCTCCCCCTCCCTGATTGCCAAACAACTGAGAAAGTCCGGGAAAGGCGGCTTCATATTTAAATGAACCCGGGCCAGCAAATGGATTAAAAAATAAACGACTAAGACTATCTAGAACATCGTGGGTATATCCTACGCTGTACAGACGGTAAATAAGGTCAAACATCGAATCCATATTTTGAAAAACTGAACCATTTTTGAAGTACTGAGAATTAAACAATAAACTTAAATAGGCCTCTTGATTCACATTCATCAAGGACCCCTCAAAGGCACTCTCTCTCTCATTAAACACGGTTTTCTCTTCTAGACTATTTTCCTCTCCACTGGCCATTAACCATTTTTTTATAATATCCACCGCTCGGTTTAAGTTCTTAACTTCTTCGAGGAACTCATCGGTTCCCACAACGTCAGGATGTTTTTCTCTGGCGAGCTGACCTCTTTTAAGTTTCGCGTCTTTCAAAGATGAATTAAACTTCAAGTTTAATGTTTTGTAAGCCACTTCAGCTTCTTCCCTGCTAATTGACTTTGACAAAACAGATAGCGGAAGAAACACGAAAATAAGGACTATGCCTACTAGATTTTTCATTTGAATTTCCCTTTTTTGAGTTCGTTTTTATAGGTTTTCCATGCTTGGGTAATAATCGCAGTAACGGCCTGACCCACTTTTATTTGCTCCTGCCCGGCTCTTTTTTTAATCAATAAATCTGGGTGATATTGACTTAAAAGTTTTTGATAAAACTTTTTAACAGACTTTTCATCACTCAGATTGACACTGCCGTCTCTGACATCCACGCCTAATGCCCACAGAGCATTTGATAAATCATTTATTTTTGCATTCAAATCATCAGCGTAAAAACTTATCAAATCCATTGGATCTTGCCATGGCAATCTTAGATTTGAATTATTAAAATTATTTTGATCCGTCCAGTTCGTCCGACTTGCCTTTTCACTATTACCACTTTCACCACCCGCACGTCGACTACCCGTACTTCTTGTGCGATCTGATTTGTTCTGGTGAGCTTGTCTTTTGTTTTTAGAAGCTTCACCTGATTTTTCATTTTGCCTTGAAAAAAACTTTTCTAAAATTGTAAATCTTTTAGCTTCTTCTTCTGTTGTGGGCCGATCCATTCCTCGACTAGTAGAAAAATCGCTCTGGTACCATAAACCTACGTTTTCCCAATACTTGCCCACTTCTGGCATCAAGCCCGTCGAGGTTAAAAAGGCCTCCTGAATCCAATAAACGTACTCTTCAAGATGATTTAAATAAGGAATGATGGGAACCTTCGTATGGCTAGAATGAAAATAAACCCGTGCTCCAGTGCTCAATCCCAGAACATCATCTGACAAATCAATTTCCACATCTTGAGTAGAAAGCACTCCATAAAATCCGCCATCTGTGTCAATTACCGCCTGCCAGCTATTTCCATCATTTTTTAAGTAGCCCCCCATAAGTATTCCTCTTCCTTTACTCAATAAATACAGGGTTGGACGAGGGACATGATCACTATCCTTTTGCCTTTCCACATGAACACTAATTTGCAATTCACCATTTTCATTGATGATCCAATTGTAGATATAATTGGGGTCCAGATTTAGCATCATTTCTGTACTGGGGGACTGATTAGCCATTTTGAAATAAGCCTCTATACCCGTTGAAGCATTAGGAAAAAATTTTAATGACGATGCTGTAAAGTGAAAGTAAACATTTGTATCAAAAGGCTCAATACGATTCGGCCTTAACCCTTCATTAAATAAAGTTGGCAAGCCCTCACTTTTGAATCCATCCTTAATATACAGTGCCTCTGGGTCAATAAAACTCTCAAACAATTCTTTTACATCCAGTGCAAATTTTTGAGTATCGTGTGGCCTTTCAATTGATCTCAACTCCTCTGTTGTTAAAAGCCCCACTAGAGTTTTATTATTCCTGAGGTCCACCCATTCGGCTAAAACTTTCAACTCACCACGAGTTTCTTGAATGTCTAAAATTCTAGCGGCAACGAGTTCAGAGGAATTATAAGGTCTAAACTGGAAGTATCTCTCGTCTCCTAATCTTTGCAAAGTCAATCTTTGCAAATCTGTACTTCCAGATTGATTTTCAGAATAATTTAAATGTGTGGACGGCAGCTGAGTCCGCATTGAACCCAAGTTTGATCCAGAAACCCTAAGGCTATTAGAATTATTGCCCAACAAATAAGGATCTTGATTCGAAATATAGCCTCGAATACTGTCCTCAAAGGCTTGATCCCGTGAAGAATAGGACTCGGCACCTCCAATCTGTAAAATCTGACTGTCCGAGTCCGGGTGACTTTGCAAGGAAAAGCCTGGGAGTTGGAGCAGATAGCTTGGGTTCCAAGGGCTAAATCTAATTTCTGTTGTTGATAGCTCAATAAATCTCTGTACCTGTTTCGAAATTATCGCGGACTTTTCTCCGGAAGTTTCTTCAAGAACCTCATTGCAAAGTGGAGCCTTTAAGGAGGTCGATTTTGCCACTTTCGCAGCTCTAACCTCAAAGCCTAAAGTTAAAATTATATTTAAAATAAAGAATTTTATCATTGATACTTTATCAAAGCCTTAAGCCTCACCTAAAAGCCAATAAAAGCTAAGTTCTCCGTGACACTCTCCTAGCAACTTTAGGTCCAAAACCTAAGTGCTCAAAATTATTTAAAAATCTAGAAATTACAACAAGTGAATGTGTAAACTTTCTGCACACTTTTGGTGCTCTTTTCTAAAAAAAAGCCTCTTGTTTTTCCCTCTCCTATATAAAGAACTTGGAGACATCGTGCACAGATTTGTTGCAAGATGTTGAAATAATTAAGATGTGGGGTTTTGGACCTTTTAAATCCACTTTAAAACTTCTGATGGGCTCATAGATTTATTTTTTGCGTAGACCTCTAGCTGATCGTCCCCAATCCTCCCCACTGAAAAATATTTAGCATGAGGAGAAGAAAAATAAAAACCGCAAACTGAACTGGGCGGATTCATCATCTTAGACTCCGTCAATTCAACACCCAATTGCCTTTGTACGTCCAACAGTTTCCAAATTTTGTCCTTTTCGCTATGATCCGGACAGGCCGGATAGCCTGGCGCAGGGCGAATTCCCTGATAGGATTCATTTATCATATCTTCTAGGCTTAGATTTTCTGTTTCTCCATAACCCCAAAAGTCCCGAGCTTTTTTGTGAAGCCATTCTGTTGTTGCTTCGGCTAATCTATCGGCCAAAGTTTTAATCATAATAGATCTATAATCATCACCTTGGTTTTTAAATTCTAAAGCCAACTTTTCTATTTCAGAGCCAGCTGTCGCCACAAATAGTCCCAATGAGTCTTTATTTTTGTGGTCTACAGGAGCTATAAAATCCGCTAAGGAGTAGTAAGAACTTTCTTCAGATTTTTGCTCTTGCTGACGCAAAAACAAAAAGGTCTCTTCAACCTCTGAGCCCGATCGACCGTACAAAAAAACTTTTTCATTCTCACTGGCTGCGGGCCAGAACCTAAATAAAGCTTTAGTTTTTAAACTTAAACTTATTAATTTCTTTAACTCATTCTCTGCATCAGCAAAAAGTTCTCGCGCTTGCTCTCCGTACTTTTCGTTTTCAAAGATTTTTGGATACTTGCCTTTTAATTCCCATGACCAAAAAAATGGGGACCAATCTATATAAGGCAACACGTCCTCAATAGAGCACTCAAATATATGTGAATCAAAATCCTGTGGGACTGGAATTTCTTCTTTTTTCCAGTCTATTTTATAACTGTTGGCTTGGGCTTCTGCATAATTCACCACGGGTTTTTGATTAGCTTGATAGTTTTTGAGTAATTTCAATTGGCTACTTTTAAGTGAGTCAATATAAGCCAATTTGTCTTTATCAATGAGTTTATTGCTCACGCCCACAACCAATGAAGCGTCTGCAACGTGACAAACCGCTCCCTCATAGTGAGGAGCAATTTTAACGGCTGTGTGCAGTTTACTTGTCGTCGCCCCACCAATTAAAACAGGAATATTTAAACCTAGACGCTGAAGTTCCTGAATATTTTTAATCATCTCTTCAAGAGACGGAGTTATCAATCCACTCATGCCAATAATGTCAGCCTTTTCTTTTATTGCCGTCTCTATAATTTTTTCGCAAGAAACCATAACGCCAAGATCAATAACCTCATAGCCATTACAACCTAAAACAACATTGACAATATTTTTTCCAATATCGTGCACGTCGCCCTTAACTGTGGCCATAACTACCTTACCCGATGTTTGAACCTGCGATTTTTCCTTTGCCATTAAGGGAGTGAGAACGGCTACCGCTTGCTTCATAACTCTTGCGCTCTTGACCACTTGAGGCAAAAACATTTTCCCTTGGCCAAATAACTCTCCAACAATGCCCATCCCCTGCATTAAAGGCCCTTCAATAATATCCAAGGGCCGGGGATATTGGCTTAAAGCTTCGCGAGTGTCTTCTTCAATAAAAGTGCTAATCCCTTTGACTAAGGCGTACTTCAATCTTTCTTGTAGGCTGGCCTGTCTCCATTGTTCTATCTCTGTTTTAGCGCCCAAGCTAGACTGTTGAGATATCTGAGTGGAATATTGCACTAAAGTTTCGGTGGCCTCCGGCTTTCGGTTTAACAGCACATCTTCAATTTTTTCCAACAGGACTTTGTCAATTTCTTCGTAGACCTCCAGCATGCCGGCATTGACAATACCCATATCCAAACCCGCTTGAATGGCGTGATACAAAAAAGCACTGTGCATAGCCTCGCGTATCTTGTTGTGGCCACGAAAAGAAAAAGAAATATTACTCACTCCTCCACTCACTAGTGCGCCAGGACAACTCGATTTTATCTCCTTAACAGCCTCAATAAATGCAACTGCGTAGTTATTGTGCTCCTCCATCCCTGTGGCCACTGTTAAAATATTGGGGTCAAAAATAATATCACAAGGGTCAAAGCCAATTTCTTCAGTTAAAATTCTGTAAGCTCTTTGGCAAATTCTAACCTTATCTTCTTTTTCAACGGCCTGGCCATTTTCATCAAAAGCCATAACTACCACTGCAGCACCATAGCGCCTCAAAAGTTGGCCTTGTGATTTAAAAACTTCTTCGCCTTCTTTAAGACTAATAGAGTTTACAATGGGTTTTCCTTGCAAGCACTTTAATCCAGCTTCAATAACTGACCACTTGGAGCTATCAATCATAATTGGAACTCTAGAGATATCTGGATCAGAAGCAATCAAGTTTAAAAACTTTGTCATATAGGCTTCGCTATCTAACATTCCTTCGTCCAAGTTAACATCTAGGATGTTAGCCCCGTTTTCAACCTGCTGTTTCGCTACGACTAAAGCCTCTTCTAGTTTTCCATCTTTAATCAGATTGGCAAAACGCGGAGAGCCTGTAACGTTTGTTCTTTCTCCCACCATAATAAAAGTTCTGTTACCTGTTGCTGAAATTAACAGTGGCTCTAAACCACTTAGTTTGGTTACAGGCTTTAGCTCAGGCAAACGCCTTGGCTGACAGTTTTTTAGGGTCTCAACAATGGACCGAATGTGATCTGGAGTTGTTCCGCAACAGCCCCCTACCAAATTTATAAAACCAGATTCAGCAAAATCTAGTAAAGCCTGAGCTGTATCTTCTGGCTTTTCATCATACCCAGTTTCACTCAGTGGATTCGGAAGCCCTGCATTTGGATAACAACTCGTATAGACTTCAGACAATTCTGAAATCTCTTTCATAAAGGGTCTTAAGCTTTTGGCCCCCATCGCGCAATTAAGGCCAATACTTAAGGGGTGCACATGACGAACTGAGTACCAAAAAGCCTCCATAGTTTGCCCAGAAAGAGTTCTGCCAGACTGATCTGAAACTGTGACTGAAATCATCACAGGCAATCGCTCTTCAAGCTCATCAAATAATTTTTCAATTGCAAACAGAGCCGCCTTGAGATTAAGAGTGTCAAAAGTTGTCTCAGGAAATAAAATATCCACTCCACCATCTACGAGGGCCTTAGCTTGCTCGTAATAGGCCTCAACCAGTTGATCAAAGTTTATATTGCGAAATCCAGGATCTTCTACTTTTGGCGAAAGCGAGGCCGTGCGATTGGTTGGGCCTATTGAGCCAGCTAAAAAACACTCTCTGTCAGGATGAGCCTGCACAAACTCAGCAATGGCTTGCCGGCCAATTTTGACGGCTGCCAGGTTCATTTCTCTAACCTTGTGCTCCAATTTGTAATCCGCCTGAGAAATCCAAGTTCCATTAAAAGTATTGGTCTCAATAATGTCACAGCCTGCTTCTAAGTATTCAAGGTGAATGGCTTTAATAGCCTCAGGCTGAGAAAGATTAAGCACATCACTATTACCTTTTAAATCGTGATCATGATTTTTAAAAATCTCACCCCTAAAGTCCGACTCACTAAATTTGTATTTTTGAATCATAGTGCCCATGGCCCCATCAAGAAATACAATTCTATTTTTTAAAATTTCACGCAAACGTTGCCCTTTAGTTGTTTCCTTTTTTTTAGGGGGGCGGCTGTAACCTAATTGCATTCTTCCTTATCCTTTGAATTTTGATTCTATCTCGATCACTAAATTGAATTCACAACTTTTACCGCAACATCTACGCGATTAAAGGGAGCGCTAATCTGAAAACCCGCGACCAAACCTTTGGCTTCAGATATTGTCCTCATGGCAATATCCAGTCCTCGTTTGAGAGCCTCCTCTTTGTCACCCTTTGCTTTTTTCATTTCTTCAATTACCCAATCCGGTACATCAACACCCGGAACTTCATTTTTTAAAAACTCTGCATTTCGCAAACTCACCAAGGGCCAAATTCCCATAACAATGGGAATTTTAACCTCACCCATTTGGTCAAAAAACTCCTTGTAAGAAGACAAACTGTAAATGGGCTGAGTAATTGCAAAATCGGCTCCGGCGTCAACCTTATATTTAAATCTACGTATTTCTAAGTCCCGATTGGCCGCCGTGGGATTTAAGGCTACCCCCACCACAAACTCAGATGGCTTTCCAAAGGCTGATCCACCTAAATCTAACCCCTGATTCATTCGATTTACAACATGGGTCAACCCTATGGCATCAACATCGTAAACGGCCGTAGCACCTGGGCAATTTCCTAATTTTGGTGGGTCCCCAGTAACCATAAGAACATTGCGAACCCCATTGACATAAGCTCCCAGCAAGTCAGACTGGAGTCCAATTAAATTCCGATCGCGAGTTGTAAAGTGAGGTATGGGCTCTAAATCAAAACGACCCTTAATGTGAGAAGCCAGCTGTAAAGAACTCATTCTGGCCACGGCTCTGGCTCCGTCGGGAATATTTAAAAAACGGACTCCTCCCTTTACTAAAGCCTCACAATGATTAAGAAAATTATCAATATCCACACCATTTGGGGGCACCACCTCAACGCTTACAATTTTTTTGCCTTCAGCTAAACACTCACCCAAATGACTGCGTTGACTCAATTCTACAACTTCTTTTGGTTTATCAATGACCGCTTGAATACTTTTTGGCACCTGCAATTGATAGTTAGAAAAGGAGTCTACAGAAGACTCTCCGTCGGTATGGCCGTTTGGAAGGCCTCTTCCCCTCGCCATCTTTACGGCATTAGAAATCGCTTGAATATGTGGCTCATGCACTCCGCTGTGACCACCTACAATATTGGCTCCAGCCTCAATAAGTCTTTTTGTATACTTGCCCATATAATCAGGGTTGCACATGTAAATATATTCATCATTTACATAGCGAGGCAGGCCGGCATTGGGCGATATAAAAAGCCACTTACTAGTCATTTCCCGCAATTGCAAAGTCGCTGTTAAACTTCCACTTGGTCCGACTTCCCCTGAAATCCCTATAATTGGAATGCCATACTTGTTGGTTAACTCTACAAATTCCTTTAAGCTATGACCAAAAGAGGTCTTCATATTTTCCTGTATGCTAATCTGAGCAATGACGGGCATCTTATTATCAACTTCTTTGACCGCACATATTCCCATTTCTAATTCATGTAAATCATGAAACGAAGTCAGTAAAATGGCGTCAACTTTTTCTTCGATCAAGACTTCAACATTCAGTTTAAAAAATGACTTAGCCTCTTCTCGACTTGTCGGCCCCAAAGGTTCAATGACAACTCCCAATGGACCAATTGTTCCCAACACATATGAGTCCTCACCTGCCACCTCTTGGGCTATCTGGCAAGACTTGCGCAGAATATCCTCTCTTTTTTCTTGTATTCCATTTTTAAGTAATTTTGGTATCAGTGCATTAAAGGTATTGGTCTTAAGCAAACGAGCCCCTGCATTTTTATACGCCCGACTCACTTCTCGAACCACGTTGGGCTCCGTTAAGCTCAACTCTTCAAAGCTGCGATTAATATAAAATCCTCTTTCGTACAGCGCTGTTACCATTCCCCCATCGGCAGCAATGGGAGCTTCATCATTTAAGAATTCTATTATTGGCAATTTCATTAGTCCCTACACTCGCTTGTAATCGTCGGAGTACCTTGTTATATCATCTTCACCAAAATAGCTACCCGTTTGTACCTCAATTAACACTAAATCCACTAATCCAATATTTTGTATGCGGTGCTTTGTTCCCTGAGCCGCTACAATTGACTGCCCCGCTTGTAATCGGTTCACATTTTCATCAATAACTATACTCGCCTCACCAGAAACAACCACCCAGTGTTCCGAACGTTTCATATGGGACTGATAAGAAAGTTTGCCTCCCGGCTCAACTGTAATTTTTTTCACTTTATAATCTTTTTCATCACCTAGAACTTCAAATCTTCCCCATGGTCGCACCTCAAAGGGCTGGTCAGTCCCCTCGGGGAGCCCGGCCTCACAAATATCGGAGACAATATTTTTTACCCTCTCAGATTGACCTTTTTGAGCAATTAGTAGGGCGTCTGGAGTGTCAACTATAATTAAGTTCTGAACCCCTATTAAACCTAAAACCTTTTCTTTAACCGAAAAAATGAAATTGTTCGAAGAGTTCTGCGAAAACACCTTCGCTTTCGTTTCCACTTTGTAGTTGGGCATTTCATTCGCAATGCGAGACATTTCATCCCAAGAGCCCACATCGCTCCAAAGCATATCACAGGGTATGTGAACTTGATTTTCCAGTTTTTCCATTATGCCATAGTCTAAACTCTGCGAAAGCAAATTGGCGTAAATCGACTTAGCATTCGACAAATCTTCCTTGATCAATAAAATCTTATTCCAGAGTTCAGGCATGTGAAGTCTAAAGTTGGCAATCATATCTGCCACTCTAAAAATAAAAATTCCTGTATTCCAAAAATGACGTTTCGTCTCAATAAACTCTTGAGCTGTTTTTTCATCAGGTTTTTCACAAAATCTTTTCACTCGATAAAAACTTAGCTCGTCTCGCAGTTGATACCCGTCTTCCTGAATCTCCACATAACCAAAACCCGTAGCCGGGTATTTGGGCTCAATTCCTATCGTAACCACTCCCGAATTTTCAGCCACTTCTTCGGCAAAACGAGCCACTTTTAAAAAGCGCTCTTTATCGGCTATCAAGTGATCTGCAGGAAAAACTCCAACCACTTCATTTGACTGACCACGAAGATGCAAAAGATGGCACAGTAAGGCCACAGCTGGAGCTGTGTTTTTACCAATAGGTTCACAAATTAGGTGACTCTCACCCAGCCCCTGATCTCTTAAAACTCGCAGAGTCAGGTCTTTCATTCTCTCAACAGTAACAACTAAAGGAGAGGCACCCAATTGAGTCACTCTATCTAAAGTGTTTTGCAAAAAGGATTGATCGTAAAATTCACAAAATTGCTTAGGATAAGAAGACCTCGAAACCGGCCAGAGCCGAGTCCCACTTCCTCCGGAAATAATTACTGGTATCATTCACAGAATAATAGACTATTCTGTCACTATTTAAAGCTCTTAATATGCCGCGCAAGTTACACCAATTTCAAAAAATAATCGTCTAAAATTTTGTAAATGCGCCCCACGCGCAGTTCCGCAGCCTCAAGGCTGCGGCTGTATGAGCATGGGGCGCATTTACAAAATTTTAGACGATTATTTTTTGAAATTGGTGTAACTCCTTGATGCGCCATGCGGCTTGAATTTCGATCCACCCGAAATAGGCTTTTCTAATGATCCAGTCGAATTATGTAGACATCATGAAGAAAAAATTTGCTGAACGCCAACTCAAAAATCCAAAATACTCTTTGCGCTCCTTTTCTCAGCACTTAGGTTTAGATCCCGGAAGTCTATCTAGTATACTCCGTGGCCGCCGACCACTCTCTCCTCTTCATGCCCATCAAGTTATAAGCCGCCTAAAGCTAAGTGAATTGGAGCGCAAACAGTTTTATTTAAGTTTACTTTTCAAACAAAAACTACCCCAAGACATTTTGTCTCATGAAACAAGACACCATGTCGAAGAAGCTCAGCATTTTTGCATTTTATCTGAGTGGGAATATGCCGCAACCTTGTGTTTAGCCTCTATTCATAAGTTCCAGCTGACTCCAAGCACTCTTTCTTCGACCTTAAAAATCACCCTTAAACGC
This sequence comes from uncultured Pseudobdellovibrionaceae bacterium, assembly GCA_964502735.1. GTDB lineage: Bacteria > Bdellovibrionota > Bdellovibrionia > Bdellovibrionales > UBA1609 > JACKAN01. The sequence continues at coordinate 11,442 of CAZCYD010000044.1, forward strand.
AGCAAGCAAGTCCTATCAACCCTAAAATCCAGTGGTTTTCTTAAAGACCAAGATGGCTTTCTCCGCCCGGTACAACAGAAGTTCTCAACCACTGAAGACACTCTATCCCTCGCTTTACAACACTCTCACCTGATAAGCTTAAAAATGGCAAAACGATCACTGAAAAAACTAAAAGTCCATCAACGCGACTTTTCCTCTTTAACTTTAGCCGTAAAGTCTCAGCAATTGAATCAAATGAAGGCCCTTATTCGACAGTTCAGAAAACAATTTGAAGCTAAGTTTGATTCACAAGATGGGGATGTAATCGTACAACTCAACTTGCAACTATTTCCAGTATCTGAAAAAATTGACGGAAAGCCTCAACTCTTGTCTCGGAGTAATAAATGACCTCTTTAATTAAAAAACTTCTTTCTAGAAATCTTTTCTCTTCAAGGCTATCATTTAGAACCACTTGGCTTTCAAATTTTATTTTTATTAGTCTTTTCACCAGTCTTTTCGCCTACAGCAATAACTCTCGTGCGGGTTTTGACAAAGGCAATGGCGGTGATGGATTTGACTGCACAGAACCTTTAAACGCATTTTTTTTCGCTGAAGAAATCGAGGCTCCCCCTAAGTGGGGAATAAAAACACTTACACCTGAGCTGCTAACTGAAAAAATGGCTCCTTTTGATGCGCTTCAAAATTTGCACAATCTATTCCCCATATTAACTGAAATGGTAAGAGAGGATCTTTTATGGGTAAAAACCCAGCTCAAAATTATTAATAACGCTGATTTGGTTGATTTAGATGACGATCTTCTGGCCTGGATTCCCAACAACTGCACTCTTGTCCAAGTCGCCCTTCAAACCCAAACCCATGTGTTTATAGTGCAGTCTTATTGGGAGAAAATGACTCCTATCCAACAAGATATGCTTTTAACTCATGAAGCCATCTATAGGTCCCTGGATCGCCTAGCGACAGAGCAAAATTTGAGAATTCACAATTCAATTGGCGTTCGTCTAATTAATGCCTTTATTTGGCAACAAAATGAATCTATCGACTATACACCCATGTCACCATCACGACTAAGGCAAGCCCTCTCAAATTTGCGGCTACCAACTCTTAACTAACCTCCTCTACTCATCGAACTCTACCAAATACAAACGAAAAGTCAGTTATAAAAAAAATCAAATTTTTCCTAAACTCGTGAATGTAAAGCGTGGCAAATTTGCCACGCTTTATGGACCAGGACTTAGTCCTTTTCTTCCTTTTAACATCAAATAGTATTAAAATCTTAATGTGCCTCAAATTCCTCGAGAACCCTCATTTGAAAATCCAGAGTCTCTATACAATAGTGATAGAGGCATTCTTTACGACAAAGTTTCTGGTATTTCCCGAGATAACATTGAAATCTTCACCCCCAAAAATCGTGAACAATTAAAAAGCTTAATTTTAGCTGCAAACTCAGAAAAACAACAATTTTCAGTTGCCAGCTGCGGAAGAAATTGGGGCTACGGAGGGCTTCTACCTACCCAATCCAACAATAAAGTTATCAACCTCTACCAGATGAACCAAATACTCAGCTTTGATGAGGCAACAGGAGTTCTTCACATAGAGGCTGGGGTCACCCAGGGCCAACTTGAGAAATATCTCGACGACAATGACTACAATTTTTACGTCCCTAACACCGGAGCCGGTCCCGAGGGCTCTATTATTGGCAATGCCCTTGAACGAGGGTTTGGCATCAGCCCGGTTGAAGATCACGTTGAATCTTTATTGGCGGTCAATGGTTTTTACCCTGACGGATCGGACTTTGCCCCGGCATTGGATGAGGTCGATCCTAAATTATCATCATGCTTTCCTCATGGCATAGGCCCTTGTTTGTCAAAACTCGTTCCCCAATCGCCATGGGTAATTGTGACTGATGCTAAAATTCAGTTGCTCCAAAGGCGTTCCGATCAAATCTTATTCACAGCCTCTTTCTCGGAAAACGACTGGAATCAAGTCGTTCATTTTCTTCAACAAATTGGATTGAGAAAAGACATCCCCGCTGGAAGTTTCAAAATTATTAACCAAAGACAAATCGAACTTTCCTCTGCCTCACCTCAATTATCCTCTAGCTCATCGTCTAGTTCACCATCTAGTTCACCTTGGTTGCAAAGACTCACTCGCAACCAAGAATGGGTGCTCATGTTTTTTTTAAGATGTGAGTCTCGACTTGCAAATACTTTAAAAAAAGAAATTCAGCGCATTTTATTAAATTGCCAATTGCACAGTATTTCTTGGACAAAAAACAAAATTCAACTTTTCCGAAGGATTCTAAGTTTTCTTCCCTTTCAAAGTTCGGCGGCTATAAACTCTGCTCTTTCCAACTTGTATGAATTCTACAAATTGGGAGATGGCAGAACCAGTTGGGTTGGGCACAAGTTTAGATCTAATGATGAAGGGCTCATTTGGCTGAGTCCCCTTTGCCCTATCGATTTAGAAAGGGTTTCACGCCTAAGAAACTTAACAAAAACATGGAGCAATAATGATATTCTCAAAGTAAAAACCTGGACATGGACAGTTTTAAACCCTCGCACTATGGCTCTTGTTATGCCCCTCGTGTTCGATATCAAGTTGCCACAAGAAGCTGTCTGGACTGAATATCATAACAAACTCGAGGCGCTCCGAAAAGAGGGTTTCGTACCCTATCGTTATCCAATAGAAAGTATGAATTACCTCAAAACCAAGGTCGCTCCACAGTATTTTTCAAAGATCAACCTTGTGAATAAGGCTCTTGACCCTTTGCAACTTTTAAACGCAGGCCGCTACAGTTAATTACCACTTGATACCCTCAGAATAATTTGTTGAATTTTACTCATGGCCAATTTGGGAAAAAACCATTTTAACAACGCCTCGACAGTTATGTTGGGGTTTTGGCTTCTATTTTTTTCTACTCCATTACAAGCCTCAAGCCTCCGACAGCTTCATGTTGATTTGGAGGTAGCCCTATGTCCCGAAGGCCAATTGTCCTTAACGGAGCTTGAGCGCCCCTTCCTCGCCAACGACACTGATGCTTTCGAGTCTAATCATGAATCTAACTATCAACAGCATTATACATCGAACTACCAACTCAACCAATTACCTGACAGCGATTATCACTTTGAGTTTGAGTACGATTTAGATTTAATAAAAAACCTAGATCCTTTTTCACCAGCTCGAAGTCGAATGTTACAGAAGTTTAAAAACCAGTACTGGTCCCACCTTAAGCCCTTAAAGCAGTCCACCTTAAGGCCTCGAACTGAGAGTACAGCTATTATCTCTAGGCGAGATTGCGAGTTTAAAATATTGGCTCACATCAGCGTCAACCAAAGGGGTGACTTTAGTGGATTTATTGATGCAGATCTTTTTGAACCCCTCCCGAAAAAAACAAAGCACCTCCTAATTGCTGAATCCTACTTTTATTTTGAGTCTATGTACTGGACAATGAATATAAATTCTCGGCCGCCTAACTCTCGCTATTGGGACCCAACAAGAGCTAGATACTTTTTAAATCAATGGTTAAGTCCGTCCCATAGACCTAAAGATTTACCCACTTTTAACCGTCTTGTCTTAACTTCAAATTTAAACTTTATTGAACAGTCAGGTGTGCTAATTCCTTTAATCGGGACCCGCCCTCTTGAGTGGAATAGAGATACAGGACTGGTATTAACCTCCTACAATCACTACAAAACAAATTTGTGGACCACCTACCTTCAATTCCCGCAGCAAGATCTTACAACCTCTATACCCTATTCTGGATGGACGGCTAATGGACCAAACTCTAGAATCACTTTTCATAAAGACGGTCAGCTCCACTGTCTACCATTTTACAAAAAACCTAACTCTACATTTACGCGAGCACAAATTGGCCCCACAGAAGAGTTATTCATTGACGAGTGGTCAAGCCCCCCCTATTCACACGACAGTAAAAATCTTTGTGTTTACCCTAATGGAAATGTGGAATCTGGATATCTAAATGTAAATTGGAACGAAACTAGAACATGGATGTATAAAGACTCAATTATGACTATAACTCGCGATCCACTGGCCGGTGGCAGTGATCAAGGAACATGGATTACATTTTTTCCTAATGGGAGTATCCACACAATAGACGATTCAGAAGGCGTTATAGTTTTGCAAAATAAAAAAGTGAAAGTCAAAGGCCCAATGAGATTTGATCTTGTTCAAGATTCTCAATCTGAAAAAACTCGCTTAAAATGTGCGAGCCTACCAGTTGGCAGTCGCTGGCTAGATAGTCTTGGGCGAGAACTAGTTGTGTCATCCATGGCGCAAACCTTTTGTTTTGATCAAAATGAACGCATAACAAATTATTGTACCCGCCCCTTTTGTGCACATATATTGAAGACAAAAGGTAACTTCCTTCAAGAATAAACCGTTAAGAATCAAGAACTTGCGGATTAAGACTAGCAATAGCACTTGCAAGACTGGGCTAACGCACAAGTATTTACAGGGTTTCCAGAGAACTTGAATTAAAGAGGAGCCGATGGTAGAAAAAATTATTTCGGCGAGTTTAACTCCGGAGCATGTGGAACATTTTGATTGTGAACACGATGAGATGCTCAAGAACTCATCTGGAGATGAATTTGTTACCCCCCATCGAATAATTGCCAAGGTGCTAGTATATGCCTAAGAATAGTCGAAAGAAATTTACCACGGTCCGCAAACATCCTTTGCATGTTCCAGTGAGCGAAAAGAATCCTACAGCAGTCACGATAAGAGATCGTCACTTACGCCGTCTCAAGGGCACCTATTTAGATGCGACAGAAATGGAATCTATTTTCAAAAATTATGATCGCAAGGGAGTTGTCTATCCAACCAAGGGGAAATTAACAGCAAAGTACAAAAGAGCGGATAAATATGATGAGGTCATTGCTGTATGGACAGATTACTTCAACAAGAAGTTCAATGCTGACCCTCCACTTGATCCAGATGTTGTAAAAGCGCTCATTGCGAGCGAATCGAGTTTTAACCCCGATCCATTGGGGAACAGAAAAATTGCGCTGGGCATTGCTCAGATCACCAAGAAAACTTTGAAGATTCTGAAAGATCCAAAAGGTGAAACCAAAGAATTCATTTTTAAAGATGTTCGACAGAAAGATCTAAAGGACCCAAACATTTCGATTCCAATGGCTATACGGTGGTTACACCGCAAAAAAGAGACGGCAACAAATAAACTGAAACGCGCTCCAAATCATGAAGAAATAATTTTGGAATATAAGGGTCTTATAAAGAGCAATTCTGATTATAAAAAGGCGGGACTTAAAAAATACAGGGAGGACTATGGTGAACTTAAAAAGTAATTCATTTTTATTTTTTCTCTGCCTCTTTATTTCTGCATGTCAATCTACAGGTGCTTTTCACTTGAAAACTTTTCCTGGCGCAAAACAAGACAAAGCGCACAATCTCCATATCATCCAGGTAAATTCGGATCGCGTGCGACAAAATTGCTTTTTTCTTAATGCTGAAGCTGAGAATAACTGGAGACATCAATACTTCATGTACATTTTAAATGACAAAAATGAAGTTTTGGAAATTATGCAACCAACGCACCTGGATAAGGACTCCTGCGATTCTCAATTTCATAAAATTGAAAAGCTATTGCGATCGGATTCAAAAGTGAGCGTATGCGTTCGTGACGAATTGAAAAAGTACATTCAAAATTCCGAAAACCAAAAAGAAGGGATTCAATTTGGCTCTCTAGGTAATCATCAGGTTAATTATAATCCGCTAACCTTAGATTCTGTTTGTAACTCAAAAAAATGCTTCAGCAATAATGAGGTCTGGGTCAATACCTGCCCTGGATTCGTGAAATATTAACTTCTCTTTCTTTCCCCAACGACTAATTGCAAATCACTTTCACTGATGATTGCTGCCCTTCAAAATACGCCTTTGTCTCGTTGCAAATTGGCCCCTGGCTTCCCAAGTCTAAATATTTTAATGATGGTGAGTGCGGGCTATAAATAGCTCCCTTTAGAGGAATATTTTTAGCAGAAACTCGAGTGATTAGCTTATTATTTAACAAGCCCTCCAAATCTGTTATTGGATTATTGTCGACAATAACAGACCACAATTTAGTCAATTTATAAAGTGGACTTAAATCTTCAATCTCGTTATTGGCTAAGTTTAAATTCTCTAATTGCTCTATATAAGAAAAGGGTGTTAGCTCTCTAATTTGAGAGCCATTAATGTTTATATATTTTAAGTCTTTGGACTCAACGTCACAGCTTTCATATCTCAGAGACTCCAATATTTTGTCCAGAGTTCTCTGCTCTTCAACTGAATGGTCGGCATAGCGACAATAGTCTTTAAAACTGGCCACTCGGCACTCGGCTGTGTTTAGGTCTTTGACTCTATTTATAATAGCTTTTGGGTAGTGCTGTCTAATTCTATCCGCAGATCCTCCAACTTTAAAACTAACCTCACCACTGGCTCTTACATAAAGCGAATCTATTGTGGACAAAGTCTCCCCTACGACATCACAGTAATAAGAATCACAATATTCAAGTCTCACATGAACCTCAGGACAAAACATATCCTTGGGTCGTTGATTAATGTAAGTGACTTCGACCTCACTTCTATCCTGAGCAATGTTTGAAACAACTAATATATCCGCCCAGGCAGTAGATATTAACAACAACTGGATTGACACGGATAAAACCAATTTTTTCATACTCGCAACTTTTATACTTACAACTTTTTCAATCACTGCTTTCATACACACATCCCTCTACTGACAATTTAGAATATCTTTCATACTTTGAACGGTTAAGTTCTTAGGTCGACAGTGGTCCAAATCAGACATTTTTAGCACCCACTGCGGATAATTTTTATTTTCATTAATTTTTTTTATGCCTAACCCTTTAAAACTCTCAAACACTGTAGCACTCATCAAAGTTAAAAATTTATTTTGTTCTTCAGAACAATTTTTTATTTGTTTTTCTCCAAAGCTTTCCCAATTTTTGTCTAGATGAGATAAAAATAATTTTTCTTGCAGTTCAGTTAATTTAAATGAACATGACTCTGTAGACTCCTTATTTATTTTTTTATTTTCTACAGATTGATCGGGATTATAGCTCTTGGATTCACCACAAGCGGCAAAAACTAAAAAAACAAAATAGACTAAACACTTCAAAATCAACCTCCAAACAGACTTGGTTTACAAGTTACTCTATGGTTTTTTTCTGGAATTAGCGATCTTTCTCCCATACTAAAATAAATCAAATTGCCAAAATAGTCATAGTTGGCTTTAACAAATTGACTTACAACAGCCCCTGGAAACTGGTAGTGGTCTTGATAGAAAAAATCTTCGACCTTGTTATTAGTGTTCTGTAAGCAGAAAGATTCAATCTCAAATGTTTGCAACTCAAAATGGCAGTTTAATGGGTCCCGTTCGCAGATGTAGTCGTCTTGAACTTCGACTAAATATCGATACACCTCATCTTTTTCAACTTTAACGACATTAAGACTACAATTGTGAAGACTCTCAACCTGCAACAGTGTCTCCAACAACTCCGCTAAACTTTTTCCCTTGCAGCTTGTTTCTATTTTAAGAACTTCATCTCCAGTAAAATCACCAAGTGTTATGTTACAGAACGTAAATGTTAAATAAAATAGCCAAAGTCTCATAAATGTTTCCTGCCTATTCGACCACCATTTTTTCCTATACCCTCTGAGAGCACCTTAAGGTCTAAAGTCAAAAGCTCCTTCTTCTTACATCTGTGCCAATTGTAGTCAGAGACCGACAGGCAGTCTTTGCCACGACAGGATGAAAACACAAATTCATTTTTCTCACAGTGGGAAAGAATAAAAAGTTTCACGAAAGATTCTAAACAAATTTCTCCAGCACTTAACTCAAAACTCACAATCCAACCATCTTCAGCCTGATCAATCTTTACAGGTAAATATTCAAATTTTTTATTAGCGCTAATTTCCATTTTTCCTAATACATAAACACCTACTCCATTAACTCCTGTGGCATCTAAATCTAGTGTTTGACTAGGAATAAACCCATTCACTCTCAGTATTTTTTTACCCATTTTCTCTACATAACTTGTATTGAGCTTATTCGAAATGTAACGCATAGAATCTTCATAAAGACTAAGGATTGAACTGCTATTTAAATAAGTTGGCAAATTATCGTTTAAATCATTGTCCAATTTAATAGTTGATTGAAAAGTCTCCAAAAAATTATGCTCATAAATCTGCTGATATTCAGCTATTAGAGTTGGCAACTCACTAAACCTCCTTTTTACATGTGAACAGGTCATTTGCTCTTCAACAGAAACAATTAGCTCAGTGCTCAAATATGCAATAATACCCATTGGCTCTTGATCTAAAACAGCAAAAACAGAGTTCACAGAGCTGGAAGACTTATAATCAGGTGTTACTTTGTTTAAATATCTGCCCTCCAGTCGAGCCTCACTTTGTGGGGAGCTCACCAAAGTTAGCAAAAAACATAAAAATATATATTTATTGAGCACTTAAATTCCCCTTGGCTCAAAAACTTGGCTATTCGAGTGTTTCGACATCTTAGAATCGCGAATTTCAATTTTTTCTTTAGCCTTAACTATTTTTATCATATTCGCTTCCTGCACACTTCCACCAAATAAGGCACTACCTAAATCCAAAATCATCCCTGCCGCCCGACAATAAGAATGTGGGCACTCTTTTACGATCTTTGATGCACCTTCTGCTGCAGAGCCTCCCCCCTCTAAAAGGGCCACCTGCTCACTAGACAAATAACTTTTAGCCACTTTTGTTAACGCGGCATCAGCCAGCTCTTTTTTAAAGTCCAGCGCCATCTGCACAGGGTCTACAAACTTGTGGTCGCCATCTTGAGAGGTTATCTCAATGTCTATCCACTTACTGGCTTCGGACTGTTCAAAAAGTGAATTCAGCGTTCTAGTCTTAAATAAACCAGATTTCGAATTTATATTTTTATGAATTAACTGATAAAAATGATTTTCTTCAAATGCGACTTTGATATTTCTATCGGCTTGCAGCTCGTATTCATAAGACACTGTTGGCTTTAATAGACTTGCAATGTCAGAAGCTTTTAAATGACTTGGCTCATGAACTCCTTTTTGCCTCGCCATTTTGCAAACCGATAAACGGTTGAGGACAATATTCCCCCCCACTCCTTGACCAAAAAACTTGTTAGCTTCAGCAACCCCCTTGGCAGCTAAATCTGTAGAGACAAGTGCATCTTCGCTCCTATGCACAGACAACCCATTAATGTGAGATTGCAAAATTACAGGGAACCCTGCTGTTTTGCCGTTTTCAATCAGTTGAAAGCTTATTTTTGTCGACTTGAGTGGCATTTGCACAAACTCAACCTGATTTGTCAAATGTGTATTAGCCTCAACAAAGTCAGTTCTTAGATCTTCAAAGGTACTCAAAAAATTCACACCCATGACGCCGCCAACCTCGGAGGATTCACTGTCAATTTGTTGATTTAATAACCTCTGGTAACCCATAAGGGATGTTGCCAGATTTTGTTTAAGTTTTTTATAATCTTTATTATCTCTAGTAGATCTCGCTAACCATAACTCAACTCTTTTTTCACATAAATCTAAACGGGATTCGTTTGTCTCTTTCAGATTTTTTGCATGATTTAATATTGACTCTACTTTAGAAATCTTTTCTTTTACATCCTCAATATCAAATCCTATCAATGTACAAAACACACTATTAGTGCCATTTTCTTTTTCACAATTTATTTTTTCTTTCTCCAACTTTTGAAGTTCACCCTCTAAAATTGACAATTGACCATTGGTTATTAAAATACGGTCTTCCATAGAAAAGACCTGCTCTGATATCCGATCACAATCACTGCGCATATCTCTTAATTTGTGGTCGTTTTTTTCTACGCTCTCTTCTTCTTTAGAAATCTCATTTCTTATCTGTTCAATTTCACCCATACTTTGGGTAATAAAATTTAATAAACCTTGTGTTCCCTGACATAAAGAAGAATCCAATGAGCTTACGATATTGCTGTATTCCACATAACCTTTTTCTGGAGGTAATATATAGGCCTTGTTACAATCCGCACTCATATAATAACCACTACTCCCTGGAGGAGATTTAATACTAGACCGAACCGTACAGTTTGAATATTTTTTGGGAGCCGCTTCAACATTTCCCATACTCATTGTAGACCCAATCACACAAAAACTTATATAAGATAAAAGCTTTAAATTTAGCATTGCTAACTCCCCTATTGAAATAATGCATCCAGCTCGAATTCTGTAGTATCATTAAAGTCAAATGCATCTCGATATAAAGACTTTTCTATTTGATGGGCCTGTTGTTCATTAAGTCGAACTGGCAGTCCACTAGTCATATTGACTACACCTGACAAAAGTTTAAAAAACTCATCATTTTCAAAATCACTCATTTTAATATTTTTATCGGCCAAAATTTGCGCCAGATATCCTACTGAAGTAACTAGTTGAATCTGCGATTTTCTCTGAACCAAAGCTTCTGTCTTTGCCAAACTTAAAATGTCATTTCTTTTTAAATTTAGCTGTTGAGATATAGAGGCAATCACTTCACGACTGAGAGTCACCTTTAAGGGAGTGATTTTTTCGTCAAAATACTTTCTCTGACTCCCTTTTAAAGACACATGAATACTAACTTGGCCTCTTAGAAGATCACAGTACAAAAACTCATATTTGGACACGTCTTCAAAGTGGCCCACTTCGCTGGAGCGTCCAGGAGCTAACTCTAGCATCCTTTTTATATCGGTTTCTGCCTTTGCCAATAAATCATCATTTTTTAAACTTAGAGACCCTGAGTTCCAAACTATTTTTTTAACTTCGATTTCCTCTACAAGAGCTTTTGTTAAATTCGTCAAATTCTTGATTCTATATCCTTTTTTTTCTAATTTTTTAGACAAGGGCAACTCTAGCCTCTCTAGTTCTCTAAAGTTATCAAAAAATTTCCATTTGATTTTTCTATTAGAGTTTATATTCATTAACCCTAGGGCGTATGTAGTGGGGTCATCTCGCAAAACCTTGTCAACAAAATTGCAAATACCAATATTGTCTCCATCTACTTCTAAAGAAGTTTGAAAATGATCTACAACACTGGTTGTATACTGACCAGTATACACATTTACATTCAAGACCAAATTTTTTCTCAAAACTGAATCGTAAATTTCAACGTCGATATTCTCGGCATAGCCACAAATAGAAAACATGACTGCAGATAGAAAAATTATTAACTTACACATGATACTCTCCATTCACATCTTAGGATTAAACGCAGTTGAATCTAACAAAGTGTGGTTTATATACTTTTGCACGCGCCCACTCTCGCTTTCGCCAACTAGTTCACTTAAATATTTATCAAACTTATCACTATCAAATTTAGTTTCAGAAACATAGTAGGTGTGGTTATTACAAACTGTTTTACTCCAAAGAATATAATTCTTTTTGTGACAAACTCGAGTGAGTTTTGGCGTTGAAATTGTGTAATGTGCGCTCTGATAAATTGTATCTATTTTTTCTGATATCCGAGCCATAATACCGTCTAGAACCATCTTTTTTAAACCAATTTCATACTCTTCTTTTAACTCTTGAGCTTTGTCGCCACTAAAGGCTCCAGGGTTCATACTTACATGAACTTCTTCTGGAGTTACAGCTTCAAAAACAGCAGTTGAAGTTAGTGCTCTGCCCGAACTGTTTTTTAACAAACTCTTAATTGTTTCTTTAAACTTGCCAGTATTTATTTCAATTTTATAAGTAGCTTTCGTTTGTACGGGGTAAAAGTATGTGTAAGTTGGGGCCATATAAGTGAATACAGTTTGGTTATTATTTTCAAGCGAATCCAAAGCACAATAGCCAAAACTACTCATTTCTAATTGTAGCGAAGCACTTTGACCCATAAGGGTCGCATCCCCCTTATAGCCAGCAACAAAGTCAGGAAAAGGCAAGCTTAAATCCTTTGTTAGCTCCCTAAGCTTAAGCCCTGAAACCCTGGAATCAATAATAGGCTTAGCTTCGATGGTCTCAAACAAACCTTGCCCATCTCTAGGGCTTGTCAATGGGGTACTATCTACGAGTTTAGCGCTTAGCAAACCCACCGATATTGGTAGGGGAACAACTGTTAGCCCAGGATTAGACTTTGCATAAGCTTGTACCCACCGGGTCCAATCTAAAGATATATTTGCAGAATAAGTTGCGGCGACATCACCCGAACTTATATTCTTTATATCTTGTTTCATGCGATTTAATATTTTTAAAGCATAGGATATATTGGCAGTTGTTTTTTGTAGTTCTTCAAATAATTGGTTTCTTTCTTCTTCATCTCGCGTGGAGCTGATCTTTTCTAGAAGATTATTATTTTTATTTTCATTTTCCACTCTGTATTTAAAAACATCATTAACCATTCCAACAAGACTTCTAATGGGTCCGCAAAGAGAAGCAAATAAAGTTTCTCTAACTGAAGCCTCCTCAATGACCCCTATGCTAGGAGGTTTTACATAAAGCGTTTTACAATCTTCACTGGTTAAGTAGCCCCCGTCTCGATCATCAAAACTGTCGCCATTTAATGACTCTACAGGTTCAGGCTTATTAATCAGACAAGTCTCAGCCTCAGGACCAATATAGGGTAGATTTGTAGGTGAGTCGTTTGTTGACGCATAACTGGTGTTACTGATCATAGTTATACAAATTATAAGCGTATAAATAAAAATGCCTACAATAGCTTTAAACTTCATCCCGTTCATATTTTTGTGATATCCTCTATGCTTATCTACTCTGATGTCTTGTGACATAGAGCTTTGCCTTTTATATTTTTTTCCCATATACCCTCTCCACCACGGCGGCTTTGAATTTCACTGATTTCAATTTATTAAAAAATATTGAATTCGCGGTCGCTCACATTGCAAATCCCAATATCGGGACCAACAACACAGCTAACAACGAGCCAAGACTGCAAGCTCAATGCCACTAATAAATTCACTGGTAGGCTGTTCAAACTACAGATTATTCTTCATTTAAGATAAGTTTTGATTTCTATCTCTTATAATTTGGAACTGACTCTTCCAATTTCTTTCCTATTTCCTTCCTGTTTCTAATAAGAAATTCCATTTTCTAACAAGAGATTCCATAGTTTTGGATAATCTATAAGTAGGTGGTACGGGTTGAATTTATGTCAACGGGAACTAGGCGGACTTTGCTTAGGTCACAATGACCACCTTCTGAATTAATTAACCGACACATTTCCTGTTTAAATACTTTTTTAGCGATCTCATCATCTCCAGATTGACAAGGCAGGCTTCTAACAAAAAACTTTGCAACATGAGTCGTCAAACCTATAAAGCCAAAGGCAATGGAGGCTGGAACTCCAGCTCCTCCTGTACAGGCTAAGCTGGCCAAGGCCGCAAATTCAAAGGTTATGCTAATCATATCCAATCCTTGCCACAAGTAGTCTCTTTCTATACACCTCAAGTTAGCTTTATATAGACTGTGAAACTCTGGAAAACTTTGCCCTAAAACAATATTATGCTCGAACTCAAATCGACTACTAAAATCCATCTCGCTGATAAAATCAATTAAACAAATTTCAACTCCATCGTCTAAGCGATTAGCCTGAGCCTGCCAGGGTACGACTACCAAACTCACCCACACCATTATTAAAAACCTCATGTCACCAATCTCCAAATTAGCATAATCCTATCCCTCACACTTCACTTCATAAATTCAATTTTCGTTACCTTGCCTGTTTCAATGTCCACATAGCAGTCGTGCCCACTAGCTTCAAAAGCAATCAATTCATCATTAATAAAAAAAATCGATGTAAATAATGCTTTTGCATTAAAGTTGTGTTCACTCGAATCTATTCTCCATTTGATACTTCCATCTGGATTTATCAAATAAACACCCTCACCCTCATTTGCATATGTTCGGATTACAACCCCACCCTTATGGGGCAAAATCTCTGCAATCCCACCATCAAACTTACCAACCACGACCCCATCTCTTATTAAATTTTCTTCTGAAAATGACCATTTACTCATAATTACAAGCTCCTCGGATTCTGAAAAAAACTTTCAAATAGTTTATCATCGGCGACACTTCTTCTTTCCATAGCAATTTCGTACTGAATACTAAATCTATTTCCAGTGGAGTCAAACATAGGATTCACTATTCCCTTTCTAATGGCCACCCCTGGTGGGATAACAACATCGACTATATGGGTGGGTTCCACTGGAAGCGACAACAAATCTTTGATTTCACCTGACGTCTTGCCTCTTATCGCCCCCTTCTCTACAATCCAATACCCAGCAGCTCGATTATGGCTATAAACCCTTACAAAGTGATCCTTAATTTCTTTATCTGTTGTAAATTCGTAAACTCTTGTTCCCACTTTATAGGGGGGCGCTTTACCTGCATGGGCTGTTGCATTAATGAACTCAGCAGGACGGACAACTAACTTATGAACAGACCGATCTAGAACCCTTGGAGCCCTAGCTTGTACAAGTAATTTGTTAGTTCTCTCAATACCTGCGGCATCAATAAACTCTTTTGTTTTGGCAATGGCCCCAGAATTTTGGCCAAAAAATGTTTTTACAAAATTTGCAAGCTCACTAAACTGATTTCTAGCTGTAATACGCAAATCTTGGGCAAGATCAATTTGGAATTCCCCAAAAAAAGTGGAGACTTTTTTGAACTTTTCCTCTTTTCCACGATTCTCTCCTCCTATTGGGGGTAAATCGTTCACTAAAATTTGTCCAGTACTTTTGGGGAAGACCAAGCCCTGTTTTTTGTTTGGTCTGTTCGTACGCTTTTTGTACTTCTTTTAGATT
>CAZCYD010000045.1:0-8000 GCA_964502735.1 uncultured Pseudobdellovibrionaceae bacterium
TAACTAACTAACTAACTAACTAACTAACTAACTAACTAACTAACTAACTAACTAAAGAAACTCAATTTAAAGTCACTCACATTAAAATTTAAGCATAAAACTTAATAACGAAACTTACATTCAATTCCATGTAAGCCTCATTGCAAAAGCTAAAAAAATTTTTTAATTAAATCTTCAATTTAGCCAATTTTATAAAATGAAAGGGTTCTCAAAACCAGGCCTTTTATGGATTGCCGCAGCTTGATATTTGCACCCAAATCCGCGGATTTGGGTTGTAGCTTATTTTTTTCTGAAAATCTCTCTGCGTTCAAGCCTAAGGCGACGCCTAATCTGTGCTTGTTCAAATCGCTTCTTTTCAACATCTGTTTCCGGAAGCACTTGAGGTATGGCAACGGGCCGCCCTTGAGAGTTTAAAGCTACAAAAGTTAAATAAGCTGTGGCCGTATGAAAGGACTCTCCACTAATGGGGTTCTCAGCGTCCACGCGAACCCCCACTTCCATTGAGGACTTGGCTACAAAGTTGACACTGGCCTTGAGGTTAACTATCCAACCCCGCTTAACTGGTGCAATAAAATGTAAATCATCAATACTTGCCGTGACAACGGGCTTAAGAGAATGTCTTTGAGCAGAAATAGCGGCGGCGATGTCAATCCAAGAGACTATTGCGCCGCCAAAGACTGTATCGAGAGCATTGGTATGAGTGGGAAGCACCATTTCTGTCATCGTCACCTTAGAAAGCGAAACGGGCTTAGCTTCCACTCTTACCTCACAATCTGGAATACTTATAAAATATTATAATTAACTATAATTAACTATAATTAATTGCTATAACTAACTATAATTAAGAGCCAAATGATGAACCGGCGTCGGTTCCACCATTTCCAGAATTACCAAAACCACCGCTCATTCCTGGAAGCGGATTGATAATTCCACCGACGGTTTGATTACCAGCAGGAATTGTATTTGGCAATATTTGATTTTGGGCCTGTTGAGTATTGGCCTGTTCTTGAGCCGCCTGACGCTCTTCTTTTTCCACAAAACCCAAGTGAGGTAGACACCACACAATTAACTGCGCTCTAGATTTAACATTCATTTTTTTGTAAATGTTTGTTAAATGAAACTTCACAGTTTTTTCTGTAACAAAAAGTTGGTTTGCAACTTCTTTATTGCTCAACCCTTGAGTTACTAATTCTGCGACTTCGGCCTCTCTGTTTGACAGTCCTTTTTGGATAAGTACATCTCTGAGCATCCTTGCTCCCTCCCCTATATTCTTTGGTTACTGTTAATTACCACCCTTACCTATAAGTCCCATTCTTAGACAAATAGGTAACGCGACCACCTATATAAAAGTCTGTCAGCAATTAGGATAGGGCGCAAGCCTTTATACTTAAAAATTCTTAAAAACTAGACTGAATCAACGTCTGATTTGCCAAAATTAACGGGACTACAGTCTCGCCAAATCCTTAACTGACTGTGAGAATTTTCTTATAACGTTCTGTAATCTCACTATAAAAGTTAGACTCAACAAGAGTCTATTTAGGCTAAAGAAGAGTTAAAAAAAATTATTGTTTCTAACAATAGTCTCACGTTCATGAATTTATGCAGCTTATTTTTTAGGCATCTATGAAAGGGCTTCCTGAAATTTGTCTCTTAAGGTCTTTAAAACTCGATTGGCCTCAGCCTCTGACAGTCTTACACAAAAGATATCATCCAATCGACGACCCCATGTATGAGCCCTTGCCCACACGATATCTAAGCCCTCGTCGTACAAGGCCTTACTGGCACTCAATAGAGCTCCCGTCTTATTTTTTCCGCGAAAACTGAAGATAGCCTGATTCTCGTGATAAAGAGCCACGTCAATTTTTTCAAACTTAATTTTAGGAATAGACAATTCATTTCTTTCCGCAATCAATTCAAAAAGTCTTTTAAGTTGAGTCGGAGATTTATGTGTTTTAATTCGAAACCAATCGTACACGCCATAACTGGTGTAAGTCTGAACGTAAGACTCCTGCACCTGGCACCCTGCCGAGAACAGCTTGGCCGCAAATCCCATAAATGTTCCAGGCTCGTCCTTAACTTTGTGAAACCGAACCCAAGAAACTCCATCTTCTTGTTGCCAAATAAGTGGGCTCAGTTCTTTTTTTTGTGATTTTAACTCCTTGTAATCCTTTAAAAGAATCCGGGTGGGAACGGTTTCGACCACTGTCGGATCTAAAGAAAGTAAGAACTCGTGACTAATTTTAACTTTTTTATCACCAGCTGATTTTATAAGACGAAAATATTTACCTGCCCGAGGAGAATTCACTGACTCCACCAACTGATCCAAAAGCTTTTCTTTCCAGTCATTCCACGCTTCTATATTAGTTCCACGAATATCTATTGCAGTAAAAACAGCCAATCGAAATAGACGCTTACCCTTAACCCCCTTGACGTAAAGATCTTCCCAATTTTTAGGATCTTGAGGGTCCCTGCGAAATGCCGCTTTTGAAAACAACAAATGGTTTTTAACCATCCAAGCCACTTCCACAGTTAGGCGCAAAGGCCATTTCCACTTTACAAAATATTTTTTTACCATCTGGGCACCCAGTGTTGAGTGATCCCCTTTTTTTCCCTTTGCCAAATCGTGAAACAAGGCTGTCAAAAGTAGGATGTGCCAGTCCTCCTCGTTCCAATCCTTCATCCACTGCCTTAACCTGCCAATTTTTTGTGGCTTTGATCTCAAGGAAATGACTTCTCGCATACACTGTAAAAGGTGGGTCTGAACTGTGTAGCGGTGATACTGGTCGTGCTGAACCAAGCCTCTAACCAACTCCAAATCTTTGATGAAAATCTGCATCAGCCCCGAATTAAATAGACCCACCAACAAATGATCTTGTGGCCAAGCTCTCAAAAGATTCTTAAAAAGAAGTCCCATGGCCAAATCTGTCATCTGGACTTTATTTAAATCAACAAACCTTCTGACTCGCTCCTGCCTTTGATAACTTATATCTTCTTTTAGATCTTCAACCGCCTTGTTCAACTGACCGTAATTCAAATCGTCGTAAAATTTAATTTTCTGCTGTGACAATCTGACTCTTTCAAATGCCCAGTCTGAATAAAATCCCGATTCAGACAAAGCCCATTGAACCTCTCGCATAAACTCTTTTAATTCTGCAAAACCTAGCGACTCACCCAAAATTTTTTGTTCACTCGCGACCATGACTTCATCTAAACCATTAAGGTGCATGGTTTGCCTGAGATAGAGTAAGAACGTTTTATATTTTCCAAGAAAGACTTTTATGTCCTCAGAATCTTGAAATTTTTCTGGGAAGATTTCAAATAGTAACTGTGTTTGCAATATGTCACGCAAGCCACCTTTTCCGTACTTTATATTGGGCTCTAGATAGTTTGCGATAGAATTGAATCTTTTGGCTCTGGCTTGCCTTTCTTCGAGCATAGATTTATACCACTTTTTCCTGTAAAATCTAATTCTCTCTTGTAACCGCTGCCTTTGATTTCGCAATAAAATATCTGACTCTGCCGTCAGACCACAACCCATAAATAGGGAAATCACATCCTCATCATTCACACCCTGAGTCCAATCCTCGAGAGACTCTGGCACGCGGTAACGGATTTTGAGCCCTATCAAATTGAAATCTTCTACGATAGCTTTAATAGATTTCAAGTCTCCACAGAAAACCAAATCAATATCGCTACGCGGACACAAATCCCCCATAGCCCAAGAACCAATGGCGATAGGTTTAGATTTTTCCCAGTCTTTATGTGAGGACAAACGATCCAGCAAGGTTTTTCCCAACCAATTAGATAAGGAGGATGAACCCACTCCTTCTTGTGTTTGCCATTGAAATATTTTATTTTGAGGCCTCTCAGACTGAAATTTTTGAGACTGGTTTTGACTGGATCTTGAAACTTCAGAAGGACGAATCGGAGGAGGACTAAATATTCTTCTAGCCTCTTCAAACTCTTTTTCAGTTAAAAATGTCCGAAAGCTTAACTTTCCGCAGTCCATACCCATCGTTATAACTCAACTTCCCAAATAAAGTGCATTAAATAAAGTGCATTAAATAATCTTTATTGCAACTGCTGTTGCCATTTGGCTATTGCATTTAATGCTTCAAGAGGAGTCATCTGCTGTACAGAGGTTTTTTTGATTTCTTCCAAAAGTTCAAGGCTTGCCTCATCAATTGAGCCAGTCCCAGCGATTAAGCCTGCCCCACTAATTGAGCTCGACTCATCAATTCGACTGGCCTCAGCTTTTTCTTCCTCGATGGGGCCTTCTAGTAGATTCATTTGCTGAGTGCTCACTGACAAATGAGGATCTAACTCCAGCTGGCTCAATACCCTTGCGGCCCTCTTTGTGACTACAGAGGGTAGGCCCGCCAACTTGGCCACTTGAATTCCATAAGACTTATTTGCCGCTCCAGAAACCAATGTATGTAAAAATTTAATGCTACCCTGATCCTCTTTAATCCTCATGTGAAAATTGTGAATCATGGGGTACTTTCTCGCCAGATGGGTCAATTCATGGTAGTGTGTCGCAAAAAATGTGTGGCAATGAACGGTCTCAACCAGGTACTCCAAAATAGCATGCGCCAGACTCATGCCATCAAATGTGGAGGTTCCCCTTCCCACTTCATCCAAGATGACCAACGACCGGGGAGTTGCACTTTCTAACATTTCCGCTGTTTCTTTCATTTCTACCATAAATGTAGACAGGCCCTCTGACAAAAAATCACTGGCTCCTATTCGGGTAAAGATCTGATCATAAATGGGCAATAAAGCCTTTGATGCGGGAACAAAACTCCCCATCTGAGCCAAAATAGAAGTCAAAGCTACCTGCCTCATTAAAGTGCTCTTTCCCGCCATATTCGGCCCAGTTAAAAGAAAGCAGCCATTTTCTCTCAACTCTATATCATTGGGGGTAAACGGGACTGAGACCGCACTTTCTACAACAGGGTGTCGTGAGCCTTGCAGAGAAAGCACTTGCTGAGTGCCAAGTTCTGGCCGGCAATAACTTTGCTCAAGCGCTAACCATGCCAGAGAACAAAAAACGTCCAACTCCGCCCATTTCCGACTCAGCCTCATAAGAGAAGGTAATTTTGCTAAAATCCTCGAAACTAAATTTTTAAAAATGCTCTCTTCCAACTCCAATCGCTTTGAGCGGGCAGAAAGCACTTTATCTTCTAACTCTTGCAGCTCCTGGGTTAAATACCTTTCGGCATTTGTAAGTGTTTGTTTTCTTTTGTAGTGATCTGGAGCCTTATGTGCGTGGGTTTTTGTTATCTCAATATAATAACCAAAAACGTTATTATACCTTATTTTTAAAGAAGGTATCCCCGTCTTCGCCTTTTCTCGTGTTTCCATCTCCAATAAAAGTTTCTGACTGTTTTCAGCATACATGATGAGCTGATCCAATTCGCCACTAACACCTTTATTGATAAATCCACCTTGCTTAAAAGACTGTGAAGCTTCGGGATTTATCATCTTTCGAATGCTCCCTTCAACTTTTTCAGCTAGCAAGAGATCTTCATTTTTAATATCAAGGTCCCTACAAAGAGGGGCTAAAATCAATCCCGTCTGCAAAGAGTCGGCTAAAGCTAGAATATCCAGAGGAGTGCAGTTCGGGCTTGAGAGCTTCCCCAGACGTCGCTCAATATCTCCCATTGAAGACAAGATCTTTCTGACCTCTTTAAGCTCGTCCGGCTGAGAGTGCCACTTCATGACTTGGCTTTGCCGAAACTGAATCCACTGCAAGTCTGTCAAGGGCATTTGCAGCCATGCCTTTAGCAGCCTTGATCCCGAAGACGTCTTGCACTTATTAATGCATTGAAACAATGTTCCCTCTTGTCCCCCCCTATAATTTTTAAAAATCTCTAAGTGACGGATAACAACGGGGCTTAAATGCATGCGACGGCTAAAACTTCTTTCTTCAAACTCTTCCAAGATTTCTAAAAGGCCGTGGTTCTGCATATAAGCCAAATAAGAAACAAGCCTTCGTACAGCCACATCTTGACCCTGCCAGCGGTCAGGGGCCAAACTTAGGTCGTCAAAAGAGGTCATGTGCAATTTCAGATGAGATAACGAATCAGTGGGCGACGAATTTCCCGATGAGTTTTCTTGTGCACGCGAAATAATAATTTCTTTAGGGCTCAAAATGTCAATAATTTTTGCTGTTTCACTCTCTGTGTTTATTTTGTAGTAAAAGGCCTCTCCCGTTGTTGTATCCAGAAAAGCCACAAGGCTTTGGCTGTAAGCCGCAATATAATGAGGTTCATTCATTTCTAAAGTGTCGGGATCAAAAACCATTCCTGGACTTAAAATTCTTGTGACCGCTCTTTTTACAATGCCCTTTGCAAACTTGGGGTCCTCCACCTGATCACAAATGGCCACCTTGTACCCTGCCCCCAAAAGCTTAGCAATTGGCCCTCCAATACTGTGATGGGGAACTCCACACATGGGGGTATAGTCATCAGACTTTTTGTTTCTTTGAGTTAATGCAATATTCAAAATGGGCGCAGCGACTTCGGCATCTTGGTGGAACATCTCAAAAAAATCACCCATGCGGAAGAGTAATATTTTATCCTCGTGGGCACTTTTAATATCCCAATACTGCTGCATCAATGGAGTCAAGGCTTTGGTCATCGAGATCAAGTATCACAAAGGACTCTTCTTGTAAAAGAAGCTCTGTAAAAAAGATAGAAAAACCCATTAAGATCTATGAAAAAGATAAAAATATATAAAATAATGGCCTTTTGTTTCCCCTTAGATATTCTCGGCCTTAACATAGCACCGTGTTGCTAAATAACTTAAACCTCAATTACTTAAGGGTTTTTGAGTGCGTCTACCGCACTCGCTGTATGACCACTGCGGCAAAAGAGCTTCACCTGACTCAAAGTGGCGTTAGTCAGCATATTAAATCTCTGGAGGATAGCCTCAAGGCCCCACTTTTTGACCGGATACATCGCAAATTAATGCCCACAAAAGAGGCACAAAAACTGTATTTCCAAACGAGGCTGGCGCTTAAACATTTAGAAGACGTGGTGGGAGAGATCTCCAAGCAAGAAACCACTCTTTCAGGCGAGGTTCGCATTGGTATGCCTATTGAATTTGGCAAACACAAAATTATGCCGGCGATAGCTCAACTTAGCCAGAAATATCAAAAACTTAAATTTAATATGCAAATGGACTTTGCCTCTAAACTAGAGACACAACTTTTAGCGGGGGATCTCGACTTTGCCTTTGTCGACGAATTTCTTTTTAACAAAAGCCTTACAACCATAGTGATAGAAGAAGAGATTATTGAACTTTGTGCTTCAAAAACTTACTTAAAAAACAAAATTCCCTCAACAAAACTCAATAAAGAGTTCTTTGAAAACCTCGATTACATTGCTTATCAAGAAGGGGAACCTGTCCTGCGAAGGTGGTTCAGCCATCATTTAAAAAGAAAAAACTTAAGATTAAATGTGCGTGCGAGAGTGATGGATGTGCAGGCTATAGCCAAACTTATTCAGCTTCACATTGGAGTCGGAGCTCTTCCTCAATATTTGATACAAACCATGAATCGACAAAATGAAGAGCTTGTGGTTCTTAAAGGCTCTTCTCAACCCTTAAGAAATAAAATTAGCCTCACCTACTTAAGCGGGAGAGCGAACAACGGAAAATTCAAAGACCTAAGTGATGAGATTGTCGATCTCATCAGACGGGCTCACCAGAAGGACTCACCAGAAGGACTCACCAGAAGGACTCACCAGAAGGACTAACCAAAAAGACTAACCAAAAAGACTAGCTAGAAAGACTAGCTAGAAAGAATAGTCAGAAGGAATAGATCAATCACTTTAAGATTCTGACAACTGTAAGATCTTGATCTTCTTGTTTATCTAAATTCTGGCTGGAATTTTGATCAAAACTTTGATTGAGCCTCTGGCTGGGAACTTGATTGGGAGTTTGGCTGGGAACTTGGTTGGGAGTTTGATTGTATGATGGATTCGTGTTTAGGTTTT
>CAZCYD010000045.1:8100-26128 GCA_964502735.1 uncultured Pseudobdellovibrionaceae bacterium
TGGCTGGGAACTTGGTTGGGAGTTTGATTGTATGATGGATTCGTGTTTAGGTTTTCTTCCAAAATCTCTGTTTGAAGACTCTCGTCCTGCAGGGTAATTTCCGAAGCCCTCTCAAAGGCGGGAACGACTAAGGATTGAATTGTAAAAAACGGTACGGGGTCCGTCCCAAACATTAGCGCACCCAACACCTCTTTTGTGGTTAAGTCACGAGCCTCAACAATAACGTCCCATTTAAAGGACTTTACATCTTGAGCCCTTATATCTTCAGCTCTCATGTCTTCACTATTTGCATATTCACTATTTGCATATTCACTGTCTACGTATTCACAATGACGGTCCTGATGGTTGTCAATTTTAACAGAAAGGTAAATTCCTGGCTCGTCATTTTGCCCCTGAGCTAGCCAGGTTTTTGTTCCACATTCGCCCATGGCCTCATCGATAATATCTAGGTCAAAAACAAATTCATCCATTGTTAAAAGTAGTTTGAGGTCACCAGTTGAGTCATTGCGCTTTAATTTTAAACTTATTTTTTGAATCTCATCCAAATCGCCATTGGCAGACAAAATTTCAACCTGATCTGATTTGGCTACTGGACGATCCCACCCAGGAACAACCATAGCTTGAATTTGTGTAGAAAAAACAAAACCTATTAAAATTAAACCCAAAGCTTTCATATCCCCTCCTGTTTTGCCCCTAAAGCTTGCCCCTAAATTTGACCTCAAACGGACTACCTAACTCAACCTTTAGATTCATTTGATTGCGTCAGATGACTCTTTATAACCACAATTAAAGATTATTAAAAATTATTTAGATTGAATTATATATATTAAAAATACTGATGCGGACTGGTCCCCAATTGGGACATATTCAGCCAACTTTATAATTAAAACACCCACCCAAGCGTAAAAGCTACATTAAGCGAGTTTTCCAAGATCTTTTCCAGGCTCTCTTTATGATCCCGGGAAAAAGCACCCTCCTGAAAGGTGACATCGGGCCTCTTCATCCACATTCGATATCCAATTTCTAATCCTATCGTGAATGAGTCTCCAAAAATGTCATATGACCCAAAAGTGATATTCCCAGCATATCCATCAGATTGCTTATACTCTCCCTCCATTCCATCTTTTTTAACAATTACAGTTGAATGATTTGAGAAAATGACTGTGCCGCCAATAAAGTATTTTTGCTTACACTTAAAGATAAAAAAGCATTTGTCATAAGGTGAATGGAAGTAATAGCGAGAACCCGCCCCTCCTATGAGGCCACTCAAATCTAAACCTGATGTAATATGAACATCTTG
This sequence comes from uncultured Pseudobdellovibrionaceae bacterium, assembly GCA_964502735.1. Classification (GTDB taxonomy): domain Bacteria; phylum Bdellovibrionota; class Bdellovibrionia; order Bdellovibrionales; family UBA1609; genus JACKAN01. The sequence continues at coordinate 9,401 of CAZCYD010000045.1, forward strand.
GTTCTTAGATAAGAAATATCTACCGCCAGCACCAATCAGGCCATAGTTTGACTGAAAACCTAGTCCTAAATCAATTCCTAAGTTTTTTTTCCTGCCAACACTTGAATTTGCCATATTCAAAAATAACACTTGTATAACTATTAAAATTGAAACTAGTTTCATAAAATATCTCCTAAAAAAACTGAGTTAACCCCCTCTTAAATTTGAAAGAGAGGGGGTTGCTAATTAGGGAACTTCAACTCCGCAGTTTAAGAGACCCTCGGATGTCGAAGTTTTTGGGAATGTGCCTGATGTCCAGCTGAAGTAATATCTTGGGGTTTGATATCCTTTGATTATATTTCCATGAACATCCTCTATGACCTCCCATTTTTTTCTGACAATTATAAAGTCCTCATCTTCAAAAAGAGAATTTGCAAACCCAGTTTGCGAAACCTCGTTCCCAATTAGGTCGTCCCCACGCTTAATAGGAAAAGTTTTAGCTTCATTGAAATCAAAGTCTGAGTCCATGACCTTGAAAGTCTTTTTACTCATTACATAACTTGTGCCAAGAACCTGAAATTGGAGGGTCCAATAATTATTTTTATCCTTAAATGCCCACATCCATAATCCGCCGCTCATAGACATGCAGGTTAATTTTTTTTGTGGAAGCTGGTCTTTAATATCTACCCAGCGAGTTGCGGCGTCGAAAATACTGGCCACAATGTGCCGAGACTGCCTTGAGTCTGTGGCTCCAACAAGCCTGTTTGATGCGTAAACAGCTTCGTGCAATATCAAAGCGGCTTTCCCCGTCTCACTTAAGTTGGCCCAAATATCTCCACTAATGAGAATCATTTTGTCATTGTAGTAATTTGCCGCTTGTTCCACGTCACAGCCCTTCGGCGCAATGACTTCAAAGGAGTCGTCAATTGGCATTAGCAATGTTCCAGGAGGGGTGATTCTCATATTTTTCTGGACTTGTTTTGTATATATCTCTATTAAAGTACGAGAACTTTCTGGAATCCGATCCAAAGCACTCCTAATCTGATCTGCCATAGGCTCAGCTTTATCTTCAATGTTGAGCCCAAACATAATTCGGCCCTCATATAGGTCTAATAGCTCTGTTGACTTTATAATACCGGCAGAATCCCGACAGACCACACTTTTGCCACCACCACCATCAACACCACCCACTCTAGCACTAGCCACTCCACTTAAAACTAGACCACCCACTAATAAGAACATCTTTATGCCCATATATATCCCCCCCTTGTTTTTCTTGAAACCATTATAGAGCGAATACAGTTTCGTCAACTTGATCCTAAATATCTACATTTTATAATTTATTTGTCACAGGTAAAGTTAGCAGTTACGCTAACTTTACCAAAGCTCATGCAAAGGACACTAATGAATATATTTGATTACCATGACTATAAGCTGTGTGTTAACGACTGGATATCTGAACAAAAAAGGGGTGGGCATGGGCAGTTCAGGCAATTATCTCTCCAGTTAAGAATCAACTCCGTAGTTATGAGTCAGGTCTTTCGAGGAAATCGAGAGCTAACATTAGAGCAAGCTGTGGGGGTAACTAATTATATGAGTTTGACAGAGATGGAACGAGACTTTTTTTTATTACTCGTCCAAAAAGCCCGAGCAGGGACCCACGAATTACGGCAAATTATTGAAGAGCAAATTGAGACTTTACGCACAGCCTCACAAGCCCTGAAGAATAGAATTAAGCACCAGAAATTTACAGATGAAGATAAGGCGATATTTTATTCTCAATGGTATTATAGTGCGATTCGTCTGGGGCTTTCTATTCCAAGTCTTAGCTCAGCAAGCTCAATTGCTGATTATCTAAATCTAGATGAACTACTTGTTGCACGAGTAATAAATTTTCTTTTGAAACACAAGCTAGTCATTGAGAAAGATGGTCAATTTGATCTGGGCCCACAGGTCACCCATATCGGTCACGATTCTCCCTTAGTGAACAGACACCACTACAACTGGCGACTAAAGAGTTTGCAAACTATGGAAAAATCAAATGAATTAAATTTGCACTACACTGGCCCAATGGCTCTGTCGCAAGAGGCTTCTAAAAAAATCAGAAAACAAATTCTCGAGTTTGTCGAAAAATCAACAAAGATAGCTGCAAACTCCCCGTCAGAGACATTACGTTGTCTCAATATAGATTGGTATGATGTGCACAAGTGAATCAAATATTTTTCTGTATACTATTAACCTTTTTAGATTGGTAAATTTATCTACCTGATTTGATAATCTAATTTGTATCTCAATTCGCCGGCTGATCCAATCATCATGTTTCAATTTCATTGAATCGACTATTTATATCAATAACTACATATTACTTAAAAATGTTTGAACTAAACTGTGTGCATCAGCAGACTGATATACACCAGCTCCTAATTGGAACGAAATGACTCTCCTGTTATCACCACAATTCAAGGAACCAAAAAGAAGAGCATCAAAATAGGCTTAAGTACTATTAGGGGTAAAACACAGTGGTGCAGAATACACATCGAAACCTTCTACGCGAGCCAGCGCCTGTGTGCGGTTTTTATCGAAATACTTTCTTATAACCTGAAAAGGCCTGTACCCAAGAGCTATAATTTTAGTAAAGGGCCTTGCGTCCCAAAAACTATAGCCCAATTCACTACCTTTTTCGCAATTTAAAATCTTTCTCGGTATAAGCCCCGCAACGGATTTTAAAAACCTGATCATATAAATTCGATGTGAACACTTAAATAAAATGTGCAAGTGATTCCCAACATTAACATAGTCCTTGATTTGAACCCCACACTTTTTGGCAAGACGTCGAACGAGGGCATCGATAGTTTTTTTATTTTTGACGTGCAGAAAAGAACATCTACCCTTAGCTCGGGAAGATTTAAGAATTAAATGTATACAGTGCTTTTTCGAAAATGGCCTCTTAACTTTTGGATTACCCTTAAGCGAGGAACCACCAAAAGGTTTTCCTATTTGGGATTTATATTGGGATTTATAATTAATAAGATCAAGATTAAATTGGGTGCGAGACATAAGGCTGAAGCTATGTCATTTTTTGTTAAATGTCAGGTGATTATTTCTTTTTTGAAAACTTTTTATGAATTTGATTTTTATATTTTTGTTAAATAAATAAGGATATTTTATAACTAATCATCTTCCCCGCAGATGATTAGTTATAATTCAACCACTCTAACCTTAGAAACGAGAAAACCGTTCTAATACCTAGATTTAATCCCATACACGAAGCCTAGAATGAATAAATTCGAAGACCTTTTTAGACTGTCCGTAGGACTCACTTGATCTTTACCCCATCGAGTGGACTCCGTGAGGACTCACTTGATCTTCACTCCATCGAGTGGACTCCGTGAGGACTCACCTGATCTTTACCCCATCGAGTGGACTCCGTGAGGACTCACCTGATCTTCACCCCATCGAGTGGACTCCGTGCTCATGAGGCCAATGCCACTCTTATCTCTGTCTTATCTCCTATTGACTTATCGCCTGTACGCTTGAAATCTGTCCACATTATATAGGGGTTAAACAGTAATTATCATCGAGCTATTCAAGGGTGAGAATTAAAAACGATGTACTATCCGAACTGATTAGGAAAGATAACTAGCAAAGGATCTGTATGAAAAAAAGAGTTTCTTCCCCCTGCTCGGGCAGATTGCACGCTGCACTTGACCCTTTGCCAAATGAAAACTATCCTTCCTGTCAAAATCCTACATCTGTAGCTATAAAAGATTCTTACTATGCAAGACTTTCAACTCCACAGCCTAACTCTTACGACCGAGAACATTTCTAAGGTTTTTCTGCCTAAGCTACTCGGGCGAGTCTTTCATTTTACAACTTCAATAGGCTGGAAACATATCCAAACGTGCGGATACATCGACTCTAACAAGAGCGGAAAACATGGAAACACCTCTATCCACTCAAAAGAGAGTCTGGGTCGACATCTGGGAGCTGTTTGCTTATTTGACTTGAGAGGAAAAGGCGAAGAAGTCTTGGACAAAAACCTCATCTTTTATGACTACTTCAATCGAAGGTGGGGCCCAGAACCCTCTTATTTTTTATTTCTTGCTGACCAATACCTCTCACAAGTCACCACCCTAAGCGAAATCGACAAGTCCCTAAAGGAACAAACTATGTACATACCCAATCTAGAAAGTTGGCATTTAGGTGACCTTCCATTAGATAGAATTCAAATGGTTTATAAGGTTCAAGTCACCCCCTCCTCCAGATATTCAGTCTGACATGGACTGTTATTTATTAGTGCTATAGTAGTACTCTACGATTTTAAGCACATCAGCCTGTAAGTCGCGGCTCTTTTTGGCTTGCACTAGGCATCCACCAGACTCGGCACTCAATGTTGGTGATGTATAAATTCGAGCCGTAAAAGTCACATCATAGAACGGAACATTAAGGCTCGTTTGATTGTGAACCTTCTTTAAAACATTAACTTCACCGAGGGAACAATTGTCCAGATCGTTAGTTATAATAACAGTAACGTCATTAATTTGGTCTTCTCTCAATTGACGAGCCTGAAATTCAAAATCAAAACCTGATTCCTGACCACTGCCTAAGACAATTGAATAAAAATCTTTATCAGCGCTTAGAAAGTGCCCACCATATGGATACGGCTCACCCATCACACCTATTGAAAATAATAAAATTAAAATGAAATTAGTTATTTTCATGAAAACTCTTCTTTTTTTATTTGCTCTTTAGAATTCCTAGCCCTTTTAGGATAAGTAGTTTAGTGGGCCATATCCGTCAAGTGCACTTAAATAGTCAAATAATAATCAAATAGAATTTGTAAAAACCCCCTCGGTCCATATTTGTATTTATTTCTCATATAAGGAATGGCTTACCATTTAACTGAGTACATCATGTCACACTTCTCAACTCTCAACTCTCAACTCTCAACTCTCAACTCTCAAATTTCAAATTTCAAATTTCAAATTTCATCTATCATGTCTCATCTCTCCCTGGATCTGGTGCAGATTAAATGCATCAAATTTGTATTCACTGATTTGAGTGCTGATATAGCGCTTTACGTTTTCCGCGGTATCTTTTTTAGAGGAAAGAACTCTGACTCCTACTTTAGGTATTTACACGTGATTTAAATAAACAAGTCTAAAGCAGCTTTAAAATCTCCTCATAGATTCCACCAAATCCACCGTTGCTCATAATTAACACAACATCACCTGGAGCCATTATCTCCTTTAGATTTGACAGTATTTCACTATGATCGGAACAATAATGAGCCTGATGATTTTGAGACTTCAAGATTTCAACAACCCTTTCTGAAGAAAACCTTTCCTCTTCTTTGATTTTTTCTTGGTCAAAGGCACGAGGCAATAAAACGACATCTGACTTAGCTAAAGCTTGAGCAAATTCTAACTCAAAAACCCGCCTTCTAGAGGTGGCCGATCGCGGCTCAAATATTGATATCACTCTGCGCTGGGGAAACTGTTCTCTCATACAATCTAAAGTTAAACTGACAGCTGTGGGGTGATGAGCAAAGTCCTCGACAACCGTGACATTATTTTTTTCACCAATAATTTCCTGCCTTCGCTTAACTCCTTTGAAGTCGGCAAAGGCTTGCAACACTTTTGAGTTTGTCCACCCTAGCTCCCTAGACATCGCATAAACAGCTAAGGCATTCATTGTATTGTGTGGCCCAAAAGACTTTAAGGCAAGATCGGCTACACTTCGAAAATCTTCATGTCCAGTAGCACCTGCGGATTCTTCATAGTAATGGACTGAAAATTGATTTCTCCCCACCAAGTTCGCTCTATCTGAAACTCTATATTGCCCATCTGACATTCCATAACTTATTTTTTTAGCTCTACAACTAGACAAAATTTTCTGAATATTCTCATCTTCTTTATTATAAACAAGACACCCATCTTCAGGGATGAGCTCCAGAAGTTTCCGAAAGGAGACTAATACCTCATCAAGATTATTGTAGATATCCGCATGATCAAACTCTATGCTTGTAAGTATAACGTACTTAGGCTTGTAGTGTACAAACTTAGGAACCTTATCAAAAAAGGCCGTGTCATACTCGTCTCCTTCAATTACAAACAATTGTTCTGGAGAGTTGTCATCCACTGGGTTCCTAAAAGACCTGGGAAAATTTAATGGGATTCCCCCAATTAAAAATCCAGGTCTATAGCCGCAAACTTCGGCAACCCAACTGGCCATGGATGTCGTGGTGGTCTTTCCGTGAGTGCCGGCCACAACTAGACAGCTTCTATCTTCTATAACCCACTCTCCTAGAGCCGCAGGAAGGGATGTAAACGGAATACCTGAATTCAAAAGAGCTTGGGCCTCTTCAAAGTGCGAAGAAATCACATTGCCAACCACTACAAAGTCTGGTTTAGGTTCTAAGTTTTCCTTTTTGTATCCCTTGTATATAGGAATACCCAAGCTTTCGAGTTGAGTGGACATTGGCGGATAGATGTTTTGATCACTGCCCGTAATTTTAAAGCCACGATCCTTGAGTAGTCCCGCTAGACTACCCATAGCCGTGCCACAAATACCCATAAAATGAATATGAGCCCCTTGAAACAGATCTTTAATTTGAGGCCTACTGTCTACCACTTCCCTTGGCACCTTTACTTAAAACCTAACTAATTAAAGTTATTAAATCCTAGCACTCTAGTACTATTTAAACCAACCAACCAACCAACTAACCAACCAACTAACTAACCAACTAACTAACCAACCAACTAACCAACTAACTAACCAACTAACCAACTAACCAACTAACCAACTAACTAACTAACTAACTAATCAACTAATCAACTAATCAACTAATCAACTAACTAATCGGGGCTGACCGTTTCATTTGCTAACTAAATTCCAAATTGCACGACGGCCCAAACTGCGTCGTCAGAACGATGATGCGGACTAACTTTTTCATCTGGCTGCCCCACTATGGCCCTTTCAATTCTTAACATCAATATTGTATTCGCTGGTAAGTAGTGCTTCAAGCCGAGACCTGTTCTTTGGTACGCATCGCCAGAATATTTTTTATTTAACTCCAAACGATCGTACTTGGCCTGCAAAACAAATCTTTCAGTTAAATAATAATTCACCTGAGTGTACAAGCCTTCAGATTCCTTATCAGATACATTAGCCCTGTAAACATTTTGACTCGGAAAACCGGCACCCACTTGCATTTGATCGTTCATATTTTTTGCAACTGCGTATTCAAATAAAACTTCAGCCTGCACAGTCCCTCCCGTCAAGCGCTCTAAAGAAAAGACTCCATAGGCTGATGCGGCCCAAGGATTCTCCAGGCCTGAAGGGCGCTCATAAAACTTATAACTTGCCCCCAGCATAAATGGCCACCAACGACTGTGTGACATAAAGCGAAGATTGCCGACGCCCCCCCACATCTCAGCATTACCAGTTCCTAAGTTGGCTGAGGTGGCTTCTCCATTTACCAGAGCTAAATCGTAATGGAGGCTTTCCAGCGGCTGTCCAGACAACATGAATCCAGCCTCCAATTTCTTATTATATTCCGACAAGGTTTGCAGCCTCGTGTAGGTTCTGTGCTCGTCCTGAAGTAGACCAAAGGGTGCATGGAATCTGCCAAAAACATAATATTGGGGTGCCCATGATGTTTCCACATCCTCATACTTGCGTATGCGAACATAAGTGTCCCAATGGGCAGGGGTCAAAACATCATGAGAAAGAACTAACCTGACCTCCGTAGCTCCATCCTCAGAACTCACCGGAACTGAGCCTCCAACAAGCCCCGCCATGAGGAACAGTCCAGATCTTGTGGTTTCTCTTTGACTAGGGTTGTAGTAAGCAAAGCGAATATCTGCACTTAAATAATCTTGTTGAGCATATTTTGAGATCTGAAAACCTCTGGCACCATAGAGTTTTCCGTACTGATTTCTTAAACCTCCTCCAGAAGGACTAAAGTGACAAGCTGTGCACCTATTGACTGCATGACGAGTCGCATACTCAGGTCGCGCCTGAGCACTGTTGACAATTAGAAACTGAATGAAAATCTGAAAACAACTTAATACAACAATATAAGAAAAAAACTTCCTAAAAAAAATCATAGAGACACAACTCCTTCATATAAGACGACAAGAAAAGACAACAAAATAAGATTAACTACTCCTAACAGGATTTTGTGTGATAGATAACTTTATATTTTGAATATTTGGCCCCGATATTGCCTTTTATTTATCAAAATGCCAAAAGGAAAATATTATGAAAACTATTTCAATAGTATCAGGTAGATACGCAATTATTTGGGTCTGTGTTTTTGCATTATTTACAGCCTGTGATCAAAATAAAAACCATCAACCCCTAGTCCCTCTTCCCACTCTATCTGAAACCGAAGACCTTACTGTATCTAGAAAAGTGCAATTTCAAGATATTCAACCTATTCTGGCTCAAAACTGCGTAGGGTGCCACGACTACGCCACCAATCAGGCTTCATTTGACCAAGTCGTCAAAAGCGGAGAAGTGGGACGCAGAATTTGGCTTGAAAGAGAAAACCCTCTTGTATCTATGCCTCAGGGTCCCAAGTCCAGCACTATTCAAACACAAGAACGAGAGGCCATCTGGCACTACGCCTTAGGAGTTCTCAGATCCCCACCCAAAACAGAACAAGCAGAGGCAGAAAGCACCACGCCCTCTACCACGCCGCTTCCAAGCTCTTCACTACCTATTGTTGAAACTGATCAGTACAAACTCGTTTCTTCGTGCACGAACTGCCATGGAGTTGAGGGAGTTAGTCAAATTTCTGGAGTTCCCAATCTTGCCGGCCTGACTTATGAGTACATTTTGAATCAAATTCTTTCTTTCCAAAAAGTCAAAATCGACGAAAACGAAAACTTTATTGTTTTAGACTCTTCAAGCGATAGACCCGCTCGTCAGGATACAAATTCTAGCTTTGGCTTTATTATGAATAAAATTGTTCACGATCTCAACTCTGAGCAATCCCAGTTCATAGCCTCCTATTTTTCAATCAGCAAAAGAGAATTTAAAGAGGACGATTTAACCCTCCCCCCTCCCCCAACGTTTTCTATGTGCATAAGTTGTCACGACGGAAGTCGGGGTTCAATTGGGCCATTAATTCATGGACAAAATGCAGAATATATTGCAAATCAATTGAGAGCGTATAAACGTGGTACTAGGTCCGATTCTACAATGAATGGAATCGCTGCCATTTTAGAACTTGACGACATAGACGAGCTGGCTAAATACATTAGCCAACTCCAAACTCAATAATGAGGAGGAAATATGAAATTTTTAGTAGCTGCGACCCTGCTGTGGCTAGGTTCAATTAATGCCGAGGCCAAAGGCGATCCCAAAATAGGAGAGGCCAAATCAGCAACTTGTGTCGCTTGTCATGGTGCCAAGGGAGTTAGTCCCAATGATCTTTGGCCCAATCTAGCCGGGCAAAAGAAAGGTTATCTCGTGAAACAAATGAAAGATTTCAAGTCAGGATCGAGAAAAGATCCCGTTATGACCTCTCAAGCTATGATTATTAATGACGCCGATATCGAACACATCGCGGCCTACTACAGCTCACTCAAGTAGGTTTTTACATTGTAAAGCCTGATGGTGGCAGAGCCTCTGAATTCAGTTATCAATATTGAGATATAATAATTTAAGTACTGCTTTTAGAAACCTCTGCCCTATTCAGCTTTTATCAATAGAATGGAAGAGACATGAGGCTCCGTATTTTTATAGCCCTTTTTCTCACTCAAGGTTTTGCTTATGGACAAGACTCCTCTACCCAGCACAGACCTCAAACTCCCCATTGGACGTATTTTGCCAAAAGGCTATATGGAGAGGCCTGGGATGTTCAAAAAAGATCGATAGAGTCTCTAAAGAAATACCCTCAATTAGAAAATGAACTTAAAATTGCCATTGAAAGTAAAAAACAAATTGAACTCGCAGCAGACGTAATTGCCGCATTAAAACTCTACAATATGATTGATATCTTGGTTTCTAACTCAAGGTCGGACCCTAGTGGCCACCTCTACCTGTCTATTAATTCACTTATCACATCCAAAAACCGTGATTCTCTTATTCAACTCTATGAAGCCAGACTTATAAACGAAGAGACACCATTGAGTGCGAGAGTAATCCTACTTGACACTTTGGGACGCCTTAAACACAAACTCAAAACCTCCCAAATTTTAAACCTCATAACTCAACCCTCCTATGAAATTCAATCCACTACCATCAACTACATTCGCAGACTAAAGGAGCAGTACTCAACAAAGGAAATGAGAAAGTTTAGCGAAGATCTTCTAAATCAATCTTGGTATCAAACTCGCCTTCAAGTTCTATACTCTTTTCCTTACTATTTTATAAATTTTGAAAAATGCAAAAAAGACAATCACAAAACCGTTAGGCAGCGATGTCTAGAAACAGAAGCTAAAAAGGACGTGAATTGGTGACAACTCGAATTAAAATTCTACACCTCCTTACTCTATTTTCTGTTTTATATTTAGAAACTTCACTAGCCACGATAACCGGAGAGTCTTGCGAAAACATTGTCAAACACCTAAATAAAAAAAAGAATTTAAAAATTACTTATGTTCTTGGATATAAAGATGCAAGGCCCGCAAGATTTGTTGGCGATCGCTACGAAAAAAACACCATCGTCACTAAAATTACATCTCCATGTTCCTCACACAAAAGACTCTGCGATTTTAAACGCACAAAGACTGATGCTTATTTATTCTATAAAATTCAGGATGGCAAGAAGCTCCAGTTGCGACTTATAAATAGCTCGGCAACAGAAGATGATGACGAAAACCGTGAGCATCCATTTCAAAAGTGGAAAAGCAAAAAAGTAAAAAGTGACTTCCTAGCCTCTCTTTCCCAGTCAGATATTCTGTTCTATAACGGACACTCTCGATCCGGTGGAGGACCAGACTTCTCCCCTCCCTATCTAAAAAAGGATAATCAAGTTGATTTCTCCAAATATAAAAATAATCTTGGCAGCTTTCCTGAAATTATGTCTCGATATAAAAAAACAAAATCATCTCCTTCGGTATTAGGCCTGTTTTCCTGCAATTCTACTCAACATTTTGAAAAAAGCCTTCATGCCCTTAAAAAAAATGTGCTTCTTCTTACTGCCCCTAACTTAATTTATTTTAAGGATGCGCTTGATGAGTCTTTAGAGTCTCTCGAACTTTTATTAAACTCAGATTGCATCAATCTGAAAAAACTCTTGTCAACTCAAGACTTACACCCCGCAAAGACCTCATGAAACCTATTCGCCAGGGCGCAAAATAAATACGCTCTATGATTAAAATTTATAACTATAGATCTCTATACCTACCTATATATTCTTTTTAATTTCGAATATTCTTACTTTTTATTTTTTTATGTGATTAATGGCTTAATCCATGCATATTCTATAAGCCATAAATTCCTAATTTTAACTCAATCGAAATGGAAGATTTTATGTCCGAAACTAATAACGAATTAGAGCAAATCTTAAAAATCCAATTTGGTTTAAATTTTTTCAGAAAGGGACAGAAAAACATTATTGAGTCTGTTCTTAAAAAAAATGACACCTTAGCCGTTATGCCCACAGGAGGAGGAAAATCACTCTGTTATCAATTTCCTTCTGTAAAAAACAAGGGGCTTGTCGTCGTTATTTCCCCCCTAATTGCGCTCATGAAGGACCAAGTTCAGAATTTAAAAAGATTAGGTTTAAAGGCAGGATGTTTGCACTCCGCACAGAACGAGAACGAAAAAAAACAAGTGTTTCGCGAAATAAATCTCAGCAAACAATATATATTGTACCTTTCCCCTGAACGTGTTCAGAAAGAAGGCTTCTCCCGTTGGATTCAAAAAAATCAAAACTTAGTTCTCTTTGCTATAGACGAGGCCCATTGCGTTTCTCAATGGGGACCCGACTTTCGAGAGGACTATAATCGTCTCAAAATTCTAAGGCAACTCAGACCTGACACTCCTATCCTTGCTTTAACAGCAACAGCAACACCAGAAGTCTTAAGAGATATCTCTCGACAACTCAATTTAAAAGACCCTAAACCTTACGTTTATGGATTTTATCGACCTAACCTGTATTATCAAGTCGAAGTTTGTGCCGACGAAAACGAGCGAATCTCAAGTCTATTGACGGCCATTCAGCAGACTCCCAATGGCCGTATACTTATTTATTGCGGAACCAGGAAGAGCTGTGAACAAGTGGCAATACGATTAAGCGAAGATTACCAAGGAGTGTCTTACTATCATGCAGGCTTATCCCCTGAAACCAGAAAGGCGACACAAGATCGAATGTTGAACAACGAAATTCGCATCTTAGCTGCAACCAACGCTTTTGGCATGGGGATAGACTACCCTGATGTCCGCCTTGTCGTTCACTATCAGATGCCAGCCAATATAGAATCACTTTACCAGGAGATGGGACGTGCTGGACGCGACGGAAAAAACTCCACTTGTTTACTTCTCTACGCCAAAAAAGATCGGGGACTCCAATCTTTTTTTATTCAACAGTCGCGAGCCGAGCCCTTTGTAATTCAAAGAAGGTGGAGCGGGCTGGAGGCTTTAACCCAATTTATAGAGGGGGGAGATTGTCGTCATAGCGGAATACTCACTTACTTCCAAGATAGCGATCGAATTGAAGAGTGTGGTCACTGCGATGTTTGCGCTCCACGGTCTGACCTCAGAAAGAAAACAAAAAGACCTTTAGAAAAGATTATTGAAAAACTAATTTTAAAAAAACAAAAATCTGCAAGCTTAACGGAATTAACTTTAAATAGCGAGGAGGCTAAAATCCGTCACGATCGCCTTAAAGAGTGGAGAAAGGCTTACGCAAAGAAAAACGACATACCTGCTTTTATGGTGTTTAGCAATAAAACTCTTGTGGATATTGCCAATAAAAACCCTACAAACAAAGAGCAACTCCGAGAAGTTTACGGGTTTGGAGCTGTCAAAGTCGAATCTATTGGTGCAGAAGTTTTAAACAATCTTAATTCAAACTCTAGCTCCGAATTCGTATGAGCTGCAAATCAGTCAGACACTTCATTTATTAAATAGAGGTGAGTTACCGGTTTCTATTTTGTTACAAAGTAAGTTGTAAATTAAGTTTACGAAGCACAACCAAAAATAAAAAAGCCCGAGAAAACTCCCAGGCTTTTAAATTATTTAAAAACTTGTATATATCAGAAGAACTAATATTCTATAAATTAATGGCCCAAACCACTCGAAGAGGCTCCAAGGTCAGCCTCTTTTGTTGTTGAATCAACATATGAGTTTTCGTAATCATTACTAGTATATTCGCTTGTTTCTTCTTCTACACCTGTATCGGCCATGAACTCTTGAGTTTGTTCAATTAAAGCTTGCTCAGCTCGGTCTTCTGATTTTTTCTTAGATCCACAAGCCGTCATTAAAGTTAATGCAGCTACCATTGTCACAATCCAGCCAAATTTTGTCGCCAATTTCATATTTACCTTCCTTCTTTAAAGTTTAAGCTAACACTTCATTAGAGAGCAACAATAATGCCAAAGTGATACAGCTAAATGTCATTCAACCAAACTTAGCCCACAACACTTTGGCAACACTCTCAATCTTATTTAAACTCCGCAATTTCAGTTTTAGAAATTCCACCTTTATAACTCTAGTTTCACATTGGGATTTTAATCTAATTTGAAATCACATAACTTCAAATCATCCTCATCTAGTTTTATAAAAAAGTTTCGCAAAAGAAATTAAACACCTAAACTTTCCATTACACAATTATGTAACATTGAGCGCAGATTTTTAAATTCTTCTCCTCTCTTGTGCTGTATATATCGGTTTGACAAAACTACAATATAAATATCTTTTTTGTAATCCCACCAAAATGATGTGCCCGTAAAGCCCAAATGCCCTAGGGATGTTTTGGAAAAGTGGTCTCCACAACTGCTGTTCGCGCTAGGCAACATAAAACCCACCGCCCAGTCCCCACAATTTTTTGTCATAGCTCTTTTAGCAAAATACCTCATGGTTCGAGAACTTAAAATCCCATTATTTCCAAGCAAAGAGGCTCGCAAATCTTTTAACCACAAGGCAACGTCTTCAGCTCTCCCAAATAAACCCGCATGAGTAGAAATTCCCCCCATAAAATGGGCATTCCCATCATTGACAACTCCTTGCACCCATCCCTTTTTATACTGGTGCGAATAAGTGGGGGCATACTGATTTCTGGATTTCTCATCCCTCACTGATGAACAAGCTGGAAAGTGAATTTGATTTTGAGTTCTTCTATCTTGAAGTCGCAACCATATCTCATAAAGAGAATCATCCAATAAGGTCTCTAAAATAAAACCCAAAACGATATAATCGAGATCGGAGTAAGTCGCCCTCGCCTGCAATTTAGGCTTCTGGCTCTGTAACCAATTCTTAATACCAATTTTTTTATTCTTTTTGCAGTCAGGGTCCTCAAAAAAAGGATGCCACCATTTTAAACCCGATCTGTGAGTTAATAAACTTTGGATTTGAATTCCTTGATAAGAATCCCAACCTAAAATCTCTCCAGCATCCATATGCAGAATTTCTTTATCTTGTTCGAAAATCTGCATAAAAGCAGATGTTGTAAAAATAGGCTTAGTTAGAGAGGCTAAGTCGTAATAAATATAGGGCGCTCCCCAACTCTCATCTAACATCTTCTGATTTTTGTGATAAACTAATAATCTTAAAGACTCACAGTAGTCTTCAATGGGGTGTGGAAGACGAGATTGAATTTTTTTACTAAAACTCTTATAGACACTCATCTAGAGACACTCATTATGTGAAACTTACCGTTAGAGTTCCTGTTCTGCCCGTTTTAAGCTCTGCTCTAGTATTAAAAGGCATAGGCCGCTGAAAGGCTCCATGCCCAAATGGCAGCCCCTTAAAAACAGGAAACTTAGCTTCTTTGGCAAATCTTTTTTGAACATCCTGCCAAAGATAAACACAATCGTCTCCACGATTTTCTTCACCGCCAACAAAATCACCAAAGATAAGGGCCTGAACTCCATCAAAGGCACCCGCCTGAGCAAGATGAACTAACATCCTATCAACCCTGTATCCCCTTTCTCCGATGTCTTCTAATACCAAAATCTTTCCTCTAGCTTGAAACCCCCACGGAGTTCCCAGAGTAGAAGTTAAAATGGCCAAATTCCCACCGACAACTCTAGATTTCAAAAAGGACGCTCTTGCCGCTAAAGTATTCATGGGTTTTAAATTTTTATATATAAACTTGGTATCTAGACCATACAAAGTCGTCGTCAGATCTTTTACCTCTCTTCGTCCAGCCTCTCCTCTACCCAACTCTTCCAACATAGTGGCGTGCAAACTTGGCCAGTTCCACTTTGTATTCAGAAAGTGATGTATGGCAGTGGTGTCACTGTAGCCAATAAAAAGCTTTTTCTGAGCCGGTTTTCTTAATCTATTTAAAGCTGGAAGCAATCTCAAAGCTCCATAGCCTCCTCGCAAACTCCACACAATTTTAGAGTCTGGCGAAAGAAAAGCTTTCTTTAAATGTAGAAAACGCTTCTCATCTGTATTTGCGCATAGCAAATCTCTACCCAAAAGGTCTCGAGGAGCACGGGGGATAAGCCCCAACTTCTCAACAAACTTTAAGGCATTATTCAAGTCCTTCGTTGAACTCGCAGAAGAGGGAGCCACGATATCAATGGTGTCTCCTGGCTGCAAACTGTACCAAATTTTTGAAATCCTACCCATGGTCATATTAAACGATAGATTCAAAAGAGAATCAAATGGTTAACTTTTAATTCAGGTTCATTATAACTCATGCCTTTTGTAGGGTCTGAGAAAAACTTGACGCATTTTATTCGCTGATTTGGGTACTAATTAAGTAGAGGTAATAAAATCTCGGGCATAAAGTTCTCGACAGAAAAATCCCGAGTCGGACGGCTTTTTAATACACCATATTTTTCTCTATCCAAACCCATTAACTGCTTGTAACGCGATTTTACGATATAGGCCTGCTGGCTCGTCTTTTTCTTTAGACTCTCATATGTATCTTTGTTCGTGATTATTGCCGACCCCATAGAAATAGAAGGATGCAACCTACGAGATGTATCAACGGCCCTGATATACTCCAACAGAGACTCATCCGTAATATCCAAAACCTCTAATTCTGCACGTATGTCTTCAAAGCTATCGTGAACCTTATGAAGAACATGTTTAACCATGAGATTCACTGTTTTACTGTAGCTTTTTAAAACCTCATCCAATTGAGCCTGAGTATGAGCCCTTTGCCGGCGAAATACAGTTTGGATTTCACTGTCCACTAATAGATTTTTTTGAATTCTTTGCATAATCTGAATGAGCTGCTCACTATTCACATCACTCACCAACAGAACTAATTCATCTCCGCCATCGCGAAATACCCAGTCGGATCTGTCATCCTTGCGTCCATCTTCATTTTTTTTTCGCTTAGGCCACAGTCTTCTAGTTTCTGCCCCATAAGAGGAGTTAAAAACTCCACGCACAGCCCTAGCTACTGTTCGAATATAGACATCTCCATCCACTTGTTTATTGACAAAATTATTTACGCGATTGAGGTCATTTATATCTATAAAAACAAAGGCCATTGGTCTGTCGTTTTTAGCTGCCGAAAGAATAAGTAAATTCATTATTTTTTTAACTAGCTTATCTGAGGCCATCAAGGCCCCCGTAAGATCGTCAACAGTTAACGTCTTAACAGAACGG
>CAZCYD010000046.1:0-17877 GCA_964502735.1 uncultured Pseudobdellovibrionaceae bacterium
GAATGAAACACAAAGCCTATGCGACATCTCTAACATAATGGTGGAGGCGGCGGGAATCGAACCCGCGTCCGCAAGTTATCCACTTTAAGGCACTACATACTTAGTTTGTGTTTTGTAGGTGATCTAACAGCTTCCACAAACAAATCAGTTAGATCCCCTTCCCAGAACTTTTAAATTGCAAAACCTGGTTAGATCATTTTGCAATCGAGGTAACTAAAGTGGCACCTTCTCAACAGCGTTACCACCTGTTGAGTTGGCGTTAGCTGCGATTAGGCAGCTAAAGAATATTCAGCTTCGCCGAATAATTGGTTGCACGTTTTTAACGAGGACCTCGTACGCCCCGGTATGCTCCTTAAGCTTCACGACCCACGTCGAAGCCATGTCGCCCCCAAATTTTCAAAGAACAAATTCTGCTCAACAATTGTACCACAACTGTCAAGCTCTGCCAAAAACTTGTGATCTACAGCAAACGGGGTCAAGCCTTTCAATCTAAATTTTCAATTTTACACAAGGGGTGCAAATCGCTCTAGGGTCATGCTAGGGGTTTAAAGGCAATGTTAAAAATTCAAGATCTTACTGTCGAATTTGGAAAGCTTCAGGCCCTAAAAAAGGTGAATTTAGAAATTTCTCCTCACCAAACTTTAGGTGTTCTAGGCTTGAGTGGTTCCGGAAAATCCACTCTGATTAAGTGTTTATGTGGACTTATTAAGCCATCGGGCGGCCAAATATTGTGGAATAACCAGCCCGTTGCCGGGCATGTCCTCTACAATTTTAGGCAGCACTTGGGTTATGTTCCCCAAGACGGGGGGCTATTTCCCCATCTTACTAACTCAGATAACGTGCTTTTGGCATCGCTTTACAGTGATATGAGTCCAAAACAAAAAAAAGATCGACTTTATGAGCTTGCAGATCTTTCTTCTCTCCCTCATCACATTTTTGACAAAAAACCTCATCAAATTTCTGGGGGACAAAGACAAAGGATTTCACTAATGAGGGCCCTTTTTCAAGATCCAGATCTACTTTTATTAGATGAGCCCTTTAGTGCCCTGGACCCCATTATTCGCAGCGAGCTTCAAGACTATGTGAAGGGTTTAATGGAAAATTTAAGAAAAACACTAATTCTAGTGACCCACGATATATTTGAAGCCTCTTATTTGTCAGACATGATGATCATCATGAATCAAGGCCACATTGTGCAAGAAGGAGTTCTACAAGATTTTTTATCAAATCCGGCGGATGATTTTGTAAAAAACTTTGTGGGTGTTTACAAAAAACAAATTCAATCGGGAGACTCCATATGTTGAAGATGTGGAAGAAGGTTCTTCTGATTCTTTGTGGTTCTGTGTTTTTGCATTTTAATTCCCAAGCAGAAACTATTCGTGTGGGTTCAAAAAAATTTACGGAATCTGTGATATTGGGAGAAATAGCTCATCTTTGGATGTTAGATAACGACCTAGAGTCTGTTCACAAAAAGGAAATTGGCGGAACCAAAGTTTTGTGGAATGCCCTGCTAAGAGGAGAAATTGACATCTACCCCGAGTACTCAGGTACCTTGTTTCAGGATATTTTACAAATGCCAGAGCCAGACTGGTTGAGACTGCAAGAGATTTTAGCAGAAAAGGGTTTGGGAATCTCAAGGCCTCTGGGCTTTAATAATACTTATGTTTTGGGAGTCAAAAGAGAAGTTGCCGAGAAATACAACCTGAAAAAAATTAGTGATTTAAAGAAGTACCCAAACTTTAGAGCCGGATTTGGCGAGGAGTTTTTTAATCGTCCTGATGGCTGGCAGGGGTTAAAAGATAAGTACAAATTAAATTTTGAGAATCTAAAAATTTTGGATCACGATTTAGCCTACAGAGGGCTAGATTCTGGAGATCTGGAAGTCGTTGACATTTACTCAACTGACCCAGACGTTAAGTACTACGATTTATTTATGTTAGAAGACGATTTGCGTTTTTTTCCTAAATACCAGGCCTTATATATTTACAACCTAAAAAAAACAGAAGCCCTTGAGCCCTTTATAAAAAAGGTGGAAGGGAAGCTACCAGAACAGATGATGATAGCCTTGAATCATGAGTCCAAAATTAATAAAAAAACGGCAACAGAGGTAGCCAGCCAATGGTTAAATCAGCATCTTGGAACTCAGATATCAACTTCTCAAAAAAGAAGCCTTATAACTTGGAATCGTTTTATTAAAAGGACAATCGAACATCTACAACTTGTGGTTTATTCTTTGATTATGGCGATCCTTTTTGCGATTCCTTTGGGAATCTTAGCCTATAAAGTGAAGTGGTTAGGAGAGGTTATTTTGTCTATTGTCAGTATAGTGCAGACAATACCAGCCTTGGCTTTGTTGGTCCTGTTGATTCAGCCTTTGCATTTTTTTGGCATTCCTGGAATTGGTCCCGCCCCAGCTCTTGTGGCACTATTTTTGTACAGTCTTTTACCCATTGTAGGAAACACTTATACGGGGCTTAAACAAATACCACCATCTCTTAAGGAAGTGATGATAGTTTTAAATTTACCTTTTCACATGCGTTTTCTGAAGGTCGAGCTTCCACTAGCCATGCCTGCAATCATTACTGGAATTAAAATCTCTGCCGTTTTAAATGTAGGCTTTGCCACCCTGGGAGCCTTGGTTGGAGCGGGAGGTTACGGGCAACTCATACTCACGGGAATTCGTTTAGATGATTTTTCTTTGATTTTGCAGGGAGCTGTTCCTGCTGCAGTTTTAGCTATATTCTTGCAATTGTTTTTTGAGTTTCTTTATAAAAAATGCGGGTACAAACGACTTAGTGATGCATGAGATGTGAAGGTATCGTGAAAGTTTAATCATTTACTTCCAGAATCGTTTGTACCAAGGCAGTGATTTTTTCTCAATATTGGGTTTAGTGGTTGTGTTTTTTTTGGTATTGTTGGGGTGGCGACTGTTGTTTTCAAGCTCTTGTTGAATATGGGTGTTTTCCCAACCTGTTAAATCTTTTAAATTTTGTATTTCTTGCCGTTCTCGTGAAGAAATCATTTTTAAGTAGTCCTGCGCTTCTTGGCAAGTGGGGCTTCCCTTCCATTTTTCTCTTAAATAGTAAATGACATTAAAGGGCTGGCCATATTCACTGTCAGAAAAGGACAAGGCGATTATATCATTGGATTTGGACCCCGGATTTTTAGAATTTGAATTTTTAGATTTAAAGCTTGGGTAAAAATGAAAACGCGTAACATAAGAATTGTGAACGAAAGCTGCGGGCACTCCTAAAGTTTGCAGCTCATTAGCCGACAAAGGCTCAGCTCCGCAGGGGCTGCACCACTGAGTGGAGCCAGCATATTCTAAGAGTGTGGTCGTCGGCTCTTGTTCAGCGGGCTGATTAGCTTTTATAGCAGAATAAACAGCCGGGAGTATTTTTCTTACAGAAGGGGGAAGGTCAACCTGAGAAGGGGCTCTAATCGTAGGAACGATGTCAAGGTTAGCTTTGCCATCAGGAGATAATGTGTAAAGTGAGCTGTAGCTACCAGATATGTTCTTACTCAAATTGGCAAAACTAGGGAATAGGTTTAAATCTGGACTCTTGTTTAGATTCTTGTTTGGACTCTTGAAGGTGACTTGTACGAGTTCGGTAGCTTCAAGAGAAGGGCCCGTATTTAGTGGGATGAGAATAAACAAAAATCCCCTTTGGGCTATTGATCTTAAGGCTTTTGCAATCTCTGATTCCGTCTCAACTTTGTATCCTCGTGTTTGGAGTGACTCTATAATATTGGAACTCTCACGTTTAGATAGTAAAACAAGTGGGGACTTATTTATAGTTGTGGGAATTTCAAAAGAAGGCTCGTCAGTGAGTCCATAGGTGAGTTCATCAGTGAACTCATCAATTAGAATTACGTCAGAGTTGGCATTGTTGTTTGAGGCTGTCAATTTCCCTTGGAATTGACCTTGAATTTTCCCTTGAATTTTATTTGGATCTTTCTTGTGCAGATTTTTCTGGTCCTGCTGTTTTCCTGCTGAGACCCCCTCAGACTTTTGAAAAAAGCGCAAGTGGGAGCAAGGGTCAGTTTCTTTTATATAAATGGCTAAAGGAGAAGTCCACATCTGAAGGTGATGAAGGCTCTCTGCATGGGGCTGACCCTTTTGTATGTCTTTGCTGTCTTCAGGTATGGGTAAAATTAAAATCGGATTATTTTGAGTTGAGTTAGGAGCTCCCTTTGCGGGAATCTCAGAGAGGCCCTTGGACGTGTCTAGAGCTGAAGATTTAATGGCAAGAGTGAGAGTTGTTGTCTGTTCAAATCGAGCCATAACAACTTGAGTGATTTCAGCAGTCGAAGTGTGAGTGTCAGAACTTGAGTTTAAAACCACTCCAACAGTGGCCCAAGAAAATATGGGGCTTAACAAGCTATAAAAAATAACTAACACAAAAAAAGGTCGAGCCAAGTGCCAGTAGAAGCCTTGATAGAAACTTTGGGAAAGGTCCCGGTAGAAATCCCGAGATAAATGTTTTGATAGTGATTTTGAAATTGAGGGCTTCATTTTGTCGTCTTCCTTTAGATCACCATGTTGGTTTTAGACCTCCACGTTGTTTATGGACAAGCGGGTTTTAGCTAAAAACTCATTTGACAAAAGTCTAGTCGTTCAAGCTCGAAAATCAAACCTTTTTCACCACCAAAATTTTCAGACCCATTTTATTAGAAGCATTACAAAAATTCACTTTAAGGATCTGTTTCCGATAATACAACCAACTCACTTTTAATTTTTATGATAGAATGTTCGCCAGAGGTGTTTATGGTGCAACTATTAAAGTCGTCGCAAAGAGGGCAGGCCAGCCATGGGTGGCTAGATTCTTATCACACGTTTTCATTTGCGGACTACTATAACCCTGACTGGATGGGATATGGCGACTTGCGTGTGATCAACGAAGATTTTATAGCCTCAAGTTCAGGATTTTCTACCCATGGACACAGAGACATGGAAATCATAACCTATGTGGTAGAAGGGGCACTAGAACACAAGGACAATATGGGCAACTCGGCCATTATACGTCCTGGAGAGGTTCAGGTAATGAGTGCAGGCAAAGGGGTGTTGCATTCAGAATTCAATCCCCTTAACGATCAAACTTCGCACATAATCCAGATTTGGATTTTGCCGCATACGAAGCGAGTTACCCCACGCTACGATCAAAAGGACTTTTCCCAAGATTATAAGAACAATATGAGAGTGCATGTGGTTACTGGTCAGCAGAGCACTTCGAGTTCAATATATATTTACCAAGACGCAAATATTTACGTAACTAATCAGACTCATTCTGGGAGTTATGGCCTTGAGTTAGATGCCAAAAGACGTTACTGGGTACAATTAATAAAGGGAAATCTTGAGTTAGAGTTTAACCAGAATACATCTAACCCAAATAAATCTAATCAGGATAAAACTAACAAAGATAAATCTAACCAGGATAAATTGAACCTTGAACCTGGAGATGCGGCTTTTTGGCAAGGAGAAACTCACGTCAGTTTTTTGTGGCCACAAACTGCCGAATTTTTATTTTTTGATCTTCCCTCTTAAAAATTTAGTCTGTGAGTAATTATTTAAAAATAAATGATTGTAACCCAAATCCGCGGATAAAATGTGTCAAAATTAATTGCGATAGAAGTGATTTCTACATCTGTAGCTTTATGATCTCTCCAAATAAAGGAGTAATGAACTCTTTTTCGTCGAGTCCGTTTTGATTCATGGCCTTTTTTAATTCTTGGATGGGGGCATCAACCTCTTCGGCAGTTAGTTGAAAAGTGCCGTAGTGTACGCCTAGGGAGACCTTCGCTCGTAGGTCTTTGTGAGCCTGAATAGCTTCATAGGGGTCAATATGAGCATAACTCATAAAGTCTCTGGGGGCATAGGCGCCAATGGGGAGTATAGCTAAAAACATATCTCCAAACTTTTGATAAGTGTCTTTAAAGTGGTAGCCGTAGCCTGTATCGCCGCCAAAGTAAATATTTTTATCTCTGTGTTCGATAACAAAACCTCCCCATAAGGTAGAGTTACGATCAAAGAGGCCTCGACCTGAAAAGTGTTGAACGGGAACAAAGGTTAGTTTTGTTTTTGAATGTTCTTCTACAGACTTGTCCAAAGTGTAGTCTTCCCACCAGTCCATTTCGGTTACACGAGAGGACTGAGGAAAAATTTTTCCAACTCCAAGCCCAACAAAAATATGAGGGTCATCTCGTTGGACAAGTTTTTTTATAGTGGGAATATCTAGATGATCGTAGTGATCGTGACTGATAAGCACATAATCAATTGGTGGAAGATCCTTAAAACGAATTCCTGGGTTGCGAACCCTTTTTGGGCCAATCCAACTTAAGGGACTACACCTCTCAGAAAAAATAGGATCTGTTAAAATGTTTATTCCGCCAAGCTGAATTAACACTGTCGAATGATTAATGTGCATAATATGAAGTTCATTGCCTTTAACTCGCTCACTGGCAGCTTGACGGTATTGGGACTCTCGCCATTGCGGCCAATCTGAGTACGGAGTTTCTAGGCGCATTTTTAAAAAAGAAAAAAGAGTTTTGTTATTGGGATTAGGGTTTTGAAAGCTTTTTCCATTAAAGTGAGTAGATTTCTCCCTCTGGTCTACGTAATTAGAGGGTGAAGAGGCGCAAGAAGAGACGGCAGCAATACCACCGAACAGAACTCCCAGTAGAAAAAGGCGTTCAATCAGTATTTGTTTTTTTTGATTTTTGTAATCAAGGAAACTAATTTTCATCGATTTAATTTACTTGAGGTCAAAACGAGTGAGTAGAGCAGAGTGCAATTGATGCGCATTGCCTTTTTGACGTGATGGTCTCAATTAAATAAAATCTCACGTAAATATAACAGGCCATTTTTATTTTTTTGACATATGCCCTTAGAATAGGAACTATGCGTACCACATACACCTATGCGGATAAAATCCTGACGCATTCTATCCGCGGATTTGGATAAGAAATTTGCAGACAACTACCGGCAACCACACAACGAACTGAAAAATTAGAACAATGCAGCAGAATAACAAAGAAAGAAATAAACAACTAATAAAAAAACTAAGGAGGATTCCCTGAAAAATAAATTACTCATCGGCTTATTTATTTTTACCATAGGCAGTACGCTAGGCGGATGTGCTCATTCTAACAAGGTCCCCCATGGCTCATCGACTAAAAATGCCATTCTTTTTATTGGTGACGGCATGGACATTTCAGCAGTTACGGCAGCTTCTATTTGGGCAGAATATGAAAATAAAGAACTTTATATGGAACAATTTCCCGTCGTAGGTTTGGTGAAAACACACAGTTTAGACTATATAGTTACGGACTCTGCTGCTGCGGCAACGGCACTGGCTTCTGGTGTAAAGACTCAGAATAAATCAATCGGTGGATATTTAGATAAAAATAAACAGTGGCAAACGGTTAAGAGTCTTTCGCATTATGCAAAAAAGAAGGGTCTTTCCGTTGGAATCATCTCGACGGCCAGAACCACACATGCAACTCCTGCGGCATTTTACGCCAATGTTCTTAGCCGAGATCACGAAATCGAAATTGCGGCTCAATTTGTTGAGAGTGCAGACATTGATTTACTTATGGGAGGGGGACGCAAGTCCTTTTTTTCCAAAGATTGGAGGGACCCCGAAGACAATAAACCAGGATTGCGGGAAGATGGTCGCAACTTAGTTTCTGAGCTTAAGGCAAAAGGGTGGAGTTATGTACAGTCACAAAAAGAACTTCAGCAGCTAGAGCCTGCAAGGGAAAAATCCCCTGTTTTGGCCTTGTTTTCTTATGATCACATGAATTATGAACTTCACAGATCGAAAGATGTCTTAGGTGAGCCCTCGCTTACTGAGATGGTGAAGTTTGCAATTTCTTATTTGAGTCAGAATCCGAAAGGGTATTTTTTAATGGTCGAAGGAGGAAGAATCGATCATGCCGGTCACGCCAATATAGCTGAGCACTACATTGCAGAGACTTTGTCTTTAGATAAAGCTGTTGGGGCCGCATTCGAGCAGACTCAAAAAAGTGGAGACACCCTGTTAGTTGTAACCTCAGATCACGGTACGGGGGGAATGCAGATTAACGGTTATCCTGCTCGTGAAGGATTTGAGTCCAAGGATATTTTGGGAAATGCCAAAAAGTCTCCAAAAAAGGGAGAAAAAAATTGGTCCATAATCACCTGGGCTTCAGGGCCTGGCGGAGATTCTTCGACGAGGGTTCCCGCTACAGCAAAAGAGCATTTACATAGGGCCACAATACGTACAGATGCGGCTCTTCACACCGGTATCCATGTGCCATTATTTTCTAGTGGTCCTGGAGCTAATAATTTTTCTGGAACTTTGGACAACACAGAGGTCCCTAAGAGGATCAAGAAGCTACTGGGGTTGGGTGTGGAACCCCAATGATGACATAGAAATCCAAATGAGGTTTAAAAATAATAGCGAGCACCAAAGGCGATATCAAAGTCAGAGTTGGTTTCGGGAATGACATTCATTGTTAGCGAGAGTTCACCAAAGACCTCTATGGACGGGGACCTAAATGTGTGACTAGTTCCCACCACTCCTCGAGCACCCACTTCAGTTTTTGAAACAGATTCTCCTCTTCGACCTCTGGGGTGGTCCCAAGAGATCATTCGCCCTCCAATGCCAAAATAGGCATTTAGTTTGAGTTTATCGAGTTTAATAGAGTTAGGTTTGTGCCAGAGATATGTAGAGTGAAAGTAAAAATCTTGGTATTCGTTGTTGAGACTCCAGGAAATGGCTCCATCAATAGAACTCTTCCGGTCTAAAAAGTAATTGGTTGAAAACCCGGTAGGGCCAAAAATAATAATCCCTAAACCTAACTCTTTAGCCTGTGCTTTTGGGGTAAAACTTAAGGTGACACTAAGAGCGATACTCAAAGTGATAAAGAACCCAACCATAAGATTTAACAGATACCTGCCGGCCTGGGAGTGTAAAAAATGATAATGCATAGGGGCCTCCTCCAACAGATTCAAATGGTATCACCTTGCTCAAAGAATGCAAAAGAGAGTTTGGACCAGGACAGGGCAGAGCGAGTTGATGGGTTGGGTTGGTTGGGCAGGATTAATAGCGGGGTTGATCATAAACAATAATTTTAGGCAAAAATGATTTAGGCAAAAATGAAAATTTCAGTAAAAACGAAAATTTTGGCTTATTTAGGTAAGAAAAAAATGCATGAAAGCCTAAGAGGCCTGAAATTGTAACAATAAGAGCTGAAAAGAAACTGAAAATAGTGTACGCGTAGCAGCAAGTCCTTAAATCGAGAAGTCGAGTTCTTAAATCAGGTCTACCATCAGGGACCTGCAGCCAGAAGGACCTGCAATATGACCATACCATATGGGGACACATACATAACAAGAGGAAGGGGAAGACGAATGGAAAAAGTTCTAATTTTAACACTGCTATTCTTAGTTGCCGGGCCAGTCCAGGCCTTGTCTGAGGGGCCACTCGACGAATAAAAATTAAAAGCCTTATCGACGACTTTTATCGGTTCGCAAGAGATTTCTGATCTTAGAATTATCAACGACAATGACGAATCCTTTGCGAGTAAACTTAAAGCCATATCTGAAGCTAAGAGCACAATAGATATGGTTTACTACATATGGGCAGACGACTACACAACTTCGAAATTGAATATGAGCCTAATACACGCTGCGACTCATCCTCAAAATCCCGTTAAAGTGAGAATTCTAGTGGATATTCTGCAAAACTATTCTCGCCACGATATGTTTGAAATGTTGGTCCGGGAGGGGCGAGGCAATATTGAGGTTAAATATTTTGGGCGTCCCACGCGCAATATTGCTCTAGGAGCCGCCTACATGACGACGGATTGTGGGGACGAGTACTTAAATGATAAAGACCCCCGAGCTTGTGCAAACTTAAAACTTCCAGTTATAGACTCTATTTTTGCCAATGAACCTGGTTCACTTTTAATGTGTCTCCGGAGAAAAGAAGCCTAGATTGGGAATACTTAACAGACTTTACTCACCACAAGCTATTATTGGTTGATGGCAAGTTTGCGCAGATGGGAGGTCGCAATTTAGAGGATTCTTATCATATGCAGCCCAACGCTTTGAGTTCAAAGTATACATTTATGGACACAGACATTTATTTTTCTCTCAAGCGGGAGGATGCAAAACTAGTCACTTCATTTGAAAAACTCTGGAACTTTAGACCACTCGTGATTGGCCGTGACGAAATTCAAAAAACTATGCCTTATGATTTTGTTGCCAATATGAATTACGCCGGGTTGTTTTGTCAGTCTGAAGTTGTAAACCCTGATTTACCGGCTGAAGAAAACAAAAAACTAGTTATGGAGTGCGTGCAGGCAAAACTGGGCTCTGGGAATCCAGTTGTAAGTTTGGACCGTCGTTTGGAAGACCAAAAAAAGAATATGCTTGAAAAGGTCAAGGTCTACGAGACTTACGCTCAGAAATTTATCAGCAGAAAATATGAAGAGAGTTTCAGCTTGTCGGCCTCTGACGCTCAAGTTGTTTCTTTAGCTTATCTGGAGAGTTTAACTTTTAGCAAGGATTCCGATGTAGGAAAGGCCAACCGTATATATGGATCTAAAAACAATGAGCCGGCAAAACATGGTCGCTATATTCATGCGACTTGGGTTTCTGGTATGGAAGAGGTATGTGCAGAAACAGCAAAATCTGGTCAAGTCGAAGATATTATTATGCACAATGCTTATTTTGCCCCACCATCAGTTTTGCTTGATGCTTTTGGAAAAATGGTAGACGGCAGTTGGAATTGCGGAAACGTGCGCGTGAGTATTTTAGCAAACTCAGTGGATACAACAGATTTGCGTTCGGTGAATTCGTTTGGCTTGTACGGAATGAAGGGCTTTTATGATTATTATCGTCGACAAATTCGTGGCAATTCTTCTTGTAAACTTCAGATTCAATCAGATGGACAAGTTGTAAGTCAGGGAAAGTCTAATCGATGTGCCCAGTTCCGCTATATGGAATATGCAGCCATGGACGATAATGAAAGTCAAAAGTCTCTGCATTCAAAAGTCACTGTATTAGGCTCTTCTAACATGATCGTGGGCTCTGCAAATGCAGATTACAGATCTTACATGCATGATACAAACAATGCTCTTTACATACGAAATGCTAAAGACATAGTGGGTAGTTACACCTCTTGGCTTTTTAAAGAGATTGTAGATGCCGGAAAGGTATTGGATTTAAATGCCTTTATGTTTAATAGTAGTCTGCAAGCTATCAATGCTGAAAATATTCGTAGACTTGAAAAAGATTTTGAAAAATATGGTATTGAAAAAAGACTAAATCCTAATCAAATAGAAACAGCTAAAAAATATATAATGGGCATTTTGGAAGAGGTGTATAAGCTTTCGGGGTCGGCAGTGGATTCACTTGTTCACCTGAAGTCTAATCCTATTGGAGAGCCTTCAGAGGCTGAAAACAAAAGAAAAGAAAAAAACAAAGATATGAATAGTTTGGATAGACTTTTCAAATTTATTTAGGACATTTGACTTTAATAAACCTTAACTTTAAGACACTTCGATGACGTCAATGTCTTTGCGCTTGAGTGAGCGGACTTTTGACGGCAGGTTTTCTAAGATACAAGATTCGAGTGCGTTAATAACGGTTTCTTTATAAAAGCTTCGGCTGTGAACAATACTCACCTCGCGGGTGGGTATTGGTTTTTTGAATTCGCGAATATACGTATCGTAATCTTGTTTGCTGAGTTCTATAACTGCTAATTCAGGTAAAAGTGTATATCCAGCCCCTTTTTTTACTAGATTTTTTAAAGTTTCTAAGTTTCCACTCGTGAACTCAACATTTGGGAGAACAGAGATGTCTCTGTCTAGGCTGCATACTCTTAAAACCTGATCTCGAAAACAGTGACCTTCTTCAAGTATCCATAAATTATTGGCATCTAGATCACTTTCAGTTAGGCCCTTATTCTTTTTAGCTAAGGGATGATCTTTTGCAACATAGGCGAAGAAAGGCTCGTAAAACAAATGTCTTTCAATTATTCTGAGGTCATTTAGGGGGGTAACGAGAAGTCCGGCATCGATTTCGTCGCGGGCTAATCTTTCGATAATATCTTCAGTTTTGTATTCATTGATTTTTAATTTTATATTTGGATATTTCTTAGCAAAAGTTGCAACAAAGTAAGGAATCAAGTAGGGCGCAAGTGTTGGAATTACAGCGAGTTCAAACTCTCCCTTGATGTCTCCAGAGCTTTGATTGGCCAAGTAGAGTATTTTTTTATGTTCTCGGACCACAACCTTTGCTTGTTCAATGATGTCGAGTCCTATGTCAGTAGTCAGAATGGGTTTCATTGAACGGTCAAAAATAATAATATTGAGTTCTTCTTCAAGTTTTTGGATTTGGGTAGACAAAGAAGGCTGAGCCACATGACATTCCCGCGCGGCTCGGCCAAAGTGCTTATGCTTGTCGACAGCTATAATGTACTCGAGCTGAGTAATTGAAGGCATAAAATTGACCTAAGCTAATCTGAGCTAACTCAAGTGAGTTGAAGTTGCCTGAGGCTATCAGGAGTTACCCAAGAAGACTCTTTAACATCCAAGCTGTTTTTTCGTGATATTCAATTCGGGCACCCATTAGGCTATTTGTGCCTTCATCGTTGGCATTTTCCAATAGAGGTAGAACACTTTTTGCTGTTCTTGTGACTTGCTCGTGGTCTTTAAGTAAGTTTGTAATCATAGAGGTGGCTTCTACCTGATTGGAAGGGTCATCTTTGACAGAACTTAGCTCCGCAAACTCTGTATAAGAACCGGGGGCTTTCACTCCCAAAACGCGAATTCTCTCGGCAATTTCATCAACGGCCAGGGCAAGGTCATTGTAGTGCCCTTCAAACATGAGGTGCAAGGATTGAAACATGGGCCCCGTTACATTCCAATGGTATTTGTGTGTTTTGAGATAGAGCGTGTAAGTTTCTGCCAGCAAGCGGGAAAGGCCTTTTGCGATTTCTGTTCTTTTACTTTCTTCAATTCCTGTATTTAGACTCATTTTAAACTCCTTTACGCGTGCGTAACGCTTTTGCGTTTAGTGAAAATATTGACACAGTAGTTTTTTAAAGCTGCCTTTTACAACTGTCTAGGGTCAGGATTTTAAAAAACGTGCAGCAGACAGCCACAATTGTAAGTGTCCATCAATTTAAGTAATAGCCAGCAAATTATCAGTAGGCTCTAGATTTTGCAATTATTAAAAATTAATATTTTAATAGTTAAAAGCTATGATAGCCTTAAGCTACAATTCGTCACATAAAATCCCATAAAAAATGCAGACCTTGAATATTTGTTTCTTTACCTGCTGATTAACCCCATTTACATTTAATATCATGTACTTATCTATAGGTTTACTTTTAGTTTCTAATATTTTTATGACGTTGGCTTGGTATGGACATCTTAAAGACTTTTCACACAAATCCATTTGGTTTGCCATTTTTGTGAGTTGGGGGTTGGCTTTTTTTGAGTACTGTTTTCAAGTTCCCGCCAATCGGATAGGCTATCATTACTTCACACTGCCGCAACTTAAAATCATTCAAGAAATTATGACTATGGTAGTTTTTGCGGGTTTTTGTATTGTCTATATGAAAATTCCTCTGAGTAAAAACTTTCTATATGCCTCTATTTGTATGGTGATGGCCGTGTTCTTTATTTTTAGAGACATCCCCCGTGTATGAGATTGAGACAATCTATTCGATTCTAATACTTAACGTATTGATCCATAAATAAACGACACCAAGGAGCGGATGGAGCAACCCAATTGGTTTTAACCGTTTACCTTAAGAACTCTGATGACTCACCTGTTGTTGGATTTACCCCTAGCTATAATGTTGAGACCGGAGAGGGCGTAACAAGTATGTCTTGTACGGCGAGCGATGCTAGCGGAGTTTCAATTTGCACTTTACAGGCGGTAAGTCCCGGTCAGAAATCTATTAAAATTCCGAACTTAAAAAACGCAAAAACTGTAGATGTTGAGTTTATTCCCCCTCCACCTCAGTATGTATCGCAATTTTGTACGGACTCTACTGTTCACGATATGATTGCACTAGAGAGTAATAATGTTCTCTTAGCGGGAAACTTTACAAGAATAGGTCCTTGTGCAGGAGCCGGAGTGCCCGTAGATAAGAATACGGGTGGGCAGAACTACCTTTTTAATCCCACCAATATGATGATTAATGGCTCTATTAATGTCTCAATCGCAGATGGATCTGGCGGTTGGTTTATTGGTGGCACATTTGATCGCATTGGATCACAGAGTATTCAGTATTTGGCAAGAATTAAAGCCGATGGGGCTTTAGACACGAGTTTTACGGTTCAAGTTGATGGAGACGTTGAAGGCCTTCTGTTGCGAGGAAACACTTTGTATATGAGCGGAAACTTTCACTATGTTAACAATACACTCAAGCCGAAGTTGGCCGCAGTTGATGTGTTAACTTCTAGTGTTGTTTCAGATTTTAACCCTGGAATTGCAGATAAGGCTTCAGCCCTCGTGAGCACGGCAACCCATATTTATGCGGGAGGGAACTTTACGAAGGCAAACCTGGATATCACAGGCTCTCAAGTGTTGTTTGATCTTGCTGATGGCTCTAGAATCGTGGGTGGTTTACCTTATGTTGATGGGCCAATAAGAAATGCTCTTCAAGACGCATCTGGCGGTTGGCACATAGCTGGTCATTTTACTAAGGTGGGAGGAGTTCCACGAAATAATTTGGCCTATATTCAAAGTGATGGAAGCGTGTCGAGCTGGAACCCCAATGTAACGGGAGGGTCGATAGAGGAGCTACTCATTCATGGTGATAACATTATTATAGGGGGATGGTTCAACACTGTTAATGGAAATATTGCTCGATCTTACTTAGCTGCAATTAATAAAAATACGGGCTTAGCCACAGATTGGAATCCCAATCCTGATGGGAGTGTCAGCACTATGTTAATAGAAGGCAACACACTCTATGTAGGCGGAGGATTTAACAACCTGAACGGAAGTACACCTCGTGCAAGGATTGGAGCTGTTGATTTGACCACGGGTACGGCTACGGCGTGGAATCCTGGAGGAATGGGAGTTATAGCTGTAAATAAACTTTTGCTCTCTGGAACGAAGGTCTATGTGGGAGGTCTATTTAGTTTTATGGGAGGGCAAACCAGGCTGCAACTGGCGAGACTTGACCTTTCAACGGGTAATGCGGATGCATGGGTGCCGGCGTATCCCAATACAACAGTATTTGACTTAGCACTAAGCGGAGATGGGAATACGCTTTATGTAGGTGGTGCCTTTACAAGCCTTTATAAGAGCGGCAGTACTACTAGAAACTATATTGCGGCCCTAAATACTTCAAATGGAAACCTTACAGCATGGGATCCCAATTTAAACTCTGCCGTCTACGCACTTCAAGTTGTGGGTGGGCAAATTTATGTTAGTGGTCTTTTTACTAGTGTTAATGGAGGAAGTGCAGAAAGAAGCCGAATGGCAGCTCTGAATTTATCGGATGGTCTTGCGACGGGATGGAGTCCCTCTCCCAATGCTTATGCATCAATTTTTGTTGTTAGCGGGTGATTACTATATGCCGGTGGATACTTTTCTGGTTTTGGAGGCCAAGACCAAGGCCGTTTAGTCGCCCTCAATCCACTCACGGGGCAGGCCGAAGCCTGGAATCCTAATATTGCCAATAATCAAGTCAACAGCTTGGCAATCAAAGATGACATTATATACGCAGGAGGCACTTTTACAAACGTTACGGGAGTAGGAACTCGCAACCGACTTGCGGCCTTCCGCCTAGATACGGGTGCGGCTACGGCGTGGGATCCAAATGTAAACCATGAAGTCAAAACTCTGGCTATTCATAATAACACTCTTTATGCAGGGGGTTCTTTCAGTCTGGTCAACGGTGGAGCTGCCAGATCTAGATTGGCCGCAATTGATATAAATACGGGAGTAGCAACTTCTTGGGATCCAAGCCCCGATGGAACCGTTTTTAGCTTAAGTATTGCAGATAATAAGCTCCTTATTGGTGGTTCCTATAAAACAATTAACGGTGTATTAAGGAATGCGGTCTCCTCGTTTAATCTTGATGAGGGAGTCTTCACGTCTTGGGCACCTTCAGTTGGAGGAACTATCTATAGTGTTTCTATAAGTGGGACACAAGCTTATTTGGCTGGGCAATTGACAACTTTCCCAGCTAAAAACCGGGGGAAATTAGCCATTGTTAATTATCAGACAGGGGAGATTTCAGACTGGAATCCCAATATAGTAAATGGCGATGTTCGAACCATAGCTAAAGACGGTAACACTCTATACGCTGGCGGGTATTTCTCAGTCGTTAATGGCAGTGTGACCAGAAATAGACTAGCCGCTTTTGATATGTCTACAGGTCAAGTTTTGCCGTGGGACCCTGATATCCAAGGCACTAACGTGAATAAGATTTTACTTCACAATTCAAGTCTTTTTGTGGGGGGCTCTTTTAATATGGTTAATGGAGCTACAGTTCGCAATTATTTAGCTGAGCTAAATTTATCAGATGCTGTCGCAACAGCCTGGAATCCCAATGTGAATTGGAATGTAAATACATTTGCAATAAAAGATGGCTATATTTATATAGGTGGGTCTTTTACCACTGTAAATGGAGTGACCATCAGGAGTCGTTTAGCAGCACTGTCCTTAGTTGATGGTTTGGCAACTGCCTGGGATCCAAATTTAACCGCATTGAGTGTTTTGGGCATTAAAATTAAAGACGATGTTCTTTATGTTGGTGGAAATATCTCATCCGTAGATGGAGATACGCAAAGGCGTCACTTGGTAGCTTTTGATATCAACTCTGGATTAGGTACCATATCAAACAGCTGGAATCCCGGTGTCAATGAGTTTGTACAAAAGCTTGTCATAACGGATAGCACACTCTATGCGCTGGGTAATTTTACGACTCTGGGGTTGGGCTCTCATAGTCGTGTACGCTTAGCTGAAATCAACTTGAGTGATGGCTCGCCTACAAATTGGATTCCGGCATTTCAAAGTTATGCCACATATGACTCGGGAGTCGTGATGGGCAATAATCTTATTATTGGTGGCACTTTCTCGTATTCTCATGGAAATTTAACTCGCACAAATATTACTGTATTCAGCAGGGATAATGGCGAACATTTTTAAAATGTCATTATTATTTGTTAAGGCATCATTATAATAGGATGCAATTAAACTCTGGTGAGATGATGAACTAAACTGTTATTGCCTATCCCACCAGAATCTATTTAATTTTTAACTTCTAGCTTCCGAGCGCGGACCATTGCCTTTTCCAGAACGAAATTTACCAAATGAGCGAGCTGAATCACTATTGGAACGACTTTTCTGAGATCGCGACTTTTGGGGGTGTGATTTCTTAGCAAAAGGGCGCGACCCTTCAAAGTCCTCTCCTGACCGAGATCGTCTTTCGGAGGTGTTTTGTTCAAACTTTCGAGGTCTTCTGCTGTCAGGTGAGCGGGATTCTGATCTTGATCCTCTATCAGATGAGGATCTCGTAGATGGGTATCTCGATTCAGCTCTTGAATCGGCTGATGGAGGAGTCCATCCTGCAGCATCTCGTGATTTTGGTCTTCGTTCTGATCGAGATTCCCCTCGTGAATTTGAATGGTCTCTATCAGAGTAGGATTTTCTTCCAGAGTTTTCTTCAGAGCCGAATCTAGATTTTGAACTTTCTCCTTCGGAACCGAATCGAGATCTTGCTGATCTTCTACCAGAGGATACTCTATCAGATGAGTCTCTATCGGATTTGAAGCGTGGTCTTGATTTTGAAAATTTTCTGGAATCTCCACGTTCATTGCGCTCTCTTTTTTGCCGTTTTTGAGACTGATTAGCAAAAA
>CAZCYD010000046.1:17977-25305 GCA_964502735.1 uncultured Pseudobdellovibrionaceae bacterium
TCTCCACGTTCATTGCGCTCTCTTTTTTGCCGTTTTTGAGACTGATTAGCAAAAAGAGTTTCATCAAATTGTATTTGGTATTTTTTGGCGAGTTGAACCCAAGATCTATAATCTTCAGGAGTGACAAAGCTTATGGCTTCTCCACTGGCACCGTTCCGTCCCGTTCTTCCTATTCTGTGGACGTAGTCTTCCGACATCATTGGCAAATCATAATTAATCACATGTTCAACCTGAGGGACGTCAATTCCGCGAGCTAACACATCTGTGGCGCATAGAATTCGGCTACGACCGGTACGGAAATTGTCAATGGCCTTGTTTCTTTGCCCTTGCGTGCGGCCACTGTGAATGGCATCGACCTTAAAACCATATTGAGATAGATTTTTAGCGAGGTCATCAGTTCTTCTTTTCGTTTTGGCAAAGATGATGACTAGGCCTTGGCGCTGGTTGAGTTCGTCGATAATTTTATCACTTTTTTCACTGATAGAAACCTTGAGTACGGATTGTTTAATAGAAGCCACAGGTTTCGAAGTTCTGTCGACATTAATTTTTTCGGGGCTAGACAAATAGCTTTCAGCTAGCTTTTGTACTCTTTTAGGAAGAGTGGCTGTAAATATTGAAGTTTGTCTAACTTTAGGTAAGTAGGTCAGAATTTCGTCGAGCTGAGGCGAAAAACCCATGTCCAACATACGATCGCCTTCGTCTAGAACGAGTATTCCAGTTGTATCTAATCTGACGGCTCGGCGTTTAACATGATCGATAAGTCTTCCAGGTGTGGCGACGATAATACGGGTTTTTTTCTTGAGGGCCATAGCTTGTTTTCGCATATCGGCCCCTCCCACTAGGGTTACAGGTCGGAGTTGGGGGCAATCAATTGTCAGATCGCGAATAAAATCAGAAATTTGTCTGGCAAGTTCTCTGGTGGGGGCCAATACCAGGCCCATTTGTTGTTTTTCTTCTAATAGTCTCGACACCATGGGGATGGAGTAAGCGGCGGTCTTGCCAGACCCTGTTTCTGCACAGGCGATAAGGTCTTTCCCCTCCATTGCCACAGGTATTACTGAGCTTTGAATTTCTTTTGGGTTTGTAAACTGCATTTTGGCTAGTGCCGTGTTAATGGGGTTCTGCAGAGACATCTCTTGGAATGATTTCATAATGTTTTTCCTCTTTTTAGAGAGGACCTTTACGGGCGGGTCCTTAAGGCTTGCAGAATATTCAAAAATAACAAATATCGACGGCACTAGAACCGCCAAGCTCTTAATGTTTTTGAATATCTAGCAATTGATTTGCCAGCAAAGTCTCTCTTTTTAGCGTTAATCTGTTAGTGTTAATCGCTTAAAGAGGCTCAAGCATATTTTATAGCGCTGGTCTCTCGGAACGATAAGCCATTCGGACACACTCTGCCGAATTCTCAGTAGTGGTGTATTCTGATTAACATATAATGTCAATAGAGGTGTAAAATATATCTGTCTATCTTTTGTATAAGAGGCACGGGCAGTATTTTACTGCCCTAAAATATAAGCAAACATAAGGGGAGCCACAATACTGGCGTCTGACTCTACAATAAACTTTGGAGTTTCAGCACCAAGCTTTCCCCAAGTTATCTTTTCATTAGGTATAGCTCCTGAGTAGGAGCCATAGCTTGTGGTGGAGTCTGAAATCTGGCAGAAGTAAGACCACAGGGGAACATCCTCCACTTCTAAATCCTGGTGAAGCATGGGAACAACACAGATGGGAAAGTCTCCAGCAATTCCGCCACCGATTTGAAAAAAACCAATCCCGTCAGGCTTCGCATTTTCTCTGTACCATCCGGCTAACCATACCATGTATTCTATGCCTGACTTCATTAGTGAGGGTTGGAGCTCTCCCGTGTAGCAATAACTGGCAAAGATATTTCCAATGGTCGAGTCTTCCCATCCTGGGACTATTATCGGAAGGTTCTTTTCTGCAGCAGCTAGCATCCAGGAGTTTTTAGGATCAATTTCATAATAAGGTTCAAGCTCGCCACTTAATAGCATTTTGTACATAAACTGATGGGGAAACATTCTTTCTTTATTTTCAGTGGCAGTTAGCCAGTGTTTATGTAGGTGCTTTTGTAGTTTGCGGAAGGCCTCTTGCTCAGGGATGCAAGTGTCAGTAACGCGATTGAACCCTTGCTCTAAAAGGGCGTGTTCATCAGCCACAGATAAATCGCGATAATTGGGAACTCTTTTGTAACTCTTGTGGGCAACAAGATTCATTATATCTTCTTCGAGGTTAGCTCCCGTGCAGGAAATAATATGAACTTTATCTTGTCGAATCATTTCAGCTAAAGAAATGCCAAGCTCAGCTGTGCTCATAGCCCCAGCCAACGTGATCATCATTTTTTTATCTTCGGCAATGTGACGCTTATAGGCCTGGGCGGCATCCATCATGGCTGCGGCGTTAAAATGCTTAAAATTTTTATCCATAAAAGAAGAAATGGTTTGCATGATTCTGGCCTCTCAAAGGTTACTATAGGGGTTACTATTTAGTGACTCTGAGGCCTGATCGCAACATTATTTTTGATTTTCTTGTAAAAAATGTGCAGAAAGCCCTATTGACCAACTTTTTGCAGTTTTAGAGCCTCTGAGCACCCTGAGGGTTGGTTATTAATATCAGATACTTTTTGTGGAGCTTCGGGCGCGTAGAGCCTATTGTGGGCAATATATCTTAAAACATCTGGGTGCAATTTTCCGTTTAACGGTAATAAGTCGTCGTAGTTTTGTCCCACCAATTTGCGAATTGAGGTTGAAGAGACTTCTGGAGAGGGTTTGGCAAGTTGAATAATCTTGGATTTGTACTGTTCAACAAATGCTTGATCGATATCTCCTTCGTCAGGACGGTGAGTAAGTAAAATATTAAGTCTTGGATGGTTAATTTGGAGGGCGTCAATCTGGTGGCCATATCTGTCTATGATATCTGATCCAGAGATTTGAAAAACCAAGGTTTTGGGATGTAAGGTTTTTAGAAAATACTTATAAACTGCGTGCGATCCCTTGGTAAGTTTTAAATCGAATAGGTGGGCAAACTGTTCTACATCTACCACGTGAAGTTGGGGGTGATCCTGTGCTGCTAACCATGTCATATTTAAGCGGTGTAAACTAGATGTCGCCTTCGGTTTGTGTGGGGCATCGAAGTTAGGAATTAAGATAACACGATCAAGTCCAGCCTCTTTTATGGCATTTAGAGCCACTTCAATATGCCCATAGTGAGGAGGGTCAAAGGTTCCCATGAAAATGCCCACTCTTTTTTCAGGAGGGTCGGTGCGTACCAGTTGGAGTTGAGCTGGGTTGGCCTCCGCCAAAAAAATAAAAAAGCACTGAATAAATAGGAAACTGATAAATTTTGAGCACAGACGATTTTTGAACAACACGTTTATCATGAATAATCCCTCTTGAGTCCCTTTGAGTAAGCTTTTAAAGCCATAAAACTTGAGGCCATCGAATGGTCCACTAGATTAAAGCTTGTGGTTTTTTAAACAAACCCGGCATCAATAACACGATAGGCGGGGAGGCGTCATGGTTTTGCTTTAAATTATGTAAATATTACCGGAACCAAATTTAGGGGTTGTTCTCATTTTTTGTATCTAAACCTTAATAAATTCAATTTCAGATTCTTATTCAAAATATGAGTAGATAGAAAATAAAATATCCCACTTATAGATCGCACAGAAGAAAAAAATATTTGAAATAAATTCTCATAAATATATTAGAAAGTATTTATTGGTATTTTGGGTTGGCGAAATTGCAGAGATTACTGTACAGAATTTGATACAGATGAAGGGGCAAATTCTTGTAACATTCATTGTAGTACTATTTTTTTTAGGGTGTAAAAAGGAGGCATCTACAGATGTCGATGCGCTTCCGGTTGGCCTCATTGGACCCTATTCGAATTTGCATGAAAATATTCAATCCATTGACCTAACTTGCTCAGACCCAAAAAGCTGTCCTCAAAGTGTTGGACTCGTAATGGGTTACAATAGAACAGAGCAAACTTTAAAATACTGTACGGGATTTTTAATTGAGTCAAATGCGATTGTGACGAGCGCAGAATGTGTTGATCCTGAATTAATGGAATCTTCTTTACAGGCCTGTAGCCGGCGCTTAGTTATTCGATTTGTTGACAATTTAGGGAACTCTCAGACGGCAACCTGTGCAAGGATTCGAGAAAGAAGTGTTGGAGGAGTTTATGATCCCAACTATGCCGTGGTTGAATTGTCAGAAAGATTGTCCATGCCCACTTTAGATATTCATAGAGACGGGTTAGTGGATGAGCAAGATATATTTGTGCCTAAGATCAATATGAGAGGTAATAACACTAGCGCAAGTTTGGATGTGCAAAGTTGTAAGGTTGGACTAAAAACACTCTTGCACACCCGGAGTGTAAATCCCTGGGCCCAAACAGCAATAGGCATTAATTGTGAGGCTAGGGAGGGCAACTGGGGAGCTCCTATTCTAAATAAAGATCATCGAGTGATCGGAATTTTGCAGAACAATTGGCAAGAGTCCTTTAGTCGAGAGGTCAGTAAAAATTATCGCTTATTTGATGTGAAAGATAGCCAGCGCATAATATCCAATATTTTGTTTACAAATAGTTCGTGTATTTCCTCGCTGGGCAGCTTTTATGAGCAAGAGAAATGTGAAAGCATGGGGAGAGCAGATTTCTCAGATTGTTATGGAGGTGAGACAGAGAAGTCTGAGAGTAGTCGTAATGAAATTCTTGAGCAGTGGTCGTTGCAGCTACCACAGATTTTTGTTTTTAAAATTATCGCCAACGAAACTCAGACAAAGTTTAAAGCGGAGCCAATCTGCGTAAAAACTAAAACTCAATACTTAAAATATGATCAGTTTGTAATCCAAGAGGGTGTGTGGGGATTTAGAAGAGAGAAAATAGTTTTTAATTATCCTCAAAAAATTGAACTTAAACCGAGATATACGATTTATGATGATTTACGAATTGATGTGGAATTTGCTTATGAGTTAAGCGGGCAAACATCAAACACAATAGATATTACAAAAAAGAAATACCTTTGGCAGGGAAATTTACAAACCCTTGTAAATAGTGGAGAGAATGAAGGGGGACGCATTGTGATGCCGCTTTCAATAAAGGATTGCACTCTAGAACAGGCAAGTGATGGAAACAAGTTTGTGATTGAGCAATTTAATTACCCCGACAGCATTAACCGTCCGGGAGGATTTTCATATCAAAAAGAGACAGATAAACTGCCTCATTGTGACTAAATGATTTTTTTATCACCTGTGTAAATAGCCATCTATGTAACTAACTGTATTAAATCAAGAATGACTTCGAACTTTCATTAAAGAACGGACCATGGCTCGCAATAACGGCGCTTAATGCCAGGAGTTTTTTATGGCTATGTGTTGTCGGTTTTATTTTTCTCACGTTCACATTCATGTTCATGTGTTTCGCAGTAATACATTTCGCGGTTATTAAATGTTTTTTAAAACTAAGTCTATAGCCCCCCTGAATCTTCCGATAAGGAATCATGAAGAGAATGTCCTGGATGAATAAATTCCCCCTTTGGGCAATTGTTATTGTTGTTTTTTTGGGCTGTAGCCGTGAAAACAGAACAAATTCTAAGCTGTTCATAAAAACACCCAGCAAAGGAGCTTTGCTGTCCAAATACAAAATAGAACAAAGTTTTGGTGCATTATCGCTTGCCGAGTATAAGGTCTGCTACGGAGTAAATGTTGTTGGACCAGGTATAGCACAGCAAAATAGTGTTTGTGGGCCTAGCAAAGGAATTTATAGTGGTTTTGTTAAAGAGGGGGATACACTGGCCGTAACTGTACCTTCGGGAAACTCCAGAAACATTTCTGTATATACATACATCACGCCAAGAATAAATGAGACCTGTCCACAATGGAATTTTAATTGCTCTAAAGGGCAGGAGTGTCAGATCTATAAGGTTGGTGAGGTCGTTGGCCTTGATATAAACGGTCCAGAAGTTACGGTTGCTGTGAATATTCAATTTCCCGGTTTTGATAGAAGTGTTGTTGTTAATTCTAGTTCCCCTTATATGTGTACGGGAGAGGTTAAAAATCAGTTGTTCACAACAGGGGATGTTAGGGACCCTTCAGGGAATCCGATATCTGAAAATATAAGTCATCCAACCTCGGAGAGTCTTTTTAAGATTGATGATTGGTTATACTCTGCAAGTAGTCTGAATAGAGTCCTCCAAGAGCCATTATACAAAATTCCACCCTTTTTACACTCCATAACCTCGGACCCTTCTACGGGGAAAATCTATGGATTGAGTGCTTCGGGACGTATTTTAGAAGTAAATCCTTCTACCGGGCAGCTTACAACTTTTACTGAAACCACATGCCCTTTATCTCATTGTCGAGCCCCACGGTGGTTTCAAAGTATAAGTATTGGCTTGGCTTCACAGGTTTTTGGATTGGATCACGGTGGAAACATTTGGAAATTGGATAGTGCTGGTGTTTTAAAAAAGACTCCCAATCAGGTGGGAAGAAACGTTCAGCAAGTGGTTTTTTTCTAGAAATTATTAGTGAATAAAATGAGCTTAAAGGAGAATAAAAAATGAAGAACCTTATAGTTGTAGTCTTATTTACCTTTGTAGCGGTGGTTGCATCTGCCGTAGAAAGGTCAGTTCACATTCCGATCGTGAATGGAGAGGTCCTTTTGGTTAACAGTTCTCCAGTTACGGTGTATTACTCTGTAGTTTGTGTAGATAGAGTAACAAAAGTCAATGTGGTCAGTCCTAGTACGGGATTATCAGTGCCATCTAAAGAAAGCGTATCTATTCGGCCAGGGGGAACTGGCTGTACGAATGGAGCTACGGCCAGTCATACAACTGCGGAGGGAGTAGTATTTTGTTCTAAATCAGGAACAGATTATGCATCGGCGGCAAGTTTGTGTTTAGGTCAAATGTGCACTTTCCAGAAACTTAATGATCTTGGTGTTTCACATTTTGCCTCAGGTATACCAATGGAGCATTGGATGAGCACGGGGGAGACTGGAACTTGGTCAACATGTAACTCTGCGTGTGACCTGGCAAATACTGAGGCCCCTGTCGCGGATGGAGGGAATTCTGCTACATGTTATTCTCAAGCGGGTGGTGCAGGAGTTGCGGGGCCAGCTTGTCACTCACATAATAAAACAGATAGCAGTGTTATGGGTGCCGTGTGCTGTCCAACAAATAATGGGAGCGTCACCTGCGAGGTTAAGATTGAATCTTCGACATCACAAGATGGCTTTTTGCAAAGTCCAAACTTTAAGTCGAACACCCCCTTCTAGAGAGGTGCCAGGCCCTAAGTTGCACCGCA
>CAZCYD010000047.1:0-25121 GCA_964502735.1 uncultured Pseudobdellovibrionaceae bacterium
AGAGGAAAAGCGTAGGCGATAGTCTTTCATCTGGAATTTTAAACTTAATTCTAATGATAGTTTGTTGTCTGTTTTGTTTTCCATTTTTGACCTCCTCTCGCCCTAACCGAAGGGAATGGAGGAGGATCAATAGATGGAAACTACTCAGATTGATTTCTACTCAAGGAATATTCGTTTAAGTCGGGTGGATGTTCTGGA
The DNA here is from genome assembly GCA_964502735.1 of uncultured Pseudobdellovibrionaceae bacterium. Taxonomy (GTDB): domain Bacteria; phylum Bdellovibrionota; class Bdellovibrionia; order Bdellovibrionales; family UBA1609; genus JACKAN01. The sequence goes on from CAZCYD010000047.1 coordinate 199, forward strand.
GTTGGCTGCTGCCCATACAACGATAAGTAGTCAGAGCAAAGTTTATGAGCAGTGTTTTCGAGGAGGATAATGCTGGGGCCTTCCTTGATTAGGCATATAGCACGCACAACTTTTTCAAGATGGCGCGTGTGCGGGTTATTTGGTCCTTTTGAAATTGGATATCGTGGCGGCTGGAGCCTTTGCTCAATGGAATCGATAATATTTTTCATCCAATCCAGTTCTGTTTGCGTTAATTCCAGGTCATTCCCTTGATCATCAACTAAAGATCCCATAGAGACGGGTGGTCTGGTATCAGGAGCGCCAGATTCTGTGATAATAACCTTTTTGAGAGAATCGAAATAAAAGTTGTATTTTTCTCCCCACTTTGCTTGAGAAGTCTTTTGCCATACATTAAAAAAATCTCTGAGGTTTAATCCTGAGGTTTTTTCTTCAATTCTTGGGTGAAGCATTTTGAACAATACAAGATGTATAAAATTAGTATCTATAATCTGGGGTGGCGGGCTTGAATTAAACTTAATCAAGTGCCTGACAGTGCTAGCGAGCTTTGAGATTTTTGTTTCAGAAATATGGGCATTAGCAAAATTAAGTAAGAATTGTCCATGAAGCCATGGGTAGGGCCGGATACCAAAGATGTTTAAAAATTGACCGCCAGTACGTCTTTCAAATGGATATTTATAGTACTCAATGATTTTATTTTTAATGGATGTGAAATCCTGGCATTCAGTTTCACGGCACATAAGTTTGGTTAACTGGTGAATTCTCAATGGGTTTGGAAAGGAATCTTTAAGCAATTGGTTTAACTCAAATCTAAGCCTTTGATCAATCTCAGCCCAGACCTTATAAAGTGGCATTGACCTAATAACAACTTTGTCCGAATATCGTTTTTTCATTAAATTTTCTCCATTTAAAAATTTGTTATATCAATTTCAATCACATCGATAGTGTCATTGTCGCCTTCTGAGAAAATATAAAGGCTGTTAATATGAGTTGTAATTGATAATACGTTATACAGACTCTTGTATGTCGAAGTCGGAAGTTTGGCCCAACCCAGAGAATAATCATTGAGATTAATTTTCCAGATGTATGTGCCAATAACAGCCCAAAGCGTATTATCTTTTAAGATGAGGGACTTGGTACTTGAAAAAAAACTGGTTACTGATCCTAACGAGACGCTTTCAGTGTCATCCGTTATAATATTTTGATCTATAGCTAAAACACTCAGGTTTCCTGATTTTATAAAATATAAGTCATCGTCCCTAGCCCCTCCGACGCTGTAGTTTGTTGAATACCCTTTGTAGACTCCTGTGTTAATAGGTGATTTTTCGTTGCAAGTTTCAATATCGAAAACTCTGAACGAGAGTGTATAGGAAGAGCTTTCGATGACTAGATCATTATTGTAGAAGTTAAAGCTTCTGCCAAAGTTATTGTCTGACAAAAAACTACAGACTAATTCAAAGTTGTTAGCAGAAAGATCACTTTGATAGACTTCGTATTTGTATATGCTTGAGCTGACCTTGTTTTGTACATAGAAATAGTAAGTTGAGTCTTTGGTTCGGACGTCATAAAGAGTCAAACTTGAATCAAGGGATAAATTTCTAAAACTTTTTATACTCATATACCCCGAAGTTGAGTCTATTGTTGTATTGTCATTGTTTGATGGATCGCCTGGACCATTGTTCGTTGGGATACATTGGTCGCCATCGCAAATCTCTAGAGATGTTTCAGGCTCCTGACATCCAAGTAGCAGTAGACTGAAAATTATCAGAAATAAATTTGTCTTAAGGGAAAACAAAATAGAACCCTCCTGTTATAGACTCAAATTTCTTATTGTTAGGCATTTCATATTGGAAATATGTAAGTTTCCATTCAAAATTACGAGAAGCCTCTGATTTTCCAAAACTGATACCGTTGCGACGTTGGTTTAAGACATAGCTAAAATTTAAGTCTTGTTCGTAAGTATGAGTGATGTAACCCGCCTCCCAGGCAACGAAATAAGAGTCATCTGCGGAGGAAAAATAAACTGGTAGGCCGTACCTTATCCCGTAACCAGAAATATCATATCCACTGGTGGAGCCATTTTCGTAATCAGAAGAAGAAAATCCATAGTCTAAGCTTGCTGATGTAAAGGCTCCTATATGACCAAAGGGTCTATATTCCATTGAAAAACCAAGGCTATAATATCCACTATTTTTTAAAAGATTGTTTGTTGGGCTTGAAGTTTCTACGAAGAGCGAAGGTTTCCATCTATATGAGTGCTCAGGTCTTTGGTGATCCAAAAGATTACTTATTGATAAATTCTTTTGCGGTGATGTCGGTTCTCTCTTAGGTTCAGCTTCCAATTCGACAATACCAAAGTGCTTTTGCTCATTGGGCATAAATGAAAAAACAACTTCTTTTTCGAGAAAACCATCTTTTTTTAAGGCAATGATGTGTCTTCCAACTTCTACAGCAACTATTTCTGGAGGTGTTTTTGTTGTTAGGCCGACATACTCTCCATCAATATAAATACTTGCACCAGTTGGATTAGAATTTATTGAAAACTGGGTCTGCTTATAAGGGAGATCGACCTGAATGTTTTGTTTTTGATCTTTTAGTCCACGAATTGTTCTCTGAACAGTTTCGGTGAATTTATGCACCAATTTTAATTCATAAGATTGGTGTGAGAGCAAACTCACGTTATACAATGGGGTCATCCCAATGAATTTGCCATTGATGTAAGCCTTAACTTTTGAGGGCGTTGAGTCTATTTCAAAAAAGCTTTTTGCGGGAGTTAAAGTCTTCTTAACATTTACTTTCGCACCTGAACCAATTAAGACTTCTTCGCGAATCGAGTTATATTTCATGTGGTCTAAAAGGATGGTGTATTTTCCAACGGGGAGCCCTCTGAGAACCACAGGAGTGACACCCCATCTTTGATTGTTTAAGTAGACTTCAGCACCTGCCGGACTGGTTTCTATTTGAATAATTGTATCATGTGATTTGCTGATATCACCAATTGTTGAAAGTCGCTCGGTGCTGGTTTTTAACTTATTCAACCTTAGTTTTTCAATAAGGATCGCTTTTTTACTGTATCTAAACTTTAAGTATAGATATTTTTTATCATTTCTCTTGGATACATAAGAGTCAATTTGTTCAAAATCTTTTAAAAAAACGCGCTTTGATTGCTCCCTATTTCTTAAGGTAAGGGCTTTATCGTTGAGTGTGTTATAATAATCCGATTCATAGCTGGTGTAGACTCCGTAATTCTCCTTGATGGCCTGTTTGTACGCGTCTGTGGTGGCATTTTCAAAAGACTTAGACTCATCAACATTTTCATCTATCGTGCTGCGACCCACATAATACTTATAATGAGCATCTTCATTTTGATGTTCATACAGCCAGTCTGGCTCTGCAAGAGCCAATGATCCATGTGCCAGGGTTATTATTAATATTAAAAGTTTAAGTCGTTGCATATTTATAATTTAAATGAGGTCGAAGACAAATTAGGTCCATCCAGTTATTGAGCTATATTGAGACGTTTTGACGTTATCGAGTTCATGGACCTAATTTGTCGCTGATGGAGGATAAATTTATACCAATGAACCTTAATGGAGGGAAAATTATGAACAATAAACTATTTGTTTGGATGACAATACTTTTCGGGGTTACCGCCTGTACAACGACCCCAGATACACGAATAGATCAAAACTACGATGAAATTGTAGAACACCAAAGCGAAGTTCAAAAGATGAGCAAGATATTAGAAGCCAGTCACTCAGAAGAGCCTGAGTTTGTGACAGCACTACTTGATAGTTGGGATTGTGGCGATAGTTTGTGCGTGGTTGGAAGAGCCGAAATCGAGTCCGATGATGCGTCTCCATTTTCATGTCTTGAAGTAAGTAAATTAGCTGCGAGAGCAAATTTGTTGGCAAATGTTAAGACAGATCTTTCAAGGCGGGTTATCCATGGAATGTCGGGGACCACTTTGTCTAGGCAAAAGTTAGAGGCCATTACAACATCAGGTTTTACGGTGAAAAATGTAAGCAATATTCGTATGTCAAAGAATTACTATCGAAAACTATTAAAAGACGTATCTGGTTCACCTGTAGCTGTTTACCAATGTTATTCGGTGGCCAGTCTTAGCAAAAGGTATCTAAAAAGACTGATTGAAAAAGAAGCTGAAAAAGAAATGAATTCGACAGAATCAAATGAGTTCAAATCTCAGATTGACCGCATTTGGGAGTCTCTTTTCAAATTAGACTCACCAGGAGCAGATGAAACGGCATCAGTGAACAGTTCAAATCATTTTGATTCTTATCGGGATATTAGAGAAAGTGCAGTAAAAGTAGCAAAAGCATTTCAAGGGCTGCCGTATCAATTAGGTGGTGATATCTCAGATGGTTCTCTAGATTGCAGCAACTTCACAAGACTCATTTATCAAAGTATTGGATTCAGTTTACCAAGAATTAGCCCTGATCAATTTCAAGATTCACGGGGAGTTTCAGTAAGAGGTGGATATGAAAAAGGTGATCTGCTTTTCTTTAATGGATCTTTACGGCCCAGAAACGAAGTTAGTCATGTGGCAATGTATATTGGCGATGGTTATATGATTCATGCAAATGGAAACTCTCGAAAAATCACCATTGACAATTTAAGTGAGGACTACTGGCAGGAGAGATTAATGGGTGCAAAAAGATTTATAACAACAGGTAATTTTCCCAATTTGAGAAATAGAAAAATAGTTAGTCAAAATTGAATGAAAACTGTGAAACATAATAGTTCATGTAAGTGGAGAGTTGATCATGGAAATAAAACGTGGACATATATATGAGCGAGCACCGTGTCACGAGCTACAGACCAACATCGTGAGTGCCGATAGACCAGATATGGCTAGAAATGACTCATCAATTAGATTGTTCAAGGTTTTGCATTACTTAGAAACTTCTAAGTACGGTTTAACTATTAACGAACTACTTAAAAAACTCGAAGACTTGGACAACATAAAGGTCTCTAGGAAAACGGTTGAAAGAGATGTTGAATGCATTCGTGATGCACATTTTGACTTAGAAAGTGAAAAAACAACAGACGGCCAACGCTGGAAAGTAAAGCCTTTAACACAGTTAAATAAAAACATTGTTTTTACCTACAAAGAAATCATGGCTCATTACTTGGCTAGAAAATATTTAGACCATTTAAAAGGCAGCCCATTGTATGAAGATCTCGACAAATTTTTTACTAAGCTTGAAAAATTATTTGGAACGAACTGTGAAGCCTTTAGTGAGTTTGAGCAAAATATGCAGTTCAAGCCTAAAATGACCTGGCATAATAGCGTGCCCGCAGATGTGTTGGATACCGTCTATGAAGCGCTGGAAGAAGGACATTCTTTAAAGTTTGAATACAAAGCCGAGGCGGGAGAAAACGCAGGAGAATTTGCAATTCGCCATGTGGGGCCTGAATGCCTGTATTTTGCCGATGCGGGTGTTTACCTTATCGCAAAGGATCTTAGCAAAAATGAGCCGAGAACTTATGCTTTAGCGAGAATGAAAAACATTGAGGATAATCATGAATATCCTTATGACAGAGAGGGTATAACCCCAGGGGAGCTGTTCAAAAATTCAATTGGTGTCTTAAACACAGGAGATACTCAGGAAGTTGAGATTCTTTTGACTGGGCCAATCGCAAAATACATCTCAGAGCGTAAGTGGCATGAGTCCCAAAAAATCATCCAGCGTAGTGACGGTACACATCTTGTTATGAATGTAAAAGTGAATGATGAGCTTGTTCGTTGGGTCTTGGGCCTAGGGGAGTCCGCAATAGTTTTAAAATCTGATAAACTGAAAGATATGGTAATTGATGCCATAGATGCACTTTCTAAAAATTATAAAATAAGAGAGAGTGCATAAAAATGGGTGTGCCAAAAGAGATTGAAGAATCATTTGAAATTGTCGATGTTTCTGAAGTAAATCCTGATGAGGAGTTGGCCACTAGGGTTATTTTAATGAAGTCGGAGTTGAGATACGCTGTAATAGTTGAGGAAGTAAAGCACCCAGAGACATATACGAAAAAGTATTTTAACTCTGAAAAAGAAGCTAGATCATATTTTGACTATGCGGTTGAATCAATTGCTTCAGATGTTGAATAGATCGAAGGTATTTTTTAGGAGAAAACTGTGTGAGTGCAAAAGCCATAAAAAAGGAACGAAAAAAGAGAACTACATTAGATCCCAATTATAAATGGGACACAAAATCGAATGAGTTGGCTTACTATTGCTTTAGGGTGATCGAAGAATTTGGTTTAGAAAATAAAATAGCTCTTGCCAATAAGCTTAAGGTTCGATTATCGCAGCTCGACAATCGTATACAGCACTATAAATCTTTAATATTAAAATCTAACAATGTGAGCGCTCGCCCTTCAAAAGAAGTGGTGGATATTTTTAATTCAAATGAAAGTGTTTCTGATGCAATTTGCTTAAATCGGTTAAAATTATATTTACAATCAAATTATATTCCAACTGGACTTGATGAAGAGATTGAGACCGTAGAAATTGAAAAAGTCTCCAGTATAATAGACCTATCAAACCTTGATAGTCTCTACAAAGAATATTGGTTAAATCAGGTCAAATATCAAAAATCTGATTTATCAGAATTAGAGTGGGAAAATTTTCTAAAATTAACTAGTACCATGAATATAAAAACCAGGGGTATAAAAATCGAGAAACGGATCATAGAAAAAAATGGATATTTTGACTCCAAAAGATATGAAGAAGGTGATGCATGGTTGCCGAATCAAAACGGTGAAAGAACTGAAGATGACTTGGAAATTAAAACTTCCTTTATTACTCCTTTAAGGGGTTCAAGTGTTTCTATCGCAGGCATCAGGCTGTGGGAAGAAAAAGTAAAATTCTATCTGTTGATAGTTGTTGATTTAAGAAATATCGAGAAAGGTCCAGTTTCCCACTTTATGTGGGTACCAAAAGAAGAAATGAAGAAGCATGAGGAGAATGGAAAATTAACGATTATTAATATGAAAAAAACAGCAGCGAAAAATAATATTAATATACCTAAGGGCTTGTGTTTAAATGATTCTGAGTTATCGGACTGGGTGAAAAAATATCCTGTATCAGTTAACTTTAAATGTTGAGGTTGATGAATGACGAGAACAAAAATTTTAGAGGTGAGGCCATATTATAGAATCAAGTTAAGTGACTTGGAGGGGTTGAGTGATGAGGATTTTGTAGTTATTGAAGTACGGAGTCCATCGCCTGAAAAAATCAAGGTCAGAGTCAAACATATTCGTGATAGGTACGAACGTGGTATTGGTACGCCAGGCGGCAAACCTTCAATAGATTGGTTAAATAATGGAGAGCATAAATCTACAAAAGGTATACCTGCGTGGCTTAAACATTGTGCTAAAGAAAAATCTGGGAATTAAACTGTGAGCGCATCAAAAAAATTATTAGACATCATTTCTAGATACAAAGATTTTAAAAAGATAAACTCTACCAGAGATTTAAAAGGCTATAATCTTATCACCTATTGCGTAATTCAAGGAGATAATATTCTAACTATTGGCTCTGGTGAAGTGAAGAGACTTAAGACATTGATGGGGAATAAAGGCTCTCATAATAAAGCGCCAATTATTGGCCTCTGTAATCGCATTTATAAATCAAATATTGAGTTTTATATTTGTGGCTATACAAAAGGGCAAGGTAGTTTTTCTCTTGAAGAGAGAGCCTTACAGTCCAAATTTGGAGAAGTAAATATTGATGGGCATAAAGAGTATAAGTCATCTATGATTTATCTCAGGGAGAAATTAGAGATTATTGATAATCCAGTTTTAAGTGTATTGCTAGACCTTATGGAAACCCATGGAGACATTTTACAACATTCGTTAAATACTCCATCTACTGGTCAGCTAGTCGAAGACTTGTTTAAAGGGTACTGGAAGAAATCGAACAAAATAAAAGATTAGATAGTCCTCAAATAGGCCAATTTAGTGTTCTATGATTTTCCAAAAACTCAGAGTGCCTCATTTACAAACCTTAAGCAAAGTTTGGGTCTCAAAATGAGAATTCCTCTATAGCGACCTATTGTGTCCATGGCCCCTGTTATCTTGAATAAGAGTTAAGAGGAGGCGTTTTGGGCAGTAATAAAAAAAGTTTAAAAACTGGTAAACAATACTGTACCTAAGGCAAATAAAGAATATCAAAATAAGACATATAAAAAATATTTAGATTAATTTAAATAAAGGCTTATCCACTCCGATAAGAAACCACATAATTTGGAGGAGTGGTGAGACTAGCAATTTTATTATCTATATTTTCCCTAATGACAGCCTGTTCAACTTTACCCAAGACCTTCACCACAGAAAATATAATGAAAGTCCACCAAGGCATGAGTTCCAATGAAATCCTAAATATGTTTGGAAAACCGAAGAGTGTTAGCCAAGCCATTTGTGGCTCTGCCACACCTAAACCTTGGACTTGTACTACGTGGGAATATGGAGAATTTCCCTATGATACAGCCTCATTCACTTTTAGTGGAGACAACCCAAATTCACTCATCTTAAATGATTTCAAAGTTGATAGAGACTAAGCCTGTCAATGTATGTGCTAAAAGACTTCGACACCCTCTATTCAACACTCCCAAATGACACCTCAAAGCATATTCTCCTTGGAAATGGCTTCTCCCTAAGCTTTCTTCAAAATCTTGGCATTACAAACCCTAAGTTTTCCTACTCTCAAATCATTGGAGACATAATTGTAGGAAGTAAGAATGGGACCTATACCTTCAACGGGGATTTTGAGAAAGCCCAACAAATAGCTGATACCTATAATCTTGAGACCATTATTGAAGAGCTTTACAACCTTGAGAAATTCTCCCCAGTCTATAACTTTGATAACTCTAAAATAAATCAAGACATTCAAACCTTAAAAGACTGTCTACCAACAATCATTAGTAAATACCACCCAGAATTACCTTCACAATTTACAACAGATACTTCCACCATTTCTATTGGTGATGACTGTTATACTTCTTGCGGGAACTTCCTCAAAAAGTTCTCCACCATTTTCACATTAAGCTATGACCTATTCCTCTACTGGGTAATCAACAAAGGAGGGCTTCAAAGAACCTTCTATGATGGTTTCGGAAATAAAGGCAGGACTGCTCCTTTGATTTGGAGAGATACTTATAGTGGGAATGGATTTAAGAAATTCTACTACCTCCACGGGGGACTCCATTACTACAAGACTTATATAGAAGAAGAGTTTGTCCAAAGTTTTGAGACTGGCTATCCCGTAGAAAAAATAGAATATGATGGTCAAAGGTCAATTATTGAGCAGATTAAAGAGATGGTAGCTGATAATAAATTTCCATTGGTTGTGGTTGAGGGAAACAGTGATGAAAAGAGGAAGAAAATTATAGCCAATGATGTATTGGCAAATGGTTTCTCTGCTTTGTCAGGAGTCTCTGGCAGTGTTTTTATCTTTGGAGCAAATTTGTTAAGTGATGAGGACAATCACCTGATACAAGCAATGGCAAAATCTTCAGTTCAAAACATTTATTATGGTTTGTATGGAGATGATGATTTACAAAATGTCTGTCATCAAATTAAAAATAAAATCTCTGGAAAATTTTCTTCTACCAATCAGCCAATAATTGAGTTTTTTGATACCTCAAGTATGAATGTTTGGCAGGATTATTTACCTCAAAATTAATGCCTTAATTTTTCTCTAAAAATTGGTTTTTTCCATTTATCTCTAAAAGGAGAGGTGAATGGGGAAAGCACACACAGACTCAGATATATATTTCACTTATAATCAAAAGAAGTATTATATCTTAGAATTTACTGGAAGTGATTTGCAAATACAAAATCCAGTGGCTGGGGTAGAAAAATCTAGTTTTATATATTGGTGGGCATTAAGTTGTGATAAAAAATCTATGGGAGTTATGCCCCATATACCAGTAGATGTAAGTTTATTAAACAGTGGCTATTATTCTATGGACATTGAGGTAGATGGATATCAGAGGCAAGTTCATTTTGTACTTGTTAAGCCAGACGCAAGTTGTTTTCCTGAAAATTACAGAATTGCTGTAGCAAAAATTATTTCGTAGGTTTGTCCACTTTTTTAGGTAGGGTTTTTGCTAGAAAATTATCCCAGTTTTCTTTTGTTAAAGGGATGAGCTTTTCATCAGGACCATGAAAACTCATGGGTTTGTTTCCATTTTCCTTGGTCCATTTTTCAATTTGTTTATCCATATCCTTTATATAACTAATTTTTGCCATCATTCACCTCGCTTTTTTATTTATACCTCTTTTTATAAAAATACCGAAATAATGATGGGATTAAAAATTTTAAGCACTTTTCTCTCCTCCCTGTATCACTTTGAGTTTAGGAGGCTTTGGATTGCTACTTTCAATATATCCCTTAATGTTCAAATCTATAATGTCCTCAACCTTATAACCATTCTGGTAAGCTAAAAACAGGTAGAGGTGGGCTTGAAGCATTTTAGGGTCTTTTGTGGTCGCCCAAGTCCTTCTTTGAAGCCTTGATATATAAGACCTCATCATGGCACAGGTGTGATTAAGCTTGAACATTTGGTCAAACTCATTCTTTTGGTTTTTCCTGCTTATGACTTGGATATGCTCCCCAACAAGCCTCCCACCTCCAAAGGTGTCATTGAAATAGCCTATATAAGCTCTCTTGGAGTCTGTGATGAGTTTAAAGTCAGGAAGGACACATCTTGATATGGTCTCGAAGACCTCAAGGCAAATGGCATTTCTGTTGTCCACTCTGTCTTGATACCTATCTCTTACAGCCTTGGGTATTCTTCCCTTAGCCTTCATTGAGGCAGTTCTTATATCAAGGATTTTCCCATCACCATTCACTGCTAGAGGCATTGATATGGGTTTATATTTTGTATGCTCATAGGTTTCCATCTCATCAAAAATGACGAGGTTGGAGAGAAAGACTTTAGAGAGGATTAATTTTTCGTGATACTTCTTGATTAGGTCAGCAAACCATAATGTTCTTTTGATGATTGTGGGTTTTGAAACCTTTAAGATGGTAGCCATTCTATTGAGAGTTATTCCAGATGAGTAAAGCTTATAAATATCTTTGGTAAGCTCTGGCTTCTTTTGTCCTTTGGTTCTTTTACTTCTATTGGAGAAGTGGGTTTTACAAGCCTTACAGAAGTATCTAGGGGTCTTTCCTTGGCTTGTTGAATAGAAGCCCTTTTTAATGATGGTCTTTGACTTTCTATCATTTTGAGTCTTACACTTAGAGCATTCCAATTTATACTTCATAAATTCATTATATTAAATTTTTTGGCTTTTATAAATAAACCCATAAATGTCATCTTGAGTTTCAGTAATTCTTTATTGATTTTAGATATTTAAGTAGTCTTTTAATGAGATTTCAGGTGCGGTATTGTTTACCAGTTTTAAAAGTTTAATAAAAAAGGTTATTTTAGGTCTAGAAAAGCCAATTTGGACCGTCGTTGCTAGTCAGTGGCAAATCACTTCTGATCTGCGAGAATCCGGGTTTGAAGCAATAGAAGCCAACTACCTGCATACGCTCCTGCCATTGTTGATTGATCCAGTATCATATGCTTGTCTATTGAGAACTAATTTACTTGATTTAGATGATAAGGCTAATTGTGATCGGGCCTTAATTTACAAGCTATGCAAAACGTTTCCTCAATATATGTATTTTGTATGGGATTCAAATCAAAAATGGGGAGAGCGATCCGCCTCCGACCCCAATAACCTAATTGTCGTTACAGGAAAAACTAAAACCGTAACCAATGTATTAATGGATTATTTGAACAAGAAAGCTGAGGTCAGCAACATCAAGTAAAGTTTCTTTTTGCAATAGACCTAATAAGTCCTTGGGCTGAAATAGAATATTTAATTAGAACGGAGGTGATAAGTGAAGAGAATTCAAAGCGCATTTTTACTACAAGACATAATGTACATGGATAAGCATGGGATTAAAATTGACTCAGAAAAGATCAATGAGTTGATGTCCGTAGAGCCTAAGAACCTTGCTTATTCAGAGCAAGTGAGATGGCATTATTATAAGGGCAATTCATATTTGGAGAAATCAAATATGAGGTTAGCTTTGCTGGAGTATAAGAAAGCTCTTTCGATTTGTGATGATGATATCGGAGCTTATATTTTTTTAGAATGTGGAATTCATCAAGTAAAAGATCACTTTATTGTGTTAGCGCGATTGGAACCAGAGAACCTAGAGTTGGGGTGGGTTTATAAAGAATTAGTAAAAATTGGAGATTTGTCCTTTGAACATCACCTACTCGCCTATCGTCACTATGCAGTGGTTGGTGATGCAAAAGAGAAGGGAAGGTTAGAAAGAATACTGTTGAATTTGTATCCAGGCCATCCGCTATTAAATGAAATTAACTCGGATGATGAAATTGGCCAAAATAAAAGGGAGGTGTTAGGTGAAAATCGAAAAAGAAAAAATACAAACAATGCTAAAGCGACATAAGTCATTTGAGATTATAAGTGAGATGTCAAGAGCCTTCAATGCTGAAGATTATGATAGGGTCTTGGCTCTTGCACAGAAAATACTTTTCAATGAAAAGGAGATAACGCTTGAAAACAGGGAGGCTTGGTATTTTAAGGCTGTAGTTCTGGATATTCGTGGAAGCAAGATTGAGTCACTAGAAATATTTAGAAATTTGCTAATTTGCTATCCAAATCAACCTAACTTTATCAATTCCTACAACGTTGTGTGTGGAAGTGTTGCTACTGAGGCCCATGAAATATTTGATAAGAATCCAGATGATGAGATTTTGCTAAAATATTTTGATCTCCTAAAAGATATTTGGCGTATACCTCTATTTTTGTACGAGGCATGGGCGAGAAATCAGATAAAGATTGGCAACGTTAATGAGGCTAGAGATAAACTTACCTTACTCCTTGAGTTGTGCCCAGGGGATTTTGATTATTTAAAAGTAAATCTCCAAATTTCAAATATGGCTAATTGTAAGGACTGGGTTGAGGAGGTTGAAGACAGAGTTTTTAAATTGATCGAGGATCAGCCCCATAGATTTGTATTGTATCAGTTGCTGCCAAAAAGCGAAGTGCAAAATGTTAGTGGCTTGTAAAATGATAATTTGTTTGATTGCTTTCCTGAGATATACCGTTTTATTTATTTTTTTTCTTTTCATTCTTGTCGTTTTTGGTTGTGTTGAAGTTCATGCAGATCCCCTATTGGGTGCATTAGAAAGGAAGTGGGAAACTGATTACTACGAAACCTATAAAAATAGAGCAAAGGTTAAAATAAAAAAGGCAACTTCTCTAAAAAAGCTAAATGCATCTTGTAAAAAGGCAGATATTTATTTGGCCACTTTGGGTGATTTTGAAATTGAGGTTTTAAATCTAAAAGATGAGGGGGATATAGCCGATATTCGATCACTCTATAATGGTGGATCTGGAGGGAAAACGTATACGATATTCTTATTCCATGATGGAAAAATAAATATTTTATTCGATAGTGTTTTGATTTCATTTGTTGGGGTACAAGGAGATCAAGATTGTCCGCCACTTGAGGTCATTGTTCATGGAAGCTATTTCGATCGTGCTGGCAAACTCTATGGAAAAGCATCACTTACTTGGAATGGAAAAGAGTATGAATTGAAAAAGAATAAAAATAAGGGGGAGAAATGAAGTCGCCAAATCTTGGTAATTTTGAAATTGAGGTTTACAGTTTCTCGTCTGGTCAAGAGCGATTTGTGGGCAAAGAGCCGATTCAAATATATTTGGATAGTTATTGGGGATTTGTAAAGTCAGCAGACGACCGAATTAATTATTTAGTTGAGTTTATGACTTTCAAAGACAGTTACATTTGGAACTGTTTTCTGATGACGAAATTGAATGCATCGCCGATTCTTTGTCAGAGGCGATTTTAAACAACGTAATAGATTACGATAATTTCTCACCAAAACTTAAAGAGATGTTTGGGTTGGCCAGTGAACTGGAGAATGAGTCATGAGTATTATTATAGCTGTTGGTGATATACATGGATGCTTATCGGCTTTAACGGAGTTAATGAAACATATTGAAGGTAAATACAATCTTTCTGAAATCCAAATGATCTTTCTTGGTGATTACATTGATAGGGGTGAAACCAGTCGTGGAGTTTTAGATTTTTTAATTGATTTTCAAAAAAATTATAAAAATTCAGAATTTGTTCTTGGAAATCACGAATATATGCTTATTAACGATGAGCCATATGGGGTTAATTTTGGCGAATCAGCATTGATGGAATATGAAGACGGAAAAATGACGACTGAGCATTTGTTGTTCTTAAAAAATTTAAGGCCATATATTGAAAGCAATTCATTCATTTTTACCCATGGTGGAATTCCATACGGATTTAGTAATGTATGTGATGTTCCAGTCGATGGTCTGGTTTGGGAGTATGGTGTATGGAATGGGTATGGTGGAAAGCCAGTTGTCTGTGGTCATAGTGCAAGGTCAGAAATCAGGCAGTCAAGTAATTCAATATGCATAGATACAGGCTGCTATAACCCTCTTTATGGGAAATTAACGGCAGCAGTTTTAAATGACAATTCAGGTGAATTAATAGAAACTATTAGTGTTCAAAATAAAATTTATGGGGGGCGTGCTTCGTGAATATATTATTAGGCGAAGGTCTATCAAAATATACTTATATAAAAGGATTTTTTAATCCTGCGCTTAATGAGCAAATTCTAAGCCCTTCAAGATTCATTTCATTTTTGGAACTGCATTTAGGTTTGCTCAAGCCAGATAAGCCTCAGTTTGTCAGAGATCAAGAGTGGATGAACACCGTCGAAAAAAACAAGTCCGGTAAGTTTTTTGAATCTTCATTTGAAGTTGATCCAATCGGAACAAGCAGGCATTTGCTGCAATTAAGAGATGAACTTAAGCTGTCTGGTTGGGACGGTAACGCAATTGAGGGGTTTAGCAAGGTTTCTGATCTATCTGCAATCAATGCTGAATTTTCAAATGAAAGTGGACTGCCAGAAAGAATTCGTTTGGTTATTGAGGTCCTAAGCCGTATCGAAAAAAACATTGTTAATCGTGTTCAGTTAATCAATGACCCAGAGTTTACAACACCACTATGGAAAGAGCTTTTTTCGGCTCTAGAAAAAAATGGGGCATCAGTTAGCTTTTACGAGCATCAATTCATAAGTAGCGATAGATCAGACCTTCAGTCTGCAAAGGAAGCCTTTTCAGCTATCAGTACAGCATTGCCACAGGAAGATGGCTCTTTAGAAATATTTGTTTCAGATGGAGTAAGAGAAAGTGCAGACCAGTTGGCCCGTTATCTATCGACTAAAAAACAGGTAGAATTTAAGAATATCGTATTGATTGCTAATGATCGCTATCGTCCCATACTCGCGAATAGTTTTGCAAAATTTAACATTCCATTTTCAGGTGATAGTTCGGCGACTTCGTTATCAAGGCCTTCTGTTCAAATTCTCTTATTAGCTTTGGGACTTGTTTGGTCGCCAAAAGATCCAAAAGTAGCGCTTGTGCTTTTATTACATCCTTCAAATCCTCTTCCTAAATGGATCTCGGGAAGGCTTACTCGCGCTTTAGAGCGGCTTCCAGCGGTGGGAAGTGCGGATTGGCAAAAAGAGATTAAAAAAATCATTGAATACTTAGAAAAAAAGGAAACTCCAAAAGAAGATATCGACAAGCACTTAGAGCGAATCAACAAATGGTTCAGCATTCAGATAACCGGAGTCGAAAATGAGGTTGAAAAATCACATCTGATATCAATTTGTAATATGGTTGGGGATTGGTCCAGAAAGCGCAGCTCTTCTGATGAATCATTATTGCAAACGTCTTCTATATGTAGTCATTTGAAAGCCTTTCTTGAGAACTGGAACTCCGAAACCGTTAATAAAGAAGTGTTTAGGAAAATTCTTAGAGAAACAATAGATCAAGGAAACATTTATCAAGAAAAAGCCCCCTATGGTCTTGGACCAATAATGGTTGGGTCACCAGCAGAAGTGCTTTCCGAGGCTTCAGAAATCATTTGGTGGGATGCGAACTCATCGAGTATCAACACAAGCTCAAGAAGTTATTGGAGTTTAAAGGAAAGAAGGCTTTTACAGGAGCATGGGATTGCAATAATTGATCCTCAATATTCTTCAGAGCTACACGCTCAAAAATGGCAAAATCCCATTGGATACGCCAAAGATAAAGTAATATTTTTTACCTTCTCCAAGAAAGACGATGGGGAGAAGGATTATTTACATCCAGTCTTTAACCAAATATTGAATCCAAACGAAATGGACGTATGGTTGTCGTCAATTTCCATCAATCCTGGTCAAACGGACAATGCCTTAACTAATTCATTTATGACTTCACTAAATGTGTCAATGGAAACAGGCAAGCCGGAATTTGAATTGGAACCTGTGCTTAACTGGGATCTATCTAAAAATGATCTAGGGCTGAGAGATTGGGAATCTCCTTCTTCGCTAGAGATCCTAATGGGTTGCCCATTATCCTATCTTTTGAAATATCACTCTGCTTTGAGTGGTTCATACATCCCAAATATTCATGACATTTGGAAACTAATCGGAACATTAAATCACAAGGTGTTAGAGCTGGTGTTTTCTAAAGGCAAACCACCAACAGTTGACGAAGCAAAATCTAAGGTAAAAGAAAAGTTAGAAGAACTTGTTCCTGAGATGGTGCCTGAGCTTCTACTTCCTAGATATTCTCTAATCTATAAAGGTGTTCAGTCAAAACTGGAGAATGCCGCCATAACTTATACAACTTTCTTACATGAGAACGGCCTTGAAATCATGGAGACTGAGGCTACAAAAGAAAAGCAGCTCCTTGAGGATTTAAAAATTTCGGGGCAAGTTGATCAGCTTCTTTCAAAAGACGGCGAACCCGTTTCAGTTATAGATTTTAAAATCAAACTATGGAACTCCTTTAGAGATAAAATTAAAAATGGAACTTCCATTCAGCTTGCCATTTACTCGTGGTTACACAAGTCAAGCACCTGGCCTGATATTGGATATTTTGGTGTTGATAAGTCAAAACTAATTGTTGCTGGAAAACACACTGAAAGTGCTGATTCCATTCAGGATGCGCCATTGCCAAGTGAAGTCATTGATAATTTAATTGGTCTTATCAAGCAAAGAAAAGATGAGTTCAATAAAGGCGAAGTTCAAGCAAGAGGCCTTGTCGACGAGGAAGAACAAGGAAATTTCAAAGCTCCATGTCACTTTTGTGATTATGATGGAATCTGTGGGTTGAGGTGGCAATCATGAGCAATTCAAATATACATTTAATATCAGCAAGTGCCGGTAGTGGTAAAACCTATGAGCTTATGGAACAGCTATATTCTGAAATATCTCAGAAAAATGCTTCACCATCTTCGATAATGGCCGTCACATTTACCAACAAAGCCGCAAATGAATTAGTTACTCGTGTTCAACAAAAGCTAATTCTACAAGGTGAGTCTCAACTCTCGTATCAAATGGGCGCTGCACGAATTGGAACAGTCCATTCTATTTGCGGAAACCTGTTAAAATCTTATGCCTATGAAATGGGTCTTTCTCCTGAGCTAGAGATTATTGATGAGGTTCAAGCAAAGGAACTGTTTACTGAAGCCTTTCTTGAAGCTCCTTCTGCTGATGAGACTGAGCGCCTTCATCAATTGACCAGAAAATTTGGTATTGAGTACAAAAAGGTCAATTCAGATATAGAAGAAATTTGTAACAAAGTTCGCCAAAATAATATTGAGAGCAAAAAGCTAGATGAATTTGCAAACCTGAGCAAGGACCAACTTGATATTTTCTTGTCTGCTGACACTGTGGATGGACTTTATGAACAACTAAAGAATAGGCTCTTAGATTATCAGGCTTCCTATCGGGAAGCCCCAGATACAACGAAAAAGACAGATAAGGTTCATAAAGCAGTTCACAGGATGGCCAGAAGAGCCTATATGAACTTTTTCACTTGGAGTGATTGGATTGAGTTGGCCAACTTAGATCCGGCAAAAAAATCTGAGGCCATCTATGCACCAATCATAGAATGTGCAGGGCAACTGCGATCGTCTTCTGAATTTAGAAAAGACTATGAGGAGCTTATTGATATTAGTTTCGCAATCGCTAAGCGATCACTTTTGGTTTATGACGAATTAAAACGCAATCTAGGCGTCATGGATTTTGGAGATCAGGAGCACAAGACTCTGGAGCTACTCAGTAAGGAAGAAAATCTTAAGAACCTTGAGGGCGAAATTGATCTTTTTCTAGTTGATGAATTTCAAGATAGTAATCCTATACAGCTTGCGATATTTTTGAAGATCTCTCAGATAGCCAAAAAGAGTATTTGGGTTGGTGATCCGAAACAAAGTATATATGGGTTCCAAGGTGCAGACCCAGTACTGATGGTTTCAGTTATAAACTCTATTGGAGTTCCTGAAAAAACAAAAATTCTCTCGTCAAACTACCGATCAACAGCACCTTTGGTAGATTTTTCTTCACACCTGTATTCTGAGGTGTTTCAGAGAGACGGGATTCCAGCAGAAAAAGTAAAGCTAGAGCCAAAAGCAGAGATAAAGTCTGAATGTGATCCTCTTGCTGTGTGGGCATTGAATGACTCTCAAGCAGCGGTAAGGCAAGAGGCCCTGGCCATAAAGGTCCGTCAGATTATAGATTCATCTCAATTAGTTTTTGACAAGAGCACTAAGAAGCAAAGAAAGGTTACTCCTGGTGATATTGCAATCCTTGTCAGAACAAATACCGGCGCAAAAAGTATTTCAAATGCTCTTTACACTTATGGGATTCGTTCTAGTGTTATAGACAATGACATATTGGGGAATCCTGAAGTTTCAACCTGTCTTGCAGGGTTTAGATTGGCCATTAACCATGAAGACACACTTGCTGCCGCTGAAATCGCAATATTTTTTGGACATCAGCCGCAAGATATAGTCGGTAAATCGTTTGATGAATCTTTTGAATTCAAGTTCAACGATCAAATCGAAAAACTAATGCTTTTAGATGTCAAAGATCGTACCCCTTACGAGCTTTTAACTGAAGTCATTAGTATTCTTGGGATTGAGAATCATCTGAGACGTTATCATGATTCTTCTCAAAAATTAGAAAATATCAATTCATTGCTCACTTTCTGCAAAAAATATGAAGATATGACGACGGGTTCACAACTACCTTGTACCGCCATTGGCTTTCTTTCAGAAATCGAAAGTTTGATTGAATCTCAGGACGAGCGCGATGGTAAACAAAGTAAAGATGCCGTTACAATTGTAACGTATCACCGTTCAAAAGGTCTGGAATGGCCAATAGTGATTTTGATGGATCTTGAAAAAGAGAATTGGCCTAATGACCAATTTGGAGTTCGGGTTAAGAATTTTTCAGACTTTGACCCACAAGAGCCACTAAAAGATAGGGCCGTGCTTTATTTACCGTGGCTATTCGGTGAAAGTATGTACGGAAAAAGATCAAATGTAGACTGGATAACAGACCTACTATCGGTAAACGCTGAAACCATTCAGCTTGAGGCCCAGGCTGATGCAGAAAGAAGACGACTTTTGTATGTCGGAATGACAAGGGCTAGAGAGCAAATGATATTTGTTAGAAACCTAAGGGCCAGGGGCAGCATCACAAAACAGTTCTTCGGTTCTTTAAAGAACGGAGCTGGTGATAGAGTCATTGAGTTTCCAACAAATGAAAACGAACCAGTTAAAATTTCAGGAAGAGAATTTGACTGCCAATACCAAGAAGTTCTATTTAGCGAACCTGTTTCTTCAGAACTAATTGATAGCCAGCAAAGCAGTGATCTCAATTACGGTGAAATATCACCTAACGAGTATAAGTATCCAATTTATGAAGTTCATCCCAGCTATTCAGAACTGGCTGAGGAGGAACTTAGCAAGTGGAAAATTGGTGACACTCTCGATATTGCAGATTCTCTTGCTTTGGCTGATAAGTTTGATCCCCAAATTGTGGGAGATGCTCTGCACCTGTTCTTCGCCAGTAAGGTTTATCGTTCAAATGAGAGTGCTGAAAATATTGTGAAAACGATTTTAAGCAACTGGGATATAGAAAAGGTCATTGATCCAAAAAATCTTGCGGAATACACAGAAAAGTTAAATACCACCTTAGACTCAAAGTGGCCGAATCGAAAAGAACTCCATGAAGCTCACTTAAAAACTTTCATCGAAGGTACTCGCTACGAAGGAGAGATTGACCTTTTAATTGATTGTGGATCAGAAATGGCCGTCATTGACCATAAAACAGGTAGCTTCAATGCTGACGACCCTTTGGAAAGCTCCAAGAAATATATCTCTCAGTTAGACTGTTACAAAAAAATGCTAAATGAGCTTTATCCAGATAAGAAAGTTTCTACTTGGATACACTGGACGAGGGCCGGAAAAATAACTGAATTAAAAAGAATAGAATCATAAGGGGATAAAAATGAGTAATGATAAATCATACTGGTTTGTTGGAGCAAAATGGGGAAATGAAGATCAAACGGACAGATTCCTCAAAGAGGGAATTTGGGAGAACGGTTACGATGATAAATACAAAGACCTAGTTAACCAGATAAAGCCAGGAGAAAAAATCGCAATAAAGAGTGCTTTTACCCAAAAACATGATTTGCCATTTGAGGGGAATGGTAACACTGCTTCGGTAATGGCCATTAAAGCTATAGGTGAAGTGAAGGCAAATCACCAAAATGGGAAAACGATAGAGGTTAATTGGGAGCGTTCGCCCGATAATCAAAGATGGTACTTTTATACGCATCGTGGAACCATTTGGCGAGTAACCCCAGATCAATGGCACTCAAAGGGACTAATTGACTTCACTTTCAATGGAGCAGAACAAGACTATGATAGATTTAGAAATGAGCCATTTTGGCGTGAGCGGTTTGGCGATCGAGTAAGTGAAGGTGCCCGCTTTAAATGGACTGAGTTCTATGAGGATTTGGCGACTCAGTTAGCAAAGTTTAAAGGTGACAGAAAACCACTTATGGAGGGTCTGCATAAAATCGCCAATGAGATAGATAGTTTAAATCACCTTAATGATAAAGACTCAAATGGGAACAGATTTCCATTAAAAGATATTTGTCCGTTTACTGTTTTTGGGTGTTTCAATCGAGGAATTACTGACAGCAATCGAATCCAGATTGCTCAGAAGTTTGCTGAGTTGTTAAAAGTTGAATCAGTAGTCCCGAGTAGTTTTGAAGGCATCCCTATTTTAAATAATCAAAAGTCTTGGTTTTTTGCTTATGATTTCGACAGAAATAGTGACGACATAGATGTGCTGTGGGAAGTTTTTGATCTGGCCTTGAAATATTCAGATGATGATGATGAAAAAATATACGAGAGGCTTTTAAAAGCATATGACGATGCCACAAGGGTTAAAAACGTAGGTTGGAATTTAACGATGGGACTGTATTGGATACGTCCTTGGTCCTATATACCTCTCGATGGTAGGTCACAACAATACATCACTGACAAGCTAAACACAACGATTGGGAAAAACGCTCCAAAAGACAGATGTAACGCCGACGACTATTTTAAAGTCTTATCGTCAATTGAAAGCCGCTTTAAGGAAGCAAGTTTTCCAGTTCATTCATTTCCTGAGCTATCCTTAGAGGCGTGGAGATATCAACCATCAAGCACAGGTGGGGTTTCTGCTGATACATGGAAGCAGAAAATTCACGAATTAATAAAAGCTCACTGCACGGAAAAAGGATCTGCTGAGTTTTCTCGTAAGGAGTTTCAGGATAAGTACGTATCTTATCTAAAAGAAATATATCCAACTAACAACACTGTGTCCTCTACGATAGACAGGCAAATGCAAGTTTTACGAGATGACGACATCATTGAGTTTGTTAGTCCTGGAGTTTATAAATGGTTAGAGTTTGGAGCTGAAAACCTAGATGAAAATGGCGGTTTTTCGACCTATGCAATTGACTCAAAGTCCTATGAACCCTTCTCTTTAAATAATATTCTTAAAGATGGCTGCTTTTTCGATAAGACGTTTTTAGATGGAGCATTTAATACGTTAAAAAGGAAAAAGAATATTGTTCTCCAAGGCCCTCCAGGTACGGGAAAAACGTGGTTAGGAAAACGGCTTGCGTTTGCCTTAGTTGGTGAGCGTAACGAGCAAAAAGTCAAAGCTGTTCAATTCCATGCAAATTTATCATACGAAGACTTTATTAGAGGATGGCGGCCATCGGGGAATAGTACACTAGAATTAGTTGATGGGCCTTTTCTGGAAATGGTTTATTTTGCACAAAATAATCCTGACTCCAACTTCGTTATCGTCATTGAAGAAATAAATAGAGGAAAGCCTTCTCAAATTTTTGGTGAAATTCTGACTTTGTTAGAAGCTGATAAGCGCACACCCAATGAAGCCTTAGAACTAACCTATGGTAACGAAAAAAATAAAAAAGTTTATATTCCAGAAAATTTCTATGTAATAGGAACAATGAATATTGCAGATCGCTCATTAGCACTTGTTGACCTTGCACTTAGAAGAAGGTTTTCATTTATTGATTTAACTCCACAGCTCGGTGAGCCTTGGAAAAACTGGTTGAAAGATAATTTTAGATTTTCATCCGAGTTTTTGAGTAATATCGAAAGTCGCATTAACGGATTAAATCAATCTATTTCTAATGAACCATTGTTAGGAGAGCAGTTTCAAGTGGGGCATAGCTATGTAACCCCTGTGTTGGGACATGAAATCAGTGATCCCGAAGGCTGGTTTAAAGAAGTCGTTACGACAGAAATATACCCTTTACTACAGGAATACTTTTTCGATTCTCCAGCAAAAGCTATTGAGTTGAGGGATGAATTGTTACGAGGTTTATGAATAAATGATCGAGCATCAGGAAAACATCAACAGTATGAAGGTCGGTAAAATTCCGATCGCCAATATATGGCTGCTTATGTTGTATGCATCTGATTATTATAGATCATTTGGAAAAAGGTTTTCATCAGTTGATGAAATTCCTGACGACATTCCTGATTTAATTGCAAAAATGCTTTGTAGTGAAGTTAAGAAAAAGCTGCGGCGAAATCTAACGCTTGGATACATAGAGAAAAGTGACAGTCTATCGCGACTTCGTGGGAAAATTGATGTTCTTGAAACTAAATCAAAAAATTTGTTAAGCAAAGGAAAGGTTGCTTGCTCATTTACTGAGATAACTGTTGATACCCCTAGAAATTGCTTTATTCGATCAGCCCTAGAAAAGTTTAGCAAGCTAGTAACAGACAACAATACCCGTAAGGAATGCTTAACTTATTCACGGGTAATGCGTATGCAAGGTGTTGAAGGGCCTAAACCACGGGATTTTAATGTTAATAGAGAAGTTTATGGCAGGCATGATTCAGAGGACCGGCAGATTGTCTTTTTAGCAAAATTGGCATTTGATCTTGCTCTTCCTTCTGAAATGGCTGGGAATTATTTTCTGCAAGCTCCTAGTCGCAATGAAGTCTTTTTGAGGTCAGTATTTGAGAAAGGTGTTGCTGGATTTTATAGACATTCCTTTTATGGCAATGGAATCGAGGTTAGAGCTGGTAAAAAGCTAAATTGGCAAATAGATGAAAAAAGTGTTGGTGTTGATTCTATACTTCCCACCATGAAAACCGATATTGAAATCGAAAATGAATCACTTCATGTCGTCATTGACACCAAATTTAACTCCATTCTTACCAAGGGGTGGCATCGGGATGAATCTTTGAGAAGTGGCTACATTTATCAGTTGTATTCATACTTAAGATCCCAAGAAAAAGCGGATTCAAAAAAATCTCTATCGAGTATTGGCATTTTGCTCCATCCTTCTATTGGGCGCTCTGTAGATGAAAAGGTTCAAATCCAGGGTCATTGGATTAGGTTTTGTACAATTGACCTTACCGGACCTGCAAAAGATGTGACTCAATCACTGAGCAAAATTGTTAATGAATATTTTTTATCTGAACCCTAGGAGAGTACTTCTTTTGAGTTTCTCTTTATCAAAGATTTAAAATTTCTAACATCTATTGTTTGCACCCCAAAAGCCTTCTTTAGGGATTGATCAGATTTAATCGTTCCTTCTTCCTCGTTGTAGTGTAATTCATTTTCTTCACAATAACGGATAAAATTGCGTAATGCCTGATTCATGGTTAATGGTTTATCACCAATTATTTTTGCCAAAGATTTATTTGGTTCAAACTTTATTACCTTTGGCTTTTTGGAAACTTTTTCTAATGGTAATAGCTTTCTTGTTTTATCCTGATTTAGGCATTTACTTAAATTCTTTCCATCCAATGTCCACCAAATTACAGCTCCATGTGGTGGTTGCACTTCAATAGGCTCTTTTAATGGCACTACATTTTCAAGTACGTACCCATAAGGCCCTGAAAACCAATCATCAGTTTTTGATGTAACTTCATTTTCTCCTATACAGTCAACAAGATCTGCAATCGCAACAATTGCACCAAAAGCACAATCATTTGGATCAACATCTTGGTCTTCAAAGAAATCCTGCCTTTTAGTTTTTGAAGCATAGATAAGGATGGTGCCACGAAAGCTTACATTCTTAGTTCGGTTTTCGACGTTCTTGCCATTCCAGGCAATATTATGGGCATTTGGCTGGGCTACATTGATTACTTTCATTTCATTCATGAATACCTCTCGGTGAATATTCTCAAGCATTTTTATTGTTATTGCAACTAGGGAATCATTGGCCCTATTAGAACTTTCTTAAGCCTAGGGTTATGCGTTTTTTCTTTAAACGCCAGTGCTTTCTAAAAAATATAAAGGGTATTTGCGCTTCGAACAGATGGTCAGTAATAAGCTAAATAAGCACTTTGTATTTTATTTGGTTAATAATTTTCTAGACCATCGTTTGCTCAGTCTATTTTCATTCTTACCATCTTAGGCTACATATATCGT
>CAZCYD010000048.1:0-24645 GCA_964502735.1 uncultured Pseudobdellovibrionaceae bacterium
TAATTACAAATAGTTAGGTCTGGTCACGTAGGTTCGAATCCTGTCTCCCCGACCATTTTTCAAACTTAAAAAAATCAATTTTCCCAAAAAAATTAAAATTTATAAACACTTAAAAACACTGCGAAACGATGATTACGTTCAGGTCACTATTTCTCAGAATTTCACTCCATTTCGACATTTGGTAACTTCAGGTAACTTTTTTGGTAACCATCGCAAGGCAATATTCGATCCAGTCCTTTCGGGAGTCATTTGTATAAGGCACTTACGGAACTTACCTTAGTCCTGTCCAATAAGCCATTTTTCAATCTCAAGAAGGGCTTCAGCCTGAAACGCCCTCTCATTTCCTAACCTTTACTGAATCACTCCGTATTAACCCACACTTGAGACCGAATTTGAGCAAATATATAAAATATTTTTCCACTTTGCCGATAGAAGAGAGTGGCAATTTATTTGACATATCAACAACATAGGATTTCCATCGATGCAAGATTATATAAGAAGCATTTTAGACAAAATGAAGGAGCGGCTTCTTGATCTAACTCGACGAAATCCACTGATTAATACTAGGTTTTCTGAAAGGTCTCATTCACACATAAGAATAGTAGATGAATTGCCAGAAGTAATTTTTAAGAAAATTGTCGATAGTTCGATGATCTTTCAGCCGTTACCAAGTATTGACGAGCCTCTCCCTGACGAACTTACAAACAAGTTTAAAAAAACATTAATTGAATTCAAAAATACTGATGAAATTTACAGGCGTGAACTAGAAGGAATCGATCACTCCTCTGAAAATTCAGCTCGAGAGTTGCTGCGTATTGAAAGGGACTTAATAGATAGGGTCCGCGCACACCTTAGGTTACCCAAAAGAGTTTGGAGTGAAAAATCACTTGATGAACACGCTAAGTTACATGGCATAAACCCATCTTACAATTTGCCAATGCCAAAACAAGTCCATTCAGATGGCCGACACAATGACAACTTTATCCAAACGCTCCTTCTTCCCGATATGCTAGAAAGAAGATTGGAAAAGTTAACTTCAAAATGCAATTCCTGGCTAGATGAAACAGGTGTTCCCGTCCTTTTTGTTGCATATGGATTTCTTGAATGGAAAGAGGTAACAGACTCGAAAGTCAGCTTGTCGCCTTTACTTTTACATAGCTGCAAAATAGACAAAAAAAAGACCGTACAGGGATTGGAATTCTCATTGTCATCTGATGACGATAGTCTTCAAGATAATTTGTCACTGAGTCTAAAGCTAAAAACAGATTTTGGCATCGACCTAGATGAATTCAGTAATCTGATTGAGTCCCAGAACATTGAAGAATACCTAAATTCTGTTGATGAAATAAAACCTAAAACCATTGATCACTGGAGAGTTCTGCGACAGGTAGCAATAGGAATCTTCCCTTCCTCAAAACAAATTATGTATGAAGATTTAAATTCGACAAAGTGGGAGCTATCTACCCACCCTCTCGTTTCAGAGTTCTTTGGCTCCTCAGAAAAAGAGTCTCTCATTCTTGACGAAGAAATTATTGTTGATCCTTTTGACGAAAGTGCTCCATGGGTTGTTTGTGATGCTGACTCGTCTCAATATGCAGTTATTAAAAGATTGATTCAGGGAGAAAATTTGGCTGTCGAAGGCCCCCCAGGAACAGGAAAGTCTCAAACTATAGTCAATAGTATCGCCGCCGCAATGGCTGAAGGAAAAACGGTTTTATTTGTAGCGGAAAAAAGTGCCGCTTTAAATGTCGTCAATAGCAGACTAGAGGCAAGTGGACTCGGAAGTTTTTGCTTTCCAATCATGGCTGGCCAACAACCTCGCTCTACAGTATATGAACACATTAGAAGTCGAGTTGAGATGAAACATCAGAGAGTCCCCTCACGATTTGAGGATGACTTTGCTCGTCTAAATGAAATCAAAGAAACTATTGATAAAAATATCGGCGTGCTTACTAGAAGATCAGCTTTTGGAGACCTGACATTTCAAGATATAATTTCAAAGGTTATTGCAACAAACCAATTTTACGATCAGCTTCCTATTGAAGTTAAGGAACTACGCAATACAATTCCGGAAAATATATCATTAACGCAAACTGAGTCAGCCAAAGAAGTTCTAAGTCATCTCCAAAAATCAAAATTACAGTTAAGAAAGTTAGACTCCCCCTGGAAGGAAGTTAATAATTTTCAAATCAATAAGTTTCACCTAGATGATATTTCTTCATCTTTAAATCGAATCATTAACGAAATAGATACCCTCATTTGCAAGCTAGATAATATCGATTTAATCAGATTTTTTTCTAGCGTCCAAACCAAAACACTGCCAGAAACTTTTAATACAATATTGTATCTTGAAGGGTTAAATTTAGGTGAAAGCTTTAAAGAAAGTGAACTTCACAATTCTGATCCAAGTCAGATCGAGGAATTTCTCGTAGTTGTTGATAAATTGTCTAAAAGCGTTGAGTTTTTAGGTCCCGATTTTCACAATAAAAAAATTGACGACCACAAAGCTGTTCTTAACTATATGACTGAATTTGGACTGGATCGGGCCACAAAAAATGCGATAGAGAAAATTGGTGAAGACATTAGCAAAAAATTATCTAAACTAAATTTGATTGATACTAGCCTGAATGATCTAAAACAAATATTTGAAGACGCACTGGAATTTGATTTTGAACTCTTAAATTGGAGTCTTTCAACTGGAGCAAATCTTGAGCAAAACAAAAAGGATATTTTAACTTTTATACTTAAAAATCGAATAGATGAGTCAGACTTAACTGAAATATTTGAGGAGCATAAAGAGCTTGCAGATGAGCATGCCAAACTCAACTCTCGGTTCAATTTAGAGCAAGTTAAAGAAACCGATTTATTGATGGATCACACAATTACGATTGCGAATGCGGGGTTTTTTAGATTTCTATCTCCAAGTTTCTGGAAGGCAAAAAAATATTATCTCAGTATTGACCCAAAAGGATTTTCTATTCGGTCAGCCGCTGAAAATCTAAGGAGGATTAGATTATGGATAAATCAGTCTAAAGCCTTCAGACAGAACAAAGAGGGCCAACAGATTTTAGGCCCACATTTTAAAGGTATAGAAACTGATGTAGATTCTTTTTCTTTAAATTTAGAAAAGATTAAAAGTATGCCACTAAAAAAGGTTACTGACTTTTTATCTGTCGCAAAATTATTCGAGTCACTTAAAAGTCGTGAGCTTGATTTTTTCAATGAACAATTATCACCTCTATTAAGTCAGCTTCAAGCTAAAAACTATGACGAGCTATTAATGAAAAAAAAAGAAAGTGAGCGCAATCTAGGTGTGTTTCAGGAGAAAAAACATCATTTTTTGAACGCACTCGATGCCACAGGTGTAGGCAAACGGAATTTTACGAAGGATGACTTAGAACATGAGGTTTTTCTCCGTGACCTATGTATCAAATTGTCAACTTTTCTCAAAACAATGAATTACAACTTCTGCTTGGATAATATTGAATCTGACATCAGTCAATGTCACCGATTTCTTCTTGCCCATAAAAAATTAGCTTCACTAGATAAAAATTCGAGTAGTGTCGTGTTTAAGATATTTCGCGAAAACAAAGTTAACGAATTTAAGAATTACTCTCAAGACCTAGAAAGCTCAATTTTTTCGATTATCCGCTACGCAAAAGATATTTCATCCATATGTAAAAGCACAACATGGTTTTTAAACGAACCCATTTGCACACAGAAAGTCCTCATTGAAAGAATGTTAAGCTCAGTTGAGAGTCTTCCCATTCTTGGTGAGGTAAAAAAATGCACACTGCAATTGGAGGAAATCGGTCTGAGCAGTTTTGCATCAAAGTTAGACTCTTTCGGTATTGGTGAGCAAACACCTGAGTTATTTGAAACGCTTGTTTATCGGGAAATTGCAAAAAAGATTTATAATAAATCTGAGTTAGGTGACTTTGGGTCTCCAGGCAAAGATGTAGATGCACTTAGAAAAGAGTTTGCAGAACTCGATCGGCGACATGTTCAGGATACTCAAGTAGCACTTCAAAGCCATTTAATTGAAAACTCAGATCCACCTTACGGGAATGGGTCAGGTAAAAAAAGCACATGGACAGATATGGCCCTGATTAAGAACGAAATTGCAAAGAAACAAAGGTTTCGGTCAATTCGTGATTTAATATCTCGATCAAAGAGTGCTCTTATTGAGCTGATGCCATGCTGGATTATGTCACCTATGGCTGTAGCCCAGTACCTCCCTAAAGGACCTGTGGACTTCGATATTGTAATAATTGATGAGGCATCTCAGATGACATCAGAAAATGCTATGGGCACTCTTCTAAGGGGTAAGCAGGCAATGATTGTTGGTGATACAAACCAACTACCTCCTACTAATTTCTTTATGAAAAACTATGCCGATGATGAGGACGAAGATAATCAAGAATCACTCTTGTCTGATCAGTCAATTTTAAACGTTGCTAACGCCGTATTTACACCTCAGAAACGTTTAAGGTGGCACTACCGATCCCAGCATTCAGGCCTAATTGCGTTTTCAAATGAATATATTTATGGGAATGACCTAGAAATTTTTCCGGCTCCAGATGAAGTGTCCAGTGGCAAGGGAGTCTCTCTTGTTGAAATCGAGGGGACGTATAAAGGCGGACTCAACAGCAAAGAGGCCGACGCAATAGTGAAGGCTGCGTTAAATGAAATGAAAAACCACCCTGACTATTCTTTAGGGTTGGTAACAATGAACCAAAAACAAAAAGAGTTAATTGAAGATGAGCTTCAACTTGCTTTCGATAGAGATCCCGACTGCCAGAAATACCTAAAGAAGTGGAACACTGAAGAGGACGGACTGCAGAAGTTTTTCGTCAAGAATCTAGAGAATGTTCAGGGCGACGAAAGAGACACTATTATTATAGGCACACTTTATGGTCCCGAAGTCAATGGGGGGCGTACGCACCAAAGATTTGGCCCTATTAATGGGCCGACAGGAAAAAGACGCCTCAATGTACTCTTCTCGCGAGCCAAAAGGAAAATAATAACATACACTTCAATGACGCCGGCAGATATTCTCGCAACCAAAGAGGCCAATGAAGGCGCATGGCTCCTTAAAAAGTGGCTCGAGTACTCTAAAACAAATATTATAGATTATTCAAGGGAAACTGGAAAAGAGCCTGACTCTGAATTTGAGAAATTTGTGATTAAACAAATTGAAGCTATGGGGTGTATAGCCGTACCACAGGTCGGAGTGAGTGGATATTTTATTGATATCGGAGTTCGCCACCCCAGTTGGGAATATGGTTATTTACTCGGCGTAGAATGTGACGGTGCAACCTACCATAGTCAAAAATCTGCCAGGGACAGAGATCGCTTAAGAGAAGAAGTTCTAAAAAGTCTAGGCTGGGACTTGCATAGGATTTGGTCAACAAATTGGTTCGAGGACCCAGCCACTGAGATTGAGAAGCTCCGTAAAGCAATAGAAGACAAACTTACAGAAATACCAATCTATAAGAAATATTCATAGATTCTCTGATCAATAAGATATAGCCCTTAACAAAGGGCAATTTTTTAGATCTCAATTTCAAGAACCTACTTGACCCACTTAAGGTTTTTAACCCATTAATGGTTCAGTAGCAAAATGCAATATTTCCAAGTACTTCCATATTTTACTGACCCACTCATAGGTCGAAATAATTTTCCCGAAAAATATCAGAAATTTATTAATCAGTTTTTTCAATGAGTTACATGAAATCTAATTTTGGCATCATGTTTGCTGTAGTTTGGGTATTGGTTCTGCATTTTCTTTTTGGGAGCGAGCCATGTAAACCGACTACGCCGATTTACGTTAACCTAGCTCACTTCGTTTGCAGGTTTATTCTTGGAGGCAAGCTCCAAGAAGCTCTTTAAGGAGCAATTTAAGAATGAGGCGAATTAGGATTCGGCCAAGTAGGTTTAAATATTTTTTGAGTGTTTGTTTATTCATTGTTACCTCCTGCGCCCCATGCGAAGCGAGACGAGGAGGTAAAATGAAAAATAAATACTCATAGTTTTTGAAACTGATGTAATTCAGACCGGGGTGGCGAATATCCTCAGCGATTAAAATGGCCCTAAGATTCTTGTTTTGCTGGTTTTCAATAATTTTATATTAATGAAACCACATACCACGACCACAAACGAGTATGTGCTTCTAACCAAAGGAGCGTACTAATGCGTGATTTTTTAGAACAAAAGAAAAAACCTATTCGGGACAAAGTGGTCCCAGTCAGATTCACTTCTGAAGAAAAGAAATTCATCAACCTACTTTCTCAAAAGTTCAACATCAGCCTGAGTGAGTTTATCCGTCGATCAACGCTAATGCGACGAATGCCCGCTCAAAGTGTCGCGGAGATCAATCGCAAGACGTATCAAGAGCTTTGTCGTATTGGTAACAACATCAATCAAATGGTGAGGCATTTAAATTCTGGAATATTTCTAGGAATTGAAAAGGAAGTGTTCACAGAACTGAGGTCACTCATCAAAAAAGTTGGATTAGAGGTGATAGGTTCTAAAGCTTGATAGCCAAACAAGTCAAAGGCAAAAGTTTTAGAGGCTGCATTTCTTATGTTCTCTCCAAAGAGGGAGCTGAAATGATTCACTCTAATATGCTTGGTGAAACAGTTGATGAGCTTTCCCGTGAATTTGGTCAATCGAGAAAGTTAAAACCTAATCTTCAAAAATGTGTTTATCACGCTAGTCTATCGCTGCCCAAGGGAGAAACCCTAACGAAAAATAAATGGGGCGAAGTTAGCCAAAAATACATGAAAGAAATGGGCTTTGATGGTTCTCAGTTTGTGGCCGTCATGCACAAAGATACGGAACATCAACATATTCATATTGTAGCCTCTCGAATTCGACTGGATGGCACTGTTGTAAGCGACAGTAACGACTATAAACGTAGTGAAAAAGTCATCCGTGGTTTTGAAAAAGAGTATGGCCTTCAGAGAGTTAAGCCAAGTAGAGAAGTTGAATTTGCAGCTTTATCTCATGGAGAACTGAGAAAAGTTTTAAATGAACGAAACCCCAGCTTAAAGATGAGGCTTCAAAGAATTATTAGTGATGCGACAAATGAAAAACAATCCATGACCACTTTTATAAATAAGCTTGAGTTACAGGGGGTCGGAGTCATCGCTAATATTTCAGAAAAAACAGGTCACATTTCGGGCATAAGTTTTGTGCTTGATGGAGAGCTAATGAAAGGCAGTGACCTTGGTAGAGGCTTCACCTGGAGTAAATTGAAAAATAAAGGAATTAATTATGAACAAGATAGAGAAAGCAAATTCGTTTTTGAACACTCAAGAAGAGTACGTGAGACAAGCTTGCCACAGTCATATAATAAATATGAACGAGCTGATGCGAAAAAACTTGGCCCTTTTAGAAACAAAGGTCATAGAAGTCAGCAACAAGTTGAATACGGACGTGACCAAAGAGATCAAATACATCAACAACGAAATCTCAACATTATCTCCCAAATTTTTAAAGACAATGAACACGATAGAGGATTTTTATCGGGTGACGATGAGAGAGGAGCTAAAGACAACGCTTCAAAACATAAAAGATCAACAAAGAAACAATTTATTGATTTTGGTTTTGGCTCTGACCATCGTCCCCCTAGTTTCACTGAAGACCTCTTTCGAGATTCAAAAAGGCTACTATCAGATGAAGGACTTGATCTTTTCGACAGAAGCAAAAGCGACGAAGTGGGAGAAGTTCGAGGAGAAAATGATGCCAAGATTCAACGAGGCAGATCAGCTTCTGATCAAAAGGAGCGTAGGCGAAAAGGTAGAGTGAAAAATCGGAAAAAGCAAAAAGATAAGTCTAAAAGTCGTGGAATTGACTTCGATTTTTAGTGGATTTTTCAAACTGCGCCTAAAAGTTAATGGCTTTAAGAAAAAAGGAATGATATGACTGGAACTATTGATGCTGGTTATCCAGCAGAGATCTTTGACAATCGAATATGGAGTGAATGGCTTTCTACCAAAGAAGCTGCAAGATTTTTAAGTATCACACCTAATGCTTTAAGGATTATGGTGTGCCGAGGAAAAATTGAAGCTTATAAACTTGGTAGAAAACTGAGATTCAAACTAAGTGACCTGCGTAATCTTCTTTCAGGTAAAGGAGATTTAAAATGATTCATAAATATCAAGCAGGAAACAAGGTTTTGTACGAGGTTTTTGTTAAGGGAAGAGATCAAAACGGCAGGCAAGTTGGTAAACGCCGTAAGGGGATCACTTCTATAAGAAAGGCAAAAGAGATTGAAGTGGATTTAATCAATGAACTTCGCTCAAAAGCTGATGGAACAAAAATCTGGACGTGGCAAGACTGGCACTTAGAATGTATCAACAGAATGAGGATGACCTTAAAAAACGGCACCGTTATGGGATATGATGGTGATCTGAAAAAATGGCTTCCTCAACATTGGTGTGAAAAGGAGATGACGTCGTTTTCAAAAAATGACGTTTATGATCTCATTTTCAACTTTATTGGAGATAGGGCCTCCGCTCATATAAGGCTTAAAACCTATAAAAAAGTTTTAAGAATATTTGAGCTAGCTTTAGAAGAAGGAATTATTCATCGAAACCCCGCTAAGGGAATTCGAGTGAAAGTTCCTGCTGCTAACAAAAAGGTGCTTAACTCCACTGAAGCGGAAATGCTCCTTAAAATGGCCAAAGAGTGCAATCATCGTTTTTATCCCCATTGGGCTTTTGCTCTTTTTACGGGAATGAGAAGTGGTGAAATGTACTCGCTTAGATGGAGTGATATTGATTTAGAAACAGGGCTTTTAACCGTTTCTAAACAGTGGACCTCAAAAGATGGCCTTCATCACACCAAAAGTAATTGTAACCGAGTGGTTCCTATTGGAAGAGAACTTCGGCTACTGCTAACTGAGCTAAAGGCGCTAGGGCCTTTTAAAGAGACGCTCAGGCCTTCATTTGGACGCTCTAAAGCACGAGAGGCGACTTTTAATGATTTAGTCCTCCCAAGGCTTTCAGAGTGGAAAAATGGCGAACAGGCAGCAGTATTGGCTGATTTTTGTAACTCAATAGAAGTAACACCTGTGAAGTTTCACGATTTACGGGCCACTTTTATCACGAACCTTCTTTCGCAAGGAGTGCCGTTAGTAAAAGTGATGTCTATTGTGGGACACCGAAAAATGTCTACCACTGATGAGTATTTAAGACTGGCTGGTGTAGATGTGAAAACAGGGACTACAGATAAACTTGGTTACACGCTGCCAAAAGAAACCGAAGGTAATGTGATTTCCCTATTTGGGGCAAAGAGCTAGACTTAGTGGTAACTTTTGGTAACATGGAAAATAATTTATTAAGTGATTTTAACAGGTTTGGGAGCAAGGTTCTCCCCGACCATTTAATACAAAAGCCAACGGAATCGTTGGCTTTTTCAGATTTGGGATAAATTCACCTAACGTTTACCTAACACCTCAAATTTTCAAAACCTTGGCAAGCGACTTTTGATAGTCGTCCATACCTTTGATTTTCAAATTCTCAGTGATTTTTGCGTAGTGACTGGTTTGAACGGCATGACGGTGACCAAGCAGTCCTTGCAGAGCTTTCGGGTTCTCGGTCTTCTCCAGGAAATCAGTACTGAACGTGTGCCGCATAATGTGAGTTCCGCGCCACTCAGCACCAATGGCCTTTAGCGCTCGATCGTAACGATACTGAACCGCCCTCCTCTTAAGAGGCTCAAAACCATTTTCACTGAATACAAGTCCTTTGGATCTCCCGGACTTCAAAGACCAGGCCTTCAACTCTTGGGCGAGGTCTTGCGGGAAGTACACCAATCGGTCATCACCCGTTTTGGTTTGGTTGTTGATAAAAGTCTTTCGACCTTTCTTTCGAGACCAAACCACATTGCGATGGATGAAAGCAGACCCATTACTCAGATCCAAGTCTTTCCAGTCAACAGCACAGGCTTCACCGATTCGAGTTCCAGTGCGCAACTGAAATAAGCCAAGCACGTAGGCTATCTCATCCAGCTTTGAATTTGATGAGATTTCCTTTAGGTAGTTCAAAAATCCAAAAACCTGTTCTTGAGTTAAGAACTTTGTTCGATGTTTGGTTTTATTCATCTCCCACTTTTGCCGATCGACAATACAATCACGGTTATGCCTTTTCTTCACTGGCAATGCGTAGCTCGTATCATCACAAATGTACTCACCGTAGTAATCGAGCACTTGTCTTAATAAGGACAGCTCGTGTCGATAAGTCACTCTCGTCTTGTGCTGGGTCGCCAAATAGGCAGGCCTCTTCACAAATTCAAGCCAGGCATCCACAGTCTTTGGCGTTATGGACTTGATGGGCATGGGATGAAAAAATCTCAAGTGCCGAGCCTTCGAATAATTGTATTCTTGGGTAGCAACTCGAACTTCGCTTTCTTTTTTACGAAGATAACGCTCTTTAACTTCCTCGAAGGTCAAGTTTTCATCCAGCACATCGTAGCTGAAAGACTTTTCCTCTTTCCATTTCTGCGCGTCCACGTACTTTTCAAAGCATCTGGTCAGTTGTCGTCCATTTACACGCTTAACAACGTAGAATTTATTCCCTTTCGTTCTTTTACAATACTTTTTAAGTTTCTTATTCCAATCCCAAGTGGAGTAAATCCCACTGGCATTCGGAATAGCCACATAAACCGCATTTTTATTTTTCCAAACTTTTGGATCAAATTTCTTTTGAGACATATCATTCTCCTTTCAAAAATCTGATCAGCTCGGAACGAAGAAATATATATTTGCTACCAATCCTTTGATGTGGCAAAGCGCCATAGCGCGCGTGTTTGTACACGGACTTAGTACTAAGCCTCAAAAAATCAGCAGCTTCTTCAACATTTAAGATCTCACGATCAAAAATGTTTTTCTCTTCAGTTTTCAAAGAGCCGTGGTTTTTCCCATTACCACCTTCCGAACCCTGGCAACGATTTATTCGCTCCATAATGTTCCCTCAAGTGCAGCTACCAGTAGCGGTGAGCTGATGCCTCCTCCTTTTTCAGGGCATGTTGGAAAAGAAATTGCTGCTCTTGACCACTAATGCCCCTTCACATGAAGGGATTATCCCACTCATTCTCCGCCGAGAGTCCAAATACTAAGTCGCGAAAGGGTGGAAAGGATTCCACAAAAATCTCTTAACCTATACCTAATTTACTCTCATTTTTTAACCTCCTTTATCTACAAAAAAATTATTAAAAAACCTTTCTAACCTTTCGACCTACTCATCATCTTACGTAATTTCAACACCTTAGATGGGGAAAGGCCATCAGATGACCTTTTCTCCCTCTTCCCTACCTTTCCATATTCAAACCAATAGATT
Source organism: uncultured Pseudobdellovibrionaceae bacterium (assembly GCA_964502735.1). Lineage (GTDB taxonomy): Bacteria > Bdellovibrionota > Bdellovibrionia > Bdellovibrionales > UBA1609 > JACKAN01. Next base: position 11,346 of record CAZCYD010000048.1, read on the forward strand.
TTGATTTTGTCTTTAATATCGAAGCCACAACTCCCCAGTGTCTGATCCCAAATTTTGCAGGCAGAGGTGAGCCGCTGCGCAAGCACTTGCGTACTCGAATATGCTTTAGGCAAATGATGATCTTTTTCAACAATGCACACCATCGTGAACAACTCCCTAGCTGATACACCACTCACAATTCTCTCTCTAAACAAACAGCGGTCATCCATTGATTCAGGATCGCAGTACTTAAAGCTATTAAAAATAATTTCTAGTCTCTGAAGTAATGGATCCAGGTTTATCGAACTTTCTATTGATTCTTTTGACCAAATTGCGGTCCATTTTTTTAACAACTCCTCATTTGAGTACCCAATTTTCCAATGCTTTCTTACTAGGTCCGCCATCAAAGCTTGCCGAACAATAAAATCATCAAAACGCTTTTTAGGATGATCGATATCCTTGATCAAGTGGGCGAGATCTTTATATTTTTTTATGTAGCTTGGTAATAGCTCAGTACTCATGACATTAAAAAAGGCAGAATAAATTAAGTCTCTTTTGGTCCTTAGCAAGTTCTCAATCTGAACAATAGCGTCACTTTTAACCTGGTAAACCTTGTCAAAGTGATAAGTTTGTTCACGTTCAGCACTCTCTGGAGATCCAAAACCTTCAATTGCGGTTTCAATCAAATGACTTCTAGGGTGGTATACCAGCATTGAATTATCAGTATAGAGCTTTCGAAAACTTTTCCTTTGACCAGTAGCATGTAACAGTGCGAATTCTTCTTGCTTTCGTTTTTTTAGCCCCTCCCAATTATCTATGCTTTGAACTGGATTATTGTGGGCTACAGACCAAAGCTCTTTTTCATCGTTATAAGCTCCATTAGCTCTTACACCATATACAAAACTTGTAAAAATATCAGCATCGGTGGATTTTTCTGATCCTTGCATTCCGCGATTTGCTTTCCGCATTTTCCTATTTGTAGGCACAGGAAACAACATCTGAATTTTATGACAGAACGATCGCAATTTATCCTCTTCTGAAAGCGCTTGAAAATCGAACAGCACCCTTTTCATCAACGCCATGGCTTCCTCATTGTTTATACCCTCGACATAATTGATTGGAGAGCCTAGGAGACTTGGAGAAGCCAAAACAAAATTCCACTGATTTACAACATTAGGCTCGATTGACACCTTAGGCACCAACCCATTGTCGCTCGGTTGTACAACAATTATCTGATTTCTCTGATTACCCGTAGCAAAAGCACAAACGACACTTCCATCAATTTGACGGTAGTCGTAAAACTTCACATTTTTTACAATCCTTGTATGTTCGTGACCCTTCATTACCGTTACCAATCCCTTAACAAGATCCTTTACTGGCTCCCTATCAACCGTGGACAACTGAAAAGTATCCAAAGCCCAAGATCGAAACAGTGAATTTGATAGTTCCATTAGCATAGTACTTCCACATGGCTTGACCATAATCAGGGAATCCGCGGAGCTATCCAAAATAAATTGGTAATTTGAGCTATGAAGAGCAGAGACACAATGTTCTATTATCTCACCCAATGGCCTTTGTGGAGTAGATACCACTCCGGTTTCATTAGTATACTGCCTAATTAGGTATCTACCCAGACTAACCTGTGATGAGGTCGTCTCACTCTGCGGCAGCCTTTCTTCATAGCTATGTGCTGCAAACTTTTTCCGAAGAAGTTTAACGCTGATCTTCGTCCTTTTATGAATTGAATCGAATACATCTTCTCTAATAAAATCAGACTTCTTTGTAAGGGTGCCAAATATTCGTTTTAACATCGCTTCAAATTCTGCACTTTGCTTATTTGGCAGGCTTTCTACGAGCATCACTTCATAAAGCTTTGAAGATTTCATTAAGTCTTCGAAATCCTTCTTGGGCTCCTTACTCTCTCGTAGAAATTCATTGGTATCGCGTTTTGCCAATTCCTTTAGCTCACTTTCTAATAGCATCTAATTTCCTCCGCGCTTCGATGTGTACGTTCTCAAGAGGGATTTCCATGACCCTTACTGTATGTCCCGCCTCAGACAATAACTTTGCAGTCCCCATGGCTCCCCCCAAACCGGCACCACTATACTCATTGTCATTGCACAAAAAGATGTTTTGGGTCGGCTTCAAGATAAGTTTCAATCTCTCACCATCAGTTTTACTGAACCTTATCGTAACCGGGGAAATTGCAGAAAAGCCAAGCTGGGCAAGAAGTATACAATCCGTCACACCTTCGGTAATCACAATATCTCTAGCCCCATGTACAACATCACAATTGAAAATGACGTCGTTCTTTACAAATTTTGAAACAAACTTGCCCTTATTTTCCTTTTTCGTAGGTAGTTTTTTATATTTGCGCCCTTCTTCATATACACCGGCTGGCGTCCACTGAGTTTGTCTGCCAGCAAAATACCTAGCCGTCCTATTTTTTAGATAAGGGAAAATCAAACGGTTCACAAAAAAAGGCTTCAGAACCTTCCCTTTTTGCGGGATAAATAAGCCGCTGGCTCTTATATGCTTAAACTCACAACCATGAGTCTCTAGGTAGTCTTGTAAACCTTCTTCTGGGGCGTATCCGAGACAAAAATCCTTTATCGTCTTTTCATTAAAACCATATCTTTTTTGATAAATTTCAATGACTTCATTGTTAAGAGAACTTACGAAAAAACTTTTAGCAAAGTCTAAAACCGCAAAAACTTTTTGTTGTTCTTCAAGATCATTTATAAGGCTTTTAAATTTAGATGATTGAACTTGAATACCAACTTTTTTTGCCAACCACTCAAGAGCAGGCAAAAATGTTTCCGTATCGTCTTTGCTACCAAATTTGTATCTTCGAACAAAGTCGATGATGTCACCCTTTATGCCACAATTAAAGCAGTGAAAGAGTTGGTCATTTGCACTAAAGCAAGTACCACTCTTTGTTGGGTGCTTCTCCGGACATGGACCGCGGCATTCTCCATTCGCGATATGCTTATGAGATAGTACACCAAGCTCCAGCCCGATCCCCAGGATGCTGGACTTCGATTTAATGAATTGAATTGTCTGGGACTCCATTTCAGGAATCACCTTCATTAGAAATTGAATAGCTCGCAGGTAAAAATTCACCTCGGGAAACTTCTAACTTTTCCTCTATCAATTCAACAAGTTGATTGCTTAGAGGTTTGCGACCATTCAATATTAAGCTTAGACGATAGTCAGGAATTCCCAAGCAATCAGCAGCAATATATGCACGGCCAAACTTCTCCCTTAGGAGCTTTTCAAGCTCGTATAGGCGTTCGTATTTAAATGTATTACTATTCACGATAACCCCCTTTTTTATCTCATCGTAGACTTTCTGCTTTGGGTGTCTCGTAATTTTTCCGAGATCGGGAGAGTAAAAAAATCTCTCAAGTCCTTAAACGAGCCTCAAAAAAGAGGTGGTATGTGCCTCAAAGCATCGACCAATTAAAATTTGTTGTCAAGACCTTATTCAGCTGTTCTGCTTAACTTAAATTTTGTGGGAAATCCCCAGGTGTAAAAGGTGGTAACGAAGCCGCCTGAATCCGATAAAGGGGGAACCATGAAAATTTTAAGTTACTGTGAGCGAGAGCTCATGAAAAAGAATGGTAGCGAACGTGATGTCGAATATTCTAGATGGCATCGCTTCCTATCTTGCATCTATGAAGATGGTCAAGAGGTAGCTGATACCGTAAGACCGACATTTGAGGAGTATCTTACCTGGAGAAAAGAATTCCCAGGCTGGTCTGTCGGACGTCTTCGACCTAGCCATGCGGCATGGAAGCCTGAGTATCTGCACAAAGAGCTACCAATGAACAAGTACATTGATTGGTACGAATAGAACTTGTGCTATTTTTTGGGGGGCTTCTGCCCCCATTTTTTCAATTAAAGAAAACTATAACTAAATTGGTATAAGACCCTTGAAGAACCCAGTAGAGGGTTTCAAACAAGAGGAGCTTTGATGCAACACCAAAGAAAACAACTATGTTCACATTCAGAATTACTACTAACCAGCTTTTTACTAAAGGCCACCGCGGCCTTCATTTTCGAAATTGGTAATATTCTTGCCATATCTAAAACGAACAGCGGAATGAACTATTCACAACGTTTCCAAGGAAATCAACGGCTTGGTGACAAACCTCAGCAAGCTGACCAACCTTACAAAGGAGATAATCATGGAGGTAGCAAAACTCAATGACGAGCTAAGGCGCTCAATTCCGTTCATCCCAGAACCCCACCGGCTGATACTGACGGACTCATTGATGGATCTGTCGGAGGAAACCCTCGAAGAGCTTTTTTCAGCAATCAGAATTTTCAATACATTTAATGAGTCGAACGATCCATACAAAGAACACGATATGGGATTGGTCGAAATAGACGACCAACCCTATTTTTGGAAGTTCAGTTATCTGGATGAAAACTTTGAGTTTTATCGAACAAACGGCGCACGCTTACTAACAATTATGAGAGCTGACGAATACTGATCGTCAGCTTTTTTTTATTTAACACCACCAACGCCCCATAATGACCATTATCGGGCCTTACTAACTAATCAAGTCTAAAATATGGAGGTTACAATGGGGAATCCACCCAAAAAAGTGAGGGCTCTTATGCCCCATAAGATTAACCAGTCACTGGCAGATCTTATTGAAGACTATTTCCGGCAAGAAGTTATGGGGAAGTCTCCCCACACCGTTAAAGCCAAGATAAATGACCTAAAAAAGTTTCTCATCTTCTACAAAGAGGCGAGTAATGACCATAGCTTTTCATCTTGGGAACCGGGACTCACACGTTGGTTCTGTGAGGAGCTGATGGCTCAGGAGTACGCACCAGCAACAATCAATCGGCACCTAGCCTCGCTGAGGTCATTTGGTAGCTGGCTCCAAGAAAAAGGGTACACTAAGACCAATCCTACAAAAGGAGTACAAGATTTCAAACTACAAGAACTGAAACCTAAAGCTCCAAGGGACAATGAATTCAAGCGGCTCAGAAAATCAGCAAAAAGACTGTCTTCATTGAAGGACCACCCTACATCACAAGGCTTTAGGAACGAGGTCTTATTCGAAACACTAGCAGCAACAGGGTTAAGGATAAGCGAACTGCTAAATCTGAAGATTGCTCAGTTTTCTGGCCGCAAGTTCACAAACGTTCAATGCAAAGGTGGAAAGATACGATCTGTTAATTTCAAGTCAGATGTATCTCGACTTCTTCAACGATACATCAAAGATCACAGAGTACCTGGATCAGATTATCTTTTCACTTCAAAATCCGGCAATCGCCTTGATCGAAGAAATGCAAACAGGGCATTAGAAAAGATCGCTAAATACGCATCTGCTGGCAACCCAGACAGCCCAATATCAATTTCCGCACATCAACTTCGACACCGCCATGGTTTCAAGTGTAGGGAGCAAAAGGATGTAGTCTTTGCCTCAAGACGCCTTGGTCATGCCAACTTAAATTATATTGGTCGATACACGTTACTTGATGACGTGGAAGAGGCCGAAATTCTCGAATCAATAGATTAACGACCCCATTGAATTCTTATGGGGCATAAACAAAGGAGTAACTATGAAGGACAAGGAAAAAGCTAATCACCAGGACGAGGTTATTCAAGACGAGTCCGTAGAGCAAGGCGTAACCATGAAGGAGCGTTTAATTGAGACTGCAGTGTCTCTAGGCGTAAGTTGTCTCTCTGCTGTTTGTACTGGATTCTTTTTGGGGGCGGGTAACCATGCTTACGGGAAACTAGTTCGCAAATCTTAGTGTATTAATTGGCTCAAGGATGAGCCATTCCTGTTAATATCCGATATGACTCTAAAATTACTCTAAGAGCTTTCGGTAACCGCCCGACATAACTTCCGATCCCTTGATAATTTTGTAGGTCATTCCGGAGTCTTCAGACATTTGTTCCGCATACTCTTTTTTTGCCAAAACCACTGGATCATCAATCATATTATCACCTTTCACTTCTACGATATTGTAAATACCATTGGCATCAACATAAACAAAATCCGGATAATAACTTCTCACAGAATAAGTTTCGGGATCAATATATTGAATAAAAAACTCACTCTGCCCATGGGTAAGCATGCCGGTGAACCAAACATTCTTTACTTTATTTTCACGAAGCAAGTCCCAGAATAGGTTTTTCTCTGGATTTGAGTCGAAACAATAGTGGTCTACATGGAAGCTTTTTTTCTTGTGAGGCCTTGCCTCAGGGTGATCAACTGAAACAACCATATCCTCGTTAGCAAGCATCTCGTAACAGCCAGGATCTACTGGAGGCTGTTTAATTAACTCGATCTCGAATACTTCTGACGACTCTTTGGGCGTAAGCTCATACATCTCTTTAAATAAACGAGGAATCACCTCATCATAAAGCACATCATTGAATTCATTAACAGTCTTAAGAATCAACTCAATTCCATCCTTGGTGGATTCTAAGATTTCTTCTATCAGAATAGGACTCTTGTTGAGGTACCTGGCAACTTCAGCAACCAGTGTGATAACAGAATATTCCGTTTTCGAGATTGATTCCGAGATATCAACAGTTTGATCCGGGGCAGCCCCTGAGCTTTCTAGCGAAGTTCGTTTAATCCGAAGTGACCGGTACTTTTCTTTATCAAGTTCTTTCAGGTTCAGATCTATGCCTTCAGCAATGGTTTTTTCTTTAATATCATAAGTTCTGCGGACTCTGCGAATAGGTATTTTGATTGGCGGTGGAACTGGACGGATTTCAACGTTGATTTTCTTCTTTCCAGTATCACGAAGCTCTTCGGTGGAAATCCGAAAGTTCTCTTGTAGTTCATTGTCCAGAATCTCTAAGTTATCGGCACTTAAGTACACATAACCCGTTTGCTGACCTTCGCCGATAGATCTAAGGCATCGCATGCTTGCTTGTAAAACAAATATCTTAGACTTAGGCTCACGGTGGAGTGCCACCCCAAAAAGAGATCGACAGTTCCACCCTTCGCGACCTTTATTTACTAATAATATAAATTGCTTTGTGGAGCCCTCAGAATCTAATCGGTTAAACTCACGAATATCATCATTAGTCGTTAGCTTATCATTACCAACATTCACAAGCACTCGATCCAGAGGGATCTTGTGTTTCGCGAGTGCCTCCTCAACGGCAGGCTTCAACTTCTTCTGAAGTTCTGCAATGTCTGTTGCGAAGAATGCTAATTTTGGAAGCATACCTTCATACTTCTTGCCTTTAAACCTTTTAACAAAATCCGAAACAACTTCAGATACGAAATCTCCAGCCTTCACATTTTTAAATGCATCAATGTTTACTTTCTTTAAATACCCATTCTCAATCGCTTCGCGTAGGCCATAGGCATAAACTACCTCAGGTAGAATCTCTTTTCCAACATATGGCGTCCCAGTGTAGTTGTAACAAGCAACAACATTGGTGCCGGCGCGTTTTAGCTCAGCCGCAAGCTCATCAATAGTAACTCGAAGACTGGTAGCAGCAGATTTGAGGCCCATATCCTTCGCCAAGACATTACCAAAAGCATGGTGTGCTTCATCAACAAAAACTCCAAGCTGCTGCAGTCTTTTTAGCTTCTCAAAGCGCTGATTAGTAGCTAGCTCGCTCTCATTGGTCGGTTCTTCACCCAAGAACTCTGCGGCAACTTCGTCAGCGGCAGAAATCACTTTGTGAGTTTGTTTGCCACTAGAAAATAGTTTTTCCACGACAGACGGATCGGCACTAATTTTTTTCAATATAATCTTTTGTGTATTAGAAATGATGATATTAAATTTTGACTTATCCAAAACACTTAGCGAGGTTCCAGTTTCCTCAAGAAAATGGAACTGGATGTGAGTAGTTAGAAAGTTTACGTACTCTGGTGGCACTACCATATTTAAGTCAAAGGTCTGAATCTCTTTTAAAGACTGAAGAACAGTTCTATCTGGAGCAAATACAAGAGCGTTATGGCAAAATCTCTTATCCTTGGGCCATTTATTAGCCAGTATGAATTCATAGAAAATACAGGTCGCCATCAATATGGTTTTTCCGGTACCCATTGTAAGTGCAAAAATGTAGTTCGGATATAGCCGCTTATTACGCTTCATCTTCCCAATAACATTCTTGTACTGCTCAGCAGTTAATTCATCCCCAAAACTTAGTTGGCCTTCACGAGCAAGCCCTGAATTTCTATTTCTAAAAACTCCTTCTCTTTTGTACCATTGATCGAACAGTTCTTGGACCGGTGCATTGCCAGCAAACTCCTTAAGAAATATATACATTTCAAGGGCTTCATACTGGGGAACACGCAAAAAACTACCTGGTCTCTCTGGTTCATTGAAATCTAAAAACTTTTTAGATAAATCTTTGTAGTGGGTGCGAATATAGCGCTTTTGTTGCTGGTAAAAAAAATGGAGCTGGTTAAAAAATAAAAAATCAATTTTAGCTTCAACTGATGTGACTTTGCGAGAAGTCTTCTTTTTCTTCTTAGCCACGCTCGACCTCTAGCTCTATCGACTCAGAGAGCAAATCGGTAATTTTAACTCTAATTGTCCCCGCTCCACTAGGGATAGAATACTCACCCTTAACAAACTCATTTTTCTCGGGGACGTCTATTAGCTTTGGCTCTAGCACGCCTCCGTCATAATTCCAGTCTATCAAAACTGAATCAACCAATTCCCGCCACTCACTTACAGCTTTCTTTTGCATTGAGAATTTTTGCAGGAGATTCATCGGATAAAATTTTTCAATAATCAGCTTGTCACCCTTGATTTTCAAAATAGCTTCAGACTCCCTTTTAAATTGAAGATCTTTTTTATCGCGTAATATGTCTACAACATCAATATCGACTTTATAACCAATTTCTTTTTCTAAAAAGGCCTTGAGTTCTGGCTCATGCCCCATGCAAACCAACAATATTCTTTCCACTGGCTTATTGGGGTTACTTGCAGAGCGTTTTTCAAAAACTTTGAAGTCCAATGCGCTCAATAAATCAGCCACATCTGACTTTGAGGCAATCCTATTTACTGGCATGATTTTTACAAACCTTCCGTCTTTTTCACCATCGTAAACTGAATTCAAAATTGGTGTGATTTCTAGAATTTTTAACAATAATTCCTTAGCTTCAACAGGGTTCCTGAATATATCATAGTTGTTAACATTATAGAAATTTAGACTCTTATAAAGAGACAAGCCATCTTCTGTCTTGTCAGAATATTCTTGAATTATTTTAGAAATTCTCTTGGTCGCTATTTGATTGGCGCCAACGTTAATATCAGACCCTATAAACTTACGGCCAAGCTTCATAGCTGTCGCCAAAGTAGTTCCAGATCCAGAGAATACGTCAAGAACTATAGAACCAGGATTGCTCGATGTTTTTATAATTCTTGAAAGCAAAGCTTCAGGCTTTTGTGTCGGATAGCCATTCCGTTCTTTTGCTTGGGAATTAACAGGAAATATGTCAGACCAAAATGCGTTGATTGGTTCTAGGTGCTCACCTAGCTCTTCCCACTCCACTTGCAATGGCACACCTTTATTATCATCCAGATATCTTTTAATCCGAATACCACCTGTACTTGTGAAATAAAGCATATTTTCAGCATCGAGTTTTTTCATTGTTGCCAGCGGGCATCTCCAGAACCCACTTACACCTTTGTAAGTATACTCGTAACCACCGCCCGTTAACCCTTTGGCAGTCAACGGCCCATCTGTCCAACGCCCTCTTTCATCTTCGCGTTTAAACCTTTCAAGATATTTTTCATCGTACGGCTGGTACTGCTGATTCCAAATATATTCATTTGTTTTAGTATAAAATAATAAATAGTCACAATTCGCACCATACTTATTAGTGTCATTGTGTGCACTTGTACGCTTCCATGTAATCATATTTCTGAAATGTTCGGGCCCAAATATTTCATCAAGCATTATTTTAAAGTAGGCATTCACACGGTGATCACAATGCACATAAATCGCCCCCACCTCTGAAAGCAATTCCCGCATTAACATAAAACGCATATAAATATATTGCAGAAACTCATCATTAAGCCAAATATCAGTATATTGTTTCTCCTCAAAGAAGTGCTGATCGTTAGTAATGGTCTTACCCTTCTTCGTAACTTTCATTTTGTAATCAGCCTTTGAATCAAATGGTGGGTCAATGTAGATTAAATCAACTTTCCCTCGAAAATCTTTTAAAAGATGACTCATGACTTGTAGATTATCCCCCCAATAGAGTCTATTCGACCAACCGTCGGAATCTGGTTTTCCGTAAGATTCCTTCAATTGTGCCGGAAAATAATGTGTCGAAGTGAAAGGGCGTTTACCCTTCCAGTTCAACATCGGGTAACCTTTAATAGGTTCAAACTCATAGTTTTCAATATTCAATTGTTCTTGATTGCTTCCAGAAGTTTTCTTTTTCATCTATCCCTACTACGCAGACTTTTTGTATTTGTCGTCGCAGTGGAATCGTATGTCGCAGTTTTTGCAACTTTTTAACGGTCGCTGGTCAATTGCAAAATCTTTGGCTTCGATCCGAGCTACGACTTTATCTATCTCGTCAATGGTGGAATCGATTTTAGAGTCGACTCGGTCGAATGTCACGAACGGATTACCGTCTTCTTCGCTTGTGTAGTAGAGGTGCATTTTCGAAACTCGAACTTTCTTCCTTCCCTCTACAATGTGTGCGTAAATTTCAAGCTGTCTCTGGTATTGCTCAAGACGATGACGCTCTGCCTCCATATCAGGTTTATTTTCAGACTTGAAGTCGATGATTTCTACTGTCTCGCCATCGCCGCGGATAAGGTCAATTTTGCCTTTTAGAATGTACGTATCTTTCACATATGAAACTTCAACTTCGGCCTCCTGCAATCGATCGAAATAGCTTTGTTCTCTGTGAAAATATCGAACTACGTGATTCAAAGCGACCTTTAGAACTGCAGGACTTAAATACACTCTTTGAGATTTCGATAGCACTTCGTAGTTATGGTAAAGCCAAAGTGCGATTTTTTCGTCGGTAATTTTATCTTTATCACCACGTAAAACTGCTTTGTGAATGTCTTCAATAGTTTCATGAACCAAGGTACCAAAGATAATCGGGCCAGTTCTTACTGGATTGAAACTGTATTCTTTGAAGAACCGGTATTGCTGGGCGCAGTTCTCAAACAAATTTATATGCCCAGTAAAAGAATACTCTCTTTTAAGATTAACCTCTTTTACTGAATCGAACTCTAGCTTATTTAAGTCAAAGGAATTGTCTTTCCAACTAGGGAGTTTGTCGAAATGCTTTTTAAAATGCTTCGTTGGGACTCTTTTCTTTCGATACCGATCCTCTTCCTGACAGCTAAGAACCAACAAATTCTGTGCTCTGGAAAATGCTGTGTAGTAGAGCCTTTTAAAATCAAAGTATTTTGTATGCTCCAATGGTTCGAATGGCTCTCTATTTAGATAATTGTTTTCAATAATCTCGTCGATGTCGTTATATTGCTTTCTCGGTTCTGTATTCAATGAGTCTACAATTACAATTGGAAACTCCAATCCTTTGGATTGATGGATCGTTAAGAATGAAATACAGCCAGAAGGCGCGTACTCTGAATCGTCTTCGTATTCACTAATTCCGCCATCTGCAATATATCTTAAATAGTTATTAAATAAGTCTTTAAGATTTTGCTCTAAATGTTCTGGGGTTAATACCGAAATGTGATGTAAATATTCGAACTTTGCTAGCAGTTGAGAAAAAATTGAAAGATTTCTCATAGGTCGCTCATCTTGGAGGCCAGAACCCTGATCGACCAAATATTTACTAAAAAGCGGGTATTGGAGTATCCGGTAAAATAACCCCAAGAAAGAGTAGTCAGTGTTACCAGTTAAGGCTCGGTGTTCTTTGGCAAGTGGTACAATCCACTCGCGAAGGCTTTCATTTTCTAGCTTTCTTAGTTCGCTCGAGAACAATGTAAGGCACTTGTCAAAATAGTCCCATATTTCGTTTCGTGCCATGGTCCCGTCGCGCTTTTGGTAGTGCTGGATGGGCTTTAGATTGCTCACAAAAAGAAAGTAAAGTGCGCCAAACATCAGAATGTTTTCTTCGCGATCAAAGAACATATTTGATCTGGGGGAATAAATGGGTATTCCGGCGGCCTCTAAGTCTTGAGCCAGATTCTTTGCCAGGTCACTTTTTACTGAACGAAACAAGAATGCGATTTGGTTCCAGTTATTTATTTTCCCGGTATCCTTAAGTTTATTTAAAAAGGCCAAGACCTCTTCTGACCAACTATCTCCACACTCAGCAGAAACCTTTATCGCTGCCGCCGATTTTGGAAATTCCTTTTTCTCGGCATGTATGTTCTTATCGAATCTAAAGTATTGACCATCGACTTCCCAGCTCATGTCATCCATCCATTCGGAGTAAAAATTAACGATGTCGGGATGGGATCTGTAATTTGTCTCTAATTTTATTTCCTTGCAAAGACCTTTAGGAAAATTTGATTTGAACTCTAGGATGTTCCGTATGGATGCCCCGCGAAACCTATAGAGACCCTGGTCGTCGTCGCCAACGACGCAAATATTTTTATCGTCGTCTAACATCTCTTTTAGAAGCTGTTCTTGGATCGTATTTGTATCTTGGTACTCATCGACCATGATGTATTTAATTTGTTCTTTGATTTTCTCAGCAACCAGGGGTTGACTACGCAACAGACGGAGTGTTTCAGTTTGTATTGTTGAAAAATCTAAAGAATTTTTTTCTTCTAGTAGGGCGAGATATTTTTCGTAGCAAAGACCAAGGGCAACCATTTCCGGCTCTTTTGCCTTTTTTAGTTTACTTACGTCTATCGCTTCTTCGCTCACTTTATTGAGCCATGAAAGCAAACTTTCTGATTGGTTCCATCTCGAATTTCTTTTTGGATCACCTATAATGAGTTCACTACCTGGCACCTCATGAAATGCGCGCATTTTCTGGTACAAAAAATATTGCTGATCAAATTGATCCATCATGATATAATTTCGCTTTAACCTTGTATACTCACGATGGTCTTCTAGAAATTTAAGGCAAACACTATGGAAAGTGCCGAGCAGCATCTCATTGACATTGTGTTTTAAATCAAGCTCAAGTAGTCTATTTGAAATCCTCGTTTTTATTTCAACTGCAGCTTTTTCTGTAAATGTGACTACCATCAAATTTTTCGGCTCGACTTTTTTGGTCTTCAAAATATGAACAACTCTTTCAACAAGAGTAAAAGTTTTTCCAGATCCTGGGCCAGCAATAATCTGAAGGGGCCCTTCAGTTGTTTCAATTGCTAATTTTTGCTGAGGATTAGGACCTCGCTTAGATGTCGAACTCAT
>CAZCYD010000049.1:0-15279 GCA_964502735.1 uncultured Pseudobdellovibrionaceae bacterium
ACCATGGAAACCTACTGCCCCTAATTTAGAGCTCCCACAAAAAAAGGAAAGAAGGCTGTATTAGGATAAGGTTTAATCACCTGTCTAACATTTTGCCGCTCACACACAACCGTGTAATCTCATATCTATTAAAATGAGCTTAAGAGGTACAAATCTTGCTTTATCCTTAATCTAACATGACTTCTGAATTTGAAATACGGGTACTAAAAAGACAAGTACTTAAAACATTATGGAACTCTTCGATCTTGCTATTTGTGATCTTATTTTGCTCAGGAATGGCATTTGCGAACAGTAACTCACAAAATAGTCAAATGCTAGACGTTGTCTCCAATAGTGGGGTTAAGTTTTTTGCGAATCACACCGGACGATCAACTCACCAAGATCTGTATGCTATTCCGAACACAAATAGAACTCGTGGTTGGCAAGTTCAACAGATTGGAGAAGCCATTAATGGCAGAACTCCCGTAGAAGTTTGCCGGCACAGAGCCTCCTGCTACAAAGGATGGGTACCTACAAGATGGACAGAGGTTTCTTCGAATCAATCTCCAATGAACAGACCTTTGCAGGAACGCTCCCAAAACAATTTAGTTTCGAATCCATCATCTGCAGCCTCAAATCCAACAGCAACAACCCAATCCTCCTCAACTCAAATTGAAGAAGTTGATACTTATGAACCAGATACACCTATCAACTGCCTGGCTACTGCCACATCCAAAAGACATGGTTTGGCTTTAAGGTCTGTTCTTAAAGTAAATAATCAGTACCGCCAAGGCAAGTTTCTTAACTGTAGCCTAAACCCTAATGTAGACTTTTGTATTACTGGAGCAAATACACGAAACGGAGACAACTCATGGGTTGAAGCTGTACTCAATCAAGAGAATTTTTCAAAACTTTCTCCTAATTGTCAAAGAAGTCTAAATAATGCGGTTTACGATGGGGATATTGAAAAAACAGCAAATGGTGAATTTGTTATTTCTTTTTCTACTTTTCGATTAGCTAAAAAGTATTTAGACATTGATACGAATTCAAATCAAAATTTTACCGGAAATAACAATCTTACAGAAGCTTCAAATTTGCAATGTGACGACTGTCATACTGCCGATAAAAATTTAGGCAATATTATAAAAGAATCTAGCGATATTTTTTCAACTATTACGGCTACACGAGATAGTTCCTCATTCCATCCAGAGGGCTGGCCAATTTCTAACTCTGGTTTTAGTTTTCCGCTGGACCCCTCTGAATCTTATATAACTTCAGAATTTGGCGTGCGCAGGTTGCATGGACGAATTGGCCACCATGCTGGGATCGACTTTGGTACTTTTGGGACAATAACTCCTTTTCATGCCATGAAGGGGGGGCGAGTTATACAAGTCAGAATGAATTGTCCTGCAAATGGATCAGAAAGCTGCAACGGCGGATATGGAAACCAAATCAAAGTTCAGCACGACGATGGCACGATCATGTTCTATAATCACCTTCATGCAAACTGCCGCGTTCGCGTAAGCCAGGGTGAGCAAGTTGGAATCGGTCAAAGGCTCGGATGTGTCGGCAGTTCGGGCCGTGGCCCAATTCACTTAGATGTAAGGCTGCTGAAAAGTGGTGGAAATCCCGTCCGACATCATTTTATAAATCATTCTCGAACTCGAGTTAAAGTCCTCAGTGATTTTGTACCTCTTGAAGGTCAACTCGATACCTTATATGCTATGATTTTAAGAAAACGCGATTTTAGAAATCAAAGTGATTTAAGAATAGCATTAGCCAGACAATCACAAGTAATAGGAAATAAAACTCTATGAAGGCAAAAAGGCTCTCAGCAATTATAATAACTTTTTGGCTATACAGTCTAACGACTACAGCCGCTGTGACTCTATCCGAAAAGGAACAAAACAGTTACAGATCTTCTATCAAATTAAACTGCGAAAAAATCAAAACTGAGTCTAATAAAAAAGAAATTTGCTCATGTATTGCAGAAAACCATTTAAGACAAATTCAATTTTCGCAGTCAGAAAAACAAGCCCGTGGTCAACTTCAATGGGTGTCTGATTTCTATGCAAAGAAAATTTCTCAAAAAGAATTCGAGCGAGACCCCTACTTTGTTGGCGGAGTTTCCGGTATTCTTATGAGCTTTGACGATGACTGCTCTTTTGATCCTAGTTATATTGTGACCTTTCCAGAATAGTCTGAGATTTTAATTTTAAAAATAGCAAAATACTAGCTACCGAAATCTGCGGATAAAATGCGTCAAGATTTCGGCAGCTAGAAAAACAAAGACCCCACCAGAGTCCACTCTCCCTGAAAATCGTGATATACGCTTAAATTATAGGGAGAGCCATTCCCGATTCCCACTCCAAACCAAATGTTGTCATCGATTTGGCTATTATTCGGAGTATTTACATATGTATCCATATTTACACTAAAATTAATACTATCTACATGCAGAGCTAAACTTGGCGTTACCCAAACTGTATCGTCAGTACTGGGGTTGCCGTCTGTTTTTCTTTTTGAAGCCTCTACAGATAGGCTCCAGCTGTTCGCAAAATAGCCTATCCCTGCGCCCAGTGAAAGGAATTCCATATTCGCAACTTCAAATACTGTTGCTGTAGCCCCCAATCTGATTTGACCTCTTGGATTCAACAAGAACCCTGCTGTATAAACGTCTTCAGATGCTGAAACTCCAAAGCTTACAGAATTACCTAATGCAATACCAAATCCACCGGAAAGTCTCTCTTCACACCCAGAACAATCTCTCTGATAAAAACCTAAAGCTAACCCCGCACGACCGTTTCCCATGCCTAGCTCGGCCCCATATCCATTTAAGGTTGTAGATTCCTGTTGGGTATCAAGCATAGCTGAAAGTTTAAAGCTGCCCAAGTTGGCTAGCCCTGACGGATTCTCAGCGGTAAAACCATTTGAATAGGTAAGATTGTGAGTTATTGTTGGTGCCACAATACCCTGCCCAATAGCAATTAAATTTCTTTGGGCAGCAAAAGTTTTCATTGAAAAACTCAATAGTACAGAAAAAAATAATACAAATTTCATAACTCCCTCCAAACTACTTTTGATTCAGCTATTACTTCTTAATTCAACTCTACAATGGCTATTTAGGCAGTGACGGCTTAAAGAGCCTCATCCTTTTGCCACTAACTCTAGTGATTATAGTTATTAGCTAGATTGGCTTCAACAGGTTCTTGAGGTAAAAACCCCCCAGCTTGCATTCCCCACAGCACCGAGTAATGTCCCCCTAGACTTAAAAGGTTCTCATGGCTCCCCTCTTCAACAATTTTTCCTTGATCGAAAACAATTATTCTATCCATATGACTGATCGTAGACAAACGATGAGCGATTACAATGACTGTTTTTCCTTTCATGAGATTATCTAGACCCTTTTGGATAAGTTTCTCTGTTTTTGAGTCTAAACTTGAAGTCGCTTCATCTAAAACTAATATCGGCGAGTTTTTTAATATCGCCCTAGCAATGGCAACCCTCTGCCTTTGGCCCCCCGAAAGTTTTACTCCGCGCTCACCCACCAAAGAGTCATATCCCTGAGGCAACTCTTCAATAAACTCATGAGCAAACGCCAATTTCGCAGCTTCAATAACTTCATCGTCAGTGGCCTGAATGTTTCCGTACCTGATATTTTCCATCAAACTTCTGTGGAACAACATGGGATCTTGCGGAATTAATGAAATCTGCTCTCGCAAAGAGTCTTGGGTAACTCTTGAAATGTCCTGGCTATCCACGTAAATAGCACCACTGCGAATATCATAGAGGCGAGTTAGCAAATTTACAAAGGTCGATTTGCCAGAGCCTGAAAAACCAACTAGACCTACTTTTTCTCCACCTTTTATTTTAATATTAAGATCCACAAAGACTTCCTTTCCCTCTGCATACTGAAAGTCAACGTGACTAAACTCAATTTCAGCATTGCGAACCTGCAGAACTCCCGCCCCTTGCAAATCTTTGACTTCTTGATCCTTAACCATGATTTCTACACCATCAGCGATATTTCCCAAATATTCAAAAAACTCTAAAAACCGCCGGCTTAGTCCTCTTGCATCGTTTATTATTAACAGAGAGAGGCTTGTTACCATGGCAAATTGCCCAACTGAAATTGAGCCGCCAAGCCACTTGTAAACAGCCATATACATTATTCCTATTTGTAAAATTAAAGCTGCTATGAACTGAAACCATCTCATTTTTTCCATAAACCAAAAAGTGTCTCGCGCCTTGTCGACTTCTACATCTAATTGTTTTCGCAAATACTCTCTTTCAAATTCCAGACGAGAAAACATTTTTGTATTTAAAATATTGGTAACAGAGTCTACAATTTTGCCGCTAACATTACTTCGTGCCGCAGCGAAATCCTTTGCGTATTTTCTCGCCTTCATTGCTAAAACAAAAGATATAAACACATAAAGAGCTATCCATCCCCCCAAGTACAATGACAACTCAACATTAGTAATGGCTAAGAGATATATAGAAACCGAAAAAGTTATTATTACAGGCCAAAAATCAAACATTATTGTCCACAGGGAGTGATTAACTCCCACTGAAACTTCATTAATTCTATTTGATAATGATCCCGAAAAATTCGACGTAAAATAGCGATGTGAGTGATATTGTAAGTAGTTATACAGCTTATATCTTGTCAAGCGACGCAAGGATGGCCCCACCACAACTAACAAAGCACCGCTGGATCGGCTACATATTAAAATTGCAAGGCTCAACCCTACAAAGTACCACATTGGCTCTTTGACACTGTCTAATACAGCTCCCCTATCTAGGCCAGCAGGCAAAGAAGTCACAATATCTATAATCTCTTTAATGGCATTCGGCAGTAGGATTTGACTTGCCGCCTGCCCAGCCTCAAGTACAAGCATAGCCAATAAGAACCACTTGTAGTTTTTAATAAAATGGAGTGCAAATTGAAAGGGTTTTCTAGGAAGTTCTGGAGCCATAGGTGATCAGACTACCAACCTTGACTTACAATATCAACCATACAAGCAAAGCTATGGTACAATTGTTGCTGATTAAAAAAGCCGTTGAAGGTTCATTTGGTGAGTTGTAATATCGCTAAATTGGAGATCTGCTAATGAAAACTAGTGAAATTCGACGACTCTTTACAGAATATTTTTTAAAAAATGGACATGTTAAAAAAAGCTCTTCTGAACTTGTCCCCATCAACGACTCTACTCTGTTATTTGTAAATTCGGGAATGGTCCAGTTTAAAGAGTATTTTACAGGAAAAGCTCAAGCTCAGGACAAGAGAGTCGTAACTATTCAGAAGTGCGTACGCGCCGGCGGAAAACATAATGATCTCGAAAATGTAGGGTTTACGGCCCGCCACCATACGTTCTTTGAAATGCTGGGGAATTTTTCATTTGGTGATTACTTCAAGGAGGAAGCTATCAAGATGGCCTGGGAATTTCTAACTGAAGTCCTAAAAATTCCCAAAAGTCGACTTTATGTAACGGCTCATCACTCAGATACTGAGGCCGCTGATATTTGGCTAAAAACCGTCGGAGTCGACCCCAAGCACTTCTTTTTTCGCGGTGACAAAGACAACTTCTGGGAGATGGGAGAGGTGGGTCCCTGCGGACCCAGCTCTGAGATTTTTTTTGATCATGGTCCGGAATATACGGACCATGAAGCAAAAATCAAAGAGTGCCTCCTTGATGATGAATCGAGATACGTGGAAATTTGGAATCTGGTGTTTATGCAGTATGAAAAATACTATCAGGACGAAAAAATCTTGCGCAGACCCTTGCCTAACCCTTGCATTGACACTGGTGCTGGACTTGAAAGAATGGCAGCGGTCTTACAGGGGCAGTACAATAATTTTGATACAGATGCCTTTCAAGGAATCATTAAATGCTTAGAGCAAATCACCAAAAAAAATTACTCTGAAAAAAATCTCGCAACTAGCTTTAGAGTTGTAGCCGACCACATTCGAGCTGCAACTATGTTGATTACAGACGGAGTTATACCCTCTAATGAAGGCAGAGGATATGTACTTCGACGAATTATTCGCAGAGCGGTTAGGCACCTTAATCTTCTTGATGTCAACACTCCTACCCTTCACCTTTTAGCAGACGAGGTCTTTAAAGGGCTTGGAGAGGAGTATCCAGAAAATGCCAGAAACTACGACATGGCTGTAAAATTCTTAAAAAACGAAGAGGAAAGCTTTCGCAAGACCCTATCTTCTGGACTTCAACTCTTAGATAGAGAAAAAGCTAGACTCCAAAAAGAAGGTAAAAAAACCCTTGAAGGCGAAGTTATATTCAAACTCTATGACACTCATGGCTTTCCGTTAGACCTCATTGAGTTAATTTTAAAAGAAAACCAGATGGAGCTAGATATTCGAGGGTTTGAGCAGCTCATGGAAGAACAGAAGCAACGCTCAAGGCAGCTCAATGCTTTTGCTTCCAAGGAAGATAATCTTCAGTTATTTTACTCTGTTAAAGAAAAACATGGATCATCAGAATTCGTAGGGTACACGTCGACTCAAGTTGAGGCCAAACTTTTAGAAATCATAGATATTGATTCCGACTGCTTTGCTTTGATTTTTAACAAAACTCCCTTTTATGGGGAATCTGGTGGACAAGTTGGCGATCGTGGATGGATAAAAACAAACTCAGCCACAATTGAAGTTCAGGACACTCTGAAGCCTATAGAGGGCTTGCATGCCCACATGGTATCTGACAAGTCCAAGTTGGTTGCCGGCCAGATCTACAATCTTGTTGTTGACAATTGTCATCGACAATTAATTGCAAAGAACCACACTGCAACCCATCTTCTTCACTCCAGTCTTAGACAAGTACTAGGATCACACGTAAAGCAGGCAGGATCTCTGGTAACGGCTCAACGTTTAAGATTTGACTTCTCTCATCCTGAAGCTGTAACCCAAGGACAACTCGCGGAAGTTGAGCTTTTAGTGAATAAACAAATTTTTCTTCAAATACCGGTTTGTCCTCAAGAAATGTCAAAGGACAATGCCATTAAAAAAGGAGCCATGGCTTTGTTTGGAGAAAAGTATGGAAATACGGTTCGAGTTTTAGAAATCGGATCATTTTCTATTGAGCTTTGTGGGGGCACTCACGTCGGCAATACCGGTGACATTCACCTATTTAAAATTGTTAGTGAATCAGCTCTATCCGCTGGAGTGAGAAGAATCGAAGCCGTAACAAGTCTCGAAGCACTTAAGGACCTAAATAATAGGAGTACCCAATTGAGTCATATCGAAGAAGTTCTACACACCAATTGTGAAAAAGTTGTTGAACGCGTTGAGCAAATACAATTATCAATTAAAGAAAAAGATAAAGAAATTAAGTCCCTTAAGGAAAAGTTGCAAGCCAACCAAGCCAAGCAGCTTTTTGACGATCCACAGCCCTTGGGAAACGGTATCGCATTTAAAGTTATCTATGCTCCTGAAGCCTCTGATATTCGTCAAATTGGCGATATGTTTATTGAAAAATACAAAGAAGGCACCGTTTTGATTCTAGCCCCCAAAGAAGGACGGTCTTCCATTTTACTAAAAACTTTCAAAGGGAACAAAAAATTTAATTGCTCAGACATTCTAAAGGAAACCCTTGGCCCCCTAGGAGGAAGCGGAGGCGGTAAACCCGACATGGCACAGGGATCAATTAGTCATGACAAATTAAAAGATGCCGAAAATAAAATTAGACAACATATAACTTCTCTATAATAGGCTTCTTTCTTTGCGGCGCATAACTCATAGATGTTGTTGTCATGTGAGAAATAAATTTCTTTTAACACAAGATAAGCCTTTCTTAACCCCCTCTTTGGCGCTAAAGTGGTACTTTTAAAACTGTTCTTCCGGAGGGCTCATTGGATACAACAACGGACTATCACAAAAAAATGAACTCTGAACCGATTCTATCCGAGTATACAGACTTTAGGGAGTATCTAAAGGATTTCTATCTCTATAAAAAGCAACTCCTTAGTAATCCTGTCCGCTCGTACTCCTATGCAACGTTTAGTGCTGCAGCAGATATTAAATCTCCAAATTACCTAAAACTGATTATAGATGGCCAAAGGAACCTATCAGACGGTATGATAAAAAAATTTGCTAGAGCTCTACAATTATCTAAACAAGATACCGAGGAATTCGCAGCTTTAGTTCACTACGGGCAAGCTAAAGACCCACTTGAACGCAATAGACGCTTAAAAGTTCTTGCCGACATTAGAGTAAAACAACAGGTTCAATCTGGAAAAATTAAAGAAGAGGTTATGAACAAGGTCCCCAGTTGGGTCACTTGGGTGCTTTATTCCTTAGTCGATCAAGAAAACGTAAGCTTTGAAGGTTCACAGCTAAAAGAAGTTCTAAAAAATAGAGTCCGCAGTGAGGACATTCAAAAGGCGCTGGAGACCCTTATCAACAACGGAGACCTCGTAAAGGATGAGTCTGGCCAATTTCGTAAAGGGCGCAATCTAATTGAAGGCTCTGCAGATATTCCTCCTGCACTCGTTAGAAAACTACAAGCTGAGCTGATTTACCTGGGTATGGAATCGCTATTTCAAGATGACCCTTCCGTACGAGAGTTTGGAGCCTTCACTATGGCTCTAACCAAGGAAGAATTTGACCAAGTTAAGTTCGAGGTTCGCAAGTTAAGAAAGCGTCTATATAAGGACTTTCACGTCAAAAGAGAACAATCCAAAGGAGAAAGGGTCTACCAGCTAAATTTTCAGCTTTTTCCTGTTACTGAAAAATCTCCTACTCCCTTGAAACTTAGCCCTTCCCAACCCGCCACTGAATAATGAGCTTATTTATCAAAAAAAACCTCCAATTAAAATTTGAGAAGTTTTTTTCGAACTACAGTCGCATCTTTAATATCGATGAAATTGCCAACAGTAAACGCCTTCAAGTTGTATTCTGGATGGTCCTCGCCATAGCCACTTTTGACATAAACCTACAATCCTTTACACCCAATAGGATGGGCAAGATTCCTGCTTGCTGGGAGCATTTTTTAGGTTGTGAGCAATTTTTTTTACTCGGTAGCCTACCAGACTCCTTTCAATACACAAAAATGACTGCGGTTATATTAGCCATGATCTTTTTTTCTACTCTCCTTGCAGTTAAAAAAAGATGGGCTCTCGCACATTTCCTACTCTCGCTCGTTATTATTTGGAAGTTCGTTTGGAACTTGATCATTTTTGATTATGCAACTAGCAACTTTGAGTATTTTCATCTCATTCCCTCGCTAGCCCTATTGTTTACAAAAAATAAACTTCTACATCTTCGGTTCTCTTGGGTTCTGCTGTATTTTTTTACACCTTTCGTAAAGTTGGATGAGGGCTGGATTCTCGGCACTTATTTCAGCTCACTAAAAAGTGGCTTACCCCTGGTCTCCGATTGGGCTATACCCATTATTACAAATACTGTTATAGTTTTTGAGCTTATATGCTCAGTAGGATTGATTTCAAAAAATCGACTTCTTCAAAAGGCCTCTCTGAGTTTATGGACAGCCTTCCATCTTTATTCCACAATACTTGTGGGCTTTTACTACCCCGTACGATGTCTCGCTTTTTTATGGTCAATCTTTGGATTTATGCAGCCCTCTGAACAACAGGATAACACGAAGTCCAAAACAGGCTTAGCGGGCCCCCTTCTAGCCGTTTATATATTTATCTCAAATTTACTGCCCTCATGGTTATCTGACAGTCCTTATGAAACTTTTGAGGGCCTAAATTACTCTCTACATATGTTTGATGCTAACCACCAGTGCTTAAACAGGCTCTCTCTTTTTGAAAATGAACAGCCCATCCACAACTGGGAATTTGGCAGCAGCAGTTCAATGGCTCGCTGCTATCCGCAAAGAACACTCCAGCATTTACATCACGTCTGTTACAGAGAACAATCTCAGACTGAAAAAAAAATTCGTCTTGAGTGGTCACTTATTCACTCAAAAGACGGTGAACCATTTTATGAAACCGTTCATCAACTTGATGCTTGCAACACTCAATTTAGACCTTTCCGCCACAACAAGTGGATTAAAACTCAAAACACTGGCGCAACCAAAATTGGATACCCAGAAAAAAATGGAATTTACCCTGGGTGGCCCGGGCCCATTCCCAAAATTTTTGATACTCCGCAGATTGAACACAGCAAACTCCAAATATTTATGAAAGACAATTTTAAGTACTTTAAGGGTGTTTACCTTGGAGCTTGGGTGATTCTGCTCGTGCACCTATTCTTGCGCTTCTTAAATTATCGTTATAAGGTATAGGCTTGGAAAACCGTATTTTGTGCCTAAAAGTAAACACATATCTTGTAGAGCGGGAAAAAAACCTGGCTCTATTTTATGTGATGGGCAATCACGTCTATATTAGAGACTCTTTAGTAGATGAAACATTTGAGCGCCTGTGCCTTTTGCTTTCTGAATTCACAAAATTTGAGAAAGTTCTGAGTTTTTTTCCCGGTGCCTCTATCGAACAAATTGAAAGTCGTTTACAAATCTTAAAAAAGAATCATCTACTAATAAATACCGACAGCTCTATCTTAACTCATATAGAAGTAGATTCTGATTCATATAAAAAATCATTTGCAGCAAATTTTTACCCACTACCCCAAGTTGCTAAAAAATACGAGGACCAAATCAGCGAAACAGAGATTTACATCGTAGATCTTCTTGGCCTTAAAGATCCTATCCAGCAAAACCTTTCGATGGTGGGATTCAAACGCTTTCATATTCTTAACGAAAACAATTGTCTGGAAATTGACTCTTATAAAAAGAGGAGTTCTCTCTCACTCAGGCTAGTTATTGGCAATTGGAAATCATCAAGTTTGATAGGTAAAATTAACTCATTTTTTTTCTCAAAAAAAGAACCGTGGTTGTTAGTTTTAAAAGATCTATTTGGAGGTCAAATAGGTCCCTACTTTTCAGCAGAGGACAGTCCTTGCTTTGAATGTTTAATACGTCGCAAAGGCAGTTTTCTAGAATCACATTCTGCAAACTCACTGATAGAAAAGAATTTTTTTACTAACAACAGACCATATACCGAAACCCATTTTCCAGTAATAGACCAAATTCTGTCTTCATGGACGGCAATGGAGACCTACAAGTTAAGTCTGAACCTTCCATCGCCTAAAGTCCAACGAGGGGGAGTACTCATCGATGCGCTTAATCTTAAAACGAAATATTGCGAACTCTTCCCCGCCCCCTTTTGCGAAGTTTGCAGTGATGTTGGCAAACATCCAATCGGATCAATTACTACATTATGACTCTACTAGATCGATATCGTGAATCCATTCTAATTTCTGCGACAGACAGTGAGTACGGACTTTTCTATCCTGGACAATTTATAAATTCTAGCTTGGGACTTCCGGACCTATGTGGGTTTCAGCTATCCACCGGAAATCAACGCCAACTAGGTTCAGCATCAAGAGTATCTAAAATTAGTGGATTCTCCTCATCATCAAAGGACGCCTTACTCAAGGCCTATTATGAAGGTTTAGAGCGTACAGCACTTGCTTTTTGTAACCCTAATTCAATAGTAAAACAAAAAAGTTACCTGGACATCATCAAACAAGCTTACACCCCACATCCCTCCTCATGGGCCCTATGCGCCGACTGGCAATACTCTCAAAAAGACTTTCCTCTTATACCTTTTAGAGAAGATGCTCTCTTCGACTGGGTTCCTGTTAAAAATGCCCATGACGAAAATAAAAAAACTTTAATTCCTTACTCACTCGCTCACTATGCCTTTCCTCATGATAAAAGAATTTATCTCGCCACGACAAACGGAGCTGCCTTTGGGTGGAGCTATGAGCAGGCCTGTTCTTCTGCTTTGCTTGAACTCATTGAGAGAGATTCATTTTTAATTCACTGGCGCTGCAAACTTCCTGGAAGAAAAATTTTAATTGAACATGTTCAAAACCCTCTACTCAAAAAGCTTTGGGAAAATCTCAAAGGTAAATACGAACAAATTCACATCTTATTGTTTCAAAATGAATTTAATGTGCCCGTAATAGGAAGTCTTTTTCTCGAAAGAAATCATGATAAAGAACCCATTTCCTATTTAGGTTTGGCTTCAGCCTACGATCTTGAGCGAGCCATTTACAAAAGCCTGCTAGAAATGATCCAGGGGGTCAGCGGATTAGGGCCTCTTTTGTCTAGTAAGAATAGACGGTCCTCAGCAGATGATTTGGATGACAGTATTCTCAATTTTCCAGATCATGCCCAATACTACTTAATCGAAGAAAATATTAAAAAGCTTTCTTTTCTGTTTTCTGAAAATATTCAACTTCCATTCCGCGAATTAAAAGAAGGCTTCTCTCAGCCACTCAATCTTCCAATCTTAATTAATAAAATAAAAGATTTAGGCTACGATCTTATGTTCAAAGATTATCTTACCCCAGAACTTCATAGACTTGGGGGCTTTGTAGTCAGAGCTTTCTGTCCCCCTTTAGTTCCACTAGATTACTGGCACAAGGTCCGCGCCATTGGCAGTAAAAGAATTTTAAAAACCTTTGAGGAGTCAAATCCAAATCACTCAGACGATCTTCACAAAAAACTGAACCCTTATCCACACCCATTGACCTAACATGCCTATTTTAACCGACGAACACCAAACACTTCTACAATATGTAACTTGCGGAAACCAAATACCTGACGACTCCCTAGTAAGTCTACAACTCCAGGTAGGGGTTCGCCCCGTATGGAGCGACTCATACCAAAAAAAAGTTCGGAGCATTAATAATAATCCTTTTGAATTTAAAAAGATCAACTCACATCTAAAGACTTATGCATGGACTAAGCAAATCCCCTTAAATGCAGACAACAATAACCCTTTGGAGAATTCTGCACTGCTCACAAGTCTTAGAAATAGAACCTCAGAAAGAAATTTATCTAATTCTCCAATCCAATTTGAAGAACTCGCCTCACTCCTTCAATTTTCTTTTGGAAAAAAGCATCGCATTAAAACCAATAGCTCGTCTGGACTACAGCCCCATTCTTTTCGAATCAATCCTTCGGGAGGTCGGCGTTACCCCTTGGAAGTCTACGTTTTATGCCAAAACGTAAAGGACCTAGATTCTGGTCTTTATCACTATAATGTGAAATTGAATTCTTTGGAGCAGCTGAGAGCTGAAGACACTTATCCTTTGCTCTCCTCTTTTTTTGGTCAATCCACCCTAGGCGATCTTAAAAATATCTCCGTTGCTATTTTTATAACCGCCATCCCAACGCGAAGCTCTCAAAAATATGGCCCTCTGAGCTTTAGATTAATATTTCTAGAGGCTGGACATTTAGGACAATCCGTTTGGCTAATCGCCACGGCCCTAAACTTAAAGTGTCGACCACAAACACTTCTTGATGAAAAGTCCTTTTATACAGCTTTCAATCTAAACAGTCACCAAGAGTTCTTTGTGTACTCCCTAATTCTGGGCCACTAGTTTGAAAAACTAAAAATCTGAATTAAGTTTTGTGTTACCCAAATCCGCAGATAAAATGCGTCGGAATTTTCTTCAGACTAGCTATCTAGCTCTTCTAAGGCAAACAATCTGTCGTCACCCGTGTGGACATAAAGCAGACGGGTTTGCTCACAATAAGCAATTTTTGATAAAATTCGGTCTGGCAATTGATGTCTTCGTATAACATTAACAGGCCACTCATTAAGGCCTGTCTTATCAACCTCAATATTTATAGAAACTTCTTTACTCTTGTTTAATCCAGTCCAGTTAGGATTCACTCTTAAAACATAAATTGCGCCCGCATTGTTCCCAATAAATATATCTCCATTATAATAACTGGGCTGACTCATTATTCGGGCTTCCGTTTGAATTTTCTGTAGGACCTTCCCGTTATCCGCATTCAAAATATGTATGCAATTGTCCAAGCTTCCTATAACTAATAGGCCTTCGACAAGTAAGGGAGTGGCTAAATTTCCGAACTGAGTTTTGTATCTCCATATTTCATTACCCGTGTGAACATCTAGAGCCCTTACAGAGGAGTCCGTGCCGCAAATAAAAAACTTATCCTGAGTTTGGTTTAGAACTCCCTGCATTTTAGTTATACCCTCAAACTTAAATCTCCACAAAATATGGCCCTTCTGAGCATCCAACGCCAACATCTCAAATTCATTAGTTCCACAAAATACAATATTGTGATTTGACGAATAAACAGGAGTACTATGAACAAATTCCGACGTCTCATGCTGCCAAACTGTCTGCCCCGTCTTGGCATCTAGAGCAACAATGGCTCCCTGTCTACCTGGAAGCCCACGCTCAACTCCTACAAATATCAAATTTAAGGGCTCAACATAAATTGGTGAAGATCCAATAAAGTCGGCGTCCTGATAGGTCCAAACCACCTCTCCACTCTCACGGTTTAAACAGTAAAGGTGACCATCATAAGCCCCAAAACAAATCCCCTTATCTCCAACAAAACAAGGACTCGACCAAATTCCTTTTAGAAAGCGGTTAGGTTGCCCCTCAAACTTCCATTTGCAAAGACCTGTTCTCTTATTTAAAGCATAAAAAACCGCAAAGTCCGTTCCAAAATAAACATGATTGTCGTCTACGATTGGATTTGATTTACAGAATATTCTGTATTGGCCCGAAGGAGTCGGAGATCTAAAACAAAATCGAGTTCCATATTTAGTTAGATCTGGATTTTTTTCCTCTTTTTTTCTACTAACGATCTCTTCTCCCGAAACCAGATAGTTATGCTTTAAACCTCTAGAATTAAAGAGCTCCTGCTTTTTCCTACTGCCAAAATCTATTACAGAAAAAACTTTTTTTGGATAAATCCCGACTTCTGCCAATGACACTAAACACTTATGAATCGATGCGCCGGAATTTACAAGGTCATCAACTATGACCGTTTCTACTTCTCTATCAAAGGCCCCTTCGATCGTCCTCTGAAGTCCATATTTTTTTCGACTCTTTCGGATGATCAGGCCACTCGCTTTGACATCATAATTTTGTGCCTTTAGTGTTATTGCTGTAATTAGGGGAACTGCGGCCAACTCAAGGCCTGCAATTTGTAAGGGCTTTCCTTGGATCTCCCGATTCTCAAGCCAACTTACCCAGAACTGATCAGAAATAAAATCTATGACTTGAGGGTTAAGTAAAAGATTTCTAATATCGACAACCCAAGAGTTTTCCTCTCCCTTGGGACCTAGTAAAGCACCACCCTCAAAGTCAGAATGTCGGAAAACCGCTTTTTGTCGAATTAGCTCTAGCAGATCGCTTTTATTGTTGCACATGTCCGGCACGACAATTAACTAAAAGCCGTCACCATCACCGCAACTGTCACC
>CAZCYD010000049.1:15379-24571 GCA_964502735.1 uncultured Pseudobdellovibrionaceae bacterium
TCACCGCAACTGTCACCACTGCCACCAAGATAAAGATTTTCCCTGGTTCCCATGTCTCCCACATCCTCAGCAAGGCCTGTCGGACACAAGTGAAATACATCTTGAATTACTTTTTCTGAAGAAACTATCGTGACACCAGATTCTTCCTGAGTGCTGAAGTCCACAATTTCATTTTCATTTAACTTTTTCATGACAAACCCCTCTGACGCCTTAAGACGAAGGCAGACTAAATTCTACACTAGCCCCCTCAAAAATTCAAGTCTACAATAGTCTCAAGTCTCAGGAATATTATGCGCAATGAATGTCTTCGCCAACTTTAAATTTTTATTGTTAATTACACCCAAACCATCTCATTATGAGCCATATCGTGAAGTGGCTTTGTCTTTTCTTCGACCACAGTTCCGATTTTTTTCAAGTCAATCCCATGGATTTAAAATATCTGAATCCTCTAGCTCCATAAAACTGGAAGTGGGAGACCTAAGTCTTAAAGGATTTTCTCTTGAATGGAATCCTGTGGAGGGTCGTCTGGCTGTTGAAACAGATAGATTTTCCATTTATCCGCTTATGCTCATGCCAGCTTCTAGTGGAGGACTGTGGCTGTCCAATACAACAGAATACTTTTCAGGCTTAGAGCCAAACTTCAAGCTATCTCGAACCGCTCTAAATCATTTTTTTTCGCATGGATACCTGTTGCCGGGTCAATTTTTTATTGATGGTGTCCAAAAACTTTCGGGTAAATGGACTTATAACTTCAACAAACCTCTTCAAGCCCCCAATTGCCAATGGCAAAAAGAGATATGCCCCACTTTTGATAAGGCTGAATGTACGGCCGATCATACTCTACAAGTTTTTAAATCGTCTTTACAAGGCACCATTGAAAAAAATAAACCCGCAGAGTTCCGCTTTAGTGGGGGTGCCGACAGTCGACTTATCGCACAAGTTGGAATTAACTTTCTCTCTAGCCTACCCCCTTTTAAAATTCTCTCTCCCCCCTCAATTGAGCCGGAACGTGATCTTGATGTACAAGTTGCAGTTAGATATTGCCAAAAAAATAATATTGACCATTCTGTTTGTCGCCTTAAATCTTCCACATCATATTTTGAAAACTCGGAGGGACGAAATATTCTAAGTGGTCTCTACGGTGGGGATTTACTCGGTGGAGGGTGGGAATCCCTTTTGCCCCGCTCTCTTTTAGAACCTTCCCTAGATAGAACTCTTACGATTGAAGATGAAGATCAACTCAGGTTTGAGCTAGAACAGCGTCGAACTCTTGAACCCTATCAACTGGAATTAAATGCTCAACAGATTTTTGTTCACAGTGACCGCGCCATTTTTTTTCAAAACGTAAATTACGGCTGGGCGAGTCCCCTCTCAAATGCGCGGGTTTCATTGAGCCCTTTCTTAGTGACACCGTTTTTAGAACAAACTCTAAGAATTCCTCAACATATGAGGCGTAATTATAGACATTTTTATGAGTTTTTTTCATTGGTTACAGGAGATAACCCCTTCCCTGTGTGCTCTTATATTACAAAGTTCTACCCTGAGCTCAAACCTCCAGAGAGTTGGGGCTGCGAACCAAAAAGCCAAATTCAAAAACCAACTAAAACAAATAGGCCCCTCCAGTTACCAATTATCGAAAGCGTATATAATTTTCTACGCAAAAAAGAGATACCCGTCGACAAAACTCGATTTTATGAGAACGGTAAATTTAATGGACATTTACTTTGTTGCCTCAGTTTTCGTTCCGCCTTCCCGAGAGAGTTTCCCCCCCTTATAAATAAATGTGAAAAGAGCCTTGCTTAGTTCAATATCCCATTGAACACCGCTTTCTGGAATACCGAGCGCACACCCTTTAAACA
Organism: uncultured Pseudobdellovibrionaceae bacterium; assembly: GCA_964502735.1. GTDB lineage: Bacteria > Bdellovibrionota > Bdellovibrionia > Bdellovibrionales > UBA1609 > JACKAN01. Next base: position 17,239 of record CAZCYD010000049.1, read on the forward strand.
GTGTATTGAAAAATGAACAAGAAAAGTTTTTCAATACACTGTTGAAGTAGTTGTACTCATAAGAACACAGAGTTACACTCCGCGTCCATAATTTGATTTTTTTCGGAACCAACTCAAAATTCGGAGGAAATATATAATGCAGTCTTGGGGATTTTGGTCCTGGGCAAGGGTTGTCTTTGTCGTGTACGGAATATTGACCTTTCCGGGACCGGCATTTTCCCATGGTCTGGACTCAGGATCAGACTGTGGCAACTTGCTCACTGGAAATGTGATCGACGAATACACACAGGCCTTAAACGAGTATATAGAACTGAAGGAGAAAATGGCGGAGTTTGAGATTAATGTCCTTTCTCACGGGCTCAAAAGAGGACTTTCATTAAAAGAAGTGAGAGAGACTTCCAATGATCTGGATGAACTCCATAAAGCCGTCACTGTGAATATGGAAATTTTGAGAACAGGAGCGGAGGAAATGGATGAAGCCGTGATTTATCTGTATGATTTTCAAGAAAGATTTGCTGTTTTGAAAGAGCGTCTTAAATCTATAGAGGAAAGAATGCCAAAATTGCCAGCTTCCTTGGAGGACGTTGGCGATAAGTACTCCCTTATTGATAAGGATAGAGAATATACATTGAAGGATGTTAGTGGAAATCTATATCATTTTAGATTCTCTCAAGAGGTGGTAAAAGACCTCTTTCGCAGACCAGACAGGAGGCGTCAGTCTGAAAATGTGATCAAAGCCATGGGGAAGGGTTTCAGCTCCCAAAGAGGCGAGGGAATCAAACGACTGAATAATTACGGAGTAAGTAGCAAAGGCGAGGTCTTTGAAATCAAAGTGGCTCGTATGGCGGGCGCTGGTCACCTAAGGCTACTAGGCTGTCACAGGTATGGAATCTTTTATGTGTTGCGCTTTGAACCTGACGCTCCCACTTCCAGAGTGGGCTACAACCAATATGCTGGACTCTGCGGCTCTCTCTGACCAACCTCTGACTCTTTATGACCCCGAGCACGGGGCCATAAAGGGGCCATAAAGGGGACCACAATTGGCATTGTGACAGCCTTTTTAGGCCACTCCAAAAACAAAATCCTATAAATCAAACCAAATAGCTTTATATTTGATTTGGGGTCAAGCAATTGGGCTCACTAATTGCTTTACTCTATTCTGTGGTACGTAGGTTGAAGTTGCACGTCAGCTCAAGCTGCAAGAGATTTTAGTGATAGTAACTTTCTCCCCTCCCCCCTCGCAGGAAGTTTGGAACCAGCCAGTTCCTTCTCGCTATCGCTAAAATCTCTAAGTAGCTTTCATTAATTGGCCCTTCTTTTGAACCAAACCTGTAGAAATCAAAATGAAAGCTTACCCCCCCCTTAACAGCCTATAGATTTGACTATTTTCTAGATTCCAGATTGATGCGTAACTAGATTAGTTTAATTAAATACACAACGATTATAAAGCTCAATGGTTCTAATATGGAACTACTGAATCATGTAAATATGTAATGTAAATGGTATTTTTTCATGACGATGAAATTTATATTGAAACTCCAACCCCTTTCCAATAAAAGAGTTCCTCGGCACGACAGCGAAATTTGTACGTAAGTTATAGCTAGAGGCTTTAGTGATGGGTTATCTTTCTCCCCTCCCCCCCTCGAAGAAAGAAATTAGGAGCCAGCCAGTTCCTTCTCATCCATCTCTAAGGCCTCACGCGCCGACATTTTGTATTCTTATAAGTTTCAAATTACCGTCTCATAGAGATCTTCAATCATATAACACCAAATCCAGACTCATCTTGTTCGTTGATTATAAAATCTAAGTCAAAATCCAAGTCAAACTGTAATGGCGAAAGCCTGGTAGTTTGCGGCGGGAGGCAGAAATCCCAACGAATCAGGGTCTGGCACCTTTCTGCGATGGAGTGCGGTGCAGGTTAGGGCCTGGCACCTTTCTGGAAAGTCATGAGTAGAGCGGGGACAAATGTTAGGTCAATAATTAGGGCTCCTGTTAAAATTATGGAAACAAAAATGCCGAAGTTCTGATTGGGCACAAAGGTTGCGAAAATAAAAGTTCCAAATGTGGCAACTAAAACCATAGTTGTCGTAATTAAAGCTGGTGCCGTAGAACTCAACACCTTTCCAATCGCCTCCTTAACACTGGAACCTTCAGAAACATATCTATTAAAGTTAGACAAAAAGTGAATGGTATCATCCACTGCAATACCCAAACAAATGCTTCCCACTATCACCGTTCCAATATCCAAAGGTTGATTTAACAATCTCACAAAACCCGCTCCCACAATTAAAGGTAAGGCATTAGGTATCATAGAAAAAAGTCCCATTCTCAACGACCTCAATCCCACTATGAGAAGCATTCCCACCAATACAATCGCCAGACTTATAGAGACTTGAAATGATGAGACAATAATGTCGTTATTACTCTGGTAAAGCGGCATCTTGCCTGTCACATAGGCATCCAGTCCCAATTCTCTTGCCTTATCTTCATAAATTTTAATTTGCTGCAAAGCTGTACTTGAATCATGAATCGTCCACATTGCCGTCAGTCTCATTGAGTCATAATCCAAAGACACTTTATCGTTAATGTCCATCCCCTGAGGCAAGTTCATAGTGTATAAAAATAACTGCTGAGCAATCATATCCTGTGTGTCTGGCAAGCGATAAAACTCTTCTTTGCCTCCATTCAAAGTTTTGTTCATATCTTTTAGGATATCTATTATCGAAATTGTCTTTGTCACTTTAAACTGCTGGCTCAACCAAGTTTGATATTCGTCGACTTTTTTAAGAAATTCGGGATCTTTTACGCCTTCTGATCTTCCGCTATTTATAACGATTTCTGATCCTCCGGCTCCACCTAAATTTTCTTCAATAAAATCAGTAGCGATCGATAACGGATACTCCTTGTCAAAATATTTATAGGGATCTGAATTCACCTCCACTTGAGATGCAAGAATAATCGCGGCAACAGCCATTATAGATGAAGTTGCCAATATAAAATATCTCCAACGCTCAATAAAATCTGTAACTCTCTGAGCGATCGGGCCAACTGTAACCTCTTTTGTCTGAGATTGATTATTTTGTCGTCTTTTAATTGGCAACAAAGTGAGTATCGGTAGCATTAAAGTATATGTAAATATCCAAGAAAAGACCGTACCCATTGCTGCCATTCCCCCCATGTTGGATATAGGAGGAATTGGTGAAGTTGTAAAACTTAAAAAACCTATGGAGGTACTTAACGCTGTTAAGAATGTGGGAATAAAATTTTTATTAGCCGACGCACGCGCAGCCTCGATTTTGTCGACTCCTCGATTGTACAAAAGAAAGAAATTAACCAATACGTGCACAGCAACAGATATTGCAATTGCAATCATGAACTGTGGAACTACAGATGTGATATTATTTATTTCGATACCTACCCACCCCCCTGACCCCAGGGTGCAGGCTATTGTAGACACAATCACTATCAAAGGAAGAAACACTCCTGAAGCATTCTTAAAATTTAGAATTAAAAACACTAAAGTCACAAAAAGGGCTATGGGGGTTAAGTTTCTCAAATCTGTTTCTGTGCTGTCCTTAAAGGCATGAGTCAGTGCTGGACCCCCAGAAAAATATATTTTATGATCTCCTCGTCCCTCGTATTTTTTTAGTCTTTCTGTAATATCAAGAACAATGTTTTCATATTCTGGAGAACCGTCAAATGAAGGTTTTAAAGTCGTATAAATCGCTGTTACATCCGCTTTTTCATTAATTAAATAGCCCTTCATCATAGGATGATCTAGAGCAATTGTTTTTCTCTGGTTTAAAAGCTCTGGAGTTATTTCTTCATTGTCTGGTATTAGAGGTTCAACAAATATATCATCACTATCTCCATGTACCCAATTAAAGTTTGTTAAGGAGTCCACTCGAATGGCTTCTGGAGTTAACCACATGTCCTCTGTTAACTCTTTAATTAGCGATATGCTTTCTTTATCAAAAATTCCTGATGGACTGTGCACAATAACCACTGAAATTTCATCACTGCCAAAGCGCTTTTCAAAGGCATCAAATACTTTCAACTTCTCGTTTGCTTCCTGAAACCAAACTCGGTAAGTAAAATTTGTTGTCAGTTTTATAGAACCTAAACCAACAAGCAACATTAATAAGATGGAAGCAACGATATAGAGTTTTGGCCAATTTATAATATTATCTACTATTGAACTAACTAAGCCTTTTCTTTTCATATTTTAATCCTCTAAAAGTATCGAGTTAAATTTAGATAGGCTTGACTTGCACCATCTAACAGCTCTAGGCCTACAGGTATCTGACCCTTAGGTGGAGCCTTGATGACCCTAATGCCCAAATTCATAGTCCACATATCACTCACTCTGCGTTTGTAATCTAAGTTTAGTAAATTTTCCGACTCTCGCTCCAAGTCATGGATAGCTGATATAAAGTACTCTTGATTGTAAATATCATTCAAAGCGAATCTCATCCCAAATAAAATGTCATTTTGAAAAATACTGATGCCAGCACGCTCCTCTTTAGTAATCCCAAGTAAATGCTGTCCCTCTAAAACCCATGCGATTTCAGCCCCCGACCCTATCGCCCAGCCATATTCGACACCAAACGCCACTTGCGTATGGTCGGGAATATTTAGTTTGCCAAAGGCACTATTTTCAAAAGACATATAACTTCTATTGCCAACTTCGGCTTTATAAACCCAGTCGCCTGCTACCATCTGGAAAGTTCCACCTATTTGTTTTACTGGCAAATAAATTGGTGCCACCCCAAATGGAGTAATTCTGATAATCGGAGTGGATCTATCAATATGGTCAACATAATGAAGAGAAATATCTGCATCACTAAATGTATGTTCAAAACGTGCAGCATATTGCGTTTCAAATTCACTTTCCGCAACCTTTCCATTTCTATTAATTAGCTGAGGTTTTAGCGTTGGAAAATCATTAGAAAAACTCAAACGATTGCTCATTGCTGGCAAAACTGGCTTGATTAACATGGGCATAAACATCAAAGAAATTTTTGAGTCCCCTCCCGCATAAGCCAAGGTCAACATAGGCTCACCAATTTTCTCTGCATTTTCAAGGTTACTATCAAAATTTCGACTGTTTATAATATCTGCGGGATGAAAGGCCTCCGTAGCTGACCAAGTAATCGTTTGAGAACCTAAGGTCAAACCAAAACCACCATTTGTATACTGAACATAAGCCTCTTCAAAAAAGAAGATCGATCGGCTGGGGTCGTAGTTGTCCGCCCTAGCTACCATTTTGACAAATTCTTTCCAATTGCCGTGCTCAGCTCGAATTTTTAACCTTGTAAATATCCCCAAGTTGTAATCTTTGGTATGGGTCTTATTGTCGTTTTCGAACTGGCGAGATTCTATTCTTACCTCTCCATCACTAGAAATACTAAAGTCGGACACTTTCTTTTTTGGACTAGGTCTATTCGCTCTTCGCTTTACTTGCCTCTGTCTTCTCTTGATCTTGGTTGGTGATTTTTTGAGAACTGGGCTTTTCTTTACTTGTCTTATCTCTTGATTGCTGGTGAAATCTTGCTTACTGGTGGTTTGCGTCTTAGTTGTTTGCGACCTAGTTGTTTGCTGATTGACGGACTGTCGACGACTTGCTTTTGGTTTAACTACTCTTTTTTGGGCAACTTGAAAAGCCTGGCCAGAGCCTGAAGCGCCCCTCTCATTTGATTGCGAGAAAGCTATCCGGCTAAAGAGCAACATCATCATTAAAAGTGTCGAAGTTGCTTTTACCACTCTCACATTACTCTGTTAAGCTGTTTTTATGGAACTCTCTCTCTGAAAATTTCTCTCCCAGCTTACGACTCTTCCAATTCAAAACAGACGATTTACGGGTTTGATGGTTTACCATTTCTAAGCTTGAAGCCCTCCACCATTTTTGTATTTTAGAATAGTTTTTAAAATTTGCAGTTTTTAAAATTTCATTTTTCCTATCATAGTACTCGACCTTTGAAGGCTGTAGGTTCGCCTTGTTGACCCACATCACTTGTCGCTTATAGCCACTGTCTTTGTCCTTTGGATATCGTTCGACTATCCAGTGGTCTTTCCCGTTAAGCTTTGTATCCTTAATGAATTTATAATCATATTTTTCCAACTCTTGGGAACCTAAATCTTCATATGAAAACTCACTTCCCATAAATGAGCCGGTTTTACTTCGAGAGCTAATTCTTTTTACTTTTTTTAGCGCCGGCAAAAACAACCATTGGTCGTCATCACCTTTCTTGTGAGAGTGAGTTAACATTTTTGACCCTTTCACATCGGCTGGCCACAAAAATGTAATTATGGACTTGTCTCCTTCCCCAGAAACTTCCATGGTTTTCCAAACCATCTTTCGTTCTATCTTTTCCCCTTGAGCGTTAATGAGTATCATCTCCATTTCGGCGCTTTCTCCTCTAAACCCATCGTTCGATTTATTACTTTTTGTCGCTATTTCTAATCCTTTTTTAACGGGATCTGCGTATGTAGATGAGAAAGAAAATATTAGAACACTCAGTGAACAAAAAAATGCCGCAACTCTGATTTTCATCATGATGTACCTCTCTATGTTGCTAGCGGTTTAGTAGGCTATACATAACCACTTTGGATGTCTAAAAATTATAACTTTTGACTCACCTCCAAGTCAAAAAAACCTACTGATAATGTTGAATATTAGGACCTATTTGGTTAGAATCAACGCCTATGGAAAGACAGCTAGCTCAACGACCTACTTTTTCAATACTATTTGTGACGACAATTCTCTTATTAGTTCAACTTTTTTCTAGTCACACCTCTTTTGCCAATAAACTTTCCAACTGCAACTCTGATGTCACAATTAAAAAAATTAATGGCGTCAAGACTCTCGTCTTAGAAAAACCCCTAGACAAACATCTAATTAAAATGGGTGATGAGTCTTACCACCTTATGATTAATAAAAAATATGAGCTGATACTAGCGGGTAAACATACACAAACACTTGTCACATCACTTAAGTACAAAGATGATCGCCCCGCTTACTTCATAGAGATTGATTGGGTTGGCGATAGCAATAAGGACTGTAAACCCGACTTGTTACTGTGGAAAAAGCTGGGCATTTATCTTGGCACAAAAAAAGGCGTTGCTTTACAGAATCACGAAGATCAGGGGCAAGATGAGAAAATCCAAATGATGTCACAGCCCTCACTAAAAGAGCCCTACATTGTACAGAGCTTAGGCAAGTATTAACCCAAGTCTGCGGATAAAATGCATCAAATTTTATCCGCAGACTTGGGTGTTAAAGCGTATTGATCCATAAATAAACGACACCAAGGAGCGGAGAGTTAAATTCTTC
>CAZCYD010000050.1:0-23119 GCA_964502735.1 uncultured Pseudobdellovibrionaceae bacterium
CGTTAGAGGTACTGATCATATTTTCTGGAGTTCCTGTTTGAGTTTAGAAATTGGGCCCATAATCTAGGCTCAAATTCGGTGTGTCAATAGTTCATTTTATCTATGGACCCTATAACTTTGGTCGATATCCCAAAATGGAACAATTTTATTTAGTCTTAAAGTTGTCCGCATTTTGGCTGGCACTTTATCCACATTTGCACCGCATTTTATCTACATTTGCTCCGCAAAATAACGGTTTACGGCTGGTCAGGACCTCAAAAATTAAGTTTTGATGAAATTCTGACATAAAACAGGCTCAAAACCCGACTGATGTTGATTTTTAGCCATTTACAGCTTAACCTAAGCTTTTAATTGTGAGCTCACAAGAGCCACTCAAGGAGTAATTACATGTCTAAGTTATATGTGGGAAATCTTTCCTACGAAGTTATGGAAGAGGAATTGAATGATCTATTTTCAGAAAAAGGTCAGGTTTCCTCTGTTAAGATCATAAGCGACAAGCAAACTGGCAGATCTAAAGGTTTTGGATTTGTTGAAATGTCTACAAAAGAAGAGGCTAACGAAGTTATCTCTGCTTTTAATGGTTATGAATTCAAAGGTCGTAGCTTAAAAATCAATGAAGCTATGGACAAACCAAGAGACAGTCGTGGCGGTGGCGGTCGTGATTTTCGCGGCGGCGGCGGTGGCGGCGGCGGAAGAGGTCGTCGTTTTTAATTTTTGATAAAAATGAAAATTCAGAACAAAAAAGAGAAGCCTTAGCGCTTCTCTTTTTTTTATCACCTTTCAGATTAACTGGAATAAATAAAACTCAATAAATTGGTCGCAATGAAGGGGCTAAAATTAATCAAGACAATTAATTAAGCAGAGAATTGCAAGTGCTTGTCGTTATAAACTTAGTGGTCTTACGGTCTTTGTTAAGTTGAAGGTGTTCATAGATGTCATCGGGAGAAAGTCCGTAGCTTGCAAGTTCCGAGGAATTGGGATTTTTACTCCAGATTTCGGCAGACCAGTTGTTGGGTCTAGGCGGAATGCCCAAAATTTTTCCCACAAATTTGGAGCAATAGGTAGTTTGCTTGTCGTTCCACTCTGAGTTGACATTGGAGGCTATCCCGAACTGGGCTTCTATAAAATCTTCGGTGTACAGGGGGTGATGGTCGACCTCTACGATTTCAGCAATCTTGCCAAAAACTCGAAGGTCAGGAACCCACTCTACGGGTCTGGGAGGGTAAGCGTGAACCCATCCTCCTTTGTAAGCAATGGCAACATGGCCAAAGCGTCCTCCGGGCTCTAAAACCACTAAGTTGCCATCAGGATCATAGAACTCAAGAAAGGCCACCTGGGTCTTTCCATAAGTGGTGCAGAAAAATAAAATTGTGGTGAAGAGTAAAATTAGACTTTTCATAATGCCCCAGAATCCATGCCATGGAAATAAGGGGTAATCAACACCTGTTTATCTTTTGTAGGTTTGAAAAAAAAAATAACAATCTGCGAGGGCTTGGGCAGGTGAATATCTTCTAGTCAAATAACTGGGATAGCGTGAGTTTTACCCACACTAGGTAGGTGATTTTTTTGCATCTTCGTACTTTATGGTAAAGACTCGGGAAGTCATTTTCATGGCCATATTTATAATTTTCGCAAATGGCATTTTGTTTTTCTCTATGAACTCAACCCCTGAAGAAGATGTTTACACAGTTGCCAGCGTAATGGCTAAGATCAATAAAGAAGTTTATGGAGAGAGGAAAGTGGCCTCTATAGGTCTTTCCGAGCCCCTGCCTCCAGAGCATTTGGTGCGAGACCTGCCAGGAATATTGGAAAGACTTGTTCATGTCAGTGGATTTAAGGAAGACATGAAGTGGAAGCTTTATCTGGAGGCTTGTTTACGACGTGAGATCAAGTATTGTTTTCAGCTAGTTGAGAGATGGTCCAGTTTTGCTAAGGATGATTTTATTGGAGCCCCCATAAATCCCCTATTTCAAGAAGTGACAATTCATTTAGTCTTGTTTGCTTGTTATTTGGAGAGTCAGCAGTATTTTGCGCAAAATAAAAATGGAGAATTCAATTGCAGTCGTTATCGTTATATCGCAGAAAAAATGGAAGTAGAATCAGATCTGGCCCAACAATTTTACTATTACTGTGCTGAAGACAATGAGCTAGCTTGTATTGAACAGCTTTATTACATGCACAAAACAGGATTACACAAAACGGGCTCTACCACCCGGACGAGTGAAACCACTCTTTATCGTTTTTGCCAGTTGGGACATCTTGGGGCCTGTCAGCTCTGGTTAGAATATTATTCGCATGAGGGCTCTCAAACTCATCGCGAGAGTGTGCAAATGAGAGCTTGTTTACTAGGAGGTTACAAGGAGTGTGAGCATTTGATGCACAAAGGATCGGTTCTTTATGCGGAAAGAGCGACCCATTATCTTATTCAATCGTGCATAAATGAAAACAAGAACTGTGAAGCTCTAGCTTCACTTGTAAGTTTAAATAAATTGCAGGATCAAAAAATGCCAATTTTGAGTGAACTCTGCCGTCAGGGGTATGCACGTTACTGTCACCATTTGGTCATTGAAGAGTCAAAAAAATATGGGATTCTCGTAGCTAAGTCTCATCTGAAAACGCGTTGCCAACTCTATTTTAGGCGAGCTGGATCTTCGTGTTCACTGTCGCAGAGTCTTGAATGCAAGGACTTTCACAAACTTTGCGAAGAGTATCAGGTTAACTCTGTTCAATTTTCTCATCGATAAGATTGTCCTCGAGGTCAACTTGAGCACACTGACCTCTGCTCTCCGCACAGTACCAATTGTTAATTTTGTGAATGGGGGGAGCAAAAATAGAATTGATCTCATAGTCTTTAATAAATTTCTCAAAATCTTTTATAAAGGGTCGATTTTTTTCAACCTGATGGCCCTTACCTTTTTTGATAATTTTCCACAAATTTTGAGGCAGTTCTGGGGCTTCGTTACCCCAATAAACATAGTGCTGACTAATGAGAACATTTTTTCCCTTGAGATCAGAATCAATGTTGGACTCGTCGTGTACGCTGGGGCGCAGAACGGGTTCATCCACGCCTTCGATAAAATCATATATGCAATCTCCAACAAGCTGCTCATAAGTGGCTGAGGGTCTTTGAGGAATTTTCTCAGCACATTCTTTGCGACAAAAGTCATTGTAATCAGACATAGAAAGAACATTCGTGACTTTCATAGCAAACACAACTCGACGACTTGCATCTTTTAATCCTGACTCAGGAGAGGCAAAGCCAACGATCCAGTCGCCAACCTTAGCGGATCTTCGTATAGCAGGTTTGGTGAGAGCAAGAGTGCAATAGTTGCCGAAAGGGTTTGGAGAAGCGCCACAATCATTTTTTAAGCAAAAAGTATAAAGTTCCATAACCAGCAACGTTACCATTGAAAGTCAGATAAATTGACTTGCAACGCATCATCGAATAATAATCAAATAATGAGCGACTGCTGCGGCCATGAAGACTTATCACAGACAAGATCATCACATGTAAAAAAAAGAGATTGGCTTTTGTGGGGGAGTTTAAGTGTAACGGGTTTAGCTTATCTCTTTCATCTGCTGAGTTTTGTATTGCCATTTTCAAACGCATGGCCTCATGCGCTTGTGCATTTTCCACATGCTGTATTTGATTTATTTAACAAAATGTCTCTGGGTATGGCTTTGGGAATTTTCTTTGTTGGCCTACTTAACTTGGTTCCAAGAGAGCTTATTGTGTGTGCGTTGGGCAGGCATCAAGGTTTAAAGGGTATCTTAAGGGCTACAGCCCTAGGTGTTCTATTAGACCTATGTAGTCATGGTATTTTAATGGTGGGAATGAAACTTTTTGAAAGGGGGGCCTCATTGGGGCAAACGATGGCCTTTCTGATCGCAAGTCCTTGGAATTCAATTTCTTTGACATTTATTTTGATTGCTCTGATTGGTTTGCCGTGGACATTGGTTTTTATACTGGCCTCTGCCGTGATTGCCGTCATTAGTGGGCTGATATTTGATGGGCTAGTGAGTAGAAATAAGCTTCCTGCAAGGCAGAGGGAAGTTGAACTCCCAGAAGACTATCAGTTTTTTCGTGAAGCTAAAATTCATTTTTCTGGGTTGCAATTTAATTACAAGACGTGGATTGGAATTCTCATTAATGGAGTTAAGGAGTCTAGACCCATATTAAAGTGGCTTTTTTTTGGCTTAGTAGTCGCAGCCTTTTTGCAAGCTTTTGTGTCAACAGATGTACTTAAAACCTATTTTGGTCCCACTATTTTGGGCCTTCTTTCAACCTTGGTCGTCACGACGATTATTGAGGTGTGTTCTGAGGGCTCGACGCCGATTGCAGCTGATATTTTTAACAGGGCTGAAGCCCCAGGCAATGCCTTTACTTTTTTAATGGCAGGAGTCGCCACCGACTACACAGAAATTATGGCCATTAAAGAGACGATGAGATCTTGGAAGGTGGCACTTTTTCTTCCTTTGATAACGGTTCCGCAGATTTTGCTTTTATCCTATATACTGAATTTATCTTTTACGTAGACTATACGTAAAAGACTACACTCTGACTCAAAAATGTGATGGAATAGAGCCTCATCAAGGAGGTAAGATGATGTTTGATAAAATAATGTTAAAAAGGTTTATGTTTGCGGTTTTGTTGTTTTCTTTTTTGGGAGCTTGTGCCCACAAAAAACACCACAGAGATCATCATGTTATGACGGCGGAACAGCATCAATCAATGGCTAAGGCTCATCAAGAGGCGGCTGAGTGTTTAAATGACAGCAAAAAGAACAAGGAAGACTGTCACAAGATAATGAAAGAGGCAAAGTCAAAAATTAAGGGAAAGGAATCTAAAGGCTGTTGCTATAAATCTAAAAAATCTTGCGACGAAAAATCTTGCAAATTAGAGGATGAAGGTTAGTCTTAAGCTCATTTACAATTTGTTTTTCTGTTCCCATTGCACTAAATTATTTCTATAAAAGTAGGAATAAATAGCCCTCCTGTCCAGTTTTCGATAATTATTCCTAATTTTATAGAAATAATTATCGAAAGCGAGTTGTTTATGATATTATTACTACATATATAGAAATAATATAGGATCCTATGGCTCGATCGATTCAAGTTAAAGAAGCTCCTAAGATTCCTGAGATCTCTACTCGCCAGGATCTGGCGAAGTTTGTGAGAGCTCGGAGAACTCAATCAGGTTTACGTATCGACGATGCTGCGGCTCTATGTGGAGTGTCTGTTGAAACACTTTCGAAAATTGAAACGGGAAAGGCCGGAGTCACCGTTGATAGTTTATTCAAAGTCTTAAATGGTTTAGGTATTCAGTTGAAGGTGAAGCCGTGGTGAGATCCCGCACAGCTAGGCTCCATGTCATGTATGAGGGAATGCCTGTGGGAGAAATAATTTATGATCTTGAATCTCAAAAGTTTGGTTTAATTTACTCTGAGGGCTGGCGGCAGAAGGGCTTTGCATTGTCTCCTCATCTGCCTTTGTTGGGGGAGATTGATTCAGAAAATGTATCAAAATTTTTAGAAAACTTATTGCCTGAGGAAGAGGCACTAAAAAGTCTAGCTCGAACTCTGCAAACAACGTCTGGCAATGTTTTTGGCTTAATTTCTGCTATTGGTAAAGATGCAACCGGTGCCTTTACCTTTTCTGCAGAGGCTAATCAAAGCAAAACGACGTTTCGCCCTATCCCAATTAAAGAATTAACAGAAAGAGTTTTAAAGCGAGCAAGTCTACCGCTTAGTATCTGGGATGGAAAACCAAGGCTTTCTCTAGCCGGAGTTCAGGAGAAGCTGGGCGTGACTTTAAAAGATGGAGAGTATGGATTTGGAGAAGGAGAATTAGCTTCTACTCATATTCTCAAATTCAGTAAAGGTGAATTGCATTTTGTTTTAAATGAATTCTTCTGCATGACACTAGCGAAAAATGTAGGACTGAGTTGCGCAAATGTACAACTTATTCATCTCGGTGAACGAGTATTACAAGTTGAGCGATTTGATCGATACTGGAAAACATCAGAATATGTGAGGCGTCTCCATGTGGTAGATGGTTGCCAGATTTTCAATGTTCCACCGTCGTTTAAATATCAGCGAATTCTCCCAAATGGTCCCCACCAGAATGACTATTTAAGTCCAGTTAACATTACGAATTTATCGTCATTTTGTCAAAAGTGCCGAGTGCCAGCCAAGGCAAGGTTGCAGTTGTTAAAATGGATATTATTTAATCTTCTTATTGGAAATACAGATAGCCATGGGAAAAATATTTCTTACTTTGTGAGCGAGGCCGGGTATGACTTAGCTCCCGCCTATGATCTATTAAACGTAACGGTGTACGACAACTTTAACCACGATTTAGCTCTTATGATTGGGGATACTTTTTTACTAGACGAAGTGAATGCTTATCAGTTAGCGGCAATGTCACAGCAGATCGAACTGGCCCCTAAGTTTGTTGCAGTTCAGTTGAAAAAACTTTGTCAAGACAGTTTGAAGCAAATCGATTTAATATCAATAGACGGTCAGAGTGAACAAGAAAAGGAGTTCATATATAAGCTGGTTAAAAACATAAAAGATCGTATAAATAAGTTTTTAAAACAGACGGATTTAATGGATATGTAAGGTTCCAGCGGAGAAGGGTTCTAATATTTGCGTTTAACTTCTTCACAGTTTAATGAAAATTTATTTAACCTTTTGAGTTTGCTAAGGATTCTTGCCGGCTCAAAAGATAAGAGTCATAAAAATCTTTTGTCAGTTTAAAAGTTGAGTAAAAAAAGAGACTTTTAAAGTTTTATCAGTTTGTGAGTTCATATAACTATCTGTAATAACAAGAAAAAATGGAAGATTTAAAAAGCTCGATGGTACCAATATTGCTTATATATGCAAGCATATGAGGGTTTATTCTTTTTTTCTCATTTTGTTACAGATGGTTTTTTTTATTTCGTCCTGTGGGAGCGATGAGGGGGTCAGTAATATTAAGACGTTGAATACAGATTCTCCAGTTCCAGTTGTGTACTGGGGATCTTGTGACAACAGTGTTAATTTAACTCAACCAGAAAAAGAAGCAAAGCAAATCGACTTGAATCATTTTAACCAAAATACTTGTCGCGAGTGGTACGGAGATTTTTTTGCTAATATTAATCTTCAGATGACGTGTAAAAGCATTTTTGGTGGACAGTTCACTCGCGACTACTGTGAGGACGAAAAGTTTATAGGCCCCTGTATTGTTTCAATGGAAAATGACAGTGAATCCAGAATATACTACGAAACCAGCCAGTGGTCTGAGGCCTCGGCAAAAAAACATTGTAGTGGCTATGGCTCAAAATCTACGTGGGCCGAGTAATCCTAAATAAATTGATTTAAAAATTTCCAGGCAGGAGTTGAAATGATAGTTCCCGCTTGGAACTCTATATTTTCATCTAAGTGAATTTGGTATGCTTTTGCTTTTGGGTATTTTGTATTTAAATATTTTAGGTGGGAGCTAATCTCTCGCCCGCTAGATTTGACTTCAACTAAAATGCAGGGTTCATTATTTTCAACAACCACAAAATCGACCTCGCGCCCATCAGAGTCTCGAAAGTATCGAAGTTCAATATTTCGACCTTCGGTATCCTCCAAAAAATTAACCCACTTTAGTAGATGACAAGCCACTAAGTTTTCTAACTTTTGAGAAAGTTCGGAAGGCAGAGACCAATCATAGTGATAGTGTTTTTGCTCTTTTTTAACGGCTCTAATTTTTGGTCCACCCAACGGGGAGATTCTAAAAATTCCATACAGTCTTTCAAAAATATCCAGCCAACGACTCACAGTTTTATGGCTTTTCTGAAGGTCTTCTCGGACGGAATTAATCGAAAGGGGGCTTCCCACAAGTTCTGGTAATCGAAGTGACATTAATTCCATGGAGCCAATGTCATCGATAGTTTCAATACTCATTAAGTCTTCTCTGAAAAATCGTGCTCGATAATCTCTAGCCCACCGCTTTTGATCTTTTGCCAGTCCTGAAAAAAAGGGCTCTGGAAAACCACTTAGATTTAAGAGATCTACAAAATCAGATTTAGTCTTAATTTCAAGTTCATTTACAGACAGCGGGTGTAAGCGATAATAAAAGTAGCGACCTTGAAGAGAGTCTCCGGAGTAACGATAAAAATCGAGTCGAGCACTTCCAGTAACTAAAAATTGGTGGGATTCATTGAGAGTGTCAAATTTTCCTTTAATCCAGTTACGCCATTGCCGATATTTATGAAGTTCGTCAAAAATAACTAGGCCCTGAATAGGAAGCTCATTGCTTAAAATTTGCTCTCTATGGGCAGGCTCATCCCAATTGAGATAGGAAAATTTTTTTTTAATCATTTTTGAGAGAGTGGTTTTACCCACTTGGCGAGGTCCCCCAAGAAAAACCATTTTTTTAGAGAGATCTTCTTTAATAAAAGGTAAAAGATACCGCGGTTGTACGATCTTCATGAATTTAAATATTACTGCAATTTTTACCCCAGGGCAAATAAATTAACGGCATTTTTATAATATAGTCAAAAATCACCGCACATGGGTGGGCTAAGGGTATGGTTCTACAATAGTATTTACTCCAAATTATTCATTAGCTAACGACTTAATTAAACTTACTACGAAATTATTGGCTTCGCATTTTCGGGACTTTCGATGAAGTAAGATCTTGCCAAAATTAATCTTTAAAAGTTCTTAAAAAGTTTTTTCAAAAAAATTAGTGTCAAAAGTGATCCAGTGGTTTTATGCCAAGAGGGAGAGCATAGCGTTATGAGGTCAAGGTGACACCGCTTGAGGCTCAAAAGGTTAATTAGTGGGCTATTATTTTTGGCACGCCTTCTGCTAAAGAGACTTGTGAGTAGCTTCCATAGTTAGGGTGCTGTGGAAGACAAGGGTTGTTTTAATCAAAAAAAGGGGATGTAAGAATGAAGAAGTCTTTTTTAGCAATACTAAGCTTAGTTATGGTCATGGGTTCCTTGGGAGCCAACGCTAATGGAATTAATAGAGAGGCTCGGCACGGGCGTGACGATCGGCGACAGCCACCACCTTCGGCTCATCAAATGTGCCCAACGGGAAGAATGGGCTATGCCATTGAATTTAGAGATCAACAATTTGAAGGACGAAATAACATAATCGCTCTAAAAAGAGAGTTAGCAAGAGCTTACCCTCGATTAGACTTGAGGCGTTCAGACCTATTAAGTGTGTGTTTGATGGCAAAGTCCCAGCACGGCAGAGGTACAGCAGAGTTAATAGTTGGTCCCAGCAGTCAAGACCGCAGAAATATTGGCGGTAGTTCTCAGGGTTACGACAATCCTCGGGATAGAACCTTTGATGAGGTGGAACTTAGAAACTTCCGTAGAAATGATAATGGCGTATGGCAGGTTCATTTGAATGGACGCGTGAAGGTTCGACGTGTTGTTGTTCACCTTGCTGAAGAGAGACGTCGTCCTCCTGTTAGAATGAACTATCTTGATTTCGACGCTGGAAAGTTTGATAAAATAATTTTTAATACAAGGACGATTCGAGTTAATAGGATTGCAGCAGAAGAAATTAGCCTTGTCGGAAAAGATAAAGTTTTAGATATAAAGAGTGTAGTCGTTAATTTTACAAACGGAACTCGCAGACATTTGTCGGAACTTGAGGGTCGTTTACGAGAGGGGCAAATTAAAACGACTTATGTAGATGGACGAGTTGTTGAATCAATAAGTGTTGAAGCGACATCGGCGGATCTTTTTGGCGGACGGGCCGAGCTTTTGTTGAGAGTAGGCTATAGATAACTACACAAGATAAAATTCACAATATTGGTTTTCAATAGACAATCAGAAGCGAGAGGGACGGGTTAAAAATGACCGTCCCCCTCGCTTTTAGCACGGTTTTATTATATTTTGGAAATCAAATATCCATTTCAAAAAACCATCAGGTGCATTTAGGGAACGATAACTTCCTTAGTAAAGAGGATACTCAGGCTTTACTCTTTTAAAACTCTGCCAAGAACCTAATCTACCCCAATCCTATTTTTTGCATCAAATAAAAATGAGTGACATCAAACAGATGACAGCTTTGTGAACATAGGCTATTTGTGGTGTTCAAACATGTAAAAAATGAATCAGGGGTCTCTTGGGGAGGGGAATCATGAAGCAATTATTGGCTGTAGCCTGTTTTTTTAGTCTTTTTATTAGTTCTGATATTTTTGCTGCGGAGGACAAATGTGCTTGGGATTGTAGCCCTGAATGTCAGAAAGCTGTGGTGGCTGCTGAGGAGGCGCTAATTTCGCACAGGGTTGTGTGTCGAGGTCAAGATCCTAAACTAGAAAATCCGGTATGTGCCCGTTCTTGCTCTAAGGGCTGCAAAGCTGTGATGAGGGGGCAGGCCGGGATTGTAGTAGATCACTATGAGCTTTGCGGGGGCGGAGATGGAAGCATGGGACGGCTCCAATGTGTTAAGGCCGCAGGAAGTTACTCAATTGCGAATTCACATACAGGTCTTACGATAGGTCAGAGTTATACATTTGAGTCTCAGTGTTTGGAGTCACTGAGAACTCAAGAGGGAAATGTATTTTGTGGTAAATCACATGGCGGTTATATTGTGCTTTCAACTGTTGGCGATGTGGTAGGAAGTGCTTCTAGTTTTTTAAATCAATGTGTGGAGACCTTAATGACCATTAGAAATGAACGCATTTGTGTAAGAGAATCTCAACAGGGTTACGCAATATATGACCTCGAAACTTTTAAGCGAGTGAGTCCTATTTACAGCTTCTTGAGCGCATGTAAGCGTCACTTATAGTTAAGCAGGTAGTTAAGTTGATCACATTCTGTATAAAAAAGTAACAATATAAAAAACAATAGAGAGAATAGAAATATATGCAAACATGAGCGTGTATTGCTCATGTATTCTTTTAAGGTTAGTTACAGAGTGGTTGTCTAAAAAAGCTTTTATTAAATACATGGCCTTCCACAAGATGATAGCCATTATGATAAAGACAACACCAAAGAAAATACCTTGAGTTATATTTTCGATGCCTTTGTTTAAGGACCATGCGACCTCAAAAATAGCAACTACAATAGACACTGAGTATAGAAATTTTAACCAGAGTCGAGATTGCGTTAGGCTTCTGTTTAACTCGTTGTCAGTAAAACGTCGAATTTTTCTTCTATCTTCTTCCTCAGCCTCTGATCTCCGTTTTTGTATTCTTCTCTCCGACATGATGACAGTTTATATTTCAGCAACAAAAGTGAGTAGAATTTTTATAAAGCTTGGACTTAGGTAGGGAGTGTTTTTCTTGCCTATTCATTAAGACCCAAATCCGCGAATTTGGGTTAAGAAACTTAAGGGTGTATATGAACTGAGGTGCCGATAGAGGCCCTTTCGTATAAAAATTCAATATCAGATTTGTACATACGTACGCAGCCCTCGCTCCAGGTCTTTGATTCAAGGTCTCCGTGTATATAAATTTGTCCACCCAAGATGGTGTTCCATGGGGGGCGTTTTTTGTCTTTATGAGCTTGGCAAATTTGATCATAAGTGTTGATGTCAATTCGTCCTTCTTGAAGAGCCATCTTTGCATCATTGACATTGGGGTAGTTTAAACCCAGGCTAAGGTGAAACTTTGACCTCGGATTTTTTACGCAGATCAGATAATGGCCCTCTGGGGTTTTGAGGTCACCTTCACAGAGCTTGTGGCCAGCTTCAACTTTACCAATCCCGATAGGAAAGGTCTGAAAAATATAATTCTCAACCCAGGTTTCAAGAAGTTTTTCTGATTTGTAAACTCGAATTTCCACAAAATTATTATTAAATAGATGGAGTAAGTGTTCAAGTTCTTCATACGGTTAGAATTCTAAGACCGCAGAGAAAAATTTGACGCATTTTATCCGCGGTTTCGGGTAAGAATTGAAGTGGAATGTTTTGTTTGAGTTAGATCAGTCTTCAATAGTAAAAACAGACCAAAGGATAGACCTAGCGCAAGACACCTCTGCTTTATTGTAGCGAGTTTATGACTTTTGTACAATGTGACAATGGCAGTGGGTAATCCTCAAATCCTAATTGTAGATGATGATGAGTTCATTTTAAATTCGTTAAAAAAAATACTTAAAAAGAATGGCTATTCTGTAGACCTAGCCACAAGTGCCAAGCAAGCTCTTGAACTGTGTTCTATTAACTTTTATGAGTGTCTAATTCTAGACTGTTTATTGCCAGACAAAAGTGGATTAGCTCTGGCTCGAGATATGCGATTACAGCAAGACCACTTGCCACACATTATTTTTATGAGTGGAGTCTATGGGGACCCTGGCTTTGTTAGCTCTTGCCTCAAAGAAGCGGGAGGATCTCGCTTTTACACAAAACCATTTAACGCTCTAGATCTCGTCAACTATCTGAATGAGATTCTTAAAGGTAAAGTGGCCACGCCACAAATAGTTGAAAGATTTTTTACATTGCCTAATCCTTCAGCGGAGGATCTTTTTGAAGGGAGTAAGGGAAGGCAAAGAGTGATAGGTTATGAGTTACCATTAATTATTTCTCAGTTTGCCAAACTTAAAGTGTCAAAAAATGTAGATATATACCAAGGGAGCGAAATATGTTGTCAGCTCAGATTTCAGAGGGGTTCATTGGTGCAGTGTTATCTTTTTGTAGAAGAAACGGCAGGTTCAATGAAAGTAGACCTGGAAAATTTGAACGTTCTTGTGAACTCGCAGAAATTTGAACTTCACTTTTATAATGCTGGCAGTACGACTGTAAACTCTATTTTTGAAGAGAATGAGATTATTAAGTGGGCAGAAATGAGAACATTTACTCATTTGCCAATCTATTGGATCGTGAGCCGCATTTTTCCAATTCTAGGTGGAAAAATTTATTCTAAGCTTAACAGAATTGAAGAGAAACCGATGTTTTGTTGGCCTTTGCTTCGACCAGAAAAGTTTACTCTGTCAAAAGTATTGCATAGAACTCCTTTAAACACTTTGTTGGACTTGGGGTCTCTTAAAGAAGAGTATATCAGGTGTTTGTATAATTACTTTCTTAATGGCAGTGTCTGGGTGGACAATCTTAAGCCCAAGTATGAAGAAGAGGCCTTAGATCAGTTTTTTTCATGGCATTACAATTTAATCGCGAAGCAAAACTATTTTGATATTTTAGAAGTTTCACGCAATCTTGAGGAAGGTTTTAGTGAGACAGCTAAAATTTATTTTTATTGGTTTGAAAGAATCAATGAAGCAATCAAATCAAAGAAAATAGAAGAATGGATAGGTCTGGAAAGTGCAGTATTACAAGCCGCTATAAAAAAGATCGACGATCCTATTGGGCGACAACGGTATGCAGAGAACGTCCGAAAAAGTGAACTCGCAGAGAGTCTGGCTATTAAAAATGTATACTTGGAAGTATTTGATGCTTTCGAGCAGGGCAATTATAAAATGGTATCGGATAGATTAAGGGGAGTTCAAACTTGGAGTAGAGCTCCTGGAGAATTAAAGCTCATTAAAGTTTGGTCGGAGTTAAAAGAATGTAGGTCCGAATCCCAAGTCAAAGAGTTGGAAGTCGATCTGCTTAAAATCAGTTGCAACAAACGATTTAGTTATTTACTGAGATTAAATCAAGGGCTCATCCAAAAATGCAAAGGTAACTATCCAGTTGCTCGGAGGCTATTTTTAGAGTCTCAGAAGCTCAATCCAGTCTCCAAGGTAGCCAGATCTGAAGTGGAGGCTCTAAGGCCGACTTCCCCGAGTGCAGTTTTGTGGATTCAGCAGAAAATAAAGGATTTTAGATTCAAGAGGATGACCTCCACCACAGGGTAAAAGCTATAAAAAGTATTGAATACCTCAAAAATTATGCGTAAAAAGAGTACTTAAGATTAGCGTGCTTGCGCTTGTTACGTGCTGAATGGGCAGAGGTAGTGCCCCGAAGGAGCTTCTTCAATGGCAGATCAATACCGAGATATTAGATTGCAAAAATTAAATCAATGGCGAGAAAGGCAGGTTGCCTACCCAGGTCGTTTTGAAAAATCACATTCTTGCTTGGCAGTAAAGAAACTCGAAGATGGTGTTGGAGGAGTTTCTTGTGCTGGAAGGCTCATGACCATACGAATTATGGGAAAGTTGGCCTTTGCGACTATTCAGGATGAAGGTGGAAAATTACAAATTTCATTGCAAGTTGACCATTTGGGTAAAGATGAATTTAAATTTCTAACCAAAAATTTGGACATTGGTGATCACGTTGGTGTTTATGGTTCCACGTTTACAACTCAGAAAGGTGAAAAGACATTGGCCGTGGAAAAACTAATTTTACTTTCAAAAGGGCTGCGCACTCTTCCTGAAAAATTTCATGGGCTTCAGGACCCCGAAATGAAAGCTCGCTTCCGGTTTTTAGATCTCATCATGAATGAAGACACTAGAAAACGGTTTGCAGTTCGACATAAGATTATTCATTTTATTAGAAACTTTTTGGTAGAGAATCAATTTGTAGAAGTAGAAACCCCCATTTTGCAGAGTGCCTCCTGTGGAGCCTCAGCTAGACCCTTTGTGACTCATCATAATGCATTGGATATTCCGCTTTATTTGCGTATCGCACCAGAAACCTATCTGAAGAGGTTAATTTCTGCAGGTTATGAAAAAGTTTTTGAATTGGGGCGTTGTTTTCGGAACGAGGGAATTGATCCTTCGCATCTTCAAGAATTTACTATGTTAGAATTCTATGCGGCCTATTGGGACTATCGAGACAATATGAGGTTCATTCAAAAACTTTTGCAGTCATTACTCAGCGAAGTCTTTGGAACCTTAGTCATCGAGTACCAGGGTCAAAAATTAGATTTTTCTGGGGACTGGAAGGAGTACACCTACAGAGAGTTAGTTTTGGAATACTCCGGAATTGACCTGGACCAAACTACTGATCTTGAAACCTTGCAGGCGGCCGTAAGAAAAAATAAAATCGACTTACCTCTTGAGAAGTATGTGGGTTATGCATCCTTAGTAGATGCTTTATATAAAAAGTGTTGTCGCCCTCATCTGACTCAACCTTGTTTTTTAACAATGCACCCTGCAGAGCTTGTCCCCTTGGCTAGGAAGTCAGATGAAGACCCAAGCAAATTGGATATGTTCCAAGTTCTTGTAAATGGGTGGGAGATAGTCAAAGCCTACTCAGAGTTGGTGGATCCCGTTGAACAAAGGGCGCGCCTGGAGCAGCAGGCTGAATTGGCAGCTAAGGGCGATGACGAGGCCATGATGATGGAAGAAGATTTCGTATTAGCCATGGAGTATGGAATGCCACCAATTTCAGGTTTGGGTTTGGGAATAGAAAGGTTGGTCGCCTTGCTGACAGACAGCCTCAATATCCGTGATGTCATTTACTTTCCTTCACTAAAGCCACCTACAAGTGAAGAGCTGGATGGTTAATCGGCTTGTGAACTAAGAGCTTTTGTTTGAAGCAGGGATGTGAACGAGGGCTCGTCCATGTGTTTCTCTATTTAAGATTCGTTCACTATATGTAGGAATATCCTCCAATTTGATTACTGAGTTTACCATTTCATCTAAAAATTGAGGGTGCCATTCTTCAGCTAATAAGTTCCATATTTTTTTTCTTAGTGGCATCGGGCAATTGGCAGAGCTTATACCTAAAAAGCTAACGCCCCTTAGAATCATGGGCATTACAGTGGTGTGAAGTTCTGAGGATTCTGCCAGTCCTATGCAGGCGATATTGCCCCACAGCTGAGTCTGACGAGCTATTCCAGATAGAGTTTTACCTCCTAGATTGTCGATGGCTCCCCCCCATTTCACGCTTTCAAGTGGGCGACTCCCTAAATCAAGTTCGGAAGGGTTTATCACTTTTGTAGCTCCTATTTTTAAAAGCTTTTCAGCAAGATCTTTTTTATGGCTAAGAGCAACGACTTTGTAATTCTTTTTATTTAGAATTTGAATTGCAGCCATTCCCACTCCCCCAGAGGCCCCAGTAACTAGAATGGGACCGAAATCAGGATTCTGCCCGTTAACTTCCATGCGATAAACTGCAAGTGCGGCTGTAAAGCCAGCTGTTCCTAAAGTCATAGCTTTTTTTGGGGAAAGTGATGAGGGAAGGGGTACAATATAGTTTTGATCTACAGTAACAAACTCTGAAAAGCCACCATCTTGGGTTTCCCCTAGGCCACATCCATTAACTAAAACAGAGTCATTTTCTTTGTAGAGAGACGAATTGGACTTATAAACAGTTCCGGCTACGTCAATACCTGGAGTTAGGGGAAGTTGGCGCAATATCTTTCCTTTACCCGTAACGGCTAGAGCGTCTTTGTAATTAACTGAAGAGTATTCGGTTCTAATGATGACTTGACCCTGGGGAAGGTGAGCGTCTAAGGTCTGAATTTCAATTTGAGCAGGTGTCGCTTGAAGACTTCCGTCGGGAATCGAGTGAACTCGAAGGGCCTTATACTTAGTGAGTTTATCCATTTCGGAGAACCTTTTCTTCAAGGTGATCTAATAACCCTTGGCACCCATCCTCGACAATATCCATTACGAGGCGAAAGCCCTCATCACCATCATAGTAGGGATCTGGGACCGCATTTACGTTGTGCACTTTGCAGAATTTCGTAAAGGGAAAGACTTTGTGTTGATATTGCCCCACCACATCAAGTGCCATGACATTAGAGAAGTTGGAATTGTCCATGGTAAGAATAAAGTCAAAATCTTCAAAGTCACTTTGACGAAATGGACGCGAAAGGCTTTCTAGGGAGTAGCCTCTTTCTGAGGCAAATTGACTCATTCTAAAATCAGCGGGCTCGCCCTCATGATGAGCAGAGGTTCCGGCGGAGTCACAAAAGATAGAACCCTCTAGTCCCCTAGATTTTACAAGGGACTTCATAACACCCTCAGCTGCAGGTGATCTGCAGATGTTCCCTAAACAGACAAAAAGAACTTTTATCATTTCTTGATACTATGAAATAAAAAAAAGGCTGGCAACTGATACCCCAAATCAGTGACTAAGGTGCATAAGATTTCCTCTGGGCCTCAGATTTTACCGTCGCGTTGGAGGTATGGTTTTCCGAAGGTTTATAGAGTGTCCAATCGTGACTTCTACATTATAAGCCTGATGCGCCTTTTGCAGGGAAATAACAGAACTGGAGTAAGTCTGTCGTTTTCCAGCGATTTGGACGGTCCAATGATAGGTGATGTCTTCGGAATGGTCTTCGATATAATCTGTTTCAACGGACAGAATCCACGCATCTTCCTTTTCTTCAACCTGAATGTTTGATTGTAATTCAGCCATGGTTTTAATAAGGGTGTGCTCTAAAGGAGACGGGTGCTGTGGGCCATAAAAGCCTTCTTCAAGGTTTGAGTTTCTCCAGTCGCAGTGAATATGGTTTGAATAAATTTGGTAAAAACTGGCTCCAAACTGAAGACACAGATCTTTGAGGCTTTCAAGAGATACACCACTGACTTTAAAATCTATTGCGTCTCCGTACATATGGCGGGACCACTTTGCTCCACCAATGAGTGCGTTGTAGCCGGGGCTTCTGTATGCACTATTCAAAACAACAGGCTTATCGAGTGAGGTCCTCATATTTTGCACATAGTGAAGTGCTAAGGGAGAGAATAAAGCCAGATCGCCTTTCCAATCCTGCATCAACTCATTAACTTTAAAATTAGGAGCAATATTAGTCGCTCCGGAAGTTGTCCTAAGGTCAATAAATCGGAGTGGGGATGTGTATTGACTCGCATTAAAACTATTGGGAAAGCCAGGATCCTGATGGGGGTTTGGATATTTGTAGGCCATCTTCTTTTGCTCTTCATTAGCTTCATGAACGGGAAGGCACACTTCCTCTTGTGTTGAACCAGAGGTTTGGTTTCCAAAATAACAAACTTGTGGGTTAATTTGGACATCGGGTGGGGGAGTTGGTGTTGGAGCTGGCGTTGGTGTTGGTGCCGCCGGCGGTTCTTTTTCAGTATCTATAGAGTCTTCCTGTGAAGACGGCAGACTTGTTTTGCCGATAAAATTATTTTGACCACAGGACAGAGCTAAAGAAGCAGAGAGTAATATAGAAGTAAGTGGTGCGTGTTTCATCTTTTCATTATAATCTAGGGCACGCTTAGCTTTTTAGGTTTTAGAAAAGCAACAATAATATTAGGACTTTAATATTAAGACCTTTGTAGAGAATGCATTCAAAAAGCTAGACTAGAGACTAGAGACTGGAGACTGGAGACTGACCAAATGGAAAATTTAAGTTTAAGTCATGTTGGCTGCCAGAACATAGCCGAAACTATCAAACAGCGTCGAACTATTCATAGCTTTCAAGACACAGAAGTCAGTGAAGACATAATTTTAAAGGCTATCGAGATGGGGTTATGGGCACCCAATCACAAGTTAACTCATCCTATGAGATTTTTTCGGTTGGGAAAAAGGGGGCGAGAACAAGTTTTAGATTTAGCAATCAAAATTAATCAAAAGAAATATAAGCTCGATTTTAACGAAGTTAAGATTGAAGCCATTAAAAAACAATATAGTCAGTGCCCAGAAATTCTAGTTTTGGGCTGTAGGAAAGCACATGACATGATTCAACAAAAGGAGGACTTTGCAACTCTAGCTTGCGGAGTCCAGAATATGAGCCTTTATCTTTGGGAGCAAGGAATCGGCTGTAAGTGGAGTACGGGGGCTGTAACTAAAGATCCTAATTTGTATGATATTATCGGCACAAGTCCAGAAGAAATCATATTAGAGGGATTCTTATGGATAGGGTATGCAGAAAAGGTCCCAAGGGCTTCTTCGCGACCAAGTCTTACTGATGTGTATATGAGAACTGTTTGATTTTTATAGATTGGAGATGCCGATGGCTCAATGGGAAATTATTAAGAATTTAGACTCTATAGTCGAAACTGGACGAAGCCATGAGACTTGCGTGATCTTATTTCACGGCTATGGTGCTGATGCAGACGATTTACACCCGCTTTGTCAGTATTTAGATCCAAGTGAAAATTATGATTGGTATTTTCCGCAAGGAATTATTCAAGTTATTTTGGGGCCAGGTGCAAGAGGTAGAGCTTGGTTTGATATTGACGTGAAGGCTTTGGAAGAAGCTATGATGAAGGGAGTGTTTAGAGACCTCTCTGCCGTGCGGCCAAATAATATGAGCATAGCAGTCGAAATAGCGATGGAGTTTATTTCAACAATTATGGAGAGGTACAAAAAGGTAGTCGTGGGTGGATTCAGCCAAGGGGCGATGTTAGCGGTTGAGTCTTTTTTGAAGTTAGAAAAAAAGCCAGAAGGACTAGTTGTTCTATCAGGTGCATTAATTGACGAAAAAACATTAAGAGCTTATGCAAAAAATATTGATGGAAAGAAATTTTTTATGAGTCATGGTTTCAATGATGTATTGTTAGATTTTAAATCGTCAGAAAAACTATTTCACTTGCTCAGGGGGGCGGGAATGGAGGGGAAGTTTCATCAGTTTAAAGGTGGCCATGAGATTCCACCCATAGTTTTAAATGAGCTTGGAAAATTTATTATATCAGTGTTAGAGTGATCGTTTGTTTGTGAATATGGTGCGGGTGGGACTTAAAAATTTTTTAGTACAAATTGCAGAAAACAAGGGGCTAGATCTTCATGATCAGTGGAGAATACAGTTCTCTGCGGTAGTGTTTTTACAGGGCGTTTTAATAGGCTTCGTACAAACTCCACTCAATTATTATTTTGGTGGCTGGCCCTTGTCGTCTTATGGTTTATTTTTTTCTTTTACATCATTGTTGTGTTTTTATTTGTTAAGGAACAGGACAATATATAAGGGAGTCATATTAACATTTATCACAGTAGCGAATTTAATAGTTTTTACCTCTAGTTTAATTGTGGGGTTCGAGTCCGGCATTCATATTTTTTTCTCGGCTTGTATGGCGCTTCCTTTTTTGATGCTACCCAAGAACTCACCTATCAGCTTGATTTATAGTTTGAGCTTGCCGGTCATTCTTATGCTGGTTATTTATTTTGTGCCTGTAGACTTTATTAATCGTACCATACCTAACAGTGACGATATGAAGTATTATCAGTTGAGTGTACAAATGTTAACCTCTTTGCTGATAGCTTACTCGATTTACTTTGTTTACCGTTTGAATCTGAATCACGAGAAAAACTTAAAAGATCAAGGAATGGCGTTGGTAGAAACCGAGAAGCTAAGATCCTTAGGTATTATGTCTGCGGGTGTTGCCCATGAGATACGTAATCCTCTGACAATAATTTTACTACAGGCACGAACTTTGTACAGTGAGCTCATTGAACCGAAAGCTCATAGAAGATTAGATCGAATTATATACTCTTGTGAGCGCATAGTGAAAATAATTGACAGTTTAAAAATATATTCGCGTCAGAGTCAGGATGACCCGTGTTCTGGAGTAAATTTAAAGGCTGTTGTTACGCAAGCCACTTTGCTATGTAAAGAGAAATTGCAGGGCCTGAATTTGGAGATTGATATAGGGGATGAAATTGAGGTTCTATCAAACGAATCAGAATTGCTACA
The DNA here is from genome assembly GCA_964502735.1 of uncultured Pseudobdellovibrionaceae bacterium. Classification (GTDB taxonomy): domain Bacteria; phylum Bdellovibrionota; class Bdellovibrionia; order Bdellovibrionales; family UBA1609; genus JACKAN01. Next base: position 20,476 of record CAZCYD010000050.1, read on the forward strand.
AGTGGTGACCAATATTCTTAACAACGCCTGTGATGCTGTGGAAGGAACGCCCTCACCATGGTTGCGAGTTGGAACTCGATTTAGACGGGGGTTTGTCGAAGTTTATTTCACTGACAGTGGAAAGGGTATTCCCTCAGATATTGTTGCTAATATTTTCACTCCATTTTTCACAACCAAGCCTGTCGGTCAAGGAACCGGTTTGGGTTTATCTCTTTCAAGGAAGTTGTTGGAGTCAAGGGGTGGTGAACTAAATTATTCTTCAGTGAACGGGAATACAACTTTTATTTTAAGTCTACCGGCCTATACGTCATCATAAGAAATCAACACTTCATCCGTAGCGGGGTAGGCTTGGCAGGTCAGGCACTCACCTTCATTTAAATTTTCTTCTGAGAGAATGTAGGGATCGTCCATATAGACGCGACCTTTAATCACCTTTCCGAGGCAGGCCATGCAAGAACCAGATTGACAAGAGTATGGGGCATCTATGCCATTTTCTAATAAGGAATCAAGAAGGGTGGACTTTCCATCATATTTTACGTCTTGCTGTTCATTATTCATTTGTACAGTAATTTTTGTACAGGGAGTTTCTGTTATGGACTCGTCGCCAATCCAAACTTTATTGCTCATAAAAAATTCTCCATTTTGTCACATTTTTACTTTTCTATTTACTTATTTAGTTTAAATTAATTTGTAATGTAACTTGAGCTTGCAACTTACAATTTTAAGTTACAAGCTAACTTTTGTGGGGTCATTCGTCGAGTAGTTTATCGAAACTCAATCGACCGATGTACCTTACCTCACCAGAAAGGTAAGCACAATCATCTTTAAGTTCAACGGTAAGCTCTCCTCCTGGTACCGAAACATTTATCATTGGCACTCCGCCATTTTCGAGAGACTGAGAATAGGCTGCGGCTACGGCTCCCGTTCCACAGGCCTGGGTAAAGTCTTCTACACCTCTTTCGTAGGTAATAGACTCAATTTTATTTTTTCCAAAACTAACTCTAAAGGTGATATTAGCCCCTTGGGGTGGAAAATAGCCTTGGCCTCTAAGTTCTTTGGCGATTGATCGGAGCTCATCGAGTTGGGAGAGGCTAGAAACTTTAATCACGCAGTGCGGGACTCCTGTATCTATGTAATCAAAACGAACAAAAATGCGTTTGTTTTGAATAGTTTGTTGAGTGTTGATATTTTTTATTTTTGGCATTTGTACACGAATGTTTCCGTTGGAGAGAATTTCTCCTGCAACCTGTCCCGCTTGAGTTTCAAATGTTGCTCTTTTTTGAATAAGGCCCTGATCGTGTGCGAATTGTGTTACACACCTTGCGGCATTTCCACACATTTCAGCCTCGCTTCCATCTCGGTTGTAAAAAAACCATTTAAAATCGCAGTTGGCAGAGGGAGTCACAAATACGGCTCCATCAGTTTCAATTAGCGGGTGGGAGCAGAGTTTATGGGCAATTTCAGAATAAGTAAGATTCGGAAAATAGTCTGAAAGTATTTTTTTATTGTTTGCTGTCATTAAGTTGATCATTACAAACGTATTGCCAGTGCCCGAAATTAAATCAAATTCCATAGATCCTTCTTAACTGATTCTTTGCCCGCTCATTATCATCTATTTACTCCTTGATCGTCCAATCCAATCGTAGATGTTGAAATGCTGTGATGCATTCGGATTGAATCCGGCTTCCCGGCGAAGAAGCTGTCTAACAGCCCCAAGCATCAATATTTAGATTATATAAAAATTTCTAGAAATTATTACAAATAAGGTCCAAACTCATTTCAAAAAATTCAAAGTTGTTGAGTGATGGGAGGAGATTTGAGTCGATTGAAAACCAGAAAGATAAAAGTTCTATTATCTATGTTTGCTATTTTTTTTGTCGTAGGTTCTTGGACAGATGATAGCTTTGCAAAGAGGCCTCTTTGTTATCACGATGAAAACCAATTCAATTGTGTGGAGTATGTCGATAATTATGATGGGGATACAATTAGTGTTAATATTCCAGGAGTTCATCAGTTCTTTGCTGAAAGGGTGCCTGTGAGAGTTTATGGAGTTGATGCACCTGAGAGGCGAACTCGGGATAAGTGTGAGAAGGTAATGGCTGAAAGGGCCAGAGAATTCACCCAAGAGTTCATGTTAAAAGGGCGCTTTATAGAGTTGAAGAACATACAGCGAGACAAGTATTTTCGGATACTTGCCGATGTTTTTGTAGACGGGAGAAGTTTGGGAGAAGAGCTTCTGCGCAGACGATTAGCTGTTGAGTATTTTGGTACGACTCGACCCGATGTGAATTGGTGTCAGTACAGATAATCAATAAAGATAAAAATTACTATTTAATGTAATTTATTTCTATTGTTTATTTCCCACAACATGTCAGACTCCCTTTGTTTATGGAGGGGAGTGACAATAATATTATGAACTCTAAATACAAGGCATTGAACAGAGCACTAATGCGCTCAATCATTTTAATTTTCATATTGGCTTCGGGCCTTCGCTGTTCTGTCCACGAGGATGTTAGCGACGTAAGGCGCACGTCAAAACAAGTTAAAAAGACTGCCGAGGCCGTAAGTGAGTCGGTTAATAAAATTAGGGATCGCACAGAGGACATCTACTACAGTACTCGTGAAGTGGTTTCCTTGTACAATC
>CAZCYD010000051.1:0-21652 GCA_964502735.1 uncultured Pseudobdellovibrionaceae bacterium
CTGGTCTTCCCCAAAAGTACTGGACAAATTTTAGTGAACGATTTACCCCCAATAGGAGGAGAGAATCGTGGAAAAGAGGAAAAGTTCAAAAAAGTCTTACAGTACAGAGTTTAAACAAGAAGCTTACTTGGCTCAACTAAAAGAGACACACAAAAGAAAGTCGAGCTTTTGGCAAAGAATGAACGAATGATAACGTTAGTCGAGCGAAAACTTGGCCAAAAAGTTATTTAAATATATGATATTACTATCTTTTTCATAACTTACAGTATGCTATTGAATGTTATATCAAGTTATGTTAAGTTATATTCAGGAGTGACCGATAAGATGGATGTAGTTATAACAGAATGGGCATTGGACTCGTATCTCAATTTGAAACATCAAAATACGTTCTCCAATGACGAATACAAAAACACCATTCGACCCGATGTCGAGTTGCTCAAGGATGGTATGCCCTCCCCTCACGCGCAGTTTCAGAACTCAAAGTTCTGGGGACCTGCAACTGATATGAGCGGCAAGACGATCCAACATGGCCACAAGATGAAGTGGCATAATATTGGCTCTGGCCGAATCCAGTTGCGTCTTGCGATTGTGATTCTTAAAGGCAAGTCCTTCATGTGTCAGGGCTATGTAAAGTCGAGCGAGTTTGTGGATAAAAAAGAGATGGCAAAGTTGAAAAATAGAATCCGTGATATTTCAACAGGCCATTTCACATATAGAGGTATGTTATGAGTTTATTTAAAACAACACCCGAACAACAGATCAAAGTATATGAGATTGCCACGGCCATGAAGGCCGCTGGGCTTGCTTCTATGTTTATTACTGACTGCGTGAAGCATGCTCTTGAGTATGAAGGTACTCACGATTTAATGGTTCTCTGGGCTGAAGCTTCTTCCCAAGCGGAACGAGACGAAGTCATTGCCGACCTTCAAGATGAAGTGGACATGCACTTAGAGCGCCCCAAAAAGCCTACAAAAAGGCCCTATGTGCGTTTCGACGATTTAGAGGGTATTGCTAAAAACATCGAAGGATTTAAGAAAAATCTGCGTCGCTTGGTTGACCGCAATGGTGGCATCTCGGAGTTGGCTAAGAAAACGGGTATCCCCCAGCCCTCTTTGAGTCGATTTTTTGGCTCTCAATCTATGCCAAGAAGGACAACTCTTTACAAGATAGCCGACGCTCTTGGACTGAGTGAGGATCAGATCATTACCGACTGGGTCGCCTAACCCTTTTCACGGTGCCCCATAAAGCCTTAGAGCCATTTTTACTAGATATCCATACTTGAGACCATGCCCAATCCACAAGATTAATCTGTGGCCGTTTTAAAGCGAAGTTCAATTTCCTGGCATTTGCGAACGCCAATTTCAGGTTTGTTGAACTCTCACCTGATTCGACGAACAAACCCACGCGGTCAGGGGAAAACGAATGCTAGTCCAATATCATGGTGATTGCGGACGCCAATTTCTGGTTCTACGGTTCTACTCGGTTCGTGGTGGGTCATTACAAAAAATCAATTAAACACAAGCATTTTAGGTATCTCAGTCTATAAAATTTAAAGCTTTTAACGCCGTAAGCTCGCTTCTGTATTAGCTTTGGCACATAGCCTGCAATTTCATTAACTCAGAAAATTATATCAAATTTAATGGTATTTAATATAATATTTCATGAAGCATCTCCTTCGGATTGAATTTAGGCTTTATTACCCAATACCTAAACTCTACTCCCGACCGCTTTTATGCATGATACTCCTAAATATTTATAGAATGAGGTCCAGTCGGGAGCCCTTTATTCGCCATATCCAAAGTGACGCATACCTTATGGGTAGGCTCGTCTAAGATCTATATTTCAAGCCGTTTCGAGTCATTTCAATCCATCCAATTTTCCTTCCGAAAAATCAGCACTATGGTTTGGACGTCCCAAAAAGTTTCTGAATTTTATACTGACTGGGCAAAGCATTTAAATTCTTTTTAAACTGTAAGTTAAACTGACTAGGATCAGAAAATCCTACTGCACAAATGGCCTCTGTCACAGAAAGCCCATAGCGCATCCTTATAAGTGCCTCATAAATTCTTAGCTTATGTCGATATTCAATCAACGAAATACCATAAACACTCTTAAAGGCCCGAGTCAGAACCACTCTGGAGCAATTAAGATATTGTGCTACCGACGAGATCTTTAGTTCTTCACAAAAATGCGCATCCATATAGGCCTTGGCCTTTGCTGCAATTGCCGAAGGATACTTTTGCTGCTCAAACTCAGGAGCCTTATTCAACTGTGCAAGAATCTTATACACATCTGCTTTATAATGAGGTGGGCACAGCTCAACCCCTGTTAAATATCGTGGGGTCCTAATATCAAATGGAATTTTTATTGTCGAGCCAATACAAGACCATTTCAGCGGACCCTCCTCTATATGAAGTTCTACTAAACTAAATGGTGGCAAAAATAAAGCCGTCGGGCCACAAAGATCTATAAGAGAATTTGCAGACCGCAATTGGACTCTGTTCTTTGGCAAGCTTGCAAATCCAATAAACCAGTCAGAAGCATAAGCCTCATGATAAATATTTTTTGTGTACTGATGTACCTTTTCTGAATAAAACAATCCATCAGCGAGACGGCTCACCGTTGCTTGATAGTTTGATGTAACGATAGAGGCGTCCGCTTGAGAAACAGCCTCACCTTTAAGTCCTTGGTCTAACCTACTGTTCACAGCAAGTATACTAGAACAGATAAGTTACAAATCAACAAGTATTGTGATGCCTTTTCAAGGCAAAATTTGAATATGAGCACAAGTAAATACCACACATCAAATACAGACAAATTTTTTAAGGTTGTGTCTTCAATTGTTGAAAATGAAATCAACTCGAGTGTAACCGTAACAATGATAAACCTTGTCAATCTTTCGAAAATCAATCAAATCCGAAAGTCCATGCAAGATAACAAGCCCAGCTATACTGTTTTTGTCGCTAAAGCCTTAGCTATGGCACTTAAAGAATTTCCAGAAATGAATAAAAGATTTTATAGACCTCTAGGATTTCTCCCCTCCGTCTATCAAATATTTAAAACAGTAGATATAGCTATAGCTTCAGAAGTCGTCGATAAGAACTTTTCTCATGTTGCCTATATTGACGTAATGACTGACGTGCAAGATAAATCTTTACAAGACATACAACAATGGCTTTTAGATTTTAGAAATACAAATTCGGTAAAACAATGGGCTATGTTCAGTCAAACAATAACTAAGCTGCCTGTCCTAATTTCCCGCCTACTACTCACTCTGCCCATATACCTCCCCAAGCTTTGGGTAAAATATCGAGGTGGAGCAGCCATAATCAGCTCCCCTGCCAAATACGGTGTGGACTCTTTAATCGCAACATGGAGTGCTCCAATAGGCATATCCTTTGGACATGTAAAAGACCGTCCTCTTGTCGAACAGGGGTCTATAATAGTAGCTTCTTCCTTCTATCTCACCTTAAATTTCGATAGAAGACTATTCTCAGGCGCACAAGGCGCTCGTTTTATAGCTAGAATTTGTGAAATATTAGAAAGTGGATGTTTCAACTAAACCCGGCCCCCTCTGGACCAAGGTCGCAGTTCTCAGCGTAACCTAACTATTAAAAAAAAATAGCACTATCAATAGATAAATGATTTAGAAAAACAGCTTCAAACGCATCCTATTATTTAAATTGCAAAGTAATTAATCCGATAAATAATTTATTTACTTTCATAAATTCCGAAGCTTTAAAAAGTAAATAATTTTTGTCATTACGGAGTTGAAATGATCCAAGATTCACCAATTCGATCTGCCGCTAAGGCCTTAACATGGAGACTTTCTGGCTCATTCTTTACTGGACTTATTGTTTTTTGGGGAACAGGAAGGTTCGATCTAGCTGTTGCCATTAGTGGTGTTGAAATTATATCTAAAATGGTACTTTATTATGTTCACGAGAGAATTTGGGATAAGTTTTCATTTGGTCGCAAGAAAGTAAATACTGATACTATGGACCAACCTAAACATAATGACAATGAATCAGAACAACAAGATGTTGCGTGATAGAAATACAACAATTGCACTTACACAAAATTTAAGTTCTAATGAACATAAATTCACCAAAAAATGGAATGAATCCTCATGAGAACCCTGTCTTCTTTAGAAAAATTAGAGGCTGAAAGTATTCATATAATTCGAGAGGCCTTTGCCGAAGCTGAAAATCCAGTTATGTTATATTCAATAGGTAAAGATAGCACTGTGATGCTGCATTTAGCCCTAAAAGCCTTTTATCCGTCCAGCCTCCCCTTTCCTCTTTTACATGTGGATACAGGTTGGAAATTTAGAGAAATGTACGAATTTAGAGATAAGGTCGCAAACCACCTGGATTTAAAATTAATGATTTACAAAAACCAGAGCGGTGCAGATAAGGGAATAAACCCTTTCGAACATGGCTCCTCGATGTTCACTGATATTATGAAAACCGAAGCCCTTAAACAGGCTCTTACAAATTTTAAATTTGATGTTATCTTTGGTGGAGCAAGAAGAGATGAAGAAAAATCTCGTGCAAAAGAACGAATATTTTCATTTCGGGATAATAAACACCAATGGGATCCAAAGAATCAACGACCTGAGTTATGGAATATATATAATGTTAGTAAAAAAACAGGAGACTCAATCCGAGCATTTCCATTATCAAATTGGACAGAATTAGATATTTGGCAATATATAGTTAAAGAATCAATCGAGGTGGTACCTTTATACTTTTCTGATACACGTCCAGTTGTAAATCGAGAGGGTAGCCTCTTCATGGTTGATGATGAAAGATTTAAACTTTTACCAAATGAAGTTGTAGAGTTTAAAGAAGTACGATTTAGAACCCTTGGTTGCTACCCTCTAACTGCTGCTGTTGAGTCATCCGCAAAAAATACTAATGACATTTTAAAAGAAGTTGAAAGCGTAAAACTTTCTGAACGAAGTGGACGACTTATAGATCATGACGCCAATGGATCAATGGAGAAAAAGAAGAAGCAAGGATATTTCTAATGATAGAACAAAAAGAAAAATCTTTACTCCGTTTTATAACTTGCGGAAGTGTTGATGATGGAAAAAGTACGCTTATAGGTCGACTATTATATGAAACAAAATCGCTCTATGATGACCAATTGGAAGCTTTATCTAGTGAGTCCATCAAATGGGGAACCCAAGGCACCGGTATTGACTACGCTCTTTTAGTAGATGGATTATCTGCGGAAAGAGAACAGGGAATCACAATCGATGTTGCATACAGATATTTCTCTACGGATAAGAGAAAGTTTATTGTCGCAGACACACCAGGACATGAGCAGTACACAAGAAATATGATAACAGGTGCATCAACAGCAGATTTAGCACTTGTTCTTGTTGATGGCCGAAAAGGCTTATTGACTCAAACTAAGAGACATAGTTTTTTACTATCAAAAATAGGAGTAAAAAATATCTTAATTGTAATTAATAAAATGGACACTATTGATTACGAAGAACTGAAGTATAAAGAAATTAGATTACAATTTCAGAATTTTAGCAAAGATCTAGGATTTGAAAGTATCCACTATATTCCTGTTTCGGCCCTTAAAGGTGACAATATTACTGAAAAAAGTAGAAGTATGCCATGGTACGATGGATATACTTTATTGGAGTTTTTAGAAAAAATTGAGTTAGAAACAGAAGAAATACGTGAGCAGTTTGACCTTCGATTTCAGGTTCAGTGGGTAAATAGAAGCTCCTCTGACTTTAGAGGATATGCAGGTACAATATCATCCGGAGTTCTAAGGCCAGGTAGTAAGATTAAAGTCCAACCCTCTGGAGTTGAATCTAAAATTTCAAGAATAATAACAAAAACAGGAGATTTAGACGAAGCTATCAAGGGTGAGGCTGTTATAATTACACTAGATGATGAAATTGATATCTCACGAGGAGATGTAATTTGTTCAGCAGAAAACTCCGTTAAGGTCTCAAACCATTTTCAAGTTGATATTTTTTGGATGAATGAAGAAGAACTTCTGCCTGGTCGAGTATATTTAATTAAATTTGGTACTAATACGATAACTGGCTCTATCACAAGCATTAAACATGAAATCAACATTAACACTCTAGAAAAGATCAGCGCCAAGACGCTAAAGCTAAATTCAATAGGGTCATGCAATATGAGTGTTGACAAAGACATTCCCTATGAAACCTATATAAAGAATCGCGACCTCGGATCTTTTATAATAATTGATCGATACAATTTTAAAACTCTTGGCGCTGGAACAATTAATTTTTCATTAAATCGTGCTGAAAACATCCATGCCTCTCCGCTGTCGATTTCGAAGAAAAATAGAAGTGAACAAAAAAATCAAAAAGCATGTGTGATATGGCTTACGGGAATTTCAGGTGCTGGAAAGTCAACACTAGCCAACCTACTAGATCGTAATTTATATCAAAAAGGCTATCACTCCTATATCTTGGACGGAGATAACTTAAGGCGTGGATTAAACAAAGATCTCGGCTTTACAGCGACAGACAGAGTGGAGAATATTCGAAGAGCTGGTGAAGTTGCAAAACTAATGACTGATGCGGGACTTATTGTAATTGCTTCATTTATTTCCCCATTTAAAAGAGAACGAGATAGAATTCGAAGTCAATTCGATAAAAGCGAATTTTACGAAATTTTTTTAGATATTCCTTTCGCTGTTGCAAAGTCTAGAGATCCAAAAGGCCTTTATAAAAAAGCAGATGAAGGTAAGTTAAAAAATTTTACTGGTATGGACTCTCCTTATGAAAAACCTGAATTTCCCAGTCTTAAACTTGATACAGACAAAATAAGCCAAGAACAGGCTTGCAATGAAATCTTAGATTTATTGAAAAAAAACAACATTATTAAATATTAAAAGAAGACACTTACAACCCAAATCCGCGGAGTTTGGTTACAACTGCTTCTTGAGTTTCATAGAAATTGGACCTAAAAGACACAGATGAATATAGCTATACACTGCAAGAATCAGTATGGTCTTTTGACTCCAGAATAAAGAATCAAACAGGAAACTTAAAACATTAAAAACAGTCAAAGGTATCAAAATGGCTGTATTCCCCTTAGTGAACAATGAGTACATATTGTCTCCAGTTATTTTTTTTATTTCTATCCACGTCTTTCTCCCTGTTAAAAAGAAAACTACAAATAAAAATAAATTTATATAATAGACTTCATCTAAAAAAATCAGACTAAAATCACTGATTAAAATAAAAATTAGTGGCACTATCTGCATCAAAATATGAGATCGAATGGTTATCAATTTTATTGGTGAAATATAATCAATTTTTTTTGTCAACTTGAAGAGTTCAACAAGCATGATGAAATTGACTATTAATAGAACTAAATAAAATGGAAGTATTGATAATTCTTTATTTTCTGAAATTCTAATAAATAAAATTAGCGCTATAAGTAGTGGGGATAAATAAATACTAAGTTTTCTCATTTGACTCTAATTTTGAACGCGTCTAAGTAACGACTGAACTTCTCTGATACCATTACGTTGTCTAATCCAAACATTTCCAAAGAATACTTATGCGAGGACTTAGAACTTCCCTTCTTCTGAAGAAAAGCAATCATTTCAGCTTCAACTTCAGTCGCGAGCTCAAGGTTAAAAAAAGTGTATATCTTTTTCACCACATCCAAAGGACTTTTAATAAGCTCGTCATAAGATATATCGCAAAATGGAGTAGAGGGATTATATTGGCGGTATTCAATAAATCTGTTCATATCAAAACTAAGGCGATCAAGGACCTGTTGACCCAACTTATTATGGTTGAGCTCACTCATCCAGATACCCTGGAAAGTTAAGTTTAAACTAGCCCAAGAGGCTACTGAATAAGAAGGATCTCTATACAAGTGTACAAGCTTTGCATCTGGATACACAGCCAGAAGTGCTTGAACCCCTGCTAGATGATCTGGTGATTTTAGAATCCAGCTTCTCTTACTTCTTTGAAACTGAAGTGTTTGCAAGTAAACCTTATGAAATTTGTAGACTTCAACGAAGTTTTCATTATTTAAACGTGCAGAAAGTTGTGATTTATTAAACATGGGATCAAGAGCTTGAGTTAAAAAGGTATGCATAAGTATGGGAGTACACTCTTCTGGACCATCCAAAGCAAATTCATGTATTTTGTTTAGTTGAGGAGCCAGTTTGTTTTGCATTTTGATTAAAATTTTCCCAATAGATCTTCTTAGATCTAGAACTTTAGAAAACCCCTTAGGAACCGGCGAAACTGTAACCTCCCAATTTGTTAGATACTGAAACTGATTGTCACAAGAAAGTAAATTGAATAGAAATGTCGTACCTGACCGGGGTAAACCAAGAATAACTAAGGGACTATCAATCTTTTCGTCAAAGATTTGCGGAAACTTTTTAACATACTTTTGCAAGGAGCTGTGATTTTTCACGAAGCTTTTAATTAAACCACCTATGTAAATATATCCAAATGAAGTTAAATTTGAAGATCTCTCGATATCAACAATTAAGTTTTCTAAATTTTTTTTGAATTGTACGTTATTTATCTTGGATTTGCATAGAGACTTGAGGTTTGGTTTTAATCCAAGTAAACTAAATATGGTGTTGAGAATTTTTACAAAAAAACATTGAAAGGGCTTATGCATCATCTTTTATGAACTCTATGGGAGTTTTTGTATTTTGCACTAAGTGCAACAAATCCAAGAACTTTAGACAATGGGTCCTCATACGTGATTGGATTCCAATTGTGATCAACTAAAATTCCAGAAGATCCCAAAAGAATTGCATGCCCCGCCGCGATATCCCAGCTGTGTATTGGAGCTAACCTTGGATAAAGATCAAACTTGTTTTCAGCGACATAGCAAAACTTCAGAGAGCTACCAATAGAAGTCACATCAACATCCCCTAGTGATGCCATGTAGTCTTTTGTTGCTACATCTAAATGAGAAAAGCTTGTTATAACTTTCAGTTGATTTTGACACGACTCTGTTAAATTACTTACCCTGGGAAGATCTCTTTTTTTTTGATTTAAAGTATTCAAATAATAAGCTCCTTGCTCTGGCCCTCCCCAATAAAGTTTGCCAAGTGCTGGTGCATAAATCACTCCAAATTCAGGCTTTGCATTTTTTATGAGAGCAATATTAACCGTATACTCCTTACGATTAGAAATAAACTCCTTAGTCCCATCAAGAGGGTCTATAAGCCAGTACTGTGAACTCGGCGTGAAGAAACGGCTCTCCTCCTCTGAAAGAAGACTCATGCCTGGCGCTATTTCTGCCAATCTTGAAATAATAATATTGTTAGATGTTTTATCTGCTATCGTCAGTGGAGAGTCATCGTCCTTTATTTTCATAAGCAGATGAGATTGACTTTTAGAATAAATATCCAAAATTGAATCTCCGGCTGTCAACGCAGTTTGAACTATTGCGTGAATTGCCTGATTCGAGAGTTTGAAATCATCTTCCATTTCTTGATATTAAAATGTGACAAGTTTGAAGGCAAACACACTGCCTACGTGACCCATAGCAATGAATAGAATTTTGCAGCAAACCTGCAGAGGAACTTTTGAGCGCAGAACAAATGACCCCGACTTAAGTTTTATATTCCATTAGCTAAGCAGTTATGTATATATCCCAAGTCCGCGGATAAAATGCATCAAAATTTCCTCAAACCCTTTTTGGGAGGGGATAGTTCCTGCTTCGCCGCTGCCACCCTTCGGGCAATCGCCTCCAGTTCATCGGAACCCCGACAGACAAGAGTTTGAGGAAATTTTGATGCATTTTATCCGCGGACTTGGGTTTTAATAACAAAATAGATTTATAAAATTTGCACTAAACTAGGAGAGAATTTACAAAACAAGAGAAACATTGTCTCTAAAACCAACTATTTTGACTGACTAATTATTTAACCTAAAAAGAAATTTTTAATACCGAAAAGATTGTGCTAATCACTATTGTCCCAATTAAAAGGAAAGTTTAAATGTCTCTTAATAACACACTCGTTTTTATCAGTCTTATTTTGTCAATTTTGTACTTCAGCCCCGACACATTGGCCGACCTAAATATATTCAAACAAGAATACCACTACCTTCCGGCCCTTGAATATTATGATTGCTCTCAGTACCCCTTTCAAGAGGTTGACATCAACCTTATTGAGGGCGGTCGCCTACAAAACATAGGAAAGAAAACCTCATCAGCTTTTATAAAAGGTTCGCAGATATCGATTGCAGCTTCATCTTTGGGTGAATTTCAAGGGTTAAATATACAACTCTACAATGAGGACAAATCTGAGTTGTTCCTTTCTCAACAGCATTTGAATGACACCATATACTTTGAGTCTAACTCTCTCTCTTCTCGCAGTTTTATTGAAGGATATCACCTTCCTGTTTTTTCTCTCCAATTATGTAAGGATGCCCCCCCGTCCCCCTACTTTGCTTGTTTGGAATTTGGATACTTAAAAAAAATTAAACTGATGAAAGATATAGTATTAAAGGCCGTCAGTGCTAAATTGGCTAAATTCATGAGTTATAATCAAGAAGCAAATGTAGCAATGAATCACAAGATGATTCTTCTAGAAGATCCCAGTCGGTGGCAATATCAAAAAATTTATATTGAGTGGAACAATGAATCCGATGTCTTTACTTATATTCAAACTGAAGATCATAAATTTTACCCCGTTAGTATTATGGTAGGAAAACTCGACGTGAATCGCTTTGGTATATTCAGAGGAACTCAAAATATGATATTTGAGAATTTTAATCTAGATAACAAATCTTCTAATAGTAATTCAAAAACATTAAGAACTGAGATCTGGTTAAACCATAATAACTGTAAAAAGTTTTAGATTTTGATTTAATACGTAATTACACTTAATTAGTGGAAATTATTATTATCGCGAAGTTATTGTTGTAAAAATTCAGAATGGGGGATTATCCATCTCAATAATCTTTTTAAAAGCGGAGGGGCTTGTTGGGAATATCTTTCTAAAATGCTCATTAAACTGTCTTGCATCAGAAAACCCCATGTCGTAACTTATTTCTGCGACGGATCTTTGGTTTTTTAAAAGCTCCCTAACAGAGGAAACCACTCGAATTTGATTAACATACTTTAATGGAGTAAGGCCGAATGCGGCTTTAAAGTAGCGACTAAGTACTGATGGACTTGTGTTCAAACTTTTTGCCAAATTTGCAATTTTAACCTCATGCTGCCAATTCTTATGAAGCCAATCCTGAGCCTTTAGGGCTAAGTGCGAAGGCTGAGTGGAGCGTGACAGTTTAATTGTATTGAGTGCTTCCGTTGAGTTCATAACGTCTTCAAAAAGCTCTAAGAGATTTTTTTTACTATTCAAACCACCCCACGCAACTGGCTGCACAGGTACACTTATTTCTAATGGTTTTTCGCAAACGATAAGTTCAAACTCCAAATGACCACGCTGAAGCCTCCATTCAATAACATTTTGACCTGGAACAAAACCTACAATTTGGGAGCCCAAGTTTACCACTTTTTCGTTCTGAAAAATTGATATATTTCCACCAATATTATTAGCCTTAAAAAAGGCCCAACCTTTGCCAAATATGTCAATATGTTTGAACTCAGATTCAACATTAAAACTTCTTTTTATAAGATAAACTGTGTCGGAGATTAAATAGTACCACCCATTTAATTCAGGGATATGAACCACATTTGGCTTATTACTTTCAACCCCTTTACTGTTGATATACTTTTTAAAATCCATACAGCCCCTGATCTAACTTAATAGAACAGGGTAGATAATTACAAATACTATTTTAAAAAATATTTAAGCAGCTTGCTTTTTACTTTGATTCAACCAATTTGGATTCTTCAAAGTCCAAAGTACGGATTTTTTTAATGAGTTCTCAAAATTTACCGGCGGCTCCCATCCCATTTCAGCCAATTTAGATCCATCCAATGCATATCGCAAATCGTGACCAGGCCGACTAGAGTGAAAATCTACCATTTCATATTTCAGCGGTTTGCCAATTATGTCAGCTATCATTTGGGCAAGGGTGAGGTTGTCCACCTCTTTTTCTCCGACGATATTGAACTTTTCTCTTTGCCAGGGGCCCTTATTCAATATGAACATTAGAGCATCAGACATATTTCTACAGTGAATGTAATGGCGAGTTCCCGCCTTAGTTTTGTCGGGATTAGAATGAATTTTAATTGTTTTTCCTTCTAAAACTGAATTCATGACTAGAGGAATATACTTTTCTGGGTGCTGGCGCTCTCCAAATAAATTCATTGTATGAGTAATAATCACAGGCAAACCGTAAGTATTGGCATAGGCAAGTGCCAATTCTTCTCCTCCCGCCTTGGTAGCGGAGTAAGGGTTTGTGCAATTGTAGCGATCCCACTCTTTATAAAATACTCCCTCAGGTGCGGGACCAAAGACTTCATCTGTAGAAAAATAAACAAAATTCTCTAAGCTATCAATATTTCTAGCTAACTCTAGAGCCCCATACGTCCCCATAACATTGGCTTGAACAAATTTTCCTGGGTCCGTAATGCTGTTGTCTACATGTGTTTCAGCAGCCATATGAATAAAGTAATGAATTTTGCCTATTTCGCGAAGAAACCCCTCGCTCGCTAACTGCGAAATATCAGTTGAAAGCGTCAATACTCTTTTATCTGTATAAGCTTTAATATCGCGCAGACGGTCAAAACCCATCGACGCATAGTTAAGCTTGTCTACAACAACAATTTCCCAATCGGTTTTAACAAGTATGTGCTCAATAAGATGGTGGCCCGCAAATCCAGCTCCGCCAGTAATCAAGACTCTTTTTTTCATTTTCCTAATCTCCTCTTTTACAGAACTAAATACATATCGAGCTTAATTCATGTAAAGTTCAGAAGATTTTTGACTAAATGAAGTCGCATCACTTCTAAGTCCAATTCACACAGACTATGGTCGAGGTTTCTTAAAAAGAATAGAATCCTTTGAAGTGTAATCGAGGAAAAGTCTTTTCTCCTTAAAATACAGTAATAGACAGGCCTCTGGCCCCTTAACATTGACTTGGCCAAATTTTGATTATACAGACACTAAGTATTTCAACCCGATTATTGAGGGCCGTTTTTTTGAAAAAAATTAATGATAGCTTTACAAAACAAGGGTTCACGCCCCTCACATTAAAAAGTCCTCACAATAGCCGTCTAGGCAATTTTTTCCTAGGATTATTGGAACGCCTAATTCGATTTCCTGAAGTAGCTAGAATCCACCGACAGAGCGTGGAGTTAATGAATAGCGACACTAACTTTTGGCAAGCGGCCACTAAAGTCATGGGAATCAATGTAGACATTAAAGCTAGTGACATCGGAAAAATACCATCTAAAGGAGCTACAATATTTGTTGCCAACCATCCCTTTGGAGGAGTTGAAGCTATAGCTCTAGCCAGCGTGATTAGCCAAGTTAGAAATGACTTCATGTTTATTGCTAACCAGACTCTAAACCTTATACCTGAAGTAGCGCCTTATCTTTTTGCCGTAGATATTGATGAGTCAAAAGGAGTCTCTGCAAAAGCGCAGAATCGTATTCAAATTCAAAAAGGCATCCAGCACCTTCAATCCGGGGGAGTTCTCATCTTATTCCCATCTGGAGAAATCTCTACAGCTAACCCTCCGTGGAAGAAAGCCTACGATAGAAAGTGGAGCTCTACAGCGGCAAAAATAGCCAAAGCCTCTCAAGCCCGAGTGGTTCCTGTTTATTTTGGCGGCAAAAACAGTTTTGCCTTTCAAGTTGTCAGCATATTTCTAATAAAAAATCCAAAAAATTTTGTCACCCGATCTATTCGTCAAATTTCGTTATTTCTTAGAGCGATGCTCATGGTTCATGAAATTGTTCGCCAACAGAACCAAACTCTGAATATGAGGGTGGACAGCCCCATCCCCTATGATAAGTTTTCTCATATTGAGTCTAATCAGGCTTTGTCAGAATACTTTCGGCTGCGAACTTATCTACTGGGAGGCGATCCTCAACTTGTTCATTCGAGGCTGGATATTTTAAAGCGAAACCCCATCAAACGCACAATAACATCTAATAAAATATCAAGTAGAAAACTTGCTCCTATTGGTCCTGCTATCCCTAAACCCTTATTACAAACAGAAATTGAAAATTTAGTAAGCCATCATCCCGAAAGCCTTATTCTTGAAACCAAACAATTTTCTGTTTACCTGACCAAAAAGCACCTCACGCCCAACATCATTACAGAAATTGGACGCCTGAGAGAAATCACTTTTCGTGAAGAGGGCGAAGGCAGTGGATTAAGTTATGACATCGATGATTTTGACAGTACCTATGAACACATTTTTGTTTGGAGTCGTTCAGATTTAGAAATTACTGGTGCTTATCGACTAGGCACTGTTCGACAACTTCTAGCAAATGAAGGCTTAAGAGGCATCTACACGCACAGCTTATTCCAATATGACCAAAAATTTCTAGATGAAATAGGTGAGTCCATGGAACTAGGTAGATCTTTTGTTGTAGCAAAATTCCAAAAATCGCGCACACTCAGCTTATTACTAACAGGTATAGCCAAAGTTTTACTTAAAAGGCCTCACATCAAAACTCTCTTTGGCCCCGCAAGTATCAGCGCCGAATACTCAAAAATTGCAAGCTTCGTGATGATAGAGTTCCTTATGAGGCAGCATGGAGCCCCCGAAAAGGTGAAAGCTATGGTAACCCCCCCGTTTCCGTTTAAAATTAATACGGATCTTAATGAGGCCAGCCTTTCTCACCTTATTAAAGGCGCACACGACCTCAATGGGTTAAACTCGGTCATTGAATCTGTAGAAAATGGCGGCAAGTCTGTTCCTACACTTGTTACCTACTACTCTAAGATTGGCGCTAGATATGTTGCTTTTAATGTCGACCCAGAGTTTTCAAGCATTGATGGGCTTATAGTTTCTAACCTCTCAGAGTTTCCAGCCCATTCACTAAAAAAGATGATTGGCGAAAGAGATGCCGAACAATTTATGAAAGATAGAGCCCTCCATCATCCTCAACGGCTTTCAGAAAACACACATTAAAATCCAAAATCTGCAGATAAAATACATCAAATTTTTCTCAAACCTTTTGACTTGCGGGGCTCCGATGAGCCGGAGGCAATTACCCGAAGGTGACAGCGGTGAAGTAGGAGCAATAACCTATGACAAGAGTAAAGTTGCAAACTCAGTTTTGTCATTTTTTCACATTATTTAAATTGAATATTTTATCCACATTCATTATCTTTATTAGGAATGATCGACTTGTCTCAAGAAGCCCTTCTCAATTTTTTTAGCCAGTTCGCCTATGACCCATTTACTGTGTACGCCGCTCTTATTGGGTTAATGTTTGCTAGTAGCCTGGGTCTCCCTGTTCCTGAAGAGGTCACCTTAATCAGTGTTGGTTTGGTAGCCTATGTGGCTCGTAATCCTCACCTTTACCCCCCTCCCGAACTCGGAATGAGCCCTATTAACCCTATAACTTTGGCAATAGTGGCTTTTATCGCCGTTTTTTTTAGTGATATTCTCATTTATTGCTTGGGTCGCTTTTTTGGTCGCAAAGCCTTGCGATTAAGATTTGTACGCAGATTGGTCAACCCCAGAGTTTTGAAAAAAATTGAAAAATGGAATCACAAATATGGTGCCTTTGCCGCTGGAATTTTCAGATTTACCCCTGGCCTGCGCTTTCCTGGGCACCTTATGTGCGGAGTGCTCAGATTGAATTTTTTTAAATTTATATCGGTAGATGGATTAGCTGCACTTATCAGTGTGCCCTCACAAGTTCTACTCTTGGCCTTTTATGGTGAGGAAATTCTTTCGACTCTAAAACAAGTAAAGGTTTCCATTCTGGGGCTTTTGTTGCTTGGACTTATAGCTTATTTTGTTCGACGTTATTTTAGAAATATTGATAGGGTTAATCTTACCTAATTTCATTTACTCAAATCCGCGGATTTGAGTTTTAAAGTCCTAGCCTGATAATCTTATTAATAAGATTGGCGTACGAGATCTGAGCTTTACTTGCGCTCTTTGCAAAATCATCAGACTTTGAAATATCTGGGTTTGGATTTGCCTCTAACACATAAATTAGGCCCGATTTGTCTACTCTTAAATCAATTCTCGCATAACCATTCAACCCCAATGCTCTGTATGTTTTTTTTGCTACTTCTTGAATTTTCTTTTGTAATTCTTCATCCACTACTGCCGGACCGGTTCTTATGCCTTTTCTTTTTCTGTATTCGTCATTATACTTTGCATTCTCACTATAAATTTCTTGATTAGGGCTTTCCACCTCATCAAAAAAAAGTTGCCACACGGGGAAAGTTTCCACTCTACGATTACCTATAACTCCAACATAAAATTCAGATCCCGCAATGAACTCCTCAACAATAGCATCTGTCTTGTAAGTGCTGTGCAAATACTGAACTCTTTCATAAACCTTCTCTTCCGAATGAACCTTTGAGGCTGTAGAGATTCCTAAAGAAGCCTCTTCATTAAGACATTTCACAATCAAAGGATAATTCTTAAGTTTGAGTTTTGTAGACTGGCTTCGCTTATCAAAAACTTGAAACTTTGGAACTCTGATTTTATGGTACGATAGAATTTTTTTTGAAAGTCCTTTATCTCTAGACAACATTAGACCTCGAGGTCCACAGCCTGTATAGGAAACACCTAAAAGCTCCAAATATGAGACTACATTCTGGTCATAGATAGCTTCGCCGTTAAATTCCTCTAAAAGATTAAAAATAATTTTTGGACGATGGGACTCAATAGCTGTTTTTATTATACCTAAATCACTTTTAACACCCACCTCCACAACCTTATGTTTCATGGATTTTAAAGTCGTTACAACATCAACTTCAGCCTCCCAAGGCTCTCCAATATGCGAATCTTTGCCATCAGTCCCCTGATCAGCTTTATCTAACAAAGAGGGCATAAGATCTTGGTGCATCAACACTAAAATTTTCACGATTTAATTATTTCATTGAACAACAAAAATGTCCAATTCCCATAATGTTCAATTTTCATCAACACTAGACTATAGCATGGCACAAGGAACTGGTCTGTTTTCTCAAACTGTTCTATTGTAGCCTATCTGTATGAAGCAAGACAAACACCCAAGAAAATTATCTAATTTTATAATTAACCCCATCTTTCAGAGTCGTATGGCTCTTAGGTTTATCTTTGCTTATTTAATTGTTTCTGGAGGACTTCAGATTTATTTTATCTATCAAATTAACTCTTATGTTAAAAACTTTACCAAAATTTTTCCAGTTTCCACGGATCAACACCTAGTACTTCACGACATCGTAACAAATGTTATTTTCGCAATGGGCACCATCACGATCCTTGGGGCCTTAACAATATTTGGGATCTCAATTGTTTATTCACATAAAATTGCAGGCCCCATATACGTTATAAAACAAAATATTCAAAAGATGATACAAGGAGACTTAAGTGTTCGCTCACATTTTAGAGAGGGCGACGAATTTAATGAAATCGCCCACGAACTTGGCATACTGGCAGATAAACTCAAAAGTAAAAACTAGCTTTTTAATTAAAAAAGTTTTTGTAGACTTCTTCGTCGCTGTATTTTAATTCTTCTTTTCTTAACTTCTTAGATTTTTCTTCCGCTGGTGCCTTTTTATATAAATCAAAAATCACTTCTGAATTAATTCGTTCAACATCTAAGCCCTTCATCTTTGCAATTTTTTCTGCCATAAAAGAGGACTCTATTTTAATGTCCTCCAATGTGGATTTCTGAGCCTGTTTCTCTAAGTTTTCGATTTCTAACAAAACCGATTTGTCTATTTTCTCTCCCTTAAGTGCCTCTGCCACATTCACCTTGCTCGACTCTTGGATATCTAACAAATTCTGACGACTAGCCTCTACAAGTCTGGGAGTTACATCAGCAGTTTTTGCTGTTAACTCTGTCTTGTCTTTGCCAGAAACCTGAGCCGACATTCCCGACTCTACGATCATTTCTTTATCTAAACCTTGTGCTTTTTCTATAGCTACCTTTCCTCTTAATACTGTAAGTTGAACCCTTTCTGGTGCCGCTGATATAAAGAAATCAGTTCCTCTAACTCCAGCCACGGCTCCTCGGGTTTGGATTTTTAAATTATTTCGAGGGCCAGTTTTACTCACAATTCCTCTCATTTTTCCATAAAAAATATTAAGTAAGGGGCCCTTTGATTTTTTTTCTTGTGAGGAGAAGGCCTCCTCACTCAGTGAGTATGTAGTTCCAGCTCCCACTATAAATTGATCACCGTTAGAAAAATTTAATTTAGCTGTTCCATTAGGGCCAACCTTAATGGCTTCTCCTAGTTTAATTTTTCGACCAATTCTTGCTTCTTTTATTTTATAATATTTTTGATTAAAAAGAACTTGCCCAGCCCCAGGATGGACCTTTTCTCTCGGTTGAGTTAAAAACTGAACATCCCCCTTTTTAAATACCAGTGTAGCGGAGTGACTATTTAAATCACTGGTTAATTCACTGGCATAAACACCACTCACTAAAAAGAGAACAAAAAATAGACTAAAAGTAGAGTTCATGACTTTACTCCTTGTTAAAAAGTTTGAATTTCAGGCCTTGTAATATTTATTTTCAATATTATCCTGAATGTATTCAACCCTTTTGAACAAAGTCTAGACTAGGAGTACAACTCGTGATGAATAAGTTCGGATCATTCATTTTTATTTCCTTAGCGTTTTTAGCCACTTCAAACTCTCAAGAAACCGACGACTACTTAAAAAACCTAGAATATCCAGAGTTGGTTGTTACACCACTAGCCTCACAGCGTCTGCAAGACGAAGCCCGAAATGAATCTAAAACTAAGTGGACAAGCCTGGCATCGATACAAGTTTCTGGTCTGCTCACCTTTTTGGCCGGCAAACAAGCCGATGGGGACTATGATACAAAACTCAACAGTCCCAACTCGATTGCTAAAAATAAAGAGCGTGTCGATAATGCCAGTCAGTTAGCGCAAACTATTGGAGCGGCCTGGTTTGTTGGCGCATCAATTCTAAGCCTTACCTACTCGCCTTACTCTGCAGGCCTTGATTCTATAAAAAACCTGCCTAAAAAATCAAAACAACAAAAATTAGCACGCGAAAGAATGGCAGAAGAAAAGCTGAATACAGCCGGGGATTTAGCTAAAAAATTAAAATATCTCTCAGCACTCACTAATGTATTAGCTAATGGCTATTTACTTGCTGAAACCCAAGAGGACTCTCAAATCACCGCTGGAGTGGCTCTAATTGGTGCCCTTGCTCCCTTTATTTTTCCGAGCCACTGGGAAACCGTGTCTGATTTACACAAAGGTTATAAGAAAAAGATTTATGGACCTGTCAGTAACATAACTCCCACTAGTCGAGGTTATGTGCCTACCTTAGGGCTGGCTATGACCTTTTGAGGCCGGCATTCGGTCCTTATGTTGAGATTCTTGGGCCACCTTAATCATTTGACGTGCAAAACTAAG
This sequence comes from uncultured Pseudobdellovibrionaceae bacterium, assembly GCA_964502735.1. Taxonomy (GTDB): domain Bacteria; phylum Bdellovibrionota; class Bdellovibrionia; order Bdellovibrionales; family UBA1609; genus JACKAN01. The sequence goes on from CAZCYD010000051.1 coordinate 19,490, forward strand.
AGCCGCCTTAGCATCATAATCCAACCCCTTACCAGCAAGACCAAATTCATAAGCCAATCTAAAGTTTTCGCTCGCTAGCGGGCCTGACATGACGACCTCTTGGGACAAGGCTAAAGCTTCAGCTGTGTTCAACTTTAATGAACTCTTTTCTTTAATAAAATAAAAGATTTCTTTAAATTCTTTAAAGGCCGACTGACTGTATCTCTCGGTTTTTTTAATAGTAGAACTAGCCAATTTGGCACAAGTCGTTAAGTCGGCATTGACGGCCGGATCGTTTAAGCAAAAATGAGTGAACTTACTAAAGTCCTCCACGGCTTGTTTTGGTTTTCCAGCAAACTCTAGAGACAAGCTTTTTGCGATTTCAAACGAAGAGTGAATATCTAGATTCAACTTGTCTTCAAGATAGGCCTGCAAAAATATATCTGTAAAAGCCTTCGCATATTCATCGGTCCTATTTGCTAGTGCCACGCCGGTTCTCACTGCTGACCTGCCACCAAGACCCACCTTTATTAAAATATTATACACACTAATAAATCGAGCAGCAGCACCTTTGCATCCACGAGAAACATTATGTGAGATCTGGTGAACTTCCTCTCTCCCTAAGCCGTAGGCTGCCTTGTTTGAGTCTAAAAAATGAAAAGTCGCAGCATACTCCCTTGAGGCTGGACAAGCCAACTCTGTAACAGGCTCCCGCAACTTACTTGACTCTGATGGCCGCAAAGAAGAGCACCCTATTGTGAAAAATACAGTCGCAAATAAACCCAATCCGACAACACTATTTATTAAACTTCCCATAGAATCTTATCGACAAATTTCCCTCAAACATAAATAAACAGGTAGGTCTAAAGAACATCTGAGTCATTTATTTATGAATCAATATACACTGTCGATGTCAAATGAACTCGTGAGCCTTAGGTTCCTTCAGGGTTTTAGATATTTTAGGGCGCTCAGTAGACCGGTAACTAAGACTAAAGCTTAGTTATGCTGAGCAATTTTAAAGGTGGGTCGATGGGATAAACTTGACACCCTGAAGGAACCTATCACTTTTCGAACTTTATACATGGCAAATCGCCTCACTACTAACTTTACTACTAACCTTACTACGACTTCATCCACTCAAACCTTCCTAATTGAAGACTTAAACTTAATACTTTCATAACCTTAATTATCAATAAATAAAACTTAGACTTTTTCATTTAATCCATAAGTTAAATTTATGGGTTGGGCCAATTTTTGTCATCTTGTTGAAAAGTATTCAAACTGAAAGCCTTTGATTTCGAGTATTTAGTGGCACTTCTTTTGTATAGATAAAATAAGAACTTATGGGAGTCAGTGTATGAAAATAAGAATTTATTTAAAAGAAATGAAGACCTTGAGCTTAACTTTGGTTGCTATATTGTTTGCAGTTAATTCTGTGTTACCCAAGTCCCTAGCTTCAACAAAGGCAATAAATGAAGACCTCTCACAACTTGAACTTGAACAAGAAATTGAAGATCAGGAGCTATTTGACGAGTACGCTATGGTCAATGCTGAAAAAAGCCTGGATTCAAATCTGAAAGCGGAATCCAAAGCTCTACAAAAAAAGATAGTTAAAATTAATCAAGAGAAATCTCAAGCTACAAAAAAGCACCAAAATCTATCAAAAAGAAGACAATCCTCAGAAAAAATAAGAAATAAAGTTCTAGCAGAAGCCAATCGTCTTGAAGCTGAAAAAAATAAACAGCAAGAAAAAACAAACACACTAGAAAGAAAAGTCATTCAGCTAGAACAGGATGCTATATCTGCTCGTGACAGAAAGAACGCTTTAAATGCTGAAATCAGAACGCTTAAGAATAAAGAACAAGCATTGAAAAAAAGAAAGAAAGCAGCTGAAAAAATAATTGAAAATCACGACAAGGCGATTAAAAACCTGAAAGCACAAAAAAATCAACTGTCTAATCAAGTTGCTAAAACTGAACTCCAAGTTCAAAAACTAGAAAAAATGGCTATAGCCAAGAGAACTGAAGTTAGCAAACTAAAATGAGAACTTAAAAATGAGAGCTTAAGATAAAAAATTAGATAAAAACTTTCTTAAATAAAATTTTTTAAGATAAGAAGTTTATTTAGATTGTAAAAGTCACGACTTGATCTGACACTTCACGATGTGGAAAAGTGGAGAAACCT
>CAZCYD010000052.1:0-21444 GCA_964502735.1 uncultured Pseudobdellovibrionaceae bacterium
TTAACTAACAATTTCGTTCACTAAAAAGTCTCCACTTTTCTTGGGGAATTCCAGTATAACTTTTCGAGGCAAAGCACAAGAAGTCCAATACAAGTTCGAAAACCATCTCGGGGCTAGAATCTAAATAAAAACTAAGCTATAGTTTAGTGATGAACGTTTTGGTAACTGGCGGGGCCGGCTTTATAGGTTCTCATTTTTGCGATTTTATTATAGGCCTACCTGACCTCAATCGTTTGGTTGTCGTAGACAAACTGACCTATGCGGGTCTTAAACTGAATTTAAACCACTGTTTGGCGGACCCACGCAGTCAGTTTATTCAAGCAGACATTTGCTATCCCAAGGATTTTCAAGAGGTCTTGCTAAGTTCAGATTTTATCTTTAATTTTGCGGCAGAGAGTCATGTAGATAATTCTATAAGTGGGCCCAAGGAGTTTATTCAGACTAACATATGGGGAACTTTTCAACTGTTAGAGCAATTGAGAAATAGTCAGTCTTCAGCTCGATTTATTCAAATTTCTACGGATGAAGTTTATGGAAGCTTGCAAGGTGGAGATTCTTCATCAACTGAAGAGAGCCCGTTAAAGCCATCGTCCCCTTATTCTTCATCTAAAGCCAGTGCAGACCTTTTAGCCCTTAGTTATTACTTTACGTATGGGCTCAATATTTTGGTTACAAGAAGCTCCAATAATTATGGACCTCGCCAGTTGCCAGAAAAACTTTTGCCCAAAGTCATTGGCAATGCAAGAGATGAAGTCGGTATACCTGTTTATGGCAATGGTAAAAATATTAGAGATTGGATTTTTGTCGAAGACAACTGTAAGGGAATTTGGCAGGCCGCTCATAAGGGAGAGGCTGGAAACGTCTATCACTTTGGTTCTGGCGAGGAAGTTAGCAATATTGAATTGGTAAAAAAAGTTCTAAAAGTTATGAATAAAGAAGAAAGCCTTATTCAGTTCGTAGAGGACCGAAAGGGTCATGATTTTCGTTATTCACTTTCTACAAAAATAACTCAAAAAAAATTGAACTGGAAACCACAAATGTCTCATCAGCAAGGTCTTAATAAAACTGTGGAATGGTATCTAGAAAATTCCAGTTGGTGGGAAGTGGCTACGGAGAGGCTTTTGGGAAAAAATAAAATACGCTAGTGCCAAAGAAGAGGGTGTGTATGAAAGGAATTTTGTTAGCTGGTGGAAGTGGAACAAGAATGTATCCACTGACCAAATCTGTTTCAAAACATATTTTGGGTGTTTATGATAAGCCTGCCATTTTTTATCCGCTTTCAGTTTTAATGTTAGCTGATATTCGAGAAATTGCGATCGTATTAAATCCTCAAGATGAAAATATTTTTCGTCAATTGTTAGGGGATGGGTCAAATTATGGAATAAAACTGAGTTACATCGTTCAGAGCTCACCTAAAGGAATTGCTGATGCCTACAATGTTGCAGAAAAGTTCATAGATGGAAACTCCTCGATGATGATTTTAGGAGATAATTTTTTTTATGGGTTTGAGCTTCCAAAAAGAATTAGGCGAGCAAAAGAAAACAGTAGTGGAGCTACAGTTTTTGCTATGCAGGTCAAAGATCCAAGAGGTTTTGGCGTATTAGATATTCAAGATTTAGAAAAACCTCCAAGAGGTATAATTGAGAAACCTAAAAATCCCCCGTCAAACTGGGCGGTAACAGGGCTTTATGTTTTTGATAATACAGCCTCCAAAAGAGTAAAAGGTCTTAAGCCTTCAAAAAGAGGTGAGTTAGAGATAACAGACCTTATTGCGGCTTATTTGAGTGAACAGGATTTGGCTGTGGAGTATTTGGGTCGAGGAACGGCTTGGTTAGATACGGGTACTCCAGAGGGAATGTTAAGCTGTGCAAGTTTTGTAAAAACAGTCGAAGATCGCCAAGGCTTTAAAATCGCATGCTTAGAGGAGATCGCCTTCCGACGAGGCTTTTTGAGTATGGAAGAGGTTATTGACAGAGTTAAGGAGTATCCAGAGAGCTTGTATAAAAACTATATTATCGAAGTGTTGGAAAATCCCAATTTGCGAATCTAGCTTTGTTGAGTGGAGGTATTATGAAGCATGTTAAAGGATTATTGGCTGTACTCATTGCGGCGGCCATTATGTGGATGGGTTGGAGTTATTATCGAGATTTTTTATATCAAGGGCAAAAGCCTCCTGAAGGGACGTTAAAACTTAACGATTTATCCCAGCAGGGATTGCCAGACTTTGAATTGCAAGACACTCGAGGACAGTCTATAAGGCTTTCAGATTTTAAAGATAAAGTAGTTATAGTTAACTTTTGGGCTTCGTGGTGTGATCCTTGTGTCGAAGAGTTTCCATCTCTTATGAATTTAATTGAACACTTTGACGGTAAAGTTAAACTTTTAGCTATATCAGCAGATAAAGAAAAAGAGGATATGGAGAACTTTTTAAAGGCTTTTAGTGCCACTAGCCCCCATTTAATAGTGATGTGGGACAAAGAACAAAAAGTTGCAAAGAGCTTTGGAACGACAGTATTGCCGGAATCTTACATCCTAGGTTATGACAATAAGCTAATCAGAAAAGTGGCTGGTGTAGAGGACTGGGCAACCCCCTACGCAAAAGAGTTTTTTGAAAGCTTGATTGAAAAGCCCTAAACTCTGGTCTTTCTAGACTTTAATTTAATTTCCGACTTTTTGGCTATTAAGAGAGTTTGCTGTTCTGGGGTCTATGGCTTTATACCTCACAAGTAGTTCTTGTTTTTCTAGTTCATCTTGGCTCATCAAGATAAGCTTTCTAATCCCAGGTTTGATAAGAACTTGCCAACATAGTCCACTTGTTTGTTTGATGTTTTTTTGTCTACTAGTGGCTTGTTCAGACTGACAAGTTGGAACTTTTCTTTCAGGTTGGTTTTTAAACACAACCTCAATGTTTTGAGCAGGAACCATTTCTAGGTCATATTCTCCTCGTTGTAATGAGTCTTTAAATAAATCTTTTGCCACTTGGACAAGATTTTCTCCGTAGTTGTTACTGCATATATTTAAAATGTTACTGCCTTCAGATCGCTTGCCACCAGTGAGTCTTAAAAATTCTTCTAACATCTGTGGTTTGTCAAACCCATTAATGCCCCTAACATCGTCGTCTACTCGGTTATTAGTTGTACAGTGCCTTCGGCTCCATTGGCGCGAGTGTTTTCTTTGTAAGTCATAGCTAACAGTATTTTTATGAAGAACTCCGTATGTAGAAATCTTACTGTAGCTTCCATCATCGCCCTTAAGGTTTTTTAAAGCTTCGGCAGCTTCACGGGGAGTGACACCCACAGACTGGTCGATGGTGTCGGTTACAAAAATTACACCAAGATGAGCCTTTTCTCTAACGAACTTATCATTATAGTTTATTGAAAAATTCAACCAGGCCTCATCTGCAGCCTTATCATCGGATTTTGGTGCCGTCCATTTGTCGGAGTCATACTTAGAAGTTGAGGGGAACTGTTGGCGGTAATGTTCAGCATGACCCCCAAATAAAAGAGTTTGAGGACTTAAGGCTGCCAGCATGGGAGAAATTAACTCTTCAAATCGAGGTCCTTTAGATTCTTTACTTAACTCCTCTCGATGAGTTCCGAGATCTTTGTTTGCAAATAGGCCTGTCACCCGATTTTGGTTACGGCCAATAATTTTACCATCTGTCGAGATGTAATTATATTCATCATATTTTTGAAAAAGCTGTGCCCCTACTTTTAATGTAGACTCAAGATTTTTAATATGAGTCTGTGGAGTGGCAAAGCGATTTCCATTAAGATAACTACCATCTTCGTGATTTTTAATTGGCAACAGTCGTCCTAAGCGAAAGAAATTTCTTAACGGCACTGAGGGGTTCAAGATATCAAACTCTTTGCGGCTCCATTCTGTTATTCCTTGTTCATATCTATCTTCTCCGGGACTTCCTTTTTTAAAGTATCTTTCCGAATCATAAATGGAAGTTACGGCGATTCTATAGTCCAACAAATTCAACTTAGAGAGCTCTCCGGTAAAATTTTTCATTGCGGCGGCAAGGTTGTTTTGATGAGGCTCCATAGAAGCTGAGTCGTCAATTACGAATAATAAATCTAACATAGGTTTGATTTCGTTTCTTTCTATTGAGATCACTTGTTCAACATCTATCATATTGGCGTGTTGAAGATTTATCGTTTCACCAGGCCTAGAAATACCGCTCACACTTGTAATACTTCCTATGTTGGGAAGAGTGGGGGGAGTTGAGGACTCAAGAGTTGGAGATTCAGGAAGTTCATCTTTCTCATCAATATTTACAATTTCACTTTCCATCTTAGGATGAATGATTTGCTCTAAATCTGTAGTTTCTGTTTGGCAAGCGGTTAGGCTCATCGCGATAATTATCCAAAATGTTAATATTGTAGTCGGCTTATTTATTTTGTGTTCAGAAACATTTTTCATATTGATGCCACCTTTTTAAATGGTACGGGACAATTTTTAGCTTCAACTTTTAGCTGATCGACTTCATCAATCCAAACATCATTTTCTTCAAACGGAAACTCCAAATCAAACTCTCCGTTTTTTGTTTTATTATGGAGTGTTGGCCGCTTTCCTGCTAACTTTTTATCGATATATATTCTTTGAATAGAATCGGCCTCAATAAGATGTAGGTGAGTAATCACATTAGAGTAGTGTTGAAGTTCTATGTTTAGTTTTTCTGATTTGTTTAGTTTAGATTTTTTCTCGATTTCTTTAATTCTTCCTAAGCTTTGTTTTTTAAAGACTTCAATAATCTGAAATACGCGATTAAAGTCGCAAACTTGATGAGAAACGAATGCACTTAAATAGTAGGCTTCAGGGCTGACAACATCAGAAAATAAAGGTGACATTAGAGTATGACTATCAGCTATGGCATCGTTCATTTTACCCAAATAGATTTTGGTCCAGGCTCTTTCCTCTACGCTCGCTAGCCATAATGGTGAAGATCTGGGTATTTTTTCGTAGGCTTCCAGGGCTGAGCTGTATTTTCTACTGTTAAATAGAACTCTACCTTTTATAAGTTGGATATTGTGATCTAAACCCCCGTTTAAGTTTTTTAGTATAGGTGTTTTTAAAATTTGAAGAGCTTTTTGATTTTGTCCTTTGTCTGCTAATTCTAAAGATCTCGAAATTAGTCTTTTCTGCAAAGCTGTAAATTCTTTTTGTTCAGCAGGAGCTGGAATAACATCTGATTTTTCAGCCATGCCAAATGAACTGTAAATAAGAACTAGAGTAAAAATTATACTAAAAACTCTTTTTATCATAATAGGAACCCTATTTTGGCCATAAAAATTGTCTGATCAATTCTTCGACTTTGATTGTCGCCAATGGTGTCATTGTAAATTTGGTGTCGAACTTCGAATCGGGATGTTAACCAGTTTGTTAGCCAAAAGCCAACACCACCGGCATAACTAGCCAAATCTGTGGAACCAGTTCTATCAAGTTGTATTTGACCGTAACCGGCAGATAAATAGATGTCAAACTGGGTGACCTTCCAATTAAATAAGTTCACCTTACCATATAGGGGGTAAAAAGAAACTGTAGCCAAGTAGGCATCTCTAGCAAAGTCTCTTACATCTGGACCAATTCCTGTTCCCGCTTGTTCGTTACCTCTAAAGACACGCTTTCCTTCTTTTGAGAGTTCGTTGTTAAAGCTGTAGTATCTTCCGCCTATCGACCAGCGAGGGTTAATGTGTAAATCTAAAGCTGTTTCTAATTGTCTAGAGTCTGTATAGGGATTTCCTCCTGTCAATAAGCCATAACCAAGGCTGCCTTCTAGCCTCCAGTGCCTATCAACAGCACGCTTTTGAACGACTTTAATTTTATTGTCAGGGTTTAAACCACGGGCCTTTCTGACAACTTCTTTGTTTACGCCTAAACTATCTAGATCGTCCGCGACACTTTTAGCATTGGCAGAAGAGAGTCCAGAGGCGAACATCAAAAGCACTACTAAAATATTAAGATGTTTCATTAGTTGTCTCATCAGTTATCTCCCTTAAGCTTTTGGATGCTCCCTTCAGTGGAAGGAAGTTTATCGCTATGCACAACAATCATGATGCTCTCTTCAAAACTTTGTTGAGCAACAAGTGAGCGAGTTGATGTATCAGTAATGCGATTCAAATCAAGTATAGGAACTAAATAATGTAGGGAGCGAAATAACTCTTGTTCCTTTGGAATAACTACATTTGGAGCCCCTTCAATTGTCCAAACATGCTCATCTTTTCTAACAATTGAAAGTCCTTGCGGCAATTCTGGCTGAACTCTGACTCCAACTACAGCTTCATGGCCGAAATCCATCTTAAAAAATATTGAGTAGGAACTTGATTTGTCTGTCGTCCATTCAATTGAACGAGGTAAAGATTGACTAATGTTTAGCCTATAAAGTAGACCTTGAAAAGTTTGTTTTTCAGGGTTTTCAATTAGTTGCTTATATGTTTTGGCCTGATTTTCCCATTCCGATAAAGCTGATTTTAAATCTTCTATGACTGCATCTTGAGCGGCTTTGTATTGGTTAAAGTCGGACATAAAACGCTCTCGTTCATTTAACCAAGTCGATTGATGGTTAGAGCTTTCATTTCTAAGCTGTTCAGTAATGGTGTTATAGTGTTCTTCTAAAACTTTAATTCTCTCGTCGGCTCGAGCTTGAATATCTCTAATTGATTTTTGATAGGCATCAGTTTCTTCTTTAAATTTATCTTCCCATTGTTTATGTTCTGAAACTCTTTCTGTACTAGACACATAGTTGCTAACTTCTTGTCCTTTAAGGGGATCAGCATTTTTTCCACCAAAATCGCAATTTACTAATAAGGTGGAAAATGCAACTAAGACTAGCAACTTATTATTAACTACATGATAGTATTTCATGACATTTTCTCCTTTAGCCATGCTTTGCCCTCTTAAGTACAAATGGATAAGAAACATTTACATCAACTTCCCCATAGGGTTTTGGAAACTTCCATCCCTTTATTTTTGTAACCATGCATTTCTCAACTGATGAAGAGTTAAGACTGCTTTGACCTACTTTTGCAATTTGAACTTTTCCAGAGGCATTGATAATAAACTTTGTAACTACTCGACCATTAAGTTGGGGTTGAGACTGTAAACCTTTTTCGTAGCAATAAAATATTTGTCCAATATTTTGCCTAATAACAGCTTCTATTTGGCTCATTTCTAAACCACCAGCGACGGCCCCGCCGCCTTGCATAGGTAGTTCGAAATTTTCACTTGATCCACCAATGTTGAGCTTGCCGTAACCAGCTCTGCCGCCGGATTTACCTTTGGTCCCATATCCGACATGTCCAAGATTTGCCCCAGATTTATGACCTCCGCCTCCAGACATAAGGCCCTTGCCGGCAAGAGCGGCATTGGCCTTACCAATAGAAGACGTGCCAGAAGAGCTTCCTGAGCCCGCACCGTTAAGAGTAGAGTTCAAATTAAGTCCTTTTCCACCCTGCGATCCATTAGAAAATCCTCCTAATGCGGCAAGAGCTCCCATATTTTTGACATTTTTTGTTGGCCTAATAATTTTTTTGGTAGATTTTGCTACAGGAGTTTTTGCTAATTTTTTTTGAACTTTAACATCACTAACTTTTACTTTCTGATCTATTTTTTTATGACTAGGCTTAACAATTTTTCTAACTGCAGGGGTGGTTACGATCTTTTTTGGGGTGTTCTGTTTAGGCAATTCAATTGTAACAACGGGCTGAGTTTCTTCAAAGAAAAATTTGTGAGTCCAAAATAGGCTAACACCAATAAATAAAAGAGCAGCATGGACATATGTTGACCACTTCAGAGTTTTTTTGTATTCGTCGTCGGAGTCATAATTTAAAGATTCAGACAGGTAAACGGGCAGGGTTTCAGCATCAGCAACTTTTCTTATAAAAATATAATCAGATACTATAGAAGTAGGAGTTTTTGATAAATTTTTAACTTCATGTGAACTAACAAAGTAATAATCTTCATTTTTACCTATATTTGACAAAGCTTCGAGTCGGTTAGTTTTAGTTTTTTTGACCAAGTGTATTTGAGGAGAATCCCATTGAAAAAAACGTAAGACTCTTCCTGCATCATTTTCTAAAACTATTGCGGTAGATTCTTTCTTTTTCATTTGTAGTCCTCACGGCTTTTTTTAACCTGAAAAATTAACTTCTCACGCGGTTTAACAACTGAAATTAGTTGTTTTTCTTGTTCAACTGAAACTGTACTTTCAGGAGAATGAGCGTATTTTCCGTGGACAGTAGCTCCTGTAAAGTTCGCATCAGTTGTTCTTTGGCTTTTGATTGATAATATTTTTTTAGATGATACCGACTTGTTTTTAGATGAGTTTTTATCTGTCGCATTAACTGAAAGAGTAATAAAAAACATTCCAAACAAAACTAATAGATAAGTTTTCATTATAGGCCCCCCTTATCTAGTTCAATAATTCGCTTTTCTAAAAACGCCACTTGAGTATAACGATTATTATATTTTTCCAATTTTAATAGGTTTTTTATTTTATCTTTGTTAAAGGGCTGCTCTTGAACTTGTGTTCTTGCAACATCCAGAGATTTTCGGTCAAGTTTTGGAATGTCAAACATCCTTTTAAGATCAGAGCGAACATTATCAGGAGCATAAGCAGTAAGAAATTTAGCCTCTTGAGCTATTAATTGCTTTAAGTCATTTGATGAATTGAAAAATGCAGATGACATATTTTTCACGTAAGATTGACTTTTCCAGGCCTGCTCTAAGCGAATAGCTATCTTTTTCGACTCATTTTGCATAATGACAACTCTTTGAGCCAAAATGCTGTTGTACATGCTTTGTTCTTTTTTATTTAATCCTTTTGGAATTGGAAGTTCGCTTAATTCTTTGGCGAGTCGTTCTTTTTCATTTTTTAGAAGGCTGAGTGAGGCAACTTGAAGAGTAAAATCTTTTCTTTCAATTGCACTATTTGCTACCTTTTCAATTTTACTTAGAATTTGCACTCTTTCTGCTATGTTTTTTTGCGTTTTACTTTCAGACTTAGAAGCAATTTTATGTTTAGAAACTTGGTGCTCTAGTTTCTTAAATTTTGGTATTTCTATATATCGTTGTAATTGAATTCCCGCTGGTTTAGAAGCCACACGTTTATCTTTAAGTACTTCTTCGGCTCGTTTATCATTTTTAAATCTTGCATATGTTTCTAAAGTCAGCTCAGAAAGTAGCAATGGAGATAAGCTTAAATCTTTTTTGTATTTAATTAGATCTTTCCATGGGTATCGACTATTTTGGACAATTTTTATACGAATTTGATTAGCTTCTGCGGGGCTTCGAGTTTTAGTCAAAGCTTGTTCATAAAAGCTATTGGGGTTTTTACCTGAAAGCTCAGCAAGTAAGCCAATTTTTAATAATTCTTTTTGTCCCCTATTTTTTTTAGGATATCTAATTAGAGCAAATTCATAGGCTTTTGAAAATTCTAAAGCAATCTCACTGGCCCATATGTACTTATCGAGTGCATAATTGCGAATATTAGGTTTAATTCTTTTAGAATTAATTAATTCAATTGCACTTAATTTTACCTCGTTTAGATCCTGAATAGCTATAGCTAGTTCTAGTTGCACTTCATTTATTTTTATGAATTCACTTTGAGAGGTCTTATGAGTCTTAGACTTTTTAATATTATCTATTAACTGGCTTTGATATTTTTTGTTAGAGTTTTTATCTTTTAGAGTATCTAAGGATTCATTTATTAAGGCTTTTCTATAAATTGAGTTAAAGTCATCTTTCTGCTTTGTGAATACATCTGCATATATTAAAGAGTAAATCATTATTTCTTTATTAGCTTTTTGAATAGCGAGTATATCTAAAACTAAATTGGCAGACTTTATGGCTATGTCGTGTTTTAAAAGTTTCTTTGATTTTGTATAATCTTTTACAATATTGTTAAAGGCAATAAGTGCATCTTTATATTTTTTTTGTTCATAATCTAAATAGGCCAACTGGTACTTAGCTTCTAGATTTTTTTCACCCTCGGGATTTAATTTTAAATAAGCCTGATAGGCTTGAATTTTATTTTCAATTTTTTTACTTTTTTCAGCACTATCCATAGCCGCATTTAGAGAAATATTAAATAGTTTTACATCTTGTGAGCTGTTTTTGTTTTTATTATATTTTGAATTCTGATTTAAAATTTCGGCTGTTTTTATATAGGAGTCTTGAGCTTTAGCGTAGTCTTTTATTTTATAAAATGTTTGTGCAGCTAAAAAGTGCATGTCTGACTTGTCGGTAAATAGGGTAATGTAAATGGTCCATATTTTAATTAGGTTTTGACTGGGTTGATCTTTTTCAAGGCTATTCCAATAAATAACAAATTTTTGAGCTTTCTCTTGATATTGATCGCACAAGTTAGCTGACGACTTGCAATTCAGGTTCTTGTAAAATTCAGTTGATTTTCTAAAAGACTCTATTACGGAATTGTATCTCTTAAGTGAAAGTTCTGATTGTGCTATGCGAATATAGGCAATTGACTTTTCGTAATTATCAGATGTGAACTCTTCGAGAAGATAGTGATTTACGATTAAACTTTCATAAAATCGGCTTTGTCGATCAAGCTCTTCAGCTAAGAACTCGATATTGTCCTTAGAATCTGTATTTGGGCTCAAATTGTGAACCATCTTTATTGTAGATTTATTTATTTTCCCTTTAGAGGAGAATCTGGCAAAATCTCTGGCAATCTCTGACTTTAAACTGGGCTCAATGGAATCCTTCTCCTTTAATATTTCAGCCAATTGACGCTTTGCTGATTCGAAATTTCCAGAATTGAATTCGCACCAGGCTATTCGATATTTTACAATTGGACTTTCTAGATTAGGACTTAGAGTTAAAGCCGTTCTAAATTTTTTATAGGCACTTGAATATTGATTATTAAAAAAAAAGTTGTCGGCCTGTGCTAGATGTGCCATAGCTTTTAACTGGTTACTGTATTTGTTTTTTATTATCCTATTGTAAAACTCATCAGCCTCTTTACTGCTATTTAGTATGGTGAGAGATTGAGATATTTGTTCAAAGACTCTTTCTTGTTCGTTTTTATCTATTTTATCAAATATTTTTTTATATATTATAACGGATTTTTTTCGATCCTCGTTAGATTTAAGGCATTGATTGCAATCGGTCTCATTTTCTTTTATTTGTTTAAGGCGTGATCGGTCTGAATATAGATCTGCTAGTCTAAGTTCAATGGATGTGTCCTTTGTTTTTTCTAATCCTTTCTCTAACTTTGTAATTAACATATCGTGAACATCAACGTTCATGTTGTGAACTTGACCTTGGGCAGTTATATTAATAAGGATTAAAAAAAATATAAGTTTCAATTTGACTCCCCAATTACGGCAAATCTTACATTTTCAAAACCTGTTTGTGCTGCCACGGCAAGGAGTGGACTTATACCGTCAAAGTCGGAATCCTTGTCGGCTTGAATTATGAGCTTTCCTTTTCTCATATCATTACTTGTATCAAAATCTTGGTTTAATTTATTTAAGTAAGAAGCAAGATCTTCAATTTTTAAAGTTGAATCATTAACAATATAATCCTTACCCGTGATTCTAACGTTAACTCCAGGTTGTAGGGCCTGTGAGTGCGAGGCTTGTGGTAACTTAATTTTATTATCCATTTTTAAATCATTTTGTGACTGTTGAGTGCTTACTAATAAGTAGATAACAATAACTGCAAAGGCATCTACTAAAGAGGTTAGTAGCAGGGGAGTCGCAACTTCAAACATGCTCATTTTATTTGTAGTTGGGCGAACAGTTGCCATCTGTTCTAATGGCGAATTCAGTTTCTGTTGTTTTATAGCTCCAAACTTCATCATTGTTTCCTCTATAAACTGGGTATGACCCCAATTTCCTTCAACTCATATTTATTTAGTAGCTCTATAACTCCTATGACGTGTCCGTATTTAATGTTTTTTTCAGGAGAAACAAATGCCATTTTAATATCTGGGTATTTCTCTCTTAAAAATTTAAGATTTTTTGAGACTTCGTCTTGCTTTCTTGAGCTATCTGTTATTTTTAGCTGTTTAATTTTTTTACCTTCTTTTTCGACGGTAAAAATAAATTGATTGTTCTTGAGTATAGAGATTTCAAATCGACTGGGTGGAGTTGTATTATCTGGTTGACTCTCACCAATGGCTTGTTTGATATCAAATATGCCTAGTGGTAACCAAACGGCCGTTACTAGCAGAAAGCTTATGCAAACTGCCAATAGCGAGATGATTGGCAGTAGGTTGAGTTCAAAATTTGTTTCTGTATTTTTTAACATACTATCATCCACCGTTTAGTCTGATTTAAAATTAAGCATTAGACTTTGTACGAACAGTTCTTTTGGGAACACTTTCGTATTTAAAGCTCAGCAGGTTAAACACCTTTAGAGCCGCTTGGTTTAAGTCTTCAGCTAGTGCATTAGCTCGGCTTTGCAAAATTCCAAACATTACAAGGGCCGGTATTGCCATAATTAAACCATAGGCTGTGGTGTTCATGGCCATGGCGATACCTTGGGTTAATAGGGTGGCCTTTTCTACAGGATCTACGCCAGATACAGATGAAAAAGCCTGTATAAGTCCAACAATAGTACCTAGTAGACCTAAAAGAGTTCCTGTATTGCCAAGCATGGCGAGAAGGCCTGTTCGTTTGCTCAATCTGGAGTTTTCATAAAGTAGGACTTCGTCCATCTGAGACTGAATTTCTTCGCGCCCCCCCATTTCTAATGCGGCTTGAGCACCGGCTCGAACAACTCTGGAGATCGGCATTTTTTCTTTCATGGCTTTGCTGCGATCTATGACGTTGTCTAACCTTCCGGCTTTGATGTCTAATTCAAAGTGTTTAACCATTTCTGCGTTATTTGTGTCGCGTGAAAGATAGAGTTTCCATACTCTTTCAGCGATTATGGCTATAGAAAAGATCTGGGTGACAAAAATTGCCCACATCCATATGCCACCCTGATTAAAGGCCGTCGTGATTAGTTGAATAATTCCAAGGTTTTCCATTTTTACCTCACTTTTTCAAAAGAAAACTCAAGGTATCAGTATCAATCTCTATACCAGTGTTGAAATGGAAGCCTTTGGGCCTAGGGCCTTTGTTTGTTGGATTTTTTTTATGAAGTCTGCCAAAAATTGTCTCTTAATGTGCCCCCCCTCATGTGCCAGCCTTATGTGTAAAGAACTAAAGAACTAAAGAACTGGGAGACATCGTGCACAGACCAACATTTTAGACAATTATTTTTTGGAATTGGTTATGACTTGTAAAGTTTAATCAAGACTGGTTTTTTAAAATATTTTTTTTAAAAATGCATTAAGGTGGCAGATGTTTACATTTTTAATTTTTCTTGACTCTTTTTCCTTTAGCCCAATACAGTAAAATTTGGCAATCGTTGGATCATACTTTTTAAGTAGTTCTAAGGAAGCTAAATCCTGCCAAATTGATGGTCAAATCTGGCTTCAAGTCTTTTATTAGAGTAGACTTGCCCGTTTGTCTTGGCCCCAACAATAAAACACTTTTTTTGATTTTTTATAAAATTTTTAAGAGACCGTTGAATTTGAGATTTTGGTGATTTCAAAGAAGCTCCATTTTTTACCCTAATGGAGTCATTAGGGCCGTAAAAATGACCACTACGCAATCAAATTAATATATAGGAAGAGAGGAGAGTCTCTTGGGCAAATTACTCAAACCTAAAAATAGGTTCTACGTCTTCAAGTTCTCCGTGCATGCAGTTGAGATCAATGATCTTTCCATTATCAAGACGGTAAATCCAGCCGTGAATTTTGAGTTCTCGCTTTTTCCAGGCATCTTGGACAATTGAGGTTTTTGCCAAGTTGTAAACTTGTTCCTTTACATTGAGTTCGGCTAGTCTATCAGCTCGTGAGTCCAAATCGGGTATAGCCTCTAGTTCCTTTGCGTGCTTGATATAGACCTCTTTGATATTGCGAATCCATTTATTAACAAGGCCAAAATTTGTATTTCCAAGAGCGGCTCGAACGCCCCCACAGCCATAGTGACCGCAAACAATAACGTGTTTAACTTTTAAAACTTGTACGGCGTACTGAAGAACTGACAACATGTTTAAGTCCGTATGAACAACCATATTGGCGATATTGCGATGAACAAAAATTTCACCCGCATTGGTCCCAGTGATCTGATTGGCAGGAACTCGACTGTCGGCACAACCAATCCACATAAATTCCGGAGACTGTCCTTTTGACATGTCATCAAAAACATTAGGGTCTAACTTCAATTTCTCTTCAACAAACTTTCTATTTCCTTCGATTAGGCGTTGATAAGACTTTTCCATTTTATCTCCCGTTGGCTGAGTTATCTATTTATACCGGTGTTGACGTAAACAACTATTGGTAGTGTTTTTAATTTAATATTTAATATTTAATATTTAATATTTAATATTTAATATTTAATATTTAATTAAAACTATTACTACTAAGTTTTCTTAGAAAACTCCATCATAATCGACGCTATTGTTTTGACTGTGGCGTAATTTCGAGTTCCTGTTTGTTGCCCTTGCGCATAACTACAACTCGAGTTTTTTGCTCAGGTTTCAGCGACTCCAGGGAGTAGACGTAATCATGGATATTCTCTATTTTTTTTCCGCTGAGTTCAATAATGATATCTCCCGTTTTGAGGCCGGCAGCTTCAGCTGGCCCCCCCTTAATAACACCAGAAAGTTTGAGCCCCTTAGTGGCACCAGAACTAGAGTAATCGGGAATGGTGCCAAGGTAGATTCTAAAGCCGCGTTGATTTCCTGTGTTGGCTCTTTCAATTTTGGTGTAGGGAAGGGCCCGACTTTGACTAGCGACATTCGTCGTAATAGAGAAAATAAGCTTAACTATTTGTTCGGTTTTTTCAAAATTAATTTTTTCGGCCCGATCTCTTGGTGAATGATAATCTTCATGGGCTCCCGTAAAAAATGTAATAGAGGGAACCCCAAGTAAATAAAATGGCATACCATCAGTGGGCACATAAGGGTCGGAGCTTAGTGATGTTTTTAAGTTCGTCTTTTGTAGGTGAGGCTCAATGAGATTTGCCCAGTCGGAACTCGAGGCCACACCTTGAATAAACAAACCCTCCTTATAGCGACCAATCATATCCATGTTGAGGTAAGACGAAAGCAAGGGGTAAACTTGTTTGTTGGCTATTTTAAAATCATCTAGAAAGGCTTTTGAGCCCAGTACGCCAATTTCTTCTGCCGACCAAATTGCAAAAAGTAGATTTTGCTTAATTTGAAGCTTCCCTTGTTGAGCTTGCTTTGCAAAAAAATGAGCCAGTTCAATAACCCCAGAAACTCCGCTGGCATTGTCATCAGCGCCGTAATGAATTTGAGAGGTGTCTTGGTTGTTCATAAACGAAGAGCTGGAGTGTCCTTCACCCAAGTGGTCTCCGTGAGCTCCAATAACCACTGTGCTTTTGGCACCAGGCACTTTTAGCATGGCCAAAACATTTCGCCCTTCACTTTGTTTGTGTCTTATATTAACGCTCGCGCTGACTTGAAGCCCTGATATCTCAAAACCTTTTAATGACTCGTCCGAAACTTTTTCTAACGAACTGAGCTTGTCGAGTTCGTTCTGAATGAGCTTGAGTTTTTTTGTTTGAGACTTTAGCCACGCTTCTGCGATGTCGTCACTGATAGAAAGTACAGGAATAGAAAGTTCACCAGAACTCTTATCTCCATTAAAAGCAATAATAGGTTTTTTGACTTTTGAATTGGGCCCATTGACAACTATAAGGCCTAGGGCTCCTCGCTCACGGGCAATCATAGCTTTGTGTTCGAGTTTTGAGTAGCGATGAAAATGAGACCTCAAATTAGACTCTATATTTTCCGGTATAAAACGGAAGACAACAACCCACTTTCCTTTGACATCTAGATTTGCGTAAGAATCATAGGCGCTAAACTTTTCAGTTTCAGGAACAACCAGTCCATAGCCAGCAAAAATCACAGGTGCATTGGCAAAGGCTCCTGATTTTGAAAAGGCAAGAGGAGACCAATTTTTTCCAAGTTCAAATTTTACCCCCTCATGGGTGGATAGCATTTTATTGTTTTTTCCGAGTTCCGCTCCAGAGGGAAAACTAAACGTATGAATATAGTTGTTTTTAAAACCAGGGCTTAGGCCAAAATCGCTAAACAGCTCTGCCAAGTTTTTTGTATATACTAACTCCTCAGGGCTACCTGCGCGACGACCTTTAAGGGTGTCCGACGAAAGGTAGTGAATAGTTCTTTTAATATCGCTTTCTTTAATTTCATGCGAAAGCTCATGGGACTTTAAAGGGGAGGGGGCAATGCCCAATGCTCTTCTAGCTTTATTGTCATCCCACTTGACTCGATAAATCTGAGACATCCCTTGTGCTCGTCTTGTCCAAGTCAGGTATTCGCCGTCAGGAGTAAAAACAGGAAGGCCATCAAAGTCGTCTAAATAGCTTATGCGCACGGGATCTTTTGCTCCAAGAGCATCGACTAAGTAAAGTTCAAAATTTTTATATCCGTGTTTATTGGTAGTAAAAACTATGTAGTCGCCAGAGGGGTGAAAAAAAGGCGCCCAAGAGACAGATTTCAAATTTGTAATTTGCTTTTTGTCCGATCCATCCGTGTTCATTGTGTAGATTTCAGCCACGTGACCACTGGGTTCAAAGTGACGCCAAACTATTTTTTTGCCGTCAGAACTAAAAAATGGCCCACCGTCATAACCGTAGTCAGTGGTTAAGCGCTTCACTTGAGTGCCATCATGTTTCATTATGTAAATATCTAAGAAAAGGCTAGGGTCCTTTTCAAGAGCCTTTTTTTCTTCCTCAGTCAAGCTGCCGCTGTAGGCGTGTCGGTTAGAGGAAAACACAATCCAATTGCCATCGGGTGAGTAGGCCCCTTCAGCGTCGTAGCCTTTGACATTTGTGAGGTTTCTTAAGATTTTACCTTCCGCGCTGGCTTCGTAAATGTCATAAGTGTCGTCATAGTCCCAGGAGTACTTCTTTTTTTGTCCAGTTTTTCTAAACTCCAACTCCTCTTTCATATACTGTCGGGCTTTGGGATCATTGTGAGTGGACGAAAACAAAACCTTTTTATTACTGGGATGTACCCATGCGCAGGTTGTTTTTCCATAGCCAGGAGAGACCCTATTCGTTTTGCCTGACTTTAAATCTGTTAAGTAAATTTGATAAAATGGATTGTCGGATTCTCTTTCGCTTTGGAAAACAAAATGAGAGCCATCTACGCTAAAATAACCTTCGCCAGTGCGTTTTCCGCCGAAGGTGAATTGTTGAGCTTCATTTAAAAAGCCGTAGGGGTCTTCGGGGATGGGCTCCTGATATGAGTAGTCCATAGGTGATCCCGACTTATGGGTTCTCGTGGATTTTCTAGACTCTGTTTTATGAGTTTTTGATTGGCAGCCAGCTATCAAAATCACAGAAAAATACAACGCCAAAGATAATGCTAAAAATCGCAAGTTGAACATAAAAATCCCCTCTGAATTATGTGTCCTTTGTGAGGCTGTGACTATACTAATATACGGCACCAAAAGGCAATACGCGACACTATCAAAACTAAGGATTAAATCTGCAATTATTTGCCAAAAAGCTTTTTCAGCTGCTTTTCTACTTTCTTGCCCTCCTCTTTAAGGGTGGCCTTTGGGGCTGATTTTTGTTTATTCATTTGGGTTTCAGCCTGTTTTTTTGCAGAATCCAATTCTTTTTTCTTGCTGGCCACTTGCGCTTCGAAAGAGTTTTTAATCTCGTTGTACTGGCCAGTTAACTTATCGCGCTCGGCTTGAATTCGACTGTTAACAAATTGGTCCAATTGTTTTTTTGCATCATCTATTTTGGCCTGCAGTTGTTTTTTAAAGCCGCGACTGAGCTCGTCTCCTAAGTTTGAGCGAATACTCCATGAGAGCTTTCTCCATGGGCCGGAGGCTTTGGCATTTAAATTTACATAGGGTATATCGTTGGTGATATTGGTCAAAATTTCCTTAACAGTTTTAGACTTTGCATCTATGTCGTAGGCAACGTCTTGAAATTTATTTTCTAAAGAAAAGTGTAGATTATCTCCACGAGAGATTCCCGTGATATTGGTTGATCCCTTGGCTCCAGTAATGGCCAATTTCACATCCAAAGATTTTGATAGGGAATATCGATTAACAGGGTAGCTGCCAACTGCAAAATCAAATTTTTCATAGGCATCTTCAGTTGTGTGATCGACGACAATTGTAGCTTGTAGACCCATCACTTCCTGTTTCGGAAAGTTACCTTGAATGTCAATAGTCATAGGTATTCCCACAACAAAGGGTTGAGTCGAAAGGTGTCGAATCTCTCCGCCAAGGTTTCCACTGTATTCCGACATGTCTTCTTTCGAGGTTATGCGAGCTAATTGGAGCCAAAATGTTGGATAAGCCTTGGCCTTGGGGAAACTAAAGTCCTCGCCTTCGCTGCGAGATCTGGGTTTGATTTCAATTTTTTTCTCGGCTTGATTTTCGTCTGTAGAGGAAGCTGATTTATCTTTTTTCTCGGGCATATGCTGACGGGCGAGGTCAATATACTTTTTATATTTACCGAGGTTTTCATTAATCACTCGACCAAAAAGGCCTTCTGAGAAGTCAGCGACATTAATGCTTGGAATTTTCAAGCGGGTTTGCAGATCTTTGATATCTTGCTTGATGAGGTCGTCTAAGCTTTTAAAGTCATTGTTAAAGCCTTGGACGTCACTTTTGAGTGAGCTGCTAGCAGAATTAAATTCTTTGACGATTTTGTCACCCTCTTTGAGGATTTTTTCGAGTTCCTTGACGTCATTGGCAAATTGTTTTGGGTTTTTGGAGTTGAATTTCAACAGTTTTGATCTTTCTACTAAGGCATCAATTTGAGGTTTTTGAGGGAGGTTGTTGATTCTTTCGTCCCAAGCCTTCTTTTTTTCGTTAAGGGCATTTTCAAGTTCTTTGACCTTAGCTTCTGCCTTTAGGTCCGCTTGGATTTGTTTGAGTTGCGAGGCGGGGTCAGAGCCTTCGAGAATTGAAGCCACATCGCCAAGAACGTTGTCGTTAAATTGATCTTTAGTTTGTTCTATAAACTGACTTTCAACTTGCTGGAGAGTTTGGTTTTTTCCAGACTTTGGCGGCTTTGGGGGAATCACTCTCCCTGGACGTTTTCGAGGCGAGTGGGCCATGATGTTGTCTATAGAGGCCTCTTTAACAACAAATTTTGCGCGCAAAAGAGCATCCCAAACGAGTTCAAAGTTCATTCTTTGAATTTGAATCAGGTTGCGGCTGGGTTCAGACTTGTCTGTGATTTGCAAACCGATAAGGCGAAAGTAGCCTCCCCAAAAACTAGACTCAATTTTCTCGATATTTACTTCTGCGCCATGAATACTTGTGCCGGTAAACTCCAAAAGCCTCCGCAAGTGGCCATCAAAAAACATGGCAAAGTAAAGGTAAATAAGAGTCAGTATTATTCCAACAGGCAGTATGGCCTCAAATCTGATAGGGCCCTTGGCTTTTGGCTTTTTTTTGTCGTCGGACTTTGTCGGCTGTTTATCTGAAGTGTTCGTCATATTTGTAGTACCATTTGTAGAGGGATGTAGCTTGGAGAGCTTTCCAAAACTTTGTGCTCTTAAATTTTTCTAAAACTTGTTGGCGATATTTCTTTACTAAGATTTGCGCAAGAACGTAAACAAAAGGGGCTAAAACTATTGAGACAACGCCTGAGCCCATTACTATCGAGTTGTAAAATCTTGTAAAGGGTATGATGGGCATATTAAACAAAGTGGTAAAAAGAGGTTTAAGGTTGTCTATAGAGAGTACGGCAACGCCAACATGGTGAAAAACAGGATCTAATAAAAAGGCGATAAATTTAAAAAAGAAGGCCGTCGCAAAGGCGGCTCCAATTTGTATGCGAAACAAAAAAATCAAAACAAAAACGACTAGAGTTTGTAGAGAAAATACGGGTGTCATTCCGAGTATAAAACCAGCGGCCACACCTGCGGCAATTTGGTTTGTACCCGTGTCAGAATTGAGTAGTTTTAAAAACTGAAAAAACTGTTTGAGAATTAACCCCATAAATCGTCCTCTGTGTCGTCCATATTACACGTTTATGAAAATCAGTTTTGCCTTGTTGGCACTCGCTGTCAATATATGATCTATCCAGTTATGGCCTTTCGCGCAGACATTTTGACAGACATTTGAATAGACATTCAAAATAAATATAAGTAGTTTCTAAGGACGATGATTCATTTAGAAATTCCAAAAGAGCAAAAAGAAAAACTCACCCCTTACAGTGGTCAAGTCCACAGGGCCTATGAGGAGCTGTTGGCCAATAAAAAATACGGTTTTTTAGATGTCATGAGAGAGGGCTTCCCTTGGTCAAAATTAGCAGACTTTAAGTCCTGTTTAAATGAGTCTCAACAGGTGGGCATAATTGGTATAGGCGGAAGCTCACAAGGGCAAAAAAGTTTTTTAAAGTATGTTTCACCAGATTGTTTGGGGCGAGAATTTGTATTTTTTGATAGAATTGACGAGTCTTATATCAATGGGCAGATGCAAAAAATCGAAAGCTACTCAGACACCACTTGGTATATTATCTCAAAAAGTGGAAAATCCACCGAAACTTTATTTATTTTAAACACCCTACTGGAAAAAACAGAAGGGCGGTTACTTGCAAATAAAAAAAGAGTTTTTGCATTAACTGAGGCCAAAGGCTCTGTGGTTAAAAATTGGGCTGATCAAGAGGGGGTACAAATACTCGATTACCCTCAAGGCATCGAAGGGCGGTTTTCTTTATTCAGTTTTATGGGGCTGTATCCAATGGCTTCACACTTAAAGGGAGTTGAAAAGGGGGATAACCCATTTGCGAGTGCTGCTGAGTGGATAAAACAAAACCAAAATTTGGTGTTGGAGTTAAGTCAATTTTACTTGCAAAGTTTTCAGGACAAAAAATGGATTTCAATGTTTTGGCTCTATTCAGAAAGGCTTAAAGAGTTTGGCTTTTGGTTAGAGCAGTTGTGGGCGGAGTCTTTGGGTAAGTTTTCTGACGAAGCCCATCGCGTGAGTACGCCATTTTGTTGTTATGGAACTAACGACCAGCACTCTCTGTTGCAGCAGATGGAAGAGGGATACCCAGATAAGTCCCACGTATTTTTACAAATTAAAAAACCCAACTTGGACTCTCGCTATCAAAAAAATTGGATTAGCGAAGAGGCTTCTTATTTAAACGAGTACGATTTAGATCATGTTATGAAGCTCTATTGTCAGTCGACTTACGAGAGTTTGCAGGGGCAGCCTAGGGCTCTAATGACATTAAGAGACAGTAGCGAAGAAGTGGCCTTTGCTCTGCATTTACTAATGGCTTTGGTTGTGGGAACCGTTGGTCGGGCCATGGGAATCGAAATCTACGGCCAGCCCGGCGTCGAAAAAAGCAAAAAACTCTTCAGGGAACTACTTTAGATTTGGGGGGT